>NZ_CP022437.1:3098158-3717790 GCF_002224365.1 Virgibacillus necropolis | reverse complement strand
CAGAGGGTAGAGTGAAAAACATGGAAATTGGTGCTATTTGTGACACCGACTCAGAGAAAAGAGCAGTGGCTGAGGAAAAATATCCTGACGTTCCTTTCTATGACAACTACATCGATATGATGGAAAGTGGAAATGTTGATGCAATAGTTACGTGTGTCCCACATTACTTACATCCAGAAATGGGGATAAATGCATTAAAAAGAGATATCCATGCATTGGTTGAAAAACCAGCAGGTGTTTATACAAAACAGGTAAAAGAATTAAATGAATTTGCCGCAACAAAACCAGAATTAACTTTTGGAATTATGTTTAACCAAAGAACTAATGAACTATATCAAAAAGTTAAAGAAGTTATTGATAATGGCGAAATTGGTGATATTCGTCGTACAAATTGGATTATTACTACATGGTGGAGGCCTCAAGGCTACTATGACCAAAGTGCGTGGAGAGCAACATGGGAAGGTGAAGGTGGCGGTGTTCTTGTTAACCAGGCACCACATCAATTAGATTTATTGCAATGGATTTGCGGTGTTCCTAAAAAGGTTTATTCGAATGTAAAATACGGCTACCAACGAGATATTGCTGTGGAAGATGAGGTTACGACGCTACTTGATTATGGTAACGGTGCAACTGGTGTATTTATAACTTGTACACATGACATTATGGGAACAGATCGCTTCGAAATTCTTGGTGACAAAGGAAAAATAGTAGTCGATGATAGCAAGAAGGTTACCATTAAACGGCTTCATAAATCTGAGTCTGAAATGAGCGATACAATGAGCTGGGCAGATGTTACAAAACTCTTCATGGGTGGAGAGCTGTCGGAAGTTTATAGTGAGGAAGTAATTGAATTCGAAAGTGTTTGGGGCGGGCAGCATACTGCAGTGATGGAAAACTTCGCGGCCAATATTTTAGATGGAACTCCTTTACTGGCACCTGGAAGCGACGGCATAAATGGTGTTGCGTTAGCCAACGCTATCCATCTATCAAGCTGGTTAGGTAAGGAAGTTGAAATGCCAGTGGATGAAGATGTCTACCTGAACGAATTAAACAAAAAGATAGAAGAAGAAAAAGTCAATCAAAAATAATAATCTAGCAAACTAACACATTGCCGGCTTGGCTATGTGTTAGTTTTAAGGGGGAACGAGCTTATGCTTAAAATAGCCGTTATTGGGCTTGGAGATATTTCGAAGATTCATATACCAGCGATTCAAGCTAACCCTAATTCAGAATTGACAGCCGTGTGCGATAGTGATGAAGCATTAAAAGATACAGTTCCGGGAGTCAACTTTTATTCCGACTATGAGGAGATGCTTGAACAGGAGAACCTAGATTGTGTGCATGTTTGTCTGCCGCATCACCTCCATTATTTGGCGACTAAAGCGTGTGTGGAAAAGGGTGTCCATGTATTTCAAGAAAAGCCTTTGGCACGAAATGCGGAAGAAGGCATGTCCTTAGTAGATTTGGAAGAAGCAAATAAAGATATTAAGATATGTGTATCCTTCCAAAATCGATTCAATGAAACATTTGAAAAGCTCCAGGAAATTGTAGCAAGTGGAAAATACGGTAAAATAACTGGTTTAAAAGGGTTGGTCACGTGGTTTCGGTCAAAGGCGTATTATGATGTCAAACCATGGCGAGGTCAAATGAAATATGCTGGCGGTGGTGTCATGATTAACCAAGCGATACACACATTGGATTTAATGCAATTGCTCGGTGGTCAAATTAACACAATTAGAGGATCCATAGATAACTTATTTGATTATGGTTATGAAGTAGAAGATACAGCAGTAGCCAACATTCAATTTAGCAATGGTTCTACTGGATTATTTTTTGCAACAAACACGAATGCAGGAAATTCCAGTGTCGAGCTACAGGTTATGTTAGAAAAAGGTAAATTAACGATAAAAGACAGTATTCTAACAAAGATAAATGAACAGGGGAAAAAAGTAGAAATAATAGAAGATCAAAAACTTCCTGGATCAAAATTTTATTATGGGGCTAGCCATGCTAAATTAATTAATCATTTCTACACATGTATCAAAAATGATTCTCAGGATTATATCCATGTAAAGGATGCGCAAACATCCATGGAGATGATCAGTGCGATTCGTAGATCTTCAGAAATTAAACAAGAAATAAAAATGGAGGTATACCAATAATGATAAAAGGAAAAATTGGCGTACAAATGATGATGCTAAAAGGAAAAGTGGAAGAACTTGGTGCCTATGAAACGATGAAAAGGTTATCTGAACTTGGTTATGGTGCAGTAGAAGTATCACAAATTCCGATGACAGAGGAAAATGTAGCAGAGTTGAAACGGGCAAGTAAAGATTTCGATATTAAAATTGCAGCAATGTCTGCTCCTTTAGAGCCAATGATGCCAGGTGCCCCTGGTGAGACGTTAACAGATGATTTTGATAAAATTGTCAACGATTGTAAAACACTTGATTGTAACTTCTTACGTATTGGGATGCTCCCATTAAATGTAATGAGTGATAAGGATCAAATCATTGCTTTTATCGAAAGAGCAGAGGCAATGGCTGGAAAACTGGTCGAACAAGGAATTGAATTGTATTATCATACACATCATATTGAATTTCAAAAATTTGATGGCGAGTATTTATTGGATCTGATCAAAAACAATACATCAAAGCTCGGCTTTGAATTAGATGTACATTGGATTCAACGGGCTGGTGTCAATCCGGTTGAATTTATTAAAGAATATAAAGGACGTATTTCGCTATTACATTTGAAAGATTATCGTATTGGAAAATTGGATGTCGAGGAAGATGATTTAAAAGATATGGGTAAATTTTTTGGGAAATTCACCAACTTGATAGAGTTTGCTGAAGTAGGCGAAGGAAACCTTGATATGAAGGCTATTATTGAAACAGGTCTAGATAGCGGTGTGCAATACTTCTTAATTGAACAGGATGATACGTACGGGAAGGATCCGTTCGACTGCCTTAAAATATCAGCAGATAATTTAAGAGAACTAGGTTATGCCGACTGGTTCTAAGAAAAAACTAGAAATGGATTAATAGATGTATACAGGAGTGATAATTAATGGGTAAGGACGGAATGAATTATGCACCAAAAGGGAAGCCGAATCCGGTTGTAAAGGAAGGGGAATTCCCAATCGCTGCAGCCGCATTGGATCATGGTCATATTTATGGCATGTGTAATGGTTTAGTTGAAGCGGGTGCCACGTTGAAATGGGTTTACGATCCAGATAAGGAAAAGGTAGCAGGCTTTGTTAAAGAATTCCCGGAGGTTCAAGTAGCTGATTCATTAGAGCAAATCTTGAATGACGAAACAATTAAACTAGTAGCAGCGGCAGCCATCCCATCGGAACGAAGTGCACTTGGCAATCAAGTAATGGAGGCTGGAAAAGATTACTTTACAGATAAGACGCCATTTACCACGATGGCTCAATTAGAAGAGACGAAACGTGTAGTAGAACGAACAGGGCAAAAGTATATGGTTTATTTCAGTGAACGGTTACATGTAGAGGGCGCTGTTTTTGCAGGTGATTTGATCAACGATGGCGCAATTGGAAAAGTGATTCAGGTCACAGGTTTTGGACCACATCGTCTGAATGCTCCAAGTCGCCCAAATTGGTTTTTCAATAAAGAACAATATGGTGGAATCCTATGTGATATCGGTAGCCACCAAATTGAGCAATTTTTGTACTATACAGGTTGTGAAGATGCGGAAATTTTACATAGTAAAGTAGGTAACTACAATAATCCAGAGTATCCAGAATTAGAGGATTATGGCGATGCAACTTTACTTGGTAATAATGGAGCAACACAAATTTTCAAAGTGGATTGGTTTACCCCTGATGGATTACGTACATGGGGAGATGGACGTACCTTTATTACCGGAACAGAGGGAACGATTGAAATTCGTAAATACGTTGATGTAGCGCAGGAAGCAGATACCGGTGATCATCTCTATCTAGTGAATAAAGATGGTGAGAAACATTACGAGCTATCAGGCAAGGTTGGCTTCCCGTTTTTTGGTGAATTTATTAAAGATTGTATGGATCGTACGGATAATGCGATGACGCAGGCCCACGCTTTTAAAGCGGCGGAGTTATGTCTCATAGCCCAAGAACAGGCAATTATAGTATCGAAGTAACACTAGAACTCTATGAAAAGTAAAAAACAATATTCTAGGCTATAAAATAAAGTGCTCTATATACTCTTAATTTTTAAAAGAGCAATATGGGGCATTAATTATTTAAAAAATCAAAAAAACACTTGCTATTTGAAGCGCTTACATTTATTATGTAACTACTCTTTAGTTTGTTTGGTGAACAAAATAAAAACATTGCGTTTTAATATGATGCTTTTGTGGCATATTTCACAAAGAAGTCACCCATATGAAGGCGCATTAAACCAAGGGGGGAGTATGTCAAGAAATACAAAAGGAAATGGCCGTGAATATAACACTGCTAAATTTCCTAACTGTGATGTTAGTAGTTATAAAATTGGTTATTCATTTTAAACTAGTGTTACCAAAGCAATGTCCGCTTTTTTAATTTTTGACGGAGTTTATATTATGGTATTGTTTACTGAATTAAATACCCATGGGGTTATTCTTTGATCCTATAGATAGTTTGTTTTCGAAACAAACTATCTATAGGATAATAAAACACAAAGTAGTTTTAATAATTTATTATGTAAGCGGTTTAATTTAATTAGAGTTGAGAGTGTAAACCAGCTAGTTCTACAGGTAAGTTATTTAGTTTGTTTTTGGATTAATTCAAATCTTATTAAAAAAGATTTAATATGGGGGAGTATTATGTCAACTAAAACGGTAGAAAATAATCACCAATATAATACGGCTAAATTATGGCAAATTGGATTATTCACTTTGAATAATACATCGACAAACCTTTATTTGTTTGCTTTAGCATTTGTAACTTACTACGCGACAGGTTTTGTTGGAATAGCGGTTTTAGCAGTAAGTACCCTTTTGGGAGCAATGAGACTCTTTGACGGTTTAATAGATCCTGTTATAGGATTTATTATCGATAAAACAGAAACAAGATTTGGGAAATATAGACCATTAATAATCATTGGAAATATAATCTTAGCGTTTTCTGTTTTACTTATTTATGCAACACATTTATTACCAGAAGGAGTACGGTTAATTGCCTTAGTCCTGTTTTATATCATACACAAAATAGGATATTCGATTCAAACATCGGTTACTAAAGCTGGACAGACTGTATTAACCAATCACCCTAAACAACGCCCATTATATGCTGTTTTTGATGGTATATATAATGCTTTAATTTTTACTGGTGGACAGGTTTTTGTAGCTTCATATCTGGTTGCAAAACACGGAGGATTTACGTTAGATTTATTTGCAGAATTAAATACCTATGCATTGATTCTCTCAGGTGTTTTTGCCGTATTAGCTGTCATAGGTCTAGGTAATAAAGATAATAAAGAAAACTACGGATTAGGGGAAGATACGACTGAAACTAATTCTATTCGCGAATACTGGCAAGTTGTTAAGAGAAATAGACCATTACTATTGCTTTCACTTTCAGCGTCTGCCGATAAACTCGCTTTTCAGCTTCTACGTCAATCGGTTGTAGTGGTTATGTTATTTGGAATTTTATTAGGGAATTATGAATTAAGTGGTACCATGGGAATGATTACACTTATACCAAACATACTGATTGTATTTTTAGTAGTGGCAATAGCTAGAAAAACAGGCTTAAGGAAGGCGTATCTTTCCTCAGTTTGGGTAGCTTTCCTATCTTTAGTTGGTTTGTTTCTTCTATTTATAGTGTTAGATGACCCTACAAGTATTTCAATGAGTAATATTGGGGTAGCAACAGTTGTGTTTTTAGCTTTATATACTTTAGCAATGAGCTTTGGCGCTATTCCAACTACACTCGTAGTACCGATGGTGGCAGATGTTTCAGATTATGAAACACATAAATCAGGTCGTTATATTCCTGGTATGATGGGTACAATTTTCTCGTTTATCGATCAATTTGTTTCTTCTGCAGCTCCGATTATTATGGGCCTAGTTGTGGCTATGATTGGATATGGATCAGAGTATCCAGCAATAGGAGAATCATTAACAACTCCTTTATTCTGGGCGACATTAGCGCTAGCATTTGGAATACCAGCATTGCTATTAGTTGTATCGATTGTTAGTATGAAATTCTATAAACTTGATCAAAATACAATGGAAGAAATACAAGCAGGGATTGCAGAAAGAAAAGCAGAGATTGCAGAAAAAAAAGCAGAGAAAGATAAATCGAATACTTTATAGTGACTTTTTGAACAACCTTTTATAGGAGAATAATAAACCATGTTCAAATAGAATACTAGAATAAGGGGAAGTTTCATTATAAATGAGGCGACCTCTTTTTTCTTGCACGTAAGAATTATACTATTTGATTTGTTCCGGTCGGCTAACATCGCGACGTTCTGGGCCTGCGATTACTCGGCCTACCGAAAACATTTGACGACCTACTAAGCTTTTGACGCTTTAATCTCACCCCACCAAGTACTGGCGGAAGCTGTACTTGTTGGACGTTTAGTTAAGCCATCTAGTAGTACTTGTAACCGTTGAACAGGACCAAATTCATCATGTCCGAGTACAAGTAACCGTGGTAAAAAATCATTAAGAAATATACAACCTGTTAAAGAGGATGTTCAAAAAGTCACCAAATGATAAACTACGAATTTCTTCGTTGGCTTGTCTTTCCGGTCCTCATGTAGCAGTAACAGGGAGGAACTTCTACGTTGCCCACGTTCTGTTGGCGACGTAGAAGTCAGCACATCCTGTGCAAGTCTGGTCCTCAAGGACTTCGTCGCCTTGAACTTCTTGTTTCTAATTCAGCGACTTTTTGATCACGCACTTAAAGATAAAAGAATTCATTGAAAAGAAAACACGAAATTTTTAAAAAAGGTTGTAGTGACCAAGTAAAAAGTAGAAATCCCAGTGTGACGGGATTTCTATGGGTTTAAGTCGAAAGTCGGTTTAGGAACCGAAATTAAAGTTAAAAGCGACAATCATAATTAGCAATTATTTGAATCTAGCTTAACCTTTTTTTGTTCTATTTTTTTAAAAGCAACTGTTGCAGCCCACATAATTAATAATGATAAAATGCTTCCGCTAAAGAATGGTAATATAGCTGGAAAATAAATAATGACGAAATAAATAATTAAAGACCCTGAAAGCATAAAAAATGTAGTCATTGGGTTCATTGTCATTATTAAAAAAGAATTTTTAAAGAGATGACCTAATTTTAGGTCGTAATGTACATAAGTCGGAAAAAGATATAGAACAGATAAATAAAAAATTAAATTTAATACAATCAATGGATAATAAAATAATTGTAGAAAGCTATTACCAGCGTCAGCAATAAAATTAATTTCCAGGTAGAAAATAATGGCGATAATCGAGATGATCATTCCTATAAAGTTGCTTTTTAAAAATTCCTGTTTATAAAACTTCCAAAATGTTTTAAACACAGGGACATCCTCTTTCTTAATTAGTAAACTCATAACGAAGAACATAGCAAATGTTGCTGGGAAAAGTCCAAAAATAAATAAACCCATTATTGTAAATCCAATCCATAGGATATTGATGAAGGCTAATTTCGTAATCCAGTCTGTAATTTTATAAGCTACTGCCATAAATCCAGTTGTTGACATATTCTGCCTCCCAAAACATGATTTGATTTGTCAATAATACTAACAAACTCGTAAATTAGCAAGATAATTGTAGGAATGATCAGAATAGGTAAAAATATTCTCGATTAGGTAATAATAATCCATTGTTCGGTGAAATCTGTAAAACTATAATAAGAATCATAGCAATTGAAAAGGGGTGAATAATTTGAAAAGCAAAAAGAAAGCGCATGCAAAGCGAATTAGAAAAAAACGAAGTTCATTTAACGGATGGAAGGATACAGTAGCGGGTTATCTTTTTATAGCCCCTATGTTTATCGGGACTTCAATTTTAGTTATTTTTCCAATCATTGCTTCCTTCTTTTTAAGTTTTACTGACTGGAATTTTGTTACTGGAATAAATGGGTTTAATTTTATTGGATTAGCAAATTTTAAGGAATTGTTTAATGACGCCAATTTTTTGAAATCGCTTACAAATAATATTATTTTGTTATTAGCCATTCCAATTGGTTTATTTATATCCTTGATTCTTGCTGTTGTTATTAATAAACATGTTTATTTTAAAGACTTTTTTAAAGTAATATATTTCATGCCATTTATTTCAAGTGTTGTTGCAATTGCGATCGTATTCCAAGTATTATTTCATCCAACCTTAGGTCCCATCAACCAATTGTTAATGTCGCTTGGGGTGGAAAACCCACCAGGATGGATCGCGGACGTAGATTTCGCTCTTCCTTCTGTAATGTTAATCCTAATTTGGACAAACATAGGGTTTCAATTAATTATTTATTTAGCAGGTTTGCAAAATATTCCAAAGGAGCTCTACGAGGCTGCAGAGATGGACGGTGCAACTGCGTGGTATCAATTTAGAGAAATTACAGTACCGCTAGTTTCACCAACAACATTTCTACTTTTGGTTACTGGACTAATAAGTAGTTTTAAAGTATTTGATTTGATTATCGTGTTAACGAACGGTGGTCCTGCTTATTCCACTTCAATACCAGTAGTTTACCTTTATGAACAAGCATTTGTTGAATTGAGAACAGGATATGCCTCAACGATAGCATTAGTGGTATTAGCCGTCGTTCTTCTTATTACATGGCTGCAAATAGTCGTTCAGAAAAAATGGGTTAATTACTAGGAAAGGAGGAGGGTTAATTGATACAAAGGCTAAAAAAGGTGAACATGCGGAAATTGACAATAACTGTAGTCATGGCCATTGGTGGAATTATATTTTTGTTACCCTTTTTTTGGATGATTTCTGCTTCATTTAAGCCAGAGGAAGACGTATTAGCTTTTCCTATCCAATGGATTCCGGAAACATGGAATGCAATCGACAATTATTCGCAAGTATGGTTCGGTGAAGGTACGTTTCTATTATATTATTGGAATTCATTTAAAGTAACAATGTTTACTACATTAACGTCAGTTACCGTTTCAAGCTTAGCAGCATACGCCTTTGCTAAAGTGAATTTCAAGGGTAGAGATTTACTATTTATTATCGTGCTTGCAACCTATATGATTCCCCCACAATCATTATTAGTAACACAGTTCCTATTATTTAAATGGTTTGGGTTAATTGATACACACTTGGGATTGGTTTTATTAAATAGTTTTAGTGTTTTTGGAACGTTTATGCTTAGGCAATTTTTCTTAGGGGTTAGTAATGAAATAATAGAATCTGCAAAAATTGATGGTGCAGGACACTTTAGAACCTTTTTTCATATTGGTCTTCCATTAGTTCGTCCAGCTATTGCAACGTATGCGATTCTCAGATTTATTTGGACATGGAATGATTATCAGTATCCATTTATATTTCTGCGATCCGAAAATCTTTATACATTGCAATTAGGAATCTATCAATTCGCAGATGCCCATGGGAGTATTTATTCCTTAATGATGGCAGCGTCTGTTTCTGCGATAATACCGTTGCTTATCATTTTTGTAATAGGACAAAAGCAAGTTATTGATGGAATTCAATTAGGTGGTGTAAAAGGATAAAAAGAGTAGTAAAAACGGGGTATTCATAGCTTTTAAAAAATAAAGGAGGAATAAATAATGAAGCATAGGTTTTTAACGTGGTTCAGTATACTTGTAGTAGCTTTTGCATTGGCAGGCTGTTCTGGAAATGATGAAGCTTCGGGGGATAATGGGGAAGATGGAGTAACGATCAAGTTCCATACATGGATTAATGATGAGGTTGGTAATTGGGATGAGGTGATTGCAGCATTTGAAAAAGAACATCCAGGAATAAATGTTGAGACTATTCCTTTAGTTGAGAACATGTCAAATGATGATTATCTTAAAAAATTAGATTTGCTTGCTTCTTCAGGTGAACAATTGGATGTGTTTATGTTTGCCAACAGTTTGGACCTTTCCAAGCGAGTCTCAGCCGGTCTAGTGGCTCCAATTGATTCCTTTGTAGAAGAGGAAGGTCTTAATGTGGAAGAGGAATATAATAATACGTATGCTCCAATAAATGGATCCTATTACGGTTTGCCTGCTAAACTAACTACAAATTTAGTTTTACTGAACAAAGATCACTTGGATGCTGCAGGATTAGAAATACCAACGGATTGGACTTGGAATGATTATAAGGAATACGCTAAAAAGTTAACAAAAGGGGAAGGTACTGAAAAAACATATGGTTCTTACTTCCATACTTGGCCAGATACGTATCTTATTTTGAAATTGCTAGGGAAGTCAAAAAATATAAACATTATTAATGAGGATGGTTCTTCCAATATGGATGATCCGTTGCTAAAAGAGACGTTAAAATTACGTTATGAGATGGAACAAGAAGATAAAACGTCAGTACCATTGTCGGCAACACTTTCTCAAAAGCTTGATTATCGACAACAGTTTTTCTCTCAATCTGCAAGTATGATACCAACCGCTAGTTATATGATTACAGAATGGGGAGAGTTTACTCCAGATTTCACTATGGCCTGGGCTCCATGGCCAAAAAATAAGGAAGATGGTCCTTCATATGCCCGTATGGGAGGAGACATAATGAGTATTGCAAAAAATTCGGAGCACAAAGAAGAAGCTTATAAATTCATCAGATGGTTTACAACGGAAGGGATTAAAATACAAAACATTTCGATTCCTTCTTGGACCAAGACGGACTTGAATGAAGTAGTGGATAATCTTATCTCAACTACTCCAAAACCAGAAGCAATTCATAAAGAATCATTATTATATACATTGAAAAATTCAGAGGCTTCGGAAGTATTTGTTCCACAACCATTTTTGTCAGAAGCATACAGTGAATTCAATGCTGAGGCGGAAATGTATTTGTTGGGTGAACAAGATTTAGAAACCACTATATCAAATGCCAAAAAGAAAGTGCAAGCGATTATTGACAATAATAAATAAAGCAGTTTCATTCAACTATTAGGAGGATAACAATTGCCAAATGTAAATGATGTGACACGTGAATCTTGGATTTTAAATACTTTCCCTGAGTGGGGAACATGGTTAAATGAGGAAATAGAAGAGACAGTTGTTGATAAAAATACGTTTGCTATGTGGTGGCTTGGGTGTACAGGTATTTGGGTGAAAACGGAAAATGATACCAACATTCTGATGGACCTGTGGTGTGGTACCGGAAAGCGTACTCGCAAAAACAAAATGATGAGAAAACAGCACCAAATGCAACGAATGAGTGGTGTGAAAGAGTTACAGCCGAATTTGCGAAATGCACCTTTCGTGATTGATCCATTTGCTATCAAAAATTTAGATGCACTTGTGGTTACGCATTTTCATTCAGACCATATTGATGTGAATGCAGCTGCTGCAGTGCTTCAGAATTGTGATGAATCTGTACCATTTATCGGTCCGCAAGCCTGTGTCGATCTTTGGATTAGCTGGGGTGTACCGGAGCAACGTTGTAAAACAGTCAAACCAGGGGATGTTGTCAAAATAAAAGATACGGAAATAGTTGTTTTGGAAGCATTTGATCGTACAGCACTTATTACAGCTCCTGAAGGTGAAATACTGAAGGATAAAATGCCTATGGAAATGAATGATGTAGCAGTCAATTATTTGATCAAAACACCAGGGGGAAGCCTTTACCATGCGGGTGACTCGCATTATTCCAATTATTTTGCCAAACATGGCAATGAGCACAGAATCGATGTTGCTTTGGGAGCTTACGGGGAAAACCCTCGTGGAATTACCGACAAAGTAACGTCCGTTGATATGCTTCGTATGGCTGAATCGCTAAATGCAAAAGTCATCATCCCTGTCCATCATGATATTTGGACAAATTTCCAGGCTGATCCCAAAGAAATTCAACTAGTTTGGGAATCTAAAAAGGACCGCCTAAATTATCAATTTAAGCCGTATACGTGGCAGGTCGGTGGGAAGTACGTATTCCCGGATGACAAGGATAAATTAGAATACCACCACCCAAGAGGATTTGATGACGCTTTCACACTGGAGCCTGATGTACCTTACAAGTCTTTCTTATAAAAATAAGAATCTAAATAATGGCATTACAATTTAAAATAGTTAAACGTCCTTGTTTTGGACAATTCTTTTATAAATTGTAAAAGGATTGTCCCCTATTTTTATTAGCTATTTAGAAGTGAATACGAGGAGGAAATAGAATGAGTTTGCCTAAATTACAAATTGCTTTAGATAATAATACGTTAAGTGAGGCATTACAATCTGCATCAATGGTCGCGGATGCGGTGGATATTATTGAAGTGGGAACAATATTATGCGTAGCGGAAGGAATGGAACCGGTAAGATGTTTACGGTCCCTTTATCCTAATAAAGTAATTGTTGCGGATACAAAGTGTGCGGATGCTGGAGGCACTGTTGCAAGAAATTGCCGCACTGCAGGTGCAAACTGGATGACAGTTATTTGTTCGGCAACAGTACCTACAATGAAAGCAGCATTGACAGAAATGGAAGACATCCAGGTTGAATTATACGGTAACTGGACCTTTGAAGAGGCTAAATTATGGCAAGGTGCAGGGTTGAATCAAGTGGTTTACCATCAAAGTCGTGATGCATTAGTTGCAGGAGAAACATGGGGAGAAAAGGATCTAAATAAAATTCGTAAACTTACAGAAATGGGTTTCAAAGTATCTGTAACGGGCGGTCTGGAACTTGAGACGCTGGAATTATTCAAAGGGATTGATGTATTTACATTTATTGCGGGCAGAAGTATTCGTGATGCAGCATCTCCTTTTGAAGGAGCAATGAAATTTAAAGCAGAAATTAATAGAATCTGGGGTGAGTAAAGCATGAATCCCATTGGAATTTATGAGAAGGCTTTACCGGACAAAATGAATTGGCACGAGAAATTAGAGCAAGCGAAAGAAATTGGTTTTGATTTTGTAGAAATGTCAATTGATGAACAGGATGAAAGACTTGCCCGGTTAGATTGGTCTAAAGAGGAACGACAAGACTTTGTATATTCGCTGAAAAAAACAAAAATGCGTGTTCCCTCGATTTGTTTGAGTGGGCATCGCCGGTTTCCGCTTGGTTCAAATCATGCGAATGTTCGTAATAAGGCATTAGATATCATGAAAAAGGCAATTGATTTAGCCGATGATATTGGTGTTCGGGTCATTCAACTTGCAGGGTATGATGTTTATTATGAAGAGAGGAATGAACAAACACGTAGCTACTTTATTGAAAACCTTCGGAAATCATGTGAATGGGCTGCTGAGAAACAAATCACATTAGCGATTGAAATCATGGATGATCCATTTATAAATTCTATCAGCAAGTATCTTGAAATAAGTGAAAAGATTAATTCCCCTTGGCTTTATGTTTATCCCGACCTGGGTAATATTTCGGCATGGGCTAACGATGTTCCGCAAGAATTGAAAAAAGGTAGAAACCACATTGCTGGCATTCACCTAAAAGATACAATTCCAGTAACCGGGAATCAAAAAGGTAAATTCAAAGAAGTTCCATTTGGCGAAGGATGTGTGAACTTTGTTGCGTCGATGAAAGCATTACGAGAAATAAACTATACAGGTCCATTTCTGATTGAAATGTGGAGCGGTAAAAGCGAATCGTATGTGTCAGAAATAAATTCTGCAATCGATTATTTAAAGCCTTTGTTAAAAAAGGGAGGGTATAATTATGACCAAAAATTTAAGTCAAATAAAGGAATCAGTTTTTCAAGCTAATTTAGATTTGCCTAATTCCGGTCTTGTCAAATTAACATGGGGAAATGTTAGTTTTATTGACAGAGAGGAACAAATAATCATCATCAAACCAAGTGGTGTTCCCTATCAATCTATGACACCAGAGAACATGGTAGTAACAGACCTTGATGGTAATGTAGTGGAGGATAATTTGAAACCATCTTCTGATTTGTCAACACATGTGGTTTTATATAAGAACTTTCCAAAAATCAATGCAGTCGTTCATACGCACTCAAAGTGGGCCGTTAACTGGGCACAAAGTGGCAGAGATATTCCAGCTTATGGGACAACACATGCGGATGCCTTTTATGGTGATGTTCCGTGTACCCGTTCCTTAACTACATCTGAGATTAACGGTGATTATGAAGCTGCAACAGGAAATGTAATTGTAGAAACGTTTAGCAAACGTAATATTGAACCATTATCTATCCCGGCAGTACTTGTAAATGGACATGGTCCTTTTACATGGGGGGAAACATTATCAAAAGCAGTAGAAAATAGTATTATTTTGGATGAAGTAGCAGAAATGGCTTTGCATACAGAAGCGCTTTCTTATAATCGCAGAATTTCACAGGACCTATTGGATAAACATTACTATCGTAAACATGGTTTGAATGCTTATTACGGGCAAAAAGGAAGCACAAAGAATTTCATTTAGTTTGTAGATTGTACTTTTACTTTTGAACAACCTCTTTAATAGAATGATTGGAGGGAGATAATATTTATGGATATTATTCTTGTCATTGATATTGGCACATCTAGCATGAGAGGCGGCCTTTATGATGAGTACGGAAAAATTAAAAAGATCATTCAAATACATTATAGCCCTGAATATTTTGCGACTAACCGAGTTGAACAAGATCCAATATACTGGGAAAACGCCCTAATTCAAATAACATCTGAAGCGGTACAATGGTTGAAGACTCAAGGGTTACCATTAGAAGCTATATCTATAACATCCCAGCGTACTTCCATAATTCCAGTTGACAGATCAGGTTCACCTCTGCACAATGCGATCATGTGGCAGGACAAGCGAACTTACAACATTTGCGAAGAACTGAAACTTTATGATGCGTTTGTTTATAACAGATCTGGGGCAAAAATCAATCCTGTTTTTACCGCCCCTAAAATTAAATGGCTTAAAGAAAATGAACCAAACATTTATAAAAGTGCTCATAAAATACTTGTCATCCCAGATTACGCAATCTTTTTAATGACTGGCAAGTTTGTAACTGATTACACTTATGGAAGTAGAACCTCACTGATGAATATACACGAATTAGAATGGGATAATGAACTATTAGAATTGTTCAAAGTTGATCGGGAAAAGCTTTGTGAACTGATCCCACAAGGGAGCATAGCAGGCTATACGACAGAAATGTTTATGAAAAGAACTGGCCTACCATCGGGTACCCCTGTTATATCTGCTGGGGGTGATCAACAGTGTGCAGCATTAGGTGCGGGCGCCATAGGAAATGGGTCCTTTCAAATTACCACTGGAACTGGCTCATACATTATCGCTTCTTCCAATACCTTGCAGCTCGATTCACAAATGCGTACCATCTGTAGCGTGTCAGCTGTGAAAAGTAAATATATGTTAGAGTCAAGTATACTAACTACATCTACAATTTGTAACTGGTTTTGTGATAATTTTTATGCGAATAGTAAAGGGGATTCTGCATTTGAAAGAATGCTTGAGGATGCATTGGTCTCACCTGTTGGTTCAAACAATCTCATTACATTCCCTCACTTTCAAGGTAGAGGTTCCCCGGACTGGAATTCACTGGCCTCAGGCATTTTTTTTAATGTCTCCCTCGGAACCACAAGGGGGGACTTTGCCCGATCTATACTAGAAGCAATTGCTTTAGAGATATCAGAGAATTTAGATATCATGAATCGAATTATAGGTACAATCACCTCTATTAGTACTGCAGGAGGTCTTACCAAAAGTTCCCTTTTTAACCAAATTCAGGCGGACATTTATAATCAGCCGATTTCACTTCCAAACAATAGGGAAACCACATCACTTGGCGCTTGGGTCACTGCATCTTTAGAAATGGGAATGTACGATTCTTATCAAAAGGCCCTTAATCAGGCTGAAAAAGGTACAAGAAATATGCTGTATTACCCAATCAGCGAAAATGTTGTCATCTATGATAAGCAAAAGCTTCGAAGACTTGCATTGTATAATAACCTTGAACAAAATGGAATCTATCAACTGTTACGTGAGGATGGTCTCGATAAAAATCACCAGTTTTCGTGAATAATAATATCACTATTTTTTCATTCTAGTTTTATGAAGTAATTATTACTGTTTTAATTTATTTAATTTTGGGATAACTTAAAAAGTGTGCTAAAGTGTAGGATAAAACAAAGGAATCTTAGTTTTAAACTACACTTTTTTCTTGACGCCAAGGCAAGATCTTCTAGAAATACAAAGGAGTAAAGAAATATGAAAAGGATTACACAAAAATTTTTAGGTCTGTCTTTAAGGCAACGTTTAATTATCTCAGCTATTATATGTGTACTTTTACCTTCTTTTATTACTTTTTTTGTATCAAATTATTTAACAGAAGAGGAGCTTGAGAAACGAGCCGTAAATCAATCTGAAAATACATTAAGGCTATTAGACCTACGTGTTTCTAAATATTTCGATGACATACTTTACGTATCAAATTACCTGCAATATAATAACGAAATTAATAAAATTTTAATGGAAAGCCAGAACAAAAATAATTCTACTAGTGAACAAAGGGCCATTCAACATATTAAAATTTCAAGGCACTTAGAAAATATTACTAATCTATTACCCCCTTTTTATATAACGATACTAATGGAAAATGGTTTTTATTATACAAATTATCCCACATATGAATATAATCCTAAAAATTTCTATGATTCCAGGTGGATAAATAAAGTGAGTGATTTAAATTTTTATGAAACATATTGGGTAGGTACACATTCAACTTATATTAAATTTCAGAAAGATAAACAGCCATATTTAATCACAATTGCGAGAAATTTAAAAATAACTGAAGACGCAAATGCCTATACAATTTTAAGTATAAATGAAAAAGAAATAAGCAATATGTTTAGAGAATTTACTTCTAATCATAAACAAAAGCTTATGTTGATTGACGCAAATGGAACTATTTTATCTAGTCAAAACGAAAAAAAAATAAAAGAGAAATTTGATTTTCAAAGACAAATTGATAACAATCAGCTTAATTATAGTGTTGTTAATTATAAGAATAAGGACTATTTGTTGGTGAGTCGCCCTATGTCATATGCGGGTTGGAATCTAGTAAGTTTGGTTCCTTATAAACAAACAGTTGGAAATATCAATACAATTGCTCGTACCACCTTACTGTTACAGTTTTTCTTTTTTGCTATCTTTTTAATTATCCTTATTTATTTAGTCAGGAAATTTACTAAGCCTATAATTAAACTAAGCCGGGTTACAAAAGAAGTAGAAAATGGTAATTTACAGGTTCGTTCTGGTATTAAAGGAAAAGGAGATATAGCGGTATTGAGTTATTCCTTTGATCAAATGCTCGATAAAATAGAAGATATGATAAATCAAATAAAAGTAGAAGAAAGAGGTAAACGTAGAGCAGAATTAGAGATGCTTCAGGCACAGATTAATCCACATTTTCTGTTCAATACATTAAATTCCCTTCGGTTAAAAATAATGTTGAATGGCGATAAAGAGAATGCAAAATTGATTCAGTCACTTTCCTCTCTGTTACGAATGACTATAAACAGAAACAATGAATTTATTTATTTATACGAGGAAATAGAGGTTGTGGATCACTATGTGACGCTAATGAACTTCAGGCGCAAAGATTTTGTTGAATTAATTATTGATTTGGACTCTGATGCATCAATGGAAGAGGTACCCAGATTCTTTCTTCAGCCTATAATTGAAAATGCTATCATACATGGATTTGATCAAAAAGGTGGAACAATAAATGTATCTGCCTGGATAGAGAAAGATCTATTGAATATCAGTTTAAAGGATAGTGGTAAAGGCATGGATAATGAAGAACTACATCGTCTTAAAGAGCAATTTATAACGGGGGAATACCACCCTACTGGAAATAAAGTGTCTTTTACAGGAATTGGAGTGAATAATGTTTATCAACGTTTATTAATGATATATGGCGAAAAGTTCCGTATGGAAATTGATAGTCAATTGTTCGAGGGAACTGAATTCGTGTTTTATATTCCAAGGAAATAGGGAGTGAGCTTATGTATAAAGTCATTTGTGTAGATGATGATTATCTAGTATTAGAGTTCTTAAGCCAAATGATTCCGTGGGAAGAGATGGGTTTTATTGTTATCGGATCTTTTCAGGATGGTGCCACGGCTTTAGAACATATTAACTCGGAAATACCAGATGTTATTATTACAGATATTAGCATGCCTATAATGGGTGGAATAGAGTTAATTCGAAACATAAAAGTACTGGATTCAACTATACATTCTATTATATTATCCTGTCATAATGATTTTAAGTACGCTCAGCAAGCATTGAAGTTAGACGCGTTTGATTATATATTAAAAGAATCCATGGAATCTCAAATGATAATAGATTTGTTGAACCGCTTAAAAGAAAAACTTGATAGCGAGCAAAGAACTAATTTGGAAAAAAACCAAATGGAATATCTAATAAAAGAAAATCTCAATATTTTAAGAAGTAGATTTTTACATGCACTATTGGAAAATAAGCATGAGAATAAACCAATGTGGTGGGAACAACAAGGTAATGAATTGGGATTAGATTTTTCCTTTAATACGTGTACGCCTGTACTTTGTTTTATTGATCAATATATGCTGAATAAAGAAGCTTTTGGTTCAGATGAATTACTAAAATTTAGCATTGATAATATTGTTGGTGAGATATTAAAAAATGAAATAGGAAAGTGTTTTAGTATATTTTATAAGGAGTCTATGTTTTTTATTTTTTATCCCCACCAACAGAAATTGTATCAGCATCAGGACATGCAAAATTCTTTAAAAGAGATTCATAAACAGTTAGAAGATTTGCTGAAAGTAAGTATTACGTCTGTTACGGGAACTAGTTGCGAGTTTCCAAAAAGTCTAGTAAAGCAATTGAAACTAATGATAAGTACTTCTGATCAACGGTTTTATATTGAAGGTGGCTCTATTACCCCAATGGAACAAACCAACTTCTCTTTGGAAGACATCTTTACTTATTACGTGGCAGCTGAGCAAGAGCTGAAAATGTTAACAGTACAGGAAGATATTGAAAGTTTAGAGAAATCAATTCATAAATGGATATCATTCATATATGAAAATAGATATCAACCTAATGTTGTAAAAAAATGGGTTACGAAAATATTAATAGATATTAATTTAAAGTTTAATATAATGCAAGATTTTGAAACCAAACATACAGTACCTGATGATTTAATTTCGAATGTGGAAACTGTATACCAACTAGAGGAAGAACTGAAGAAAACCTTTATGAAATTAGTTAATAGTTGGAAGCATATTAATGATCTTCCTGAACGAAATGAAATCCTGAAGGCTCAAAGGTATGTTTTAAAGAACCTAGATAAAAAGATTACTCTAGGAGAGGTAGCAGATCATCTTCATTTAAATCCTAGTTATTTTAGCAGACTCTATAAAAGAAATACAGGCGAAAATTTTATAGATTATGTGATTAAATCAAAGATGGAGAATGCGAAGGAGTTATTGGATAGATCAAATGAATCTGTAGAGAAGATATCAGAAATGTTAGGCTATGATAGCAAAAGTTATTTCCTTAAAACGTTTAAAAAATACTTTGGGATGACGCCCAGGGATTATAAATATAGTTCACTGGGAGGATTGGCTAAATACTAGAAAGGATAATTCCCGCTTAATCCCAAGGATTAGGGAAGATGAAAAGGAAATCAATATAGTTACACTCTATAATGTGACTTTCTATGCCCGCATATTCTTAATTTATGTTTCGTTGTACCTACTATTTGCATAATTGTCAAATTTTAATGGGGGATATCAGCTAATACTAAATTCTATATGATAAATGATTAGGAACTCAAATAAAAGTAGATTTCGTAAATCCCTTGTAATATGGGTTTACGGAGTCTATTATTTTTGAAAAAAAAGTCGAAAGGAGGGTTGTTTTTTAAAACGCTTACATATATAATACTTATTACGATAGTTTGTTTGGCAAACAAAATAATTAGCTTGTTTTTATATTTGTAAAATAGACTTGTAGATTAACAAATGTATTTTTTTGTTATAAGTTTTTATAAAAATCAATAAAATGAAAGCGATTTTAAAGGGGAGAATTTTATGTCAAGTATAACAATGGAAACTGATCAGGAGTATAATAGAGCAAAGTTATGGCAAATCGGTTTTTTTGCATTAAACAATACCGCAACAAACCTCTATATGTTTATTTTAACGTTTGTCACATATTATGCTACTGGAATAGCTGGGCTCGCTGTTGTGGCTGTAAGTACTGTTCTAACAGCAATGCGCATATTTGACGGTATTACAGATCCTATTGTGGGCTTTATTGTAGACAAAACCGAATCTAAGTTTGGCAAATTTAGACCATTTATGATTATAGGAAATGTGATTTTAGCAGGTTCTATACTAATTATGTACAATGTAACACATTTAATGCCACAATCACTTCAGTTGATCTTCTTTATCTTTATTTATGCCATTTATATTATTGGTTATACATTACAAACTACTGTAACAAAAGCAGCTCAAACGGTATTGACGAATGATCCAAAACAACGGCCGCTTTATAGTATTTTTGATGCTTCGTATAATGCTATAGTATTTACTGGTGGCCAAGTTTTTGTTGCTTCTTATTTGATTGCAAAATACGGGGACTTTACCATGTCATTGTTTGCGGAATTAAATACGTACGCTATTATTCTTGCAGGTATATTTACAATTTTAGCTGTAATCGGTATTTCTGGGAAAGACCGTAAAGAATTTTATGGATTAGCAGAGGAAACTGTAAATACAAGATTTCGTGATTATTGGCCAATTTTAAAAAAGAACAGGCCTTTACAAATGTTAATAACAGCAACTACTTTTGATAAGCTAGCCTTTTTGCTAATTCGTTATTCAGTGGTTGCAGTCATGATATTTGGAATTTTAATGGGAGATTACGGGCTAAGTGGTACAATTTCATTAATCACCATTGTACCAACTTTATTAATAACATTCGCCGTCGTTGGATATGCGAGAAAGCTAGGTATGAGAAGTGCATTTATCGGTTCGACCTGGATAGCGATGTTTTCATTAATTGCTTTGGCTGCTCTATTTTTAATAATGAATGATCCTACAACAATATCACTTGGAGGTATTGGTATACCTATTGTGATATTTACAGTTTTATATACAATAGCCTTGGGGTTTGGAGGTATCCCAAGTTCGCTTGTAAACCCAATGATTGCCGATGTCTCTGACTATGAAACATATAAAACAGGGCGTTATATACCGGGGATGTTAGGTACATTATTCTCTTTTATTGATAAGTTAGTTACATCCCTGGCTCCAACGATAGTTGGTCTTGGTGTAGCAATCATAGGATTTGGTTCTGAGTTTCCGACAGTAACTGATGAATTAACAACTCCTTTGTTTGTAATGACATTAATACTAGCATTCGGTTTACCGGCACTTATGTTGGTTATATCACTAACCGCCATGAAATTTTATAAATTAGATGACAAGAAAATGGTAGAAATTCAAGAATCAATTGCGGAAGTTAAAAGGAAAGCAAAAAAAGAAGACAATAATTCAGCAATAATGTAAATATAGAAATAACGAGATACGAGGAGTGTTAGTATGTTATATCCAATAAGTACAGATAAACGTGGTGTCATTGAATTAAATGGCATTTGGAAGTTTAAATTAGATCAAGGTAGTGGGTTGAAAGAAAAATGGTATGAAACTAAATTAACAGATACTATGAATATGGCAGTCCCTTCCTCCTTCAATGATATTGGCGTGACAAGGGAAATCAGAAATCATATTGGCTTGGTCTGGTATGAACGACAGTTTACTGTTCCTAGCTATTTAAAAGATGAGAGAGTTGTATTACGTTTTGGTTCTGCCACACATACTGCAAAAGTTTATGTGAATGGAATGCTTGTTGTTGAACATAAAGGTGGCTTTTTGCCATTTGAAGCTGAGATAAATAGTTATTTAAATGAAGGCGCTAACAGAGTAACTGTAGCTGTTAATAATATTGTGGATGAAACTACTCTACCAGTTGGTAATTACACTAAGGAAGACTCGGAGGCCTTTGGAAAAGTTGAGCGCAATTCACCTAACTTTGATTTTTTCAACTATGCAGGATTACATCGCCCAGTGAAAATTTATACAACTCCTCCTACATATGTAAAAGATGTAACGGTTGTAACAGATTATAAAGATACAATAGGAAAAGTAAATTATACAGTTGAGACAGTTGGTGAAGGTGTCACAGTTAAGGCAAATATAGTAGATGAGTCGGATTTAGTTGTAGCAACTGCAGAAGGAGAAGAGAATGAGCTTGACGTTTCCGATGTAAAATTATGGGAACCTCTAAATGCTTATATGTATTCCTTAAAAGTAGAATTAGTAAAGGAAGGTAAAGTAGTCGATGTATATGAGCAATCATTTGGAATTAGAACTATCGAAGTGAAAGATGGAAAGTTTTTAATTAACAACAAGCCATTTTACTTTAAAGGTTTTGGTAAACATGAAGACTCCCCAGTACATGGAAGAGGGTTTAATGAAGCAGTTAATGTAATGGATTTCCAATTAATGAGATGGATTGGTGCAAACTCATTCCGTACAGCACACTATCCTTATTCCGAGGAAATAATGCGGCTAGCTGATCGTGAAGGATTAGTGGTTATTGATGAAACTCCTGCAGTTGGTGTGCATTTAAATTTTGCAGCAACACTAACAGGTGGTGGTGCAAAGAGAGATACATGGAAAGAAATTCAAACATTTGACCATCATCAGGATGTTATTAGGGAGCTTGTTAAACGTGACAAAAACCATCCATCCGTTGTAATGTGGTCGATCGCAAATGAGCCAGCTTCAGAAGAAAAAGGAGCATATGAATATTTTAAACCGCTTGTTGAATTAACAAAAGAGCTTGACCCACAAAATAGACCTGTAACGATTGTGACGCACCTGTGGTCTACACCGGAAACAGATCAGATTGCTGAGTTAATTGATGTTCTGGCATTAAACCGCTATTATGGCTGGTACGTAAATGGTGGAGATTTGGAAGTTGCCAAAGTTAAGCTTCGCCAGGAATTTGAAGATTGGAATAAGCGTTGTCCAGGTAAGCCAATTATGATGACTGAGTATGGGGCTGATACAGTTGCTGGGCTACATGATGTTGATTCAGTAATGTTTACAGAGGAATATCAAGTAGAATTATTGAAAGCGAACCATGAAATATTTGATGATTTTGAAAACTTTATTGGAGAACAAGTATGGAATTTTGCAGATTTTAGTACTAGTCAAGGTTTCATGCGTGTTCAAGGAAACAAGAAAGGTATCTTTACGCGTGATCGTAAACCAAAATTAGCGGCACATGAACTGCGTAATCGCTGGACAAATATCCCAGACTTCGATTATAAAGGGTAACTCAACTAAATAACAAATAAAATTCCAGCTTCTTACGGAGGCTGGAATTTTATTTGTTAGCCTTAATATTTACTTACAGGTTTGGGTGTCGTCGTTACTCCATTATTACCGGTTATAAGCGGACTTGTAAATTTGGTTGTGTTTTAGTGGAATGCATGAAAAGCAAAAGAAGTTTTTAGATGAATAATCACAGAGAAGTGTAATGAATAAGCATAGTGGCAATTTTAAGTAGCAAAAATTGGACAAACAGAACTAATTTAAAGATTTATGTAAAATACTTACTGTGTTGAATGTGATTGAAATTTTGGAAAGAAGGAAAAAACATTTGAATACAACTTCTATAAGAAACAAGTAAAACAAGAATTAATAATTGAAGGTATGAATTTTCGCATATTTCTTTAAAAACTACTTGATAATTTAAACTCTGACAATTATAATATTTGTAAGCGCTTAATTAATTAGTTTGTTTAGCGAACAAATAAAAAAGTTTGTGAGGGAGTGAATATTTTACGGTATTGAAACAGCATGTTACTTCTTTATGGCTACATAATTTGAAGGGGGAAACTAAAATGAATAAAAAGTTATTATCGTTATTTTTAGTTATGTTTTTCTTAGTGATTGTTTTGGTAGCATGTGGTGGGGGATCTGAAGGGGCTTCAGAAGATTCAGAGGAACCGATTACATTAAGGTTAGCTGAAAACCAACCTGAGGATTATCCGACTACTATCGGAGCGAAAGAGTTTGCTAGACTAGTAGAAGAAAAAACAAATGGGCGCTATAAAATAGAAGTTTATGCTGGCGGACAACTAGGTGAAGAGAAGAGTGTAATTGAACAAGTACAATTAGGATCTATTGACTTAACAAGAGTTAACGCTGTACCATTAGCGGAGTTTTCAGAAGATATTGGTGTACTATCCATGCCGTACTTATTTGAAAATAATGAACAAAAATGGAAAAAGCTAAATGGTGAAGTAGGTCAGGAACTTTTGAGTACATTTGAAGGATCGAACTTGGTCGGGCTTGCTTTTTATGATTCGGGTGAGAGAAGCTTCTACAATTCAGTACGTCCTATTAAAACTCCTGAAGATATGGAAGGGCTTAAGCTTCGTGTACAAAATTCCGAATTGGCAATAGATATTGTTGAAGCTTTAGGTGCCTCTGCAACCCCTATGGAATATGGAGAAGTATATTCAGCGATCCAAACAGGAGTAATTGATGGAGGGGAAAATAACCTCCCAAGTTATTACACTGCTAATCATTACGAAGTAGCTAAATACTTTACAGACAATGGTTATCAGGGTGTTCCAGAAGTATTACTAGCATCTCAAAAATTATGGGATAGTTTAAGTGATAAAGATAAAAAGGCGTTTAGAGAAGCTGCTTTAGAATCAGTACCTGTTCAGCGTGAAGCTTGGGCAGAGTTGGTAAAAGAATCAAGAAAAGCTGTAAAAGAGAATGGGAGTACAATCATCGAGGTCGATGATATTACTCCATGGAGAGAAGCGGTTCAACCAATTTATGATAAGTATGAAGAACAGTATGGAGATTGGATCGACAAACTGACAGAGTAACTCTATTTAATTTTTAAAAGGGGAAGGTGGGGAGACCCCACACCCCCAATTATCTTAGGGAGGCAACTTCTATGAAAGCATTAAGAATGATTAAAAGTGGCCTTGATAAGCTACTTTTAATATCTGCCTTAACTATGCTAGCGGCAATGGTAGTCGTAATAATTATTCAAGTTTTTTCACGTCAGTTTTTCAGTTACACCCCTTCCTGGTCAGCAGAGTTATCGCGAATACTCTTTGTATGGGTGAGTTTTCTTGGAATAGCATATGGATTTAAAGAAAAGTTACATATTGCGTTAGGTCTTGTAGTTAATGCGATGCCAGAAAAGGTTCAAGATTTTTTTGATTATGTAGCGAAAGTAATTGTAATAGGGTTAGGGATCCTTATGGTTTATAACGGATGGCAGTTTACTATGTTAATGGGGAGATCAACGATGCCGGGGACAGGCTGGCCTTCCAGTGTTATATATATATCTATTCCGATAGCGGGTTTGTTCATAATGATATATGGAATAGAATTATTGTTTAAAAAAGGAATGCATCAAGACCTAACTGATGTAAGTGAGGGGTGGGAGAATGGAAGTATTGATTTTAATCGGTAGTTTTATACTGCTCCTTATAATTAGAATCCCAATTGCCCTTTGCCTTATAATATCTTCTTTAGTTGCGGGGTTGTACATGGGATTTGATCCTGCGGCTATCTTGCAACGAATGGTTGGGGGGTTAAATTCATTTTCATTATTGGCGATACCTTTCTTTATACTTGCAGGTGAAATAATGAATGAGGGTGGGATATCAAATAGATTAATCAACCTTGCAAATGTAATTATTGGAAAAGTCAGGGGTGGCCTTGCGATGGTAAACGTGCTGGCCAGTACGTTTTTTGGAGGGATATCAGGATCATCACTTGCTGATACTTCATCCTTAGGATCTGTTTTAATTCCAATGATGAAAAAACAAGGGTACGATTCTGATTACTCTGTTTCTGTAACTATTTCAAGTTCGACTCAAGGTGTAATGATTCCACCAAGCCATAATATGATTATATATTCTACAGCTGCTGGAGGTGTATCCGTTGGTGCACTCTTTATGGGTGGGCTCGGTCCTGGCTTGTTATTAGGAATAGGAATAATGATTTTAACTTATATGATGGCTGTTAAACGTAAATATCCAAAAGGTGAACCAGTTAAAAAAGAAGAAATACCTAAAATTGTAAGGGATGGTTTATTAGGTCTGTTTACTATAGTAATTATTATGGGTGGTATACTAAGTGGACTGTTTACAGCTACTGAATCTGCTGCTATTGGAACACTTTATGCATTTGTCATCACGTTCTTTGTATATAAGGAAATACCATTTGCTAGAATGGGGATTATTTTACAAAGAACCTTTAAAACGTTATCAATGGTTCTATTTTTAATTGGTGCTTCTTCCTCATTTGGTTGGCTATTAGCACTATTAAAAGTACCTGCTTTAGTATCAGAAGGTTTATTAAGCATTTCGCCAAATGATGCTATAACTATCCTTATGATTCTTATAGTTTTGTTATTATTAGGAATGGTTATGGATATGGCACCACTTATTTTAATTGCAACACCTATATTACTGCCTGTTGCGACAAGTGTAGGAATGGACCCAGTTCATTTTGGTGTAGTACTAATTCTAGCCTTAGGAATTGGATTGATAACACCACCAGTTGGTTCAGTACTTTTCGTAGGTTCAGCAATTGGTAGAATACCGATTGAAAAGGCATCTAAGGGCATGTTACCTTTTTACGCTGTCATGATTGTCGTTTTATTATTAGTAGCATATATTCCAAGCGTGTCCATGTATTTACCAGGACTTTTTGAATAATAAATAAAAATATTCCCATAGTCACAATTTGTGATATGGGATGTTTTTTTGCATAAAAATTAAAAGGAGTTTTTAGATGAATTATTACAAACGTCTAACATCTACAAAATTTTTTCTGAAACATTTTCCAATGAATTACGTATATATCTAAAATCAGTTTAGCCTCTATCAGAAAATGTCTTCATTCTGCTGGATGTTGAACGGGATGGAGTGGTTAAGGTGAAAAAGTGGTTGATCATTATTATAGTTTTTGCTTTTAGTATCTTTTTAGCAGCATGTAGCAATGAAGAACAAAGCAGTGACTCGGCTGATAAGGCTGCTGAGAGTATGGAAAAAAATATAACAGAGGAATCTGGTGGTTCTCCTACAGGAACAAGCAATTCTGTAAACGAGCAAGAGGATAGGCAATCCCAAGAAGCCGCTGAATCAAAAGAAAACGAAATAAGTAATGTAAATAGAAAAATTATTTATACCGCCAATCTATCTATTCAGGTAAAAGATTATCAAAAAGCTGTAAACGATATTCAAACACAAGTATCGGATCGTGGCGGATATGTTGTGGAATCGAACATGTACGGTGATTCCGAAAAAGGGTCAACGAATGGACAGATGACGATTCGAATACCGCAGGATCAGTTTCGTGAATTTATTCAGCTGGTCGAAGAAGGCAGTAGTGAAGTTTTGGAAAGCTCCATTTCTGGTCAGGACGTGACGGAGGAATATATTGATCTGGAATCACGTCTGAAATCTAAACATGTAGTGGAGAATAGGCTACTTTCTTTTATGGAGCAAGCGGAAAAAACGGAAGATCTTTTAGCCATTTCTGAAGACTTGGCTAAAGTCCAAGGAGAGATTGAACAAATAACTGGTCGAATGAAATACTTGCAAAATAAAGCTGACCTAGCAACTGTTACGATTCAAATTCAAGAAAATAATGTAACGATTTCAGGAATCAATGAAGATGATTTAAATACATGGGAAAAAACCAAACAACAATTTTTGAAAAGTATTAATTTCCTTATCTCAACCTTTTCTGGGCTTTTCGTTTTCCTATTTGGAAACCTACCAATTCTTTTGGTGTTAGGATGTATCGGTTTGATTACATTTTTGATAGTCAAAAAAAGTACAAAGAACAAGCGGAGAGATTAAACTATATAGGGTGAATAATAGGGAATAAGGCAACGTGTACGGCGAAATAATAAGACAAGAAGAACTTTAAAGATGGAGGAATTGAATTGGCTAGATCAAATTCGTATACAAGAACATCAAATCCGACTTTAAATGATAAATCTTTTCGTGTGAGAAATGATGGTGCATCATCGATGACATTTCAAGGAACTGTCAATCGAACGATGATCATGTTTTTGGTGCTTTTCATTTCTGCTTCCTATGTATGGAATCTGTATTTTAATGGAAATGGTTCAGCCGTTTCAGGATTACTGATACTTGGGTTGATTGTAGGTTTTATTCTTGCGTTAATTACAATATTTGTTCCGAAAGTAGCACCATTCACTTCCATTCCTTACGCGCTGGCTGAAGGTCTTGTAATCGGTGGTATTTCAGCGGTGTACGAATCGCAATTTAGTGGGATTACAGTTCAGGCAGCAATGTTAACTTTCGGCGTTCTGTTAGTTATGTTATTAGCGTTTAAAACCAGGCTGATTAAAGTCACAAAAAAATTCAGATTAGGGGTCATATGTGCGACGGGGGCTATTTTCCTTGCTTACCTCGCAACCTTTATTATGCGACTTTTCGGCATAGGTGACGTTTTGTATTTACACAACAGTGGCCCAATCGGCATTTTGATTAGTGTAGGGATTGTTATTGTTGCGGCATTGAACTTAGTGCTAGATTTTGATTTTATCGAAAAAGGAACAAAACGTAATGCACCTAAATACATGGAATGGTACGGGGCATTTGGTTTAATGGTGACATTGGTATGGCTTTACCTGGAGATTCTGCGATTGATTGCAAAACTTAGACGGTAAAGTTGCCCCATCGATGCTAAGGAATGGTGATTATAATGCTTAACTCAAAAAAGATGAAGTTCTTTAAGGGTAATGTTGAGGATTTAGATGCAATAGCTGTGATATATTGTAATACCTTTATAGGGTATGACTATACTTCTGATGATATCAACGAAGCTAAGCAAACTATTATAAAACACTCAACATATCCGGGGTTCCAGGGAATAAAATACATAAACGAATCTAATAAAGTTGTAGGTTTTGCGTAGTAATAATGGGAAAAGAATTAAGGTAGGTAGTAGATGTAGAGGGAATATGAAAACAAAAGAGGTGACATGAAAATGGAACTTTTACCGTATTCGTCCGCAATCTTTGTTTTTGTAATGGTGACTTTAATTTGCATTGTTGCCTATAAGATAGTTATAAAGAAAGAACGCCCTGATAATTCTTATACGCCGTTTGATTATATAGCTGGGCAAACGGAAGATGAATTTTATGAGGAACAAGAAGAAAAAGAAGCGGATGATAAAGAAAAGTGAATTTTAACCAAGGTTAGCATATTCATTTCTTATATTTACCCTAATACTACTGACATTTGCCGCTTATTTTATAATAAAAGATAAGTATGAATATAACTCTAACGTCCACTCGTAACGGCCGAATTAAGCGGCAATATCGAGCCAGGTTGTTTAATAAAAAAAGATAGTGAGAAAAAAAGTAGAAGGGAATAATAGGAACAGTTTTGCAACTAATTAATTGAAATGTTTGCAACAAATTAATTAATTATATATAATTAATTAAGTTAATTCAATGCTCAAACTAAAAGAATAAGTAAAAAAATGAAGGTTGGAGCAGGCTAAAATGAAAAAGAAAAATATAATTACTGATGAAGAAAAACAAAATTCATTTAAACTAAATAATATGGAAAATGAATTTCAACTATTTATTGATAGTTTAGAGGGAATAGATGAGTATCGTTTACCACAACGCGCTTACCATATTATTAGACTTGCTATTCGGGATTTAATCCTTCCCCCTGGAAAGGCAATACTGGAGCGGGAGATGAGTGATATACTTCAGATGAGCCGAACTCCTGTTAGAGAAGCCTTAGTACGTTTAGAAATAGAAGGGGTTGTTCGACTGATTCCAAGACGAGGTTTCATTGTCGATCCAATTGAAAAGGAAGATCTTAAGAATATCTATGAAATTATCGAAACGTTGGATGGACTTGCTATTGAGAACGCTACTATGAAAGTTGACGATACAGAAATTGATTACCTTGAATCAATAATTAAGAAACAAGAGGAAGAGCTTGAAAAAAGGAATCTAAAAGGATGGTCAATTCTAGACGATTTATTTCATTCCTCAATTATTGGGTACGCAAAAAATAAACGTCTTAGTGCAGTTATTGATAGTTATTCGGATCAGTCTTATAGGGCTAGATTATTTACTATCAATCAACGTCCAATTCCTCTTCGTTCAATTGTGGAGCATAAAGCAATCGTTTCATGTATGAGAACAAAGGACGGTACCGCTTCTCGTATGGTTATGCAGTCCCATCGAAGACGTGCCCAAAGGGAAATTCTGACAGCTATGGATAGAATAGATAAAAATGAAAACATAGATTAAAACGGTAAAAGGCAGTTTCCTATAATAAATAAAGGAAACTGCCTTTTGTATTGCGAGGTGATTTTGTTTACATCAACCCTCCAAATAGAATAGGAACATAGAAATAAACAATAATGACAGAAAAGATTATTCCCAACAAATTGAGCCATATGCCTGCTTTTGCCATAGATCCCATTTTTATATAACCAGTTGCAAATACAATTGCGTTTGGTGGTGCAGCAACTGGAAACATAAACGCAAACGTTGCCCCCATACAAGCAGCAACCATCAGGACTATTGGATCAGTGCCCAGTGATGCAGCAGCTGCAGCAACAATTGGATACACCATTGTGGCAGTTGCTGTATTGGAAGTAAACTCGGTAAGCATAGTAATTAAACCAACGATTAATGCAATCGTGATGAAAATGGGAACATTACTGAAATTAGTAAGTTGTCCACCGATCCACTTATCTAGACCAGAGTTCATAATACCTGCTGCCAGGGCCAGACCTCCACCAAAAAGCCATAAAATTCCCCACGGAAGTTTAAGAACTGTATCCCAATCTAAAATATTACCTTCTTTACTTTTTGCAGGAATTAAAAAGAGAATTAAGCCACCAAGTAATGCAATAATGGTGTCATCGATACCAGGGATAAATTTGTTCAGTACAAAACCACGAGTTATCCACGCTAGTGCTGTGAGTGTAAATACAGTTAATATGACTTTTTCTTCATAATTCATCTTACCTAGATTTTTAAGATCTTTCTTAACAATGTCGCGCCCCCCAGGTATATTCTTTACATTCATCGGAAAAGCGATTTTAATAAGATAAAACCAGACAATAGGTATAAGAATAATAACCATTGGTACACCAAAAAGCATCCAGCGTGCAAAGGATATTTCTACACCATATAAATTATTTACTGTTGCAGCTAAAATAATATTGGCTGGCGCACCAACCAATGAACCAAATCCTCCTATAGTTGCGGAATAGGCGGTACCAAGCATCAAAGCAGTTCCAAACGGAAAGTTCCCTGGCGAGGTATCAATTACAGTATTGTTTTTCAAAGAATCAGATACCTGTTTTGTTACCGCTAAGCTAATAGGAACCATCATCATTGTTGTAGCGGTATTTGAAATCCACATTGATAAGAATGCTGTGGCAACCATAAATCCAAGAATTATAGTATTTGGATTAGTCCCAATAAAAGCTATGATGGAAAGCGCAATACGTTTGTGGAGATTCCACTTTTCCATTGTCGGCGCTATCATGAAGCTTCCTGCAAAAAGGAAGATTAATGGATCGCCGTATGAGGCTGACACTGCCCCTGTCTCCATAACACCTGTGAGAGGGAACAGTAATAACGGAAGTAGTGATGTTATCGGAATAGGGAGAGCTTCTGTTACCCACCATGTAGCGACCCAAGCTACTGAAGCAAGAACTGTTACAGCCTCATTTGACATTTCATTTGGAGATATAAATAACTTAATCAAAATAAATAGTGCTGGTCCAGCAAATAAACCAATCAATTGCGGTTTTGTATAATTAGATGGTTTCTTTTGTTGTTGTTTGTTTCTGTTTGCTGGATTATTTTCAAGTGGTGCTGCAGTATTTTCGGACCCTGACAGTTTTGCCATAAGATTGAAACTTAATATTGCTTTCATCATTCCTTTTACTTGATCATTCCATGTCCACATTTGAGACCAAAATGCTTTTGCAAATGTCATAATCAATCTCCTTTTCGTTTAATTAATTATTATTCACCGTAATTTGATATCGCTTTCAAAGAAATAATTATTTACCCCCCCCCTTTTTAATAAATTAATACAGAATGTTACTAGTTGAATTCTACATTAATGAATACATTAAAGTCAATAATAAATAAAAATATTTTGATAAATAAAAATACAGATTGAGGTTTTATTATATTAATATCCCCTTTATATACAGTATAAACAATCAAAATGTGAAAATATATATATAAAGTTATTAAAGTAAAATTAGAATTGAACAATAAATACTTGACATTAACGTATACATTAATTAAGATTTAAATAATAAGATTTATAAAAAGCTATACCTTTAAAAGGGTTAGTCTAGGAGGTTAATTAATGAATGAAACAAAGAAATTTCGCTTAGCTGTTATTCCGGGTGATGGTATTGGAAAAGAAGTAGTTCGAGAAGGGTTAAGGGTACTTGATCACTTAGCTGAAGAATCAAATGGTCGGTTTGCTTTTGAAAGCGATTTCTTTCCTTGGGGCTGCGAATATTATTTAGAAAATGGTAGCATGATGGATGAAAATGGAGTTGAAAAGCTAAAGGATTACGATGCAATTTATTTCGGAGCAGTTGGATTTCCTGGGGTGCCTGATCATATCAGTCTATGGGGATTGCGTATAGCTATTTGTCAGGGACTAGATCAATGGGCTAATATCCGTCCTGTTGAATTTTTGCCTGGAATTCCAAGACGACTTAATCACCCTGACGTAGATTCATTAAATTGGGTATTAATCCGTGAAAACTCTGAAGGAGAATATTCAGGTGTAGGTGGACGGAATTTTTCTGGACGTGGCCCTGGAAAAGAAGTTGCAGTTCAATCATCCCTCTTTACGGAACATGGATGTGAAAGGATTATTCGTTATGCATTTGATCTTGCTAGAACACGTAAAAGAAAAAAAGTAACAAGTGTTACGAAGAGTAATGCTCAGCAGTATGGAATGGTATTGTGGGATGAAGTATTTGTCCGTGTAAGTAAAGATTATCCTGATGTTGAAACAGATCAATGGCTTGTAGATGCAATGGCTGCCCAATTTGTATTGCATCCGGAAGAATTAGAAGTAGTAGTCGCTTCAAATTTATTTGCAGATATATTATCGGATTTAGGAAGCGCCCTTTCTGGAAGTTTAGGAATAGCTGCAAGTGCTAATCTTAATCCAGAAGGTCGTAATCCAAGTATGTTTGAATCTGTCCATGGGTCAGCTCCGGATATTGCTGGAAAAGGAATAGCCAATCCAATCGGTACAATTGGAAGTGCATCACTTATGTTAGATCATTTAGGACTAACAGATGAATCGAAGCGCTTAGACACAGCGATTGAAGACACAACACGTCAAGGTGTTCTTACTCGTGATTTAGGTGGAACATATAGTACAGTTCAAATAACAGATGCTATCATAAAAAATCTTTCCGAAGTTAAAACAAAAGTTTAAGCGAGAGCTGCCGTAGTCGATTCCATATACTTCGACTACGGGTTTTTTAGTAATATCGATAGCATTATGCTAGTTTAAGAAGAGAGGTATAAAACAAGTAATTAAAACCGTAGAATTTAATCGTTCTTACAGTAAGACAAAGAATTTATTGAGGGAGTGAAAATAAGTGAAAGTTTTAATTGCTATAGACTCATTTAAAGAAAGCATTTCTTCTATAAAAGGAAGTGAAGCCATTTCAAAAGGAATCAAGGAAGTATATCAAGATTCAGAGATTGTGACACTTCCCTTAGCGGACGGGGGAGAAGGCACGGTAGATTCGTTGGTTCATGCAACAGAGGGACAATTGATAAAAATGAAGGTTACTGGACCTTTGAATGAAAAGTTAGAGGCTATATATGGGATTTTAGGAGATGATAAAACGGCTGTTATTGAAGTAGCGTCTGCATGTGGGCTTCCACTTATTCCTGAAAAGTATCGTAATCCTTTATTGACAACTACTTATGGGGTGGGTGAACTTATTTCGGATGCTTTAGATAAAGGGTGCAACAATTTTGTGATAGGATTGGGGGGGAGTGCTACAAACGATGCAGGTGTTGGTATGCTTCGAGCTTTAGGTTTCCATTTCATGGATCGACATAATAATGAAGTAGGGTTTGGCGGAAAAGTATTGGAAGATATTCATAAAATTAATACAGAATATGTCAATCCTAGATTAGAAGGATGTGTATTTAACGTAGCTTGCGATGTAAATAATCTTCTATATGGAACTGAAGGGGCAGCTTATATTTTTGGTCCACAAAAAGGGGCATCAGAAGACATGGTGAAGGAGCTTGATACGGGCCTAAAACACTTTGCTCATGTTGTTCTACGCGATTTAGGCCAAGATATACATAATATAAAAGGTGCAGGAGCTGCTGGCGGATTGGGAGCAGCCTTTTATGGTTTTTTAAATGCAAATCTGCAGTCAGGAATTGAACTTATTTTAGATCATATTGGTATGAAAGCCCATATGCAAGGGGCTGACTTTGTGATAACCGGCGAGGGAAAGATGGATGGTCAGACATCAATGGGAAAAGCTCCACTTGGAGTGGCACAAATGGCAAAGAAAAATAACATTCCTGTTATTGCTTTGGCAGGTGGTGTAACTGATGAAACTTCTGAATTAAATGAACTTGGTGTTACCTCTTATTTTTCAATAACGAGTGCCCCAATGTCATTGGAGGAGGCAATGACTTGGAAAACGACATATAATAATTTGCAATCAACATCAAAGCAATTATTTCGGTTGATAAGAGCATCAAGATAATTTATTATAAGTGCGTGTTTAAAAAGTCGGCAAATTAGAAACAAGAAGTTCGAGGCGGCGTAGTCTTGAGGACCGCAATGTAGGCTATTCCTACATGAGGACCGGAAAGATAAGCAAAGCGAAGAAATTCGCCGTTTATCATTTGGGGACTTTTTAAACAACCTCTATAAATAATATTTTTTTAAACCTCAAGAAAACAGGATGGCCTTGTCCCACGCATCCTGTTTTCTAATTAAAAAATCCTTCTACCCTGTGGAGACCAATTTTTCAAATCTATCTAAGCCTACTCCAATTTTTTCATAACCGACGATTTGAGTTCTTGATCAAAAATTTTAGATAAATAGGTAGGAGCAGTTAAATACAATAGCCCATTTCCTTCGAGCATCGGTGACAGCCCTAGGGGAACAGTCCGTTTGATTAATTGTGCATAAAGTTCTGGTTCCGAAAGTTCTCGTTCAAAATAGTTGTGTGCCAAAACTTTTATTAATGCTAATGCCCCTGAAGCATGAGGGGCTGACATGGATGTTCCGCTCAAGGTGGCATATTTTCCATCCGGGTATGTGGATAAGATTTTTTCACCTGGTGTTACCAAATCCACTTCATTATTGGAATTGGTAAACTCGGAGGAACGCCGTTTAAAATCAATAGCACCTACACTGATAACTTCATTATAGCTTCCCGGATAGGCGAATTCATCTGTCGAATCATCGCCATCACCCCCATTTCCTGCAGCACAAACAACAAGAATATTGTTCTCAACTGCAGATTTGATTGCTTTATAAAGTTCCGCATGATCATTTGGTCCTCCAAGAGACATGGAAATGATGTCTACTTTTTGTTCAATGGCAAAATTAATTCCATTAATGATCCAATCATATTGACCTGAACCATCTTTGTTGAGTACCTTTACAATGAGGAGGCTTGCTTCTGGAGCGACCCCGGTTACACCTGAATCATTTTGACTGGCAGCGATTGTTCCAGCTACGTGAGTACCATGACCAGCATGATCGATAAAAATTTCCGGATCGCTAGAATCGTCATCTGTGAAATTTTTTCCGCCAATGATACGATCCGATAAATCGGGATGGTCAACATCACATCCTGTATCAAGAACTGCTACTGTAATACTTTTTCCTTTTGTGTCATCCCAAACTTTTGAAGCCTGAATAAGTTCAACACCTTTAGGAATTTCGTTCTCGACTTGGTCTACTTGTTGAATCACTTGATATGGAATAACTTGAAAACAGTTTTTCATTTCTGTCCCTCCCAGTTACAAGATCATTAAATGTTCACTTACATTCTAACATTTCAGATTGTTTTAGAACAGGTACAATAGTAGTAGGGAAAATTACTAAAGGTAGATGAGAAATAGTAGAATTTCATGATATAATTGTAGGCATCTATTAAATGCTAGTAAGGAGGCACCTCATGAATTTCATTTCAATAGATTTTGAAACTGCAAACGAAAAACGTCACAGCGCATGTGCGATTGGTATTGTAGTTGCAAATGAAACAGGGATAGTTGAAGAGTTTTATAGTTTGATCAATCCGCTTATGGATTTCAGTTCCTTTAATATCAGGGTTCATGGTATCACTGAAGCCGATGTAATTGATGCACCAACTTTTGCCGAGTTATGGCCAAAATTTGAGTCCTATTTAACAGGTAATGTTGTTATAGCCCATAATGCTAGTTTTGATATGAGTGTACTGCGAAAGAGTTTGGATTATTTCAATCTTACATATCCTGAGATGGAGTATTTGTGTACAGTGGAGATTTCAAAACGTATATGGCCGGATCTAATGAATCATCGGCTAAATACGGTGGCTTCACACCATAATATCTTATTTGAACATCATCATGCTTTAGAGGATGCACGTGTAGCCGCGTTAATTTTAATCGAAGCAATCAGGGAACACAATGCGAGCGATCTAGATGATTTTGTGAAAAATTGCAGTATGAAAAAAGGTAGAATGTATGAACGCGGCTATATTACACCTAAAATTAATCCTAAAAGACATAAGAAAAGAATGTATTTTTGATTAGTGAGTCTAAATTAAAATTTCATCCATTTTCAAACTCATAAAGGAAAGGTATGCAAACAACTGCATATCCTTTCCTTTTTTTGATTCAATCCTATCGTTACCGTAACTAAAAAGAAATAACCAAAGAAAACAAAATAGAAAATACTAATAAAATGCTACCTGCTAACAAGAATGGGGAAGTTAGCGTGAATGAAACGCTGTAAGGCCTTATATCTTCCTTTGTGCCTTCACTATCCTGCAGTACTCGCACTACAGGATTTGATTTTTGGAAGAATCGTTTAGAACTCCTTATCATTCCATTAAAAAATCCACCCTGTATAACAAGCATCGCTCCACCGACAATGGTCAGAAGAAGTGAACAATAAAAAAGACTGTTGACCCAACCTAATAGATTAATAGAATAATCCGTGAGAAAAGAGATAAAGGTTGAAAAACAAAGTATTCCTAAAATGATTAGTAGAGTCTTGCGAACCATAAGGACTATCACCTACTCAGGCTAGATATTTGTTATCGCAGTTTGATTGGCAGTAGAACCCCACTGAATGTTTTATAACATATATCTGCAATTTTTATCATAATGTTAGGTAAGTCTAAAAAAGCTTGACTAGACCATACAAAAGATGTGGATCAAACGTAATACTAGTATCACTATGCTGTAAGTTACTAAAAAATGTAAACAATAAGGGGGAAAATGAATGAAAAAGCGGTTGTTGACCAAGCTGTTGATTTTAATGTTTATTGTAGGTCTAGTGCTCACCGGTTGTAATTTTAATTCATCAGAAGAAAGTACCGATACTCCAGAAGCAACGAAGGAGGATAGTGCGAAGGATGCTGGTGTGGAACAAGTTTTAAATATGTCAGAGAGTGCAGAAATTCCAACGATGGATTCTGTTCATGCTCATGATGGGGTCTCATTTACAGCTTTGAACAATGTTAAGGAAGGTCTGTATCGCTTAGGACTAGAACATAATGCAGTTTTAGCTATCGCAAAAGATCATCAGGCTAGTGAAGATGGGTTAGTACACACTTTTACGCTTCGTGATGCGAAGTGGAGTAATGGCGACCCTGTTACTGCTCATGACTTCGTTTACGCATGGCAGAGAATATTTAAAGATACGGGACACTATGCGAGTATGTTTGAAACCGCAAAGATTCTCAATGCAACGGAAATCATAAATGGAGATAAGCAGGCTGAAGAACTAGGGGTTAAAGCACTTGATGACAAAACCCTTGAAGTTACCCTGTCTGGTCCTAACCCACTTTTACCACAAAATTTAACTTTTCCTTCATTCCTACCACAAAATCAAGAATTCGTTGAGAGTCAAGGAGACCAATATGCTCTAGAAGCCAGCAACATGTTATACAACGGTCCATTTGTTCTATCAGAATGGAAACACGATCAAAGCTGGCAATATAAGAAAAATCCTGATTATTGGGATGCGGAAACAGTAAAGTTAGAAGAGATCAATACATTTGTAGTAAAGGAAGCATCAACAGAATTAAACCTTTATGAAACACATGAGCTTGACCGTGTAGACCTAACTGCAGCCACTGTTGATGAGTATCAGGACGACGAAACATTTAGTTTTGTTGACGATGCTGAAATCAGATTCCTTCGCTTTAACCATACCCTTGAAGCTTTAGGAAATGAAAATATTCGGCGTGCGATTGATATGGGTTGGGATAAAAAAGCTCATGCTGAGGTCATTCTTAATAATGGATCAAAGCCTTTATATGCACTAGTACCAAAGGGATTCTCTACTTCTCCAGATGGCAAAGGTTTTCGTGATTTAAATGGACCCTTCAATCAAGGAACATTTGAAGAAGCACAAGCATTTTTGGACAAAGGTTTAGAGGAAATTGGTAAAGAAACTGCGACAATTTCCATTATGTCTTCAGATGATGAATCTATGATGAAGACTGCGGAATACCTGAAAAACCAATTAGAAACCAATTTGTCAGGACTAAAAGTGGAGATTAAGGTTGTTCCTTTCCAGCAACGTTTAGAATTAGAAAAAGCGATAGATTATGGTATCTCAATTTCTTCGTGGGGACCAGATTATAATGACCCAATGACATACCTTGGAATGTGGGTCACCGACGGTTCAGCAAATAGAATGGGTTACTCCAACCCTGAATATGATGCTCTTATAGAAAAGATAAATGAAGAACAGAATCCTACCGATCGGTATGCAATGATGTTAGAGGCTGAAAAAATATTATTCGAAGATGCTGCAATCGGTCCAGCATATCAAGTAACCAATGCTGTACTTCAACGTTTATACGTTAAAGACTTAGCTTACCATCCAAGTGGTGCCGAATTTAGTTTCAAATGGGCATACATCAAAAAATAAAATAATCATGTACGTGCAGATTTAAAAAATGAGGATGTTATAGCTGGTGCATCCTCATTTTTTCTACTAGTGGCCAGACAAGTTAGGATAGTGAGGTGTGATTGTGAAAGGTTATATTATTCAACGAATAGGTTATATGCTTTTAACCTTGTTTATCGTAATAACGGTTACCTTTTTTCTCGTCAAACTTCTTCCAGGTACACCATTCAGTAATCCAGAAAAGTTATCCGAACAACAGTTGATTTTAATGAATGAAAAATATGGACTAGATAAACCGGTAGCGATTCAGTACTTAAAATATGTAGGAAACCTAGTAACAGGTGATCTAGGTCTCTCCTATCAATATGATGGGCGTTCAGTGAACAGTATTCTTAGTGGACGAATTGGTCCATCAGCCCTAATTGGTTCCCAAGCACTTATTTTAGGAACATTAATTGGTTTAATTCTCGGAATTATTTCAGCTCTACGGCATAATAGTTTTTTAGATTATGGTTCCGTATTCATCGCGGTACTTGGAATGTCCGTTCCATCCTTTGTCTTTGCTGCTTTAATGCAATATTATATCGGGGTTAAACTAGGTTGGTTACCAGCAGCGTTGTGGCAAGGATATGAATATACCATTATGCCTTCAATTGCCCTTTCCGTTATGGTTGTTGCTACAGTGGCCCGTTTTATTCGAACAGAAATGCTGGAAGTTCTAGGACAAGATTATATCATAACGGCTAAAGCAAAAGGTATCAGTGAAAAGGGTGTTTTACTTAAACATGTCATTCGTAATGCTATTATTCCAGTTGTGACAATGCTTGGACCTTTAGCCGTAGCGATCATGACAGGAACGTTAGTCATAGAAAAAATATTCGCAGTGCCTGGTCTAGGAGAACAATTCACGAAGTCCGTATTAGTGAATGATTATAGTGTCATTATGGGCATTACATTAATGTACAGTGCCCTATTTATCGGAGTTGTTTTATTAGTAGATATCTTATACGGAATTATTGACCCACGAATTAGTATAAAAGGGGGTCATAAGAAATGAGAGCAGACAAAAAGGAAGTTACCCAGGATATGTTTGTCCCATCTCCAGTTGATTCTAGTAAAAGGGAAGAAATTGCAGGTCCACCTGTAACCTTTTGGAAAGAAGCTTGGAGAAGATTAAGAAAAAATAGGGGAGCATTTTTGGGACTTATTACTATTATAGTACTGGTCGTGATTTCGTTGGCTGGACCTTATATGAATGAATATTCATACGTTGATCAAGACCTGATGCGATCAAACCTGCCTCCGCTTGTACCTGGTTTAGAATGGTTGGGATTGAATGGCGAGGATGCTAACGGAACGAATCTATATGAGGAGAGAGGGATTACGAAAGCTTCTTGGTTTGGAACGGATGAATTTGGTCGCGATTTATGGACTAGGGTATGGAAGGGTACACAAATTTCTTTGTTTATCGCTCTTGTTGCTGCCCTATTAGATTTAATTATCGGAGTCGTTTATGGTGGGATTTCTTCCTTTTATGGCGGGCGTGTAGACAATTTTATGCAACGGATCATAGAAGTACTTATGGGAATTCCAAATTTGGTTGTCATTATTCTATTTATCATCATTCTTGAGCCAGGCATTACCTCCATTATTATAGCTATGATTATTACAGGATGGGTAGGTATGGCGCGTGTCGTTCGAGGGCAAATTTTGCAGCTGAAAGGACAAGAATTTATCCTAGCTGCTCGCAATTTGGGTACTTCAAATAGAAAAATAATATGGAAGCATTTAATCCCTAACGTTATGGGACCAATTATTGTAACATTAATGTTTACTATTCCAACAGCTATCTTTTTTGAAGCATTTTTGAGTTTTATCGGGCTTGGGTTACAACCACCTTTAGCTTCACTAGGTGTCTTAATCGAAGACGGTTATAAATCGATGCGTTTCTTTCCGTACAAATTATTATTTCCGGCGATTGTTATAAGTCTCATTATGATTAGCTTTAACGTCTTAGCAGACGGACTACGAGATGCGCTAGATCCTAAAATGAGGAGATAAGGGAGGAGCAATTATGACAGATAAAGTTTTAGATGTAGATAATCTTCACGTTTCCTTTCGAACTCATGATGGGGAGGTAAAAGCTACCCGTGGTGTCAGCTTTGAATTGGAAAAAGGGGAGACTTTGGCAATTGTTGGAGAGTCTGGTTCGGGGAAATCAGTGACAGCCAAAAGCTTAATGAGGGTTCTCCCAAAACAAAATAGTATGATTAAAGACGGTCAAATTCTTTATGAAGGAAAAGATTTATTAAAATATAGTGAAAAAGAAATGGAAAAGATTCGTGGATCGGAAATTTCAATGGTCTTTCAAGATCCCATGACTTCACTAAATCCAACCATGCCTATTGGAAAACAAATTATGGAAGGATTAAAAAAGCATCAAGAACTAAGCAAAAAAGAAGCGTCAAAAAAAGCTAAGGAACTTCTTGAGCTGGTTGGAATTCCTAATGCCAAAGAACGGATGAAAGAATATCCTCATCAATTTTCAGGCGGTATGCGGCAGAGGGTAGTTATCGCTATAGCACTGGCTTGCAATCCAAAAGTGTTAATTGCCGACGAACCTACCACCGCCCTTGATGTAACCATTCAAGCTCAAATTTTAGACTTGATGAGGGATCTACAAAAGAAAACAGGAACCGCGATTATTATCATTACTCATGATCTTGGTGTGGTCGCTAACATGGCGCAACGTGTAGCAGTTATGTATGCTGGGGAAATTATCGAAACGGGAACGGTAGATGAGATTTTCTTTGAACCAAAACACCCTTACACATGGGGGCTATTATTATCTATGCCAAAGTTACATGCGAATCGTTCTGTACCGCTAATTCCAATTTCAGGCACTCCACCCGACCTAGCTCATCTACCAGAAGGCTGTCCTTTTGCGGCTCGTTGTCCACACGTTATGGATGTGTGTCACAGTTTTTTACCCGATAAGACCTCGGTCTCACAGACACACACCGTCTCATGTTGGTTGGAAGATGAGCGTGCACCTCGGGTGAAGAGGCCTGATGAGGTAGGAGGTTAATTTATGAGAGATAAGGTAAAGCTACTTGAAGTTAAAAGTCTAAAAAAACATTTTGGCATAGGAAAGAGGCAAGTATTAAAAGCGGTAGATGATGTTTCCTTTGATATCTATAAGGGGGAAACATTAGGATTGGTAGGAGAGTCCGGTTGTGGGAAGTCAACAGCGGGACGAACTATCAATCATTTATACGACGCGACCTCTGGACAAGTGATATACAATGGGGAAGATATATTAGTCAAAAAGTCAGCTAGGGAAATAAAAGAGTTGAAAAAGAAAATGCAGATGATTTTTCAAGATCCCTATTCATCTCTTGATCCAAGAATGACAGTATTAGAGATTATATCAGAGGGGATCAGTAACCATGATTCTCATTTGAAAAAGGAAGAAAAAAGAGCCAAAGTCCATGATCTGCTTGAGTTGGTAGGTTTAAATAAAAAGCATGCTAACCGGTACCCCCATGAGTTTAGTGGCGGTCAACGGCAACGTATAGGAATCGCCAGAGCACTAGCCGTAGAACCAGAATTTATTATTGCCGATGAACCAATTGCAGCGCTGGATGTTTCCATACAAGCACAAATAGTTAACTTATTAAAAGAGTTACAAGTCGATAAGGGGTTAACCTATTTATTTATTGCTCATGACTTATCGATGGTCAAACACATCAGTGATCGAATAGCAGTCATGTATTTAGGGAATCTTGTAGAATTGGCTGATAGCGAAGAGTTATATGACGATCCTTTGCATCCCTACACACAAGCCCTGTTGTCAGCTATACCCGTACCTAATCCTGAAATAGAAAGATCGCGTGAACGTGTTATTTTAACAGGCGATGTTCCAGATCCTGTAAATCCTCCAAGTGGCTGCCGTTTTCGTACACGGTGCCCTATGGCCAAAGCTATTTGCGCTGAAGTTAAGCCAGAATGGCAAGAGGTAAAACCGAATCACTTTGTAGCTTGTCATCTATATAACTAGTAGAATATATAAAAAGCGTTGATACTGGATTATTTTGCGGTCAACGCTTTTTCTGTTACATAGAAAATGTAAAAGGATGGATTAAGTTGCTAAGTAACTATTTTAATTATCATTATGGAGGTGATTACTTTACTCTATTTTCTTTTTCCCATATAGCCATGTTAATTATTGCCGTTTTATGTACAATGGCACTTTATTTTTTGAGAAATAATAGCAGTGTCCATTATATAAAATTATTTATTCTTTTTGGTTTAGTTGGTTCGGAGTTAACATTAAATATATGGTATTTATTAAATGGAGCTTGGGATATAGCGTATACCTTACCTCTACAACTATGCTCGATATCTTTATATTTAAGCATTTTTATGTTAATCACAAAAAAGTACGCTCTGTTTGAAATCACCTTCTTTTTAGGGATAGGAGGTGCTATTCAGGCCTTATTAACACCAGAATTGTTTTACGATTTCCCGCACTTTCGTTATTTCCATTTTTTCATCGCACACATATCAATTGTTTTAGCATCAGTCTATATGATCTTTGTGTTAAAATACAAACCAACTTTCAAGTCAGTTTGGAAATCGATACTAGGTTTAAATTTAATTGCCTTTTTTGTTTTTTTCGTGAATAAAGCAACAGGTGGAAATTATATGTTTTTATCAAGAAAACCGTCTAATCCAAGCTTAATTGATTATTTAGGCGATTACCCCTGGTATATCTTTTCCTTGGAGTTAATAGCGTTAATCACTTTTTTTATTTTATATCTACCATTCCAAGTACATTATTATATGAAGAAAAAGGACTAACGAAAAAATAGTCCTTTTTTCTTTATGAGATTGGATAGGAGAATTTTATTCCTTCAATTTCAGCGATATGAAGTGATTAAAAGCGATGTGGAACGATTTAATGCCTCTCAAAATCAAATGGTAGCGCTTTCTCTAACTATTTGGAGCTTATACGCATTAATTTCCGTATACCCCTTGAAACTAAATATACAGATGTTACGATACAAAGGTTGAAAGTACAAACGGAAATCAAAACTAATGAGGATGGTTTATGTGTTAAAACAAAAAACAATCGCATTTTTAGGTGCAGGTAATATGGCAGAAGCAATGATATCTGGAATGATTCAAACGGAAAAGGTACCAGCTAATCAAATCATTGTGACAAACAAATGCAATTACGATCGTTTAAATATACTTGAAGATAAATATGGAGTAAGAACTGCCCCAATAACAGAATTACCGTACAAAGAGATTGACTTTCTAATTTTGGCAATGAAGCCAAAAGGAGCAGAGGAAACACTTTCTACAATTAAAGATTTACTTCCTAGCAATCAGGTAGTAATTTCTGTGTTAGCGGGAATAACTACCTCTTTTATGGAAGAAAGACTGAACACTGGGCAAGAAGTAATTCGAGTAATGCCGAATACGTCAAGTATGATTCAAGAATCTGCTACCGCGATGTCATTGGGGACCTATACTAACGAGGATAATGCTGATGCAGTAAACGAATTGCTTGAATGTATGGGGGAAGTTTATGTCATTGAGGAAGATCAAATGGATATCTTTACTGGGATAGCAGGAAGTGGCCCAGCCTATTTCTATTATTTGATGGAGCAAATGGAGAATGTCGGAAAAGTTAGTGGAATGAATGATAAAATGGCTCGGAAAATTGCCGCACAAACAGTTTATGGCGCAGCAAAAATGATTATGGAAAAAGAAGAAGCGCCCGCAGAATTAATTGACAATATTGTATCCCCGAATGGTACTACTGCCGCTGGATTAGATGCACTTAAAAAGCATAACGGCGGGGAAGCAATCACACAAGCTATTAACAATGCAGCAAAACGTTCAAAAGAAATTAGTAAAGAACTTGACGGTGTTTTAGTTCCTTCCTAACAAACTTATAAAATTGAGCTGGACATAAGCATGGTGCTTATGTCCAGTTTTTGGTTTTATATATCACTTTTTTAGTTGGGTATTGACTATTAAGTGAAAACGCTTTATCATTACAATGTGTAACGGGTTACATAAAATGAATTGTTCCATATGTTTTTTATTTTCAGTAATATGTAACGGGTTACACAATGCGTGAGATTATATTCTATTTAGAGAGTGGTTTTAATATGGCTACCATCAAGGATGTTGCAAAGCTTGCGAATGTTTCAACGGCTACTGTTTCCCGTGTATTAAATAGTAATGGTTATGTGAATCATTCAACTAAAGTGCGTGTCAATGAATCTATTGAGAAGTTGAATTATCGGCCTAACGACGTAGCGAGAAGCCTTTTTAAGGGACGTTCAAAAATGATTGCATTATTTGTTCCTGATATTATGAATCCGTTCTTTCCTGAACTCGCACGCGCCGTAGAGGATATGACGAATCGACATGGCTATACATTTGTACTTTGTAATACCGATGACAGTATTGAAAAAGAATTGACTTATTTCAACGCACTTCAACAAAAGTCAGTTGATGGAATTATAGTAGTATCAAGTTCCATAACAAATAATTATTTAGATACAATTGATACGCCAATAATTGCCCTAGACCGTAAGTTGAGTTCTAGTTTACCATCAGTTACGGTTAATAATCGTGTAGGTGCAAGAGAGGCTGTTCGTCATCTAAAGGCGACGGGATGTAAGCGTATTGCACACCTATGTGGTCCGGATTCTGTCAGCAATACAACACAAAGGATGCGAGGATACTTAGATGAAGTAAAAGATACAGAATGGTTCTTGTCTAGTTATATTGCCTCCGGTGAGTACAATTTTGAAAAGGCCATGGAAGCAACGACGGCATTGCTTACGGCTCATCCAGAGATTGACGGGATATTTGTTGCGAATGATGTAATGGGTGTAGGTGCGCTTAAGGCTGCTGAAGCATTAGGCATACATGTGCCTAATGAATTATCAATTATTGGTTACGACGGGATTGCACTCGGCAATACGACAACACCTTCACTTACAACGATGGCACAGCCAATATATGAGATAGGCACACGTGCTGCAGAAATGTTAATAAAACAAATTAATGATCCAAGTCATAGACCAAAAAATGAAGAATTGTCTGTGCGACTAATTGAGCGGCAATCAACAAAAGCAAGGAGGTAATAACATGCTGAAAAAGCCAATTGTCTGTGTGGTAGGAAGTATTAATATGGATTTAACTGTTTCTACTAAAGAAATGCCGATGCAGGGGGAGACCACTATAGGTGGAGAGTTTGCTACCTATCCAGGTGGAAAGGGCGCAAATCAAGCAGTTGCTGCAGCTCGACTTGGTGCGAATGTAAATATGATAGGAGCGGTTGGTAAAGATCCTTTTGGTGAAACGCTTTTAAAGCATCTTAAATCAGAGGGAGTTTCAGTGAGTGGCATTCACACAATTCCTGATATAGCGACAGGGGTAGCAACTATTATTCTGACGGAAAATGATAACCGAATTATAGTTTCTTCTGGTGCGAATCGAATGGTAACCCCAGAAGTAGTAGAGCTTTACCGTTCTTTAATTGAAGAAAGTGATGTACTTTTACTTCAACTTGAAATTCCAATTGAGACAGTTATGTATGCTGCCAGGCTTGCGCATGCATGTAATATTCCAGTGGTTGTTAACCCTGCACCTTATCAAGATCTACCAATTGAATTAGTAGAAAAAGTAACGTATCTAACCCCTAATGAAATTGAAAAGGAGTCAATGAAAAAGCATTTTAATACTTCTTCTAATAGGAAAACCATCACAACACGTGGGGATAGTGGAGTGCAATTTTTTGAAGGTGATGAAAAAAAATATCTACCAAGCCATCATGTAAAGGTAATAGATACAACTGGAGCAGGTGACACGTTCAATGGTGCCCTTGCCCTTAAACTTGGAAATGGTGAGAAAGTTAGTGACGCAATTATGTTTGCAAATGCTGCCGCCGCTTTATCCATAACAAAAGTTGGTGCACAGGGAGGTATGCCAACAATGAAGGAAGTAGAAGAATTTTTACGGGAGGAAGTTAAGTAATTGAAGAAGTCAGGCATTTTAAATCGAGAAATTGCAGCAGTACTTGCACGGATAGGACATACAGATACAATTGTTATCGCAGATTGTGGACTGCCAATATCAGAGGATGTACAATGTATCGATTTATCAATATCACTTGGAACACCAAGCTTTTGGTCGGTATTACAAGCTATTTTGGATGATATGGAAGTAGAAAGTTTGACAATGGCAACAGAAGTTAAGGGTGAAAACGATGGATTACTTGAGAAGGTTAAATCATCTTATCGAAATATACCGATCGAGTACGTGTCACATGAAGATTTAAAAGCGGCTATTCCACGTGCAAAGGCTGTGATTCGTACTGGGGAAGCAACACCTTATGCAAATGTCGTATTGCATGCGGGCGTAATTTTTTAAACGAATGGGGTGATAAAAATGACTGTAACACCTTTTATTCAAATGGAAAATATTGAAAAGTCATTTTCGGGGAACCAAGTATTAAATAATGTTCATTTTGAGGTGTTAGCTGGTGAAGTCCATGCATTAATGGGTGAGAATGGTGCGGGTAAATCTACATTGGTTAAGGTATTAACTGGAATTCATACTCGTGACAATGGATTAATAAAGGTAAAAGGTGAGGAAGTAGATTTTTCAAGTCCAAAACAGGCGGAAAAAAAGGGGATAGTTGTAATTCATCAAGAATTAAATATTATCCCACATTTGACTGTTGCAGAAAATATGTTTTTAGGAAAAGAATTGACATTTGGTAAAACAGGGATTTTAAATAAAAAAGAAATGAAAAAGCAAACAGAGACAAGCTTACGTCAATTGGGTGTGACGAACATTCAACCAGATGATTCAGCTGGGGACTTGTCGGTGGGTAAACAACAGATGATTGAAATTGCACGCGCTCTAGCAACTAACGCTGGACTGATTGTAATGGACGAGCCCACAGCTGCTTTAACAGAACGAGAAATCAAAAATCTTTTCAAGGTAGTTGGGTCTTTACAGAAAAGAGGAGTTGGAATAATCTATATTTCCCATAGAATGGAAGAAATTTTCACCATTTGCGATCGGATAACTGTATTGCGTGATGGTCAGTACGTTGGCACAAAAATTATCTCGGAAACAAGTTTCGAAGCGATTGTGAAAATGATGGTAGGCCGAGAACTTGGAGAACGCTTCCCCACGAGAACCGGAAATATTGGTGATATAATTTTTGAAGTAAAAGATTTGAAGCGAAAAGGTATATTCCAAAACATTAATTTTAATGTAAGAAAAGGCGAAATTCTTGGTGTCTCAGGGTTGATGGGAGCAGGTCGAACAGAAATTATGGAGACTGTTTTTGGATACGCAAAGAAAGGCATGGGCATTGTCACATTAGATGGAAAAACCCTAACAATTAATCATCCACTCGACGCCATTCGTGCAGGTATAGGATTTATTACGGAGGACCGGAAAGCAAAAGGGTTAGTTTTACATTCATCTATCCGTGAAAATATTTCACTTACAAATATGAAAGCGATTTCTAACAATGGCGTTATTTCATCATCAAAAGAAAACAATCTAATTGAGAATTTGATTGCACGCCTTAATGTGAAGACTACTGGTGGGGAGCAAGAGGTGAGGTCATTAAGTGGTGGTAACCAACAAAAGGTTGTTATAGCAAAATGGCTTGGAATTAATCCAAAACTTCTCATTCTTGATGAGCCAACTCGGGGTGTGGATGTAGGTGCAAAAAAAGAGATCTATACCATTATGAATGAACTAACTGAAAAAGGTGTAGCTATTATCATGATTTCATCTGAACTTCCGGAAATTCTAGGTGTTAGTGATCGTATTATGGTTATACATGAAGGTAAGATCACACGTACATTTGAACGACATGAAGCCGACCAGGAAAAAATTATGACAGCGGCAACTGGGGGAGTGAAACATGATGAAAAGACTACTAGTTACTAACTTTGCTAAAATTGGTCCATTTATAGGACTCATATTAATAATGATTATACTAGGCTTTCTAAGTGATGATTTTTTTACTTTTGATAATATTTTAAACCTGTTACGACAGGTATCGATAAATGCTTTAATCGCATTTGGTATGACGTTTGTTATTTTGACTGCTGGAATTGATTTATCTGTTGGTTCTATTTTGGCATTAGGTAGTGCACTTACGGCAGGAATGTTGACAAGTGGAATGGATCCACTTCTAGCTGTATTTGCCGGTTTATTGATAGGTTTAGCATTAGGTGCAGTAAATGGCCTCATTATTACTAAAGGTAAAGTGGCACCATTTATCGCTACTTTAGCCACCATGACTATTTTTAGGGGGGCAACACTTGTTTACACAGATGGGCGACCAATTACAGGTTTATCTGATAGCTTTACATTTGAAATGATTGGTCGAGGCTATGTTTTTGGTATTCCTTTCCCAGTAATAGTGATGTTAGGTGTATTTCTTATATTATTCTTTGTTCTTCGTAAAACAGTTTTTGGAAGACAAGTGTATGCAGTTGGGGGAAATGAAGAAGCTTCAACACTTTCAGGAATTAAAGCTGATCGTGTGAAAATCTGGGTATATTCATTAACTGGTATGTTGTCTGTATTGGCAGGAATTATTTTAACGAGTCGTTTAAATTCTGCACAACCAACCGCTGGATCAATGTATGAGCTAGACGCAATCGCAGCAGTTGTTATAGGTGGTACAAGCTTAATGGGTGGTCGTGGCCGAATCGTTGGTACTTTAATAGGGGTATTAATTATCGGGGTTTTAGATAACGGTTTAAATTTATTAAATGTGTCATCGTTTTATCAACAAATTGTTAAGGGTGGCGTAATTCTACTCGCCGTATTGCTTGACCGCAGATCTAAATAGGGAAGTATGCATCTCAATAAAAATTCTAGGAGGAACACACATGAGTAAATGGATGAAAACATTGGGGCTATTAGTATTATTATTGGTTCTTGTCACAGCTTGTTCAACTGAAAAACCAGGTTCATCAGAGGAGTCAGATGGAGCAAGTGATAGTGGATCAGAAGACAAGGTGAAAATCGGATTATCGATATCTACATTAAACAACCCATTTTTTGTATCATTGCGTGATGGTGCGGAAGCAGCAGCAAAAGAAGCTGGTTATGAAGTCCTTACTTCAAATGCTCAAAATGATGCAGCAACGCAGTTAGGTGATATTGAAGATTTATTACAACAGGAAATAGATGTACTTTTAATAAACCCTACTGATTCAGCAGCTGTATCTTCAGCAATTCAATTGGCAAATGATGCTGACGTTCCAGTAATCACAGTTGATAGAAGTGCCGAGAGTGGCGAAGTTGTTACACATATTGCGTCAGACAATGTAGCAGGTGGAGAGATGGCAGGAAAATTCATTGCCGAACAACTTGGGGATAGCGGAAATGTAGTCGAATTAGAAGGCATTCCAGGTGCATCGGCAACTCGCGAACGTGGAGAAGGATTCCATAATATTGTCGATGCAATTGATGGAATTAAAGTGGTAGCAAAGCAATCTGCTAACTTTGACCGAACAGAAGGTCTAACTGTTATGGAAAACATTATTCAGAGCACAGATCAAATTGATGCAGTATTTGCTCATAATGATGAAATGGCACTTGGTGCAGTACAAGCTTTAGAATCAAATGGCATGTTAGAGGAAGTCGTCATAGTTGGTTTTGACGCAACAGATGATGCCCGTGCTGCGGTTAAAGACGGACGAATGGATGCAACAGTTGCTCAACAACCAGAACTAATTGGACAAAAGGCTATTGAAGCGGCAGGAAAAGTTGCTGCGGGAGATAAAGTAGAAGAGTTTATACCAGTAGAATTACAACTAGTAACTAAATAAATAATAAGTGATTAGGTCATCTTAACAGGTGGCCTTTTTTTACATTACTGCCGATTGATTTCTTGACTTTCTCGATTAACTTTCCGCTGCTGATGATCAACTTCATCGGATAATATTGTATTAACAAATATAAAAAGAAAGCCTTGCCATTCTAAGTTATCTGAAATAAAATAAAAGGAAGAAAATTCATTTAAAAAGGGTGGGCATATGAACATGCAGACAAATAGAGACACGTCACTTTCTAATATGTTAGAACGCGCACGTAGAAATACGCTAGGAGATTTACTAGCGCGGACAAGGGATCGGAATCCTGATAAGCTGGCAATTATCTATCAAGAACACCGCCTTTCCTATGCTGATTTGGATGCTATGGTGAATCAGACAGCACACGCTTTTTTAGAAAGAGGAATGCAAAAAGGTGACATGATTACAGTTATGTCTAAGAATAGCTTGGATTTCGTCGTAGTTAACTTTGCCTTAGCGCGTATAGGAGCTGTAATGATTCCCATTAACTACATGCTTTCAGTAGAAGATGTTCAGTATATTTTAGAGCATGCGGAAGTTAGTGGTTTTATAGCGTCAGAAGAATTCGCTCCAGTTCTGGACAAGTCATCAGAAACACTTGGAATTAACCACCGTTACTTAATGGATGTCCCAGCAGATTTCGAAAAACAGGTTGAGGTATCTAATTGGGAGTTATTGTCGGTTCTTAAGAGAGGTCAGCCTATTGATTTCGTTGACGCGGAACTTGCTGATGATGATCTTGCTCATGTTTTATATACAAGCGGTACAGAATCACGACCAAAAGGGGTTATGCTCACACATAAAAGTTTAGTAAGTGAGTATGTAAGTTGTATAGTTGATGGAAAAATGGAGGAACAGGACATTGCAATCCACGCATTACCGCTTTATCATAGTGCTCAATTACATGTATTCTTAGGGCCGAGTATTTATCTTGGTTCAAGTGGGATAGTTCTTGGCGCCGCTAGTCCCGAAGTAATATTAAAAACTATTGAAGAAGAAGGTGCGACACAGTTGTTTTGTCCACCTACAGTTTGGATAGCGTTATTGCGTCATCCGGATTTTGATAAAAAGGATCTGTCCACATTGGAAAAGTGCTATTATGGCGCTGCTATTATGCCCCGTGAAATCTTAAAAGAATTAGCTGAACGTCTGCCAAACGCAAAGTTTTGGAACTTTTATGGGCAAACAGAAGTTGCTCCACTTGCAACAGCATTACAACCGGAGGATCAGCTACGAAAACTTGGATCCGCAGGGAAAGCATCATTAAATGTACAGACGAAAATAGTTGATGATGAAGATAATGAGGTACCACGAAATGAAATTGGTGAGATTGTTCATCGCACCCCCCACACAATGAAAGGTTATTTACATGATCCAGAAAAGACAGCAGAAGCTTTTCGAGGTGGTTGGTTTCACAGTGGAGATCTGGGTATAATGGATGATGAAGGATATATTACAATTGTCGACCGAAAAAAAGACATGATTAATACAGGTGGTGTGAATGTTTCTAGTAGAGAAGTCGAGGAGACGATTTATCAACTAGACGGTGTTTCTGAGGTAGCGGTGGTTAGTATTCCTGATGCATATTGGATTGAGGCCGTTACTGCAATTATTGTACCAAAAAAAGATGCGAGTATAACGAAAGATGATGTTCTTAATTTTTGTAAATCAAAACTATCTACATTTAAAGTGCCAAAATATGTGGATTTTGCAAAAACCTTGCCCAAGAATCCAAGTGGGAAAGTTTTAAAGAGAGCATTACGTGATGAGTATGAGGATCTTGGTGAGAAATAGAATTGCATAAATGAATGTTGAAATTGAAACACTACCAAATGGAGGTGTTTCAAGTGAGTGAAAAAAATGACAACTATAACAAGCGAAGAGTAAATTCAAGTGTAAACCCACAAGGTAATACAGAGGACGTGGCAAATCAAAGGCCACATTCAGACTTAGAAGACAAAGCTAAAAAGACGAATACAAAAAGATGAATATTTGGGTAAAATTTCTATTGTCATTTTGAATGGTAAGGTGTAAGATATATATAAGCTACATTGTTCGTATTAATTTAAGTTTTAACCTCTAACATTATAATAGGGAGTTTTATATAAGAACTGAAATGTCGAGCCTTCAATGAGAGGAAGACAGGAAGGTTTTTGCAAACACCCACTTTGAGGAGTGGTGGTTTAAAACTTTTTATCTGAAATACGGCAATTGTGGCTTATAACTTTTAAAATTAACGTAGACCAGTTTCCTAGAAGGGAGCTGGTCTTTTTCTATGTATAAGCATTTATAGCAGTAGAGGAAAAAAATTAAGGATCCCTTATATAACTCAAACTTTTCATGATGGATAAAAAATTAGTATTATCTAATGTTGGTTTTGTAATGTATGATGAAACCAAAGAGAGGAGAGGGGTACATGTCTTTTCAATATGAAGCTATTGATCATATTCAGCTTGCGTCGCCAATAGGAAGTGAAGACTTGGCAAGGGAATTCTTCGTTGAATTACTCGGATTTCAAGAGATAGAGAAACCAGATGTGTTGCGTGAAAACGGTGGTGTATGGTTTATGACGGGTACTATTCAGTTACATATAGGGGTGGAAGACACCTTTAGTCCAGCAAAAAAAGCCCACCCAGCATTTCGTGTGAAAAGCATTGATAAACTTAAGGAGTATCTAAGCGGGAAAAGTGTAAAGTATCAGGATGATGATCGACTTCCTGGTGCGAATAGGTTTTACTTAAATGATCCATTTGGAAACCGATTAGAATTTTTGGAGTGGAACGCGTAAGATGGCTAAACATCTTGGAAGAGTAGTTAGGTTACAAAAAACGCTCAGATTAAATTCTGAGCGTTTTAGTTGAATCACTTACCGAAAAACTCGGTCGGGGTATTTTAAAATATTAGTTGTTTATATAACGTTCAAAAACGTAGCCAAAATCCTTCACACTGTACTTATCTTTATTTTCAATAAGCCAATCAAAAGCAGCTTCATTGATTTCTTTAAACTCATCGGACAATTTTGTTTCATTGCTTCTACTATTACTTAATGTCGAGGAAGCAAAATCAAGGCTTTGTCGTGAATAGTTAATATAGGTTTCATTATTCTTGATTGTTTCTGAAATCATGATTAGTGCTTTGTATAAATCTTTAAGTTCATCCAAGTGATCCTTATGAACATCAATGTTGTGAAAGTTTTGACCCATTTTGAATTGAATTTCGACATCTCTATCCAATGTTCCAGCTGTTTCTAAGGTAACATCCGAAATAGTATTGTAGCGGTAATCAAAACGACGAAGCGTACGTTTTTTACTTGCAGCACTTGTTCCGTCCACATGAATTAATGCTTTGTTTGTGAAACAATATTCATCTGAACGCGATTTAATCAAAAAGAATATTTTTTCATCGTCCTCATGCATAACGTAATCATCTGAGTCAACCTTATCATAATCTACCGGTTTGATTACTTTTCCAACATCACTAATACCAAGTACATCTGACGCTACTTTTCCAAACATTTTACCAATCCCCTCACCTGAAAAAATTGTGAATACATTCATATTTATTGTATCATACTCGAGTATAATTAATCGTAACCATATGTTATGATCTTTCAAGAAACGAAGAAATTCACCGTTTATCATTTGATGACTTTTTGAACAACCTCTATAAGAAAAAGATTAAGCCACTATCATTGACAGTACTAGCACAACTTCCATATAATGCTTACCATGCAGATCTACAACTGAAAGAGCGTGGGGGATGAGGAGGAAGAAGTTTTGAAAAAGGATTATACAGGGGATGTTAAAAATATAAATAAATTTCCAATTGTTGCAGTGCTACTCTCTGGCGCTTTTATTGCTATTTTAAATCAATTATTATTAGCTACGGCAATTCCACATATTATGGAAGATTTGAATCTTACGGAAAATACAGCTCAATGGGTAACGACTATTTTTATGCTGGTTAATGGAATCATGATACCTATTACAGCTTTTTTGATTGAGACATTTACAACGCGTAAATTATTTTTATCAGCAATGATCATTTTTGCAGTGGGTACACTCGTTTGTGCACTCTCCCCAAATTTTGCTGTTTTAATGGTAGGAAGAATCATCCAGGCTTCTGGGGCAGGAATTATGTTGCCTTTAATGATGACAATATTTTTACTGATTTTCCCTATTGAAAAGCGTGGATCCGCAATGGGAATGGTAGGATTAGTTATTTCCTTTGCCCCAGCAATTGGACCAACATTATCTGGGTGGATTGTTCAGCATTATCCATGGAGATACCTATTTTATATTATTTTGCCATTTGCAATCATTGATATTGTTATCGCATATTTCGTGATGAAAAATGTTACAACTAGAACATTCCCTAAAGTAGATTATTTATCCATTGTGTTGTCTACACTTGGTTTTGGTGGTTTGTTATACGGGGTTAGTAGTGCGGGTAATTACGGATGGACAAGTATTTATGTGATCTTATCGCTTGTTATTGGTGCAATCACACTTACCGCTTTTATAACTAGGCAGTTTAAGTTGAAGCAGCCAATTTTAGAGTTTCGTGTATTTAAATACAAAATGTTTACCATTACGACTGTGATTGGAATGATTGCCTTTATTGGGCTTATTGGTGCAGAGACAATACTTCCAATTTATATGCAAAATATGGCTGGCTTTACAGCTATTGAATCAGGAATTATGATTATGCCAGGAGCATTGTTGATGGGTTTCATGTCACCAGTTACAGGAAGGATATTTGACAAAATTGGTGCCCGTTGGCTAGTCATCACAGGTTTAACGATTGTAACGGTGACCTCCTTTTTGTTTACGGATTTATCAGCAAAGACATCATTGACCTATTTAACTGTCGTTTTTGCTATACGGATGTTTGGTATTTCAATGGTGATGATGCCTGCAACTACTGCTGGACTTAACCAGTTACCAAACAAGCTTATCCCACATGGTACAGCGATGAACAACACGATGCGTCAAGTTGCTGCATCTATTGGAACGGCTGTACTGATTACGATCATGACAGCTGCAGCACTTAATTCTGGTGATACAAGTGGACTTATTCATGGTGTGAATATTGCTTTTTATGTAGTGACTGCCCTAACTTTGATTGGGCTAATTTTATCCTTCTTTATAAAAGGGACGACACCAGCTCAGGAGCGAGAAGCAATGGCACGTGCAGAAGAAAGCGCATAGATTAAAAAAGGAAAATATAAGTTTTGGCGTTTATCTGTCTAGCTCCAGCGCCTAGACACTAGGAGACATAAGCAGTTCGCGTACGCGCGAGCAAAGCACCATACTGCACTGCACCGCTCTGCTTATGCTTGTCGTGTCTTTCAAGGCGCTTGCGCTTTTCTTATTCCCCGGAAACCTTTTTATAAACAAGCATTTTTTTTCGATCTCCAAGTGATGATAGTACGCTATGTAAAATCATTCCTACTACAACTAATCCCATCCCAATGAATGAAATCCCACTTGGTAACGGTGCGCTTAACAATAATAGTTCGCCAAATAGGGCAAAGACAACTTCTCCAGACTGGGTTGCTTCAATTGCTGCAAGCTTGTGATTATCGTGATTGACAAGTTCAGTAGCATAGAAAAATAATACGGTTGCAATAACACCTGAAGAAACGGCGACAATAAATGTTTGCAAGACTTGACTTGAGCTAGGGGCGCCTTGTGTTGCCATTCCATAAATAGATAAGAATATCCAAAATGGCATACTTGCAATTGTCATTCCTAAAATGCGCTGAAACGTGTTCAATTCACCATTCACAACTTGCATCATTTTGCGATTACCTAGTGGAAAGGCAAATGCAGAAATAATAATCGGAATTACACACAGTACAACATTAATGATTGGAACAGACGATGCGTGTTCTAACTGCATGAGAAAAACACCGGCAAGTATTACTAACGATATAAGTAGGCTTTGCATTGGGATTCGCTGGTTCTTTTTTTTATTTAAAAAAGGTACAAGGAGAGAACCCGCGATAATCGTAATTTGAAAAGTTGCTGCGATAAGCCAACCTGGTCCATAGATAGTTGCAAATGTAAGTGGTGCGTAAAACAAGCCAAATCCAACTGAACTCCAAATGATCCATGGAAGTGGTTGATTTTTAATATGTCTGAACACAGGCCTGACATTTCGTTTATATCCAACTATTATGAGCAATAGAGGAAGCATGAAGAAAAAGCGCAACGTAGCACTCCATACCCAACTGCCACCATCAAGTTCCATTGCTCGGTTCAATACAAATGTAACAGAAAAAAATAAAGCAGAAAGAATACCAATTAACGTTGCCTTCATTATGTCACCTCAAATTTATTTAGCATCCTCTTGAATAGTGTAAATGTAATCATATCAAATTATCACTTCATTTGGATACATGTTTTCATGCATAAACCGTTAGTTTTTTCCAAAAACTAACTAGATAAAAGGAAAGGAGAGAATAAGTATGTCAAAAAATCCAAAAGGTCCAAAGCAACAGGAAGAACCTAATTTACCAAAAAGTCCTAAGCAACCGTATGGTGAACCGTTGAGTGGCTCGCATAAAGTGAAAAACAAGAATCATTCAAGGCAGAAAAATGACGCATCACATGATATGTAGAAACTAGTAAAGGCAGTCATATGGCTGCCTTTTTTTACTGGATATTATATAAGTGGGATTTATTTTGGCAGTAAGAAAGTGTAAATCCTTTCTTACTGCATAAGTGCAACTAAGCCTTTCGCTATTAGGCTTGGCGATAAGACAAGTTTTCTAATATGTTGAAAACAACACACCTAGTACGAGATAATAAAGAAAGAAATCGTATAATGAGGAGGGGCAGCATAATGCCAACCAAACTTATTGGTCTAAACCCAATAATTTCGGATAACCCGAAAATATTAATTGTTGGCTCCATGCCTAGTGCTATATCTTTGGAAAATCAACAATATTACGGAAACCCGCGCAATCATTTTTGGGATATTTTGTATGAACTATTTAATCAAAAGGCTTTAATTGATTATCAAGATAAAACTAAATTTGTAAAACAAAATCATCTTGCATTATGGGATGTAATTGGTGCGTGCTATCGTAAAGGTAGTCTGGATAGCAACATTACAGAAGAAGAGCCAAATGATATTCCTGGACTACTTAAGATACATCCGACTATCCGACTCATTGCTTGTAATGGGACAAAGTCTTTTCAAACATTAAGGAAAAATGTGGGGAAAGATGAGCTGAATCATGTAGATGTTATCAAACTACCCTCGACTAGTCCTATCCCAGGAAGATATACGAAAACCTTTGCAGGAAAGGTGGAAGAATGGAAGCAAATTTTGGGGTATCTAAAGTGAAACACAAAATTATTGTTAAAAAAAACATAAAGTGAACCTTCATTCAGTTGGGTTTTCTTTCTTCCCTCACTAAATGCTAGTTGAACCAATCGGGCTTGAACGGGCAGTAAAAAATGCTTGGATGATTAGAATAATCCAAGCATTTTAGTGACTATTTAATTTTAATCACAATTTTTCCTTTTGCATGATGGGATTCACTTAGCTTATGTGCTTCTTGTAAGCCTTCTTGGGTGAAAGGGAATGTATGACCGACATTTGTTTCCACTTGTTCTCTTTTGATTAAATTGCCAAGTTCTGCGAGTTGTTTGCCATTAGATTCTAACCAGTGAAATCCCGCAGTGATACCTTTTGCCTTTCCCTTTTCTTCATCTGGAGGTTGAACAATCGAAACTAATTTTCCGCCTTTTTTCAATACATCAAAGCTTCTTTCCTGAATTTCACCGCCCATGGTGTCTAAAACGATGTCAAATTCTTTGATCACATCTTCAAAGTTTTCTTCCTTATAGTTAATAAACTCATCTACTCCAAGTTCCTTTAGAAACGCTTCATTTTTCCCACTAGCAGTTGAAGCTACATGCGCTCCAAAGCTTTTGGCGATTTGAATGGCAAAGTTTCCGACACCACCTGAACCAGCATGAATTAACACCCTGTCATCGGATTTTATATTCGAAAAATCAACGAGACATTGCCAAGCGGTAAGTCCAGCTAAAGGAACAGATGCAGCTTCATCAAAGGAAAGATTTTCTGGCATTTTTGCTAAAAGGTCCTCATCCACTGATGTATATTCAGCATACGTACCACCAGCTGTTGTCTCAGGCCTTGCAAATACATAATCGCCAATTTGGAAGTTTGTCACGTTTGCTCCAACCTCTTTAATAATTCCAGCGGCATCCCATCCCAAAATAATCGGAAATTCGAATGGGAGTTTTTCTTGTAAATATCCTTCACGTAACTTCCAGTCGATTGGGTTAATTGAGGTCGCATGAAGTTCTAGCAATACTTGATTATCTTCTATAGTAGGCATTGGAACTTCTTTCTCAATCAACTGATCTGAAGAACCATATGATTCAATAATAATTGCTTTCATTTAATGAAACCTTCTTTCGGTGTAATAATCTGTATATAGGGTAAGATTTAGTAACTACCTATATAGAATATGATAAACTAACAACTTTCACTTTCCCACTATATTGTTTTTACACTGATGTAAAACTTTAGGTATACAGGTTTTGTCGAATAGTGGTGGAAAGCAAGGAAGGTTAATGTATAATATAATAAAGCTCAGATTTAGTGGGGATTATACTAACTATTTATCTTGGTATCATGATAGTTAAAACAACTTAATTATTTAGTTGTTTTTTCAGAATGAATGAATAAAATAAAAAGGTGAGCCGGAAAAAGGAGTCGTAAGCTGCAACTTACGACCCCGAACAGATTACTGCAAGGTGCGACGGCTTCATACTTTGGGATTGAAAAAAGTAATCATCCAGTATCTACGATGTACTTACTTTTTTTCACGGCTGTTCACAATTAACAACACAAGCGTCGAGAACATCATCATCAACTCTAGGACCTTGTCAATTGGTATCACGCGCTTCATCCCCCTTTCTTTTAAGGGGTTAAGCCGCCGCCAACGTAAGAGATGGTTCCCTTACAGCCATTGTTGAAGCTCACCTGCATAACCTGTACACTTCATTATACAATATTAGAAGTGAGAAGTGTTGTAATTGTTAAAAAATGGTACAATGTTCACAGAAGTCAGTTTTTTTAAAAGAATATATTTCAACTAAAAAGGTTTTCTGCTTGTGCAGAAAACCTTCAATAATACTACCTGATTTCAATATGTTTACTACGATCATGCTTATATTTTCGATAATAAGTAAGCATTGGTTCCACTGTATCTTTTAAATCCGGGCAGACAATTCCAGAGCCTTCTAAATCATTTACAGCTTGAGAACAATCATAGGAAGTTTTGAACTCAAAGTAATCAAGTGCTTCTTTTTCTACTTGTAGCCATTTTCGGATAGCTGCAATAGACAGGGCTTTTTTAGCTAATGTGAGCGGTACTTGTCCAGTTGGTGTTTTCCCCAAATACTGTTCAGAAAGCATTTTGTGTAGATCTTTCATTTTATATGGGTTTGGATCTGTTAAATGATAGGTTTTTCCTTTTCCAATAGGCGCTACAGCTAAGTAACTCACAGCTTTCAGAACATAATCTGATGGGACAAAATTCCCCTCGGGTTCGCCATCACCCAGGTACGTCATGACTGGTAAGTAACGAAGGTGTTCCAGAAAGTTAAGCATAAAATATATGCCATCAAATTTGATTGTCTCTCCAGTTTCAGAATTTCCTTTTACAATACCAGGTCGGATGATGGTGGTTGGAACGGATTCCTTTATATCATCCACTAATAATTCTGCTTCGTATTTGGTCTGTTCGTAATGATTTTTAAATGATTGCCCTTCTGAAAGTTCGTGTTCATAAATCTTGCCTTCGCGGGCTCCGGAGACATAAGCTGTACTAAAATAAATATAGCGTGAAAGTCCGTCCAATGTTTTCACCCAGTTATTTACGTTCTGCGTTCCATTTACATTAACATCATATGCAATGACTTTAGGTACAGCTAGATCATAAATGGCTGCTAGATGAAAGACATGGGTGACAGATAATTTTAATGATTGATTAACACTTTCAGATATTGCTAGTCCTTGCTTCGTGATATCTCCTGTAACAATGGAGAAAAAGTTCTCAGGTATAGAACTTTCCTGGGCAAAGCTTTTAATTTCTTCGTATGCCTTACTTTCTTGGTTGGGTAAAACTAATAAGTGGATGTGTTCGATGTCTTGGTGATCATGGATGAGTTGACGAATTAAACTTGTAGCTAGAAAGCCTGGGTATCCTGTCAGGAAGTAAGTATTTTTCATTTGTATCCCCTAATTGTGGAACTATTTGGTATTATTATAATTGAAAGATAAAAAAATAGTAGTAATACAATTTTTGAAGTAGAGAGCGAGGCAATTTCGTGAAGGTCTTCTGGTTACGCTTTGGCATGTTTTGTTTACTTGTTGTTGGTTCTATTTACACATCTGTAGACGAATCATCCATACCGTACAGTTTATTGTTTTTCACATGTGCGTTTGCATTGTTTTTTCTTTTATCAACTGAAAAAAAGCTATTATTTTTATACATTGGAATATCCATTGTCATTGAGTTGCATCATACTATTGTGGTGGAAGCATACAGTTCTTTTACCATTCTATTATTCTTATTTTTAACGATCATAGCTTCATTTATGTTAAGCAAAAATGCTTTGCTTACATATTTAGTTATTAACTTTCTTTTTTCGATTACTGTTACTTATGGAAATGAATTAAAGATTATCGAAGTAGTCATGACTACTATCTTTATCTATTTTCTAATTCTATTGGTAAACCGAATGGCAATTGAACGGAATGAGCAAAAAAAAATCTACGATAAACTTACCGGGGAATATCGGCAATTGAAAAGACTAAATCTACGAACAGAGGAAGCCACCCGGATAGAAGAACGTACAAAAATTGCTCGGGATATTCACGATTCAGTTGGTCATCGTTTAACAGCTCTAATCATGAAATTAGAAGTGCTGGCTATTCAAAATCCTGATACGAATTATCGTGCCTTAAAACAAATGGCCAATGAGAGTTTAGAGGAAACACGGGAAGCGGTCAAAGCATTACAGGCAGAAGAAAATGAAGGAATTGCTACTGTTGTACATTTAATTCGTAAGCTAGAGGCAGAAAGTCATGTACTTGTGCAATTTACGATGAAGCAAGGTGTATTGTCAGTGAATCTGTCCAATGAAAAAAGTATTATGCTGTATAGGGTTATTCAAGAAGCATTAACAAATGCAATGCGGCATGCACAGGCAAGGGAAGTACATGTTATTTTAGGGAAGTCTGCAAATGAGGATATTTCTTTTGAAGTATCCAATCAGCAATTTAAAGCAAAGAATTATGAGCTCGGCTTTGGCCTGGAAAACATGAAGGAAAGAATCAATCAGGTTAACGGAACTTTACATGTCTATCAAACGGAAAATCAATTTGTTGTTAGTGGAACAATTCCACAGACTCCGGGAGTTTCTTAGAGGGGGTGTTCAAAAAGTCAACACAACACGCGCAAGTCCGGTCCTAAAAATCTTCGCGACTTGAACTTGACGCACAGGCCGTACTAATGTCGACTTTTCAGGCAGGACGCCTGAGTTCTTTGCCGACCTTGTTTCTAATTTGCCGACTTTTGAACAAACACTTAGAGGGGAAAAATAATTTACCAATTTGCAGGAACAACTAGTACATAAACACAAATAATCATTTCGCATAAGATAGCAAGTGACCTTCGAGCAATGAAAGGACGGAATGATTATGTATTATCCAAAAATGAATCAATACAGGCAAGATTTCTCGCGCGTTATGACTGTAACAGGGAATGCAAGACTTTTATTTGAGCCAGATAAAGTCAGTATCCAACTAGAAATCATGACAGAAAACAAGCAAGTTAGTCAAGCGCAACAAGAAAATGCACGTAAAATGAACCAGGTTATTCAATCACTTTTACAGCTTGGGATTCTCAGGGGAAATATCCAAACGACTGGTTATAACATAAATCCTATATACGATTATATTGATGGAAAACAACAATTTAAGGGATATCGAGTTTCTAACACAATCACAGTGCAGATTACTAGTATTGACCAAGCAGGGGAAATTATAGATGTTGCTGTTCAAAACGGTGTGAATCAGGTCTCAAACATCCAGTTTTCCATTGAAGATAAACAAATCGCATACCAACAGGCGCTTAGTGCTGCACTAAAGAATGCGATTGCCGAAGCGCAAATAATAGCGGAAACATTAAATGTGAATTTTGATCCAATACCTATTAAAATTGTTGAAGAAACAAGCGAAACTCCACCATCTTTTAAAACCTTCGCTACCATGGAAAGTAATGTAACTACCCCAATAGAACCGGGTCAAATTGTTGTTAGTGCATCTGTTAAAACACAATTTCAGTATTGAAAATCTCTGTTATTCGTAAAGTGGCAGGACTTCCTTCACGCTAAATAGAATTAGAGATAGGAAGGAACGGGAACCGTCTCAGGTCGGTTGTAAATAGTTTACTTCAAGTGAGGAGGGCTGAGCATGTGGCAGGTATTATTAGTAGAAGATCAGGCAATTGTTAGGCAGGGGTTAAAGGTTATTTTGGAACAAGATGAGAATATTACAGTAACCCATGAGGCAAACAATGGACAGGAGGCATTGGGTATCCTCGAAAAACATATGATTGATTTTATCATGATGGATGTACGAATGCCTGTCATGAATGGAATTGAAGCTACCAGGAAAATTAAGAAACAATGGCCATATATTAAGATTCTTATTTTGACGACGTTTAATGATGATGAGTATGCATTACAGGCGTTAAAAGAGGGGGCGAATGGCTTTTTATTAAAAACATCTGAATCTACCAAGTTATTAGAAGCGGTACATAGCTGCATGAAGGGTGGTTTAACTATTCATGCAGAGGTAGCAGCAAAAGTAATGCCACGACTTTTACAGCAGACAAAGTCCAAAGCCATTGATTGTAAGCTCACCACTCGGGAACTCGCCATTACCAAATTAATTGGCGAAGGTATGACAAATAAAGAAATTGCGGAAGAATTATATCTTTCCATTGGTACGGTAAAAAATCATCTCACACAGATTTTACAAAAAACTGCTCTGCGTGATCGTACCCAGTTAGCAATCTATGCTGTTAAACATGATATATCATTGAACACATAGATTCTTACTGTTAGCTTAGGTGCAAAAAACGAGCCATGTTCCGGGCTCGTTTTTTGGTAATTATTCTTTAATCTTCAATCCTAACATCGTTGCAAATCCAATTGCTTGATCTGGAGAAACCTCGCAGCCTTTTAAGTCTTCTAACGTTACATTCAGGCTACTAAATGTAATGTTACTAATATCAATACCCTTTAGGGGGGTCCTTGCAAAGTTTGCTTCATCCAAATCACAATGATTAAAACCTACTTTATTGAATTTACATTCATAATAATCAACATTGCAAAGTGAACAAGACTCAAATTTTACTTACTTTAAATTTGCATATCCAAATGAGCTTAGATTTGCGTGACAATTATCAAACAAAACGTTGCGGAGTGTCGCCTCCGGAAGATTAAGACCCAATATTTTTGAATCTTTAAATTCCACTCTGTGAATACTGGCGTTACTGAAATCGGTGTTTGATAAATCACATTTTTCAAAAGTAACATCAATCAGCTCAATATTTCGGAATGTCACATCTATGAATATCACATTTTTAAAAACGACTTGTTCAAAACATATTTTATCAATATCCTCTTCTGTAATGGAGCAGTTGCTTATTATACACATGTTAAGATAGTTTTCATCCATGTCCTGAAAGTTTGCTTGGAATAAACCTTGTGGGATTTTTGGTTGTTCGATTTTAATCTTACTCGCCATACAATCACCCTCACTAAATAATTAGTTATTAATAGATTCTAGTTTACTTGAAATAATAGTATTCTGCAAAAGTGACTTAAGTCATCTTATTATTAAAAATGAAGTGACTTCAGACAGTGTGCGAGTACTATAATATATCGTAAAATGAACTTATAGAGGACGTTCAAAAAGTCACCAAATGATAAACGGCGAATTTCTTCGTTCTTTGAAAAAGAAGAACATTTTTTCTGCGTGCGAAGTAATGCTTCGGGGGTAATTCTAGTGGTCAGTTTTTCCGCTCCTCACGTATTAAAAGCATAGAGGAACTTCTGCTAAAACCGTCCACGTCCTGTGGGCAACGTAGAAGTCAGCACAACACGCGCAAGTCCGGTCCTTAAAATCTTCACGGCTTGTACTTCGACGCACAGAACGTGCTAGTGTCGACGTTGCAACAGGACGTTGCGCTCCTAGTCGACCTTGTTTCTAATTTGGCAACTTTTTGAACACGTTCTTATAGGAGGCGAGAAAATGCTTGAGTTAGTTGATATTTCCAAGAAGTTTAAACAGTTTTATGCAGTAAAAAACTTAAATATGTTTATTGAAAAAGGAGAAATAATCGGGTTGCTTGGTCCAAATGGTGCTGGTAAATCAACAGCAATTTCGATGCTTACATCTTTGATTGAACCGACAACAGGCGATGTCCGGTTTAATAATAGCAGCGTGATTAAGAGTCCTGGACCGCTCAGGAAAGTTATTGGAATGGTGCCGCAAGAAATAGCTATCTACCCAGATTTAACAGCAAAAGAGAATCTACAATTTTTTGGTAGAATATATCGGCTGTCAGGATCTGACTTGAAACGAAAAATAGATGAGGTATTGGATCTAGTTGGCTTGACTGACCGTCGAAATGATGTTGCTAAAAAGTTTTCAGGTGGGATGAAACGCCGTTTGAATATTGGTGTTGCATTATTACACAATCCAGAGTTACTCATTATGGATGAACCAACTGTAGGAATCGACCCACAATCACGAAACTACATTTTAGAAACAGTAAAACGTCTCAACGCGGAAAAACAGATGACCATTTTGTACACTAGTCACTATATGGAAGAGGTGGAGTTTCTTTGTGACCGTATTTACATTATGGATAAAGGGAATTTGATTGCTTCTGGCACAAAAGAAGAAATAAAACGAATTCTTTCCGCTGAAAAAACGATTGTCGTAAAAGCAGATCGTTTAAATGAAATGTTTATAGAAGCGCTTCATGACGAACCAATGATTAATCGCGTAACAACAAAGGAAAAAGAGGTCACTGTCATTGTTCCTACTGAAGTAAACATTTTCAGTAAGATCCTCAAGCTTGCAGAAGAAGCGGAAGTAAAATTACAATCGGTTGATATCCAAACAGCCACCCTAGAAGATGTATTTCTTCATCTTACTGGGAGAGCACTTCGGGATTAAGGAGGGATATACTTGATACGTCAAATTGTAAAGAAGCAGGCGCTTATCTTTTTACGTAACCCTCAATTACTTTTGTTGTTAATTGGTTTACCTATCATCTTAATTGCCATATTAGGTGCCTCAATCGGGGATTTGATGAACGGTGAGACTGTATCGATAGACGCTAAGGTAGCTATAATTGAGCATGGTAGTGAACAAGAGCAAGTGGAAAACTTTATACTTGATGTTGAGAAAAGTAAGCTATCTAATGAAGTGAAAACTGCAATACAAGGGAATACAGAACAATTAAGTTTGATAGAAACGTTAATAGAAGATGTGCTTGGTAGTAATGAACTGGAGGAAATTATTACGCTCGAAAGCATTAAGCCATCTGAAAAAAATGAAATAATCAATGATGACTCTTTTGCAGCAATTATTGAGGTTCCTGAAAATTTCACCTTTAACACACTACAGCATACCATGCTTGGTAAAGGTGAACCCGGAATGTTAAAAGTGTACAAAAATGAAGGGAAACAAATTGGATCTATGGTGGTTGGGGGCATTTTGGAACAGTTTCAAGAGCAACTGACAATGATTAGTTTCGCAGGTAAACATTCTATTTCTATGGAGGCCATTCAGGTTGACTCCGAAGCTGTATCAGGTGAAGTAAGGTCTATCAACCAGAAAAAGCCTATTACTGCACAAAACTATTATGCAGTTGGAATGGCTGTCATGAACGTTTTATTCGTTGCATCTATGATTGGATCATTTGCCTTTCAAGAGAAAAAAATTCATGTATTTAATCGGGTTATCTTAGCTAATTTGTCAAGATGGATTTATTTTAGTGGTATATTCTTATCTGGTGTAATCTTCGGCTTTTTGCACCTTTTAATTGTATATGGGGTATCTTGGTTATTTTTTGGAATTACGTGGCCAAATTTGTTAGGTTTCTTCGTTGTTACATTTGGGTTAGCGATAGCAGTTGGTGGCTTAGCGGTATTGTTAACAGCTATAAGTTACCGCATCAACTCGGAGGTTATTACGAACTACTTTTCATCTATTGTAGTTTCAATCATTGCTTTTTTAGGCGGCAGTTTCTTTCCAATTGGTGATTTTTCAAAAACAATTCAGTTTATTGGAAACTTAACACCGAATGGAGCGGGAATGACGGCATATTTAACTCTTTTACGTGGAGATGGTATTTCAGAGATACTCGATCAATTCTTTTTCTTAACCTTATTTGCCTTCCTTTTGGTTGTAATAGCTGGCTTTAGTTTTCCAAAAAGGGGGTACACATTATGATTGGTATTTTGCTAACGAAAATAAGGTTATTTTTTCGAAGTCCATGGTCTTTTGTAATGACCACATTAATGTCAATTGGTTTTGCCTTTATTTTAGGAGGAACAACCACGAATGTAATCAATGTTCCTGTCTACGTAGCAGATGAAATTCAAGACTCGATTGTTTGGGATATGCTTGAAGAATCTGATGTATACAATTTTAAAATGATGACGAACGATGAAATGAAACAAAAAATAGCTAATGGTAAAGCGGAGTTTGGTATAGAGTTACACAAAAATGACTACCAGGTTTTAGTCGGTGTCGATTCTAGGACCATTGATTTAGTTCAGCGTACAGTCGAAGAGGCATATATGAAAAAACAGCAATATGAACAGATATATGCCGAGTCAAAAGCTACTACTATTGCTGAAAAAAAGGAATTAAGGGAGGATTTACAAAGGTCTCAAGAGAATCCACCTTTTACCATTCAAATGGAAAACTTTCGTGGTTCAGATGCGGTTATTGTCGATAACACATTTCATTCTTTGTTTGGATTTGCGTTGTTTTTTGTAATCTATACAATCGCTTATAATGTATTTCATATATTGGTGGAAAAACAGGATGGGGTCTGGGACAGGATTATATTATCTCCTGTGAAAAAGTGGGAAATGTATGTAGCTAACTTAATTTATAGTTTCTTAACTGGTTACTTGCAAGTCGCTGTTGTTTTCTTTGTATTTCGTTATTGGATTGGTCTTGATTTCAACGGGAAGTTTATGGAATCATTAATTTTTATCATTCCATATGTATTTGCTATTGTTGCAATGTCGATTTTAATTACTGGGTTAGTCAAAACCGTCCAACAGTTCAACGCAGTTATTCCAATTATTGCAGTAAGTATGGCGATGATTGGAGGAGCGTATTGGCCGCTTGAAGTGGTTGAATCAAAGTTTATGATAGCATTGTCAAAATTTGACCCGATCACATATGGAATGGAAGCCTTAAATGGTGTAGTTGTTTATGGATATCCATTGGGTGAAGTACTTTATCCTATTAGTATATTGCTATTAATGGGAGTAGTGATGACAGGCGTTGGAATTCATTTGATGGAGAAAAGGCATGTGTAAAGATTGCTCCAACCTGAGTTCTTTTGTTTTATTAAGCATGCTTAATTGATAAAATGATAGGGTAACTGATTATTAAGGAGTGAGAGCATGCAAATTAATGAAGAAGCACGCGCGGAACTATATAATGAAGTAAATGGACTGTCTGATGAAGAACTAAATAAAAAGCCTGCTGATGATAAATGGTCAATCAAACAGGTAATGGAGCATTTATTTTTAATGGAAGGTGCAATTACGAAAGCAATCATTAATCAATTGGAAAACGGGGATGAAGTAAATGCTGACCCAAAACCAATTGAAGCTACAACAAATCGTGGTATAAAAGTAGATGCGCCAGATTATGCAACACCTAATGATGATTTTGCTACGTTAGATGAATTAAAGCTAAAATTAACTGCTACACATCAAGGGTTAATTAAAGTTGAAGAAACTGTTGATGAAAAAGAATTGGAAGCAAAAGGCTTTCCGCATCCATTATTTGGACAGATAAGCTTGATGCAATGGATTCCATTTGTTGCATATCATGAAAAACGACATATATTACAAATTAAAGAAGTAAAGGAAAAGCTAGGTTTATAGAAATAGCGTAAGGACGGGCAGCCAAGCACTGCTCGTTTTTTGGTGTCAACAAATACCAGTCTAGATTGGCGGAAATAAGAATGGTTTTCCTGTATAATAAAAAGAAGCGTCATAAAGAAGGGGGATCTTTGTGAAGAAAAAAAGGTGGTTAAAACTATTAATTGGAATACTTAGTATTCTAGTAATCATAAATATCGTAGCTAGTTTTTACTTTTACAATCTAGCAATTGAACGTAATACGAAAGATTTTTTACAGGGAAATGATGATTTAGAAGTTTCCGCTGAAGCCATGGAGGTTTTCACTGAGGGTGATTGGCATGATTGGGTAGAAAAACAGGATTTCAAGCGATGGGAGATTAGTTCTTTTGATAACCTGGAGTTGAACGGATACTTTTTGCCTGCTAAGGAACCAACTAATAAAACGGTCATTTTAGCACATGGTTATCTTGGATCTGGTCTTGATATGGGGCTCTACGGACAATATTATTATGAAGAGCTCGGCTATAATATATTAATGCCCGATGCACGTGGCCATGGAGAGAGTGAAGGCGATTATATTGGTTTTGGCTGGCACGATCGGTTGGACTACGTTAAATGGATAAATCTAGTTAAAGAAAACCTGGGGAATAATTCAGAAATTGTACTGCACGGGGTTTCCATGGGTGCAGCAACTGTATTAATGACGAGTGGGGAAGACCTGCCTGACAATGTAAAAGCTATCGTTGCAGATAGTGCATATACAAGTGTTGAAGATTTATTTGCCTATCAGATGAAGCGGATGTATCACTTGCCGAAGTTTCCATTTCTAACAAGTACTAGTTTTGTTACAGATATAAAGGCAGGATATAACTTCGATGAGGCGTCAGCATTGAAGCAGGTTAAAAAGACGGACATTCCGATTTTGTATTATCATGGTAATGCCGATACTTTTGTACCAACTGAGATGGCGTATGAACTAGCTGAAAATACGGCAAGTCCATCTGAAATCATGACAATTGATGATGCAGGCCATGGAGAAGGATTTGTAGTCGAAAAAGAGGCGTATGTACAAAAACTAAATGAGTTTCTAGGTAAATATGTAGAATAAGCAGCCTGAGAAGGTTGCTTATTTTTTTACTCAATATAAGCAAAATGACTGACACTCCAGGCGTCAGCCATTCCAAAAATTATAATTCCCACATTATAAATATTTTTCAAACCAGCGACAAATGTGATTCAATCGCTCAATTCGCATTAATGGTTCTCCGCTTCGACTTAATTCATGACTTGCGCCAGGGAAGCGAACGAATTCAACCTCTTTTTTTAGGTGCTTGAGTGTAATAAATAGTTGTTCCCCTTGTTCAATTGGACAACGTAAATCCTGTTCTCCGTGTACAATTAATAGCGGTGTTTCTACTTCTTCCGCATACTTCAATGGAGAGAATTCCCATAGTTTCTTGGGGTCGTCTAACAAGTTTTTACCGAGCTCCCACTCAGTGAAAAAATATCCAATATCACTAACACCATAAAAGCTAAGCCAATTAGAGATTGAGCGTTGGGTTACGGCGGCTTTGAAGCGATTTGTGTGTCCTACAATCCAGTTGGTCATGAAACCACCATAGCTTCCACCAGTTACACCCAATCGATTTTTATCGATGAAATCATAGTTTTCTAGAGCATAGTCAACCGCGCTCATTAAATCAGTATAATCTTTTCCGCCGTAATCCGCACGACAGGCATTAACGAACGCTTGTCCATAGCCATGGCTCCCACGTGGATTTGTATACAAGACAACATATCCTTTTGCAGCAAGAAGTTGTAGTTCATGGAAATATGTTTGTCCATACATGGCGTGTGGACCACCATGAATTTCAAGTACAAAAGGATATTTTTTACCCTCTTCGAATCCATGTGGATGTAAAATCCAGCCTTGAATTTTCCAGCCATCTTCAGCCTCCACTGTTATGGTTTCTGGCTCAGATAGGGAAACCTCGTCTAAAAATTCCGTATTAGCATTTGTTAAACGTGATAGTTCACCATCATATAGCTGATAAAAATTACATGGATTTGTTGGAGTACTAATGCCTAAAACAAAGGATTCTGATTTAGCATTATAAGAAAGTCCAAATACATGATTGTTATCTTTGTATAGGACTTCAATTTTTCCATCTAAATCTGCTTGGTATAGACCCGTGGCACCATGGTCAGTCCCAATAAAAAATAACTGATCACTATTTTTTGACCATACAGGACCTGTTGTTGATTGGCCCATGCGTGTGTCACCAATCATGAGATCATCTAGTTGCATGTCGATAGATTCGCTTAAACATGTTCTTTCTTTTGTGGCACTATCAAAAACAAAGAGTTCATCTAGAGTGGCGCCAGCATAGGAAAATTCACTGCCAAAACAAGCAATTTTATCGCCGCTCGGGGAAAAGGACGCATTGTCATAAGACCCTTTTCCATCTGTTAACTTTACTACCTCCTTAGATGTTAAATCTAATAGAAAAAGGTCGTTAGTTAATGAGTAATCTTGGTTATCATCCAAATTTGCTGAAAAAAGCATTTGATTTCCATCAGGAGAAATATCCTCATATCCATGATCAACATCACCTAGAGTAAGCTGAGTGAACGTTCTTTTAGTTACATCATATTGGATGATCTGTGTCCGTTTCTCATCACGAAATCCATTGCTATCAGATTTGTGTTTCAAGCGATTTATCACAATTGGTTCTTTTGCTTTGTCTTCTTTTTCCTTTTGACGTTCTTCTTTAGATTGTTCTTTCTGATTTTGAACATTATCATCTTTGTCTAGCTGTGCACTAAAAAAGATATGTTTCCCATCTTTAGACCACGCAGGATTAGTGGCGCCATTTTTAAAGGTCGTAAGCTGTCGAGCCTCTCCGCCATCAGTATGTGCTAGCCATAGTTGTGGGATCCCACTTCTAGTTGACTGAAAGACTAGCTTCTGTCCATCAGGAGAGAAGCGCGGATTACTATTTTTCCCATCGTCAAATGTCCATTGTCTTGGCTCGGCGTCTGTCACTTTTTGTGTGAATAATTGGGATTGATACGTATTATCTTTATCTATTGTTGTTGAAACAAATGCATATGTATCGCCATTTGGTGTGTACTGTGGATCACTATAAACAGCAAACCTTGTTAGATCTTTAGCGGTTACCGCGCGCTTATTAATTGTCATGAAAAAGTCCCCCTAAACGTTTTTAAAAGTTTCATTTAGTCTAAACTATTTCGAACTACGAATCAAATGGAATGGTAGAATTTTGTGAAAATTCATTTCGGTTTTTCTTTATAAAAAAAATCCCTTATTATTTGTAATAAGGGAATTTCATCAGTATTAATTGGTTTGTTCAATTTTTTTAGTGACTATATTCGCATCTTCTTCATATGCATTTTGTAGTTTTCTGGTTATTGGACCAGGTTGGCCATTGCCGATTTGTGTATCATCCACAGTGACAATCGGAAGAACTTCCGATGTACTACTTGTTAAAAACATTTCATCAGCAAGAGCGATATCTTCAACCGAAAAACCATCTTCGTTCAAAGGAATAGTCAAATCTTGCACAAACTTTTCGATTCGCATCCGAACACATCCATGTAATATCCTTTTTGTGGTAGGATACGTATAAACTGTGCCATCTTTTATCATATAAACATTAGCAGAGCTGCACTCAGTTACAATGCCATCTTTGTGCAGGATTGCATCGTATGCTCCTTGTTCATTTGCGGTTTGTTTTGCTAAGACATTCGGTAACAAATTTAAACTTTTCACAAAACAATATTCCCAGCGAATATCGCGCTCAGTAATGGTTTTAACACCATCTTGTAATCCAGCTACATTTCGTGCCTGATCTTCTATATAACCATATACATTTGCTTCTATATTATTCGGAAAGATATGATTTCGTGGTGCTGAACCCCGCGATACTTGCAAATAAAGCTTCGCATCATTTGAAACAGAATTTTTTAGTAATAAGTTGTTTAATAAATTGCTAAGTTCTTCTTTAGTAAATGGCAGTTTAATTTTTACTGCTTCCGCTGATCGGAATAATCGATCAATATGTTCATTAATTAAATAATAAGTACCATTGTAGATACGAACAACCTCATACACGCCATCCCCAAATTGCAAGGCACGTTCTTCAAATGGATAGTTCAAATTATCTCGATGTGTAAATTTAGTCTGTGACAACATGATTGGATATACAGACATTTTATCGCCTCCCGTCAAGCATACGTCTATCTTATCGCTAACATAAAGCGTTGTAAATGGGCGTTTTTTTCCATAATTAAAAGATTAAAAATTTGCCCTTGATTAATAGAATTAAACTTGTTATAATAATTAACATGTTATTAAAAATGTTGTCGAATTTTGCGGGTATAGTTTAGTGGTAAAACCTCAGCCTTCCAAGCTGATGATGGGGGTTCGATTCCCCCTACCCGCTCCATACATATGTCTTAACGCAGTGTTTCGTAATTTATCTTACGAAGTGTTGCGTTTTTATTTTGTTATTACGGAGAGTAAATCCACTCCTAATACTTGAACTCAAATTTCTCACCAAGTATGCTAAATACAAAGGATGGTGTATCATGGAAAAACTAATTCAAAGCCTTCGATCAATCGATGGAAAAGGATATAAAGCGTATAAGAGTATTCAAGGTTATTATAAATATGATAACTTCGATTTATATATAGATTATGTACAAGGTGATCCATTTGCTACTCCTTCAAAAGCTCGAATTGTCGTACCTGCGGAAAAACGCAAGATAAACGAAAACTGGTTGACAAACTATCAACGAAAAATAGCGGCTGAGGATCGAATCGCAAGAGCGGTTGGACAAGCAGTAAAGCAAAATACCTTATTTATTAAAGGATCTGGGAAGAGTGGACTCATCCAGTTTGATGCCCCACACCAGGAAGTCATTGAGCGAAGTGCCGTTTCAATAGACGAAAAATCCATTACAATATGTCTTTCTATTGGCTTACCTGCAAATGGTAGACGAATTAATGGGAAAGAAGCCGTAAAGTTATTTAACCAAGCAATCCCTAGCATTATTAATAAGTCCATTTTCACTATTTCTGATCAAGCTATCCATCAAGTGACAGTACTTGCAGATCAACAACACGGGATCAGGGAAAAGATGCGAGAAAATAATTGGATAGCGTTTATTGCAAATGGAGCGATACTACCACGATCGAGTGGTGTGAGTGATCAACCGCTTAATGAAGCGATTCCTTTTACAAGTCCTGCTGAAAATGAAGTCGAAATCAAAATTCCACATCAAGAGGAATTAGTAAAAGGGATGGCGGTCAAACGAGGCATCACACTTATCGTTGGTGGTGGCTATCATGGGAAGAGTACACTGCTAGAAGCAATTGAACGTGGTGTCTATAATCATAAAAAAGGTGATGGCCGAGAGTATGTTTTGACTGATCCGAGTGCCGTGAAAATTCGTGCGGAGGATGGTCGACAGGTAACAGGTGTTAACATCTCACCATTTATTACCAACTTACCACATAAACAAAAAACCGAATTTTTCACAACGGAGAATGCCAGTGGCAGCACATCCCAAGCAGCGAATGTTATGGAAGCTTTAGAGGTTGATGCAATGACATTACTAATTGATGAAGATACAAGTGCGACCAATTTCATGATTCGGGATCATCGGATGCAACAACTTGTCAAAAGCGAACAGGAACCAATCACACCATTTATAGATAAAGTGAAGCAGTTACATGATCAGCTATCGGTCTCAACCATTATCGTAATGGGTGGCTCTGGTGACTATTTTGATATAGCGGATAATGTTATAATGATGGAAGAATATGTTCCAAAGAACGTCACGGAAAAGGTTAAAGAAATTACCAGGCAATATCCTGCTGAGCGAGCTATAACGAAAGGCATTAATTTTGGTGAGATTAAACACCGCCAAATTGAACAATCCAGTTTTCAAACAACGAAGGGAAAACGGGCAAAGGTCCAAGCAAAAGGATTAACAAAAATACTGATGGGCAAAACAGAAATAACATTTGCGCAAACGGAACAATTGGTGGATTCTTCCCAAACACGAATGATTGCTGAGATAATTATGTTTTTAGATAAAACGAATGAGCTTAATAATCAACAAACATTACTAGCATTACTCGTAAAAATTAACGAACAAATAAACCGTAAAGGGTTAGCATCATTCACAGCTTATCCTGACCAACATCCGGGTGATCTTGCTCGTCCACGTACTTTTGAAATCGCAGCTGTGCTAAACCGCATGCGTACATTAAGGGTAAACCAACAACGAACTTAGCAGAGGTTAGGAGGCAACAATCATGAATCGTGAAAAATTAAAGCAAGAGATTATCGATTATAGTAAAAAGATTGGCATCGATAAAATCGGTTTTGCCTCTGCCGATGTTTTTAGTGAATTAAAAGAACGCCTCAAACGGCAACAAAATTTAGCCTATTATTCCGGTTTTGAAAAGGGTTCAGTAGAAGAACGTACAGAGCCTGAACGATTGTTGCCTGAAGCACAATCCATTATTTCAATCGCAATAGCGTATCCGTCACGAATGGAAAATCCACCGAAAAGCACGAAAGAAGAGAGAAGGGGTATCTTTTGCCGCGCATCCTGGGGAACGGATTATCACGTCATTTTGCGTGATCGGTTAGAGAAATTGTCTGCGTTTATTAAAGAAAAGGTTCCAGAAGTAAAAGATAAACTGATGGTAGATACGGGGGAACTCTCTGATCGCGCGGTAGCAGAACGAGCTGGAATTGGCTTCAGTGGGAAAAATACATCCATTATCACGCCAGAGTTTGGGTCATACGTGTACCTAGGAGAATTAGTTACAAATATCCCGTTTATCCCAGATGAACCTGTTGACGATAGTTGCGGGGAATGTACAAAATGTTTGGATGCCTGTCCGACAGGCGCGCTCATTCAAGGTGGGCAGCTAAATGCTCAAAGGTGTATCGCATTTCTTACGCAAACAAAAGACTATTTACCTGATGAATTCCGAACCAAAATCGGTAACCGTGTATATGGCTGTGATACTTGTCAGGTGGTATGCCCAAAAAATAAAAAGATTGATTTTCATATACATCCAGAAACAGAGCCTGATCCTGAAATTGCAAAACCTAAACTACAGCCAATGCTTCGTATTTCAAATCGGGAATTCAAGGAAACATTCGGTCATATTTCTGGGTCATGGCGCGGGAAGAAGCCGTTACAACGAAATGCATTAATTGGTCTTGCACACTATAAAGATGTGTCGGCAGTAACTGAAATAATTCAGGTGATGCAACATGATCCACGCCCCGTAATCAGAGGGACTGCCGCTTGGTCGCTTGGTAAGATAGGGACAGCTGAAGCATTTGCAGCAATTGAGCATGCATTGGCAATAGAGAAAGATGAACAAGTACGATATGAAATGCAAAAAGGGTTAGACTTTAGGCATGAGGTTTCTGCTAGATAAATGGGAGGGAAAATGATGGCTGATGTACAACTTTATTACGATGAAATGGATTCTCCAATTGGAACTCTTACTCTTATAAGCAATGGAGAAAAACTTGTTCGAATTGAATATGGCGAAATGGATAGAAGAAGCGACCAGATGAACAAGTGGGTCGCCAGTTACTTTGGCGATGTTAGATTTGTTCATTCTCCTGAAAAAGTAGTACTTGCCAAAAAGGAACTGCAAACATATTTTAATAAACAGAACAGAGAATTTTCCCTCGAATTTGAATTTCATGGAACACCTTTTCAACAAAAGGTGTGGCAAGCGTTAGTTGAAACCATTCCATATGGCGAGACAAAATCATACAAGGACATAGCTGTCGCAATCGGTAATCCAAAAGCAGTTCGAGCAGTAGGCGGAGCGGTAAATAAAAACCCTTTCTCCATTATTGTGCCCTGTCACAGAGTAATTGGTACGAACGGGAAAATGGTTGGATACAATGGTGGTCTTGATAAGAAGGAATACTTACTTGCGCATGAAAAGCAAGCAGTTGGAACCTTTTAAAATCGGGGTGAGTCATAACAGTACCACTTTTTACAGCGGGTGCAATTCTTTTATCAATTTAAACAAGCCCTCTCTCATAAACTAATATGGGGAGGGATTATTCATGGACATATTGGTGAACTTTTGGGAGGACTTTTTTCAAAAGGAGCAGCAGGAAGAAAATTGGTGGACAAGAAAAAAGGTACTTTGTCAAAGAAGAAACGTATCGATTGTCCGTATTCAGGGTGAGGGTCATTTGTACCAAGAGCTACGTTATGGGAATACAAAGCAAATCGATTATGTTCTACATTTAAAAATATTAATGAAGCAAGCGGATAATTTTTATTTTGAAGAACAATCTATTCCATACCAGTTTCAATTAGAGAACGATACCATTAGTAATCATAAAGAACTTAGTATAGTTTCAGAACAAGCCACATCACCTGTGAAGTCTGAAATGTTGGAACGAAATGTAGATGAAAGTCGATTCGGTTATGACCGGCTTGCCGCTGTAAAGTATGCAAATCATTGGTGGAATAGCTACAATCCTGCTTATCGAAAGTTTGATGTGGATTGCACCAATTATGTATCGCAATGCTTGCATGCTGGAGGAGCACCGATGACAGGAGGGCAAGATCGAAGTAAGGGATGGTGGTACAACTCTGCTAGCTGGAGCTTTAGTTGGGCTGTTGCTCATTCCCTAAGATGGTATCTAAGTGGTTCAACATCTGGGCTAAAAGGTAAAGAAATGGAAGCGGCAACTGATCTTATTCCAGGCGATGTCATTTGCTATGATTTTCAAGGTAATGGTAGATTTGACCATAACACGATTGTCGTAGCTAAGGACGGAAATGGTGAACCATTTGTAAATGCACATACATCTAATAGCCGAAATCGGTACTGGTCGTACGAGGATTCTACTGCCTACACACCAAATATAGCATATAAGTTTTTCCGGATTGGTGAGTGATGGTATACTTATATTGTTATTAATTTAGAAGAGGATGTTCAAAAAGTCACCAAATGATAAATGGCGAATCTCTTCGTTACTCGGTTTTTCTGGTCCTCACGTATTAAGGGCATACATTCCGGTCCTCAAAACTCTCGTGCCTCGACCTTCTTATTTCTAATTCGGCGACTTTTTGAACATACACTATAAGGAGAATGAGTTGTGAGTTTACATGTAGTACTTTTTCAACCAGAAATTCCTGCTAACACAGGTAATATAGCTAGAACCTGCTTGGCAACAGATACAACCTTACATTTAATCCATCCACTAGGTTTTTCAACAGAAGATAAAATGCTGAAACGAGCAGGTCTAGACTATTGGAAACACGTCGACATTCATGAGTATGAATCAATTGAAGAATTTTATCATACATATCCACGTGGTAATTATTATTACATTGAGAACTTTGGAACAAAGCATTATACCGACTATGATTATAGTAATAGTGGTGAAGATTTGTTTTTTGTATTTGGAAGGGAAACCGATGGCATTCCAAAGTATTTATTGGAAGGAAAAGAGGATAAGTGCCTTCGTATTCATATGAATGATAAAGTAAGGTCGTTGAATTTGTCTAATACTGCTGCAATTATTATTTATGAAGCACTAAGGCAGCAAGGGTTTTCGAATTTGACTTAAATTTTTATCAATAGCTAATGGTAGTTAATAAAAAACCGTCATGCGCGCATGACGGTTTTTTATTGATTTTTTCTAGATATTCCTGGTTTTGCATCATGACCTGCAGTAAAACAAGAAATAATAAATGTAATGCTTACTCCTAATAATAAGGCTAAGTCCATTGTCATGCTATTTGGCCTCCTTTAAATTCTGTATGTAATCATTATGTTATAGTTGAATGTCTTTATTATAGCCTATTCATTTTAAAATGTGAACCATTCGTGATAATTTTAGCTAAAATGTCTCAAAGTATGCACTGAATGGATCGTTATTTTTAATTAAAATTTAGAAGAGTCAACAACCTTGATTGTTTATCGACATAAAATAGGGTATATTAGTTGATGAAGTCGCATGACAGTTCTATAATGAATACTGAATCTAAAAAGCCGTTGGTGAACGGAGAAAGTTAACTTCTAATGGGGGTATATGACGTGGCACAGCATGAAGAATCGAGTAGAAGATTCTGGGATAAATTTTATGGTCCAAACATTGGGTATGTGGAAGAGCAATATGACCTGTTTAAGGAGGATCCGGAATCAGTTGATCCATCTTTAAAAGAAGTTTTTGAACAGCATGGAGCCCCTGACTGGGTGCATCCAACTAATGATGTAGTTCAAGCAACAGAAACATCTACTTCCATAAACGATGTAAAGAAACTAACCTCAGCTATGAAACTTGTTGAGGCTATTCGTCGTTATGGTCATTTGGAGGCAGATATATACCCAGTAGGACTCAAGAAACAACGTAAATCTGAGCTAGTTAATCCAAAAGCATATGGATTAGATGAAAATGATTTAAAAAGTATTCCTGCAGTATGGTTATGGGAGAATGCCCCAAGTGGTGTTGACAATGGCTATGATGTAGTAACGAAACTGAAAAGATACTATTCTGGAACGATTACATTTGAGTTTGATCATGTGAACAATGACGCGGAACGTAAATGGTTAATGGAATTAATTGAAGCTGGAGATGCGCGTATGTCTCTTTCTGATAATGAAAAGACACAATTGCTAGAGCGTCTTGCGCATGTTGAAGGTTTTGAAGGATTCCTGCAAAAGACATTTGTTGGGCAAAAGCGCTTTTCAATTGAAGGTCTGGAATCAATGGTTCCTATGTTAGACCGGATTGTTAAGTATGCGACACGCGACAAAATTGAACATATTATGATGGGAATGGCGCATCGTGGACGTTTAAGTGTGCTTGCCCATGTATTAGGAAAACCATATGACAAGATTTTTTCTGAATTCCATCACTCACCAGATAAAGAGTTGGTTCCTTCAGAAGGATCAACGGGTATTAATTATGGTTGGACTGGTGACGTGAAATATCACTTTGGCGCAACGAAAGATGTCAAAGATGGTGACGATACAACAACAAGTATTACCCTAGCACATAACCCATCCCACTTAGAGTTTGTAAACCCTGTTGTAGAAGGTTTTGCACGTGCTGCACAGGATGACCGTTCCGCATCTGGTTATCCAAAACAGGATACGAACAAAGCATTTCCAGTAGTTATTCATGGTGATGCTGCTTTTATTGGAGAAGGTGTGGTCGCTGAATCTTTAAACTTAAGTGGCCTACCAGGATATCAAACTGGTGGAACACTTCATATAATTGCAAACAATCTTGTTGGGTATACAACCAATCAAGAAGATGGGCGCTCAACTCGTTATGCTAGTGATTTGGCCAAAGGATTTGAAATCCCAATCATTCATGTAAATGCGGATGATCCAATCGCATGTATTTCAGCAATTAAGATTGCCTACGAGTATCGCCAAAGATTCCATAAAGATATCTTAATCGATTTGGTTGGTTATCGCCGTTATGGCCACAACGAAATGGATGAGCCAAGAACAACGCAACCACTTCTTTATCAGGATATTGATGAACATCCTACAGCCGTTAATGTTTTTGCTGCGGTATTGAAGGAAAAAGGTACGATTGATGAAGAAGGATTCAAGAAGATAATGAATCAAGTCGAGGAAAGCTTACGTGGTATTTACGACAGTATGAAAGAGAATAAAAGCGGTGCTGCCGAAGCGCAAAATATGCCTAATGTATTAAAGAATGGGCTTGATCAATTTGAGACAGCCGTTCCATTAGATACATTAAAAGCATTAAATAAAGATCTGTTAAATCGTCCAGAAGGATTTAATGGTTTTAAAAAGCTTGAAAAAATCCTGAAGCGCCGTGAAAACGTTTTAGAAGAAGGAAACAAAGCTGACTGGGGTGCTGGTGAGGCATTGGCATATGCATCTATTTTAAATGATGGTATCCCAATCCGTCTTGCTGGACAGGATACCGAGCGCGGTACATTTGCGCATCGTCACGTTGTTGTCCATGATACTAAAACGAATGAAAAATATTGCTTGATGCATGGGCTCGAAGGGATAAGTGCTTCATTTGATGTTCGTAATAGCCCATTATCTGAGGCTGGAGTATTAGGCTTTGAATATGGATATAGTGTACATGCACCGAATACTCTAGTCCTTTGGGAAGCACAGTTTGGCGACTTTGCGAATGCTGGTCAAGTGATTTTTGACCAATTTATTTCAGCTAGTCGTGCAAAATGGGGCGAGAAATCAAACATGATTATGTTGCTCCCTCATGGATATGAAGGTCAAGGACCAGAGCACTCAAGTGCACGGTTGGAGCGTTTTCTGCAGCTAGGAGCAGAGAATAACTGGATTGTTGCGAATGTGACGTCATCTGCACAATTCTTCCATTTAATTCGTCGTCAAGCTGCGATGCGTGCTCGTGAGGAAGCAAGACCATTAATTTTAATGACTCCAAAAAGCTTGTTACGTAATCAACGGGTTGCATCAGAAGCAAAGGAATTCACAGAAGGAAAATTTCAGCCACTACGACAGCAGCCTAAATTAAAGGTAAGTAAGAAAAATGCAACACGCTTACTAATTGGTAGCGGTAAAGTTATGGTTGATATCGAAGAAGCTATTGAAAATTCAGAGGAAAGCTTTGAATGGCTACGAGCGCTGCGTCTTGAGCAAATTTATCCTTTCCCTGCAAAGGAACTAGAGAAAGAATTAAAAGAGCTACCTAGTATAGAGGAAATTGTTTGGGTGCAAGAAGAACCAAAAAATATGGGGGCTTGGGAATTCGTTGATGATTTCCTAAGAGATTTATTGCAAGAAGGTCAATCATTACGCTATATTGGCCGTCCGAGACGTTCATCTCCAGCTGGCGGCATACCGAATGTGCATAAAACAGAGCAAAGACAACTCGTACAAAAAGCGATACAACCGTTAGAAGGAGGAGATTCCAGTGAAAGAAATTAAGATACCAGAGCTTGCAGAATCTATTACAGAAGGAACTATTGCCGAATGGTTAGTTAAAAAAGGCGATAAAATTGAAAAAGGCGATCCAGTTGTTGAATTAGAAACAGAGAAGGTAAACGTGGAAGTCAACTCAGATTTCGCAGGTGTTCTAGTAGAAATCGTAAGCGAAGAAGGCGAAGATGTTGAAGTTGGGGATATTATCGCCAAAGTAGATGAGAATGGGGAAGCTGGTGGCGAAACTTCTGAGGAAGAAGCACCAAAAGAAGAACCGAAAGAAGAGAAAAAAGAGCAATCACCTAAACAGGAACAAAAAGAATCTCCAAAGAAAGAAGAAAAATCAGACGAAGGTAAGCAAGATGTAATTGCATCTCCTGCGGCGAGAAAGCGTGCACGTGAGTTAGGCATTGATTTAAGCTCAATCAGCCCTCGTGATCCACTGGGCCGTATTCGTCCTGAAGATGTTGATGCAGCAACTAAGGGATCTTCTGATAAAAAGGAAGAAAAATCAGCTAAAAAGGAACAATCGAAGAGCTCTGAAAAAACTGAGTTTGATAAGCCGGTAGAACGTGTTAAAATGTCTCGTCGTCGTCAAACAATTGCAAAACGTCTTGTAGAAGTTCAACATGAGTCGGCAATGTTAACTACCTTTAATGAAGTAGATATGACAGCTGTTATGAACTTACGTAGTAAACGGAAAGATAATTTCTTAAAGAAACACGATGTGAAATTAGGATTTATGTCATTTTTCACAAAAGCAGTAGTTGGCGCATTGAAGGAATTTCCATTAATTAACGCAGAAATTCAAGGAAAAGAACTAGTATTGAAAAAATTCTATGACATTGGTATTGCAGTATCAACAGATGAAGGACTAGTAGTTCCAGTAGTTCGTGACGCAGATCGCCTTGATTTTGCAGGTGTTGAACGTGAGATTGGAAACTTAGGTAAGAAAGCGCAGAATAAAGAATTACAAATGAACGATTTACAAGGTGGAACATTCACTATCACAAACGGCGGGACATTTGGTTCTATGTTATCAACACCAATTCTAAACGCTCCACAGGTTGGTATTCTTGGAATGCATAACATCATCAAACGAGCAATGGTAATGCCAGATGATTCGATTGAAGTTCGTCCAATGATGTATCTTGCGTTGTCCTATGACCACCGTGTTGTTGATGGAAAAGAAGCAGTACAATTTTTAGTTCGTATTAAACAACTACTTGAAGATCCATATGATTTACTGTTAGAAGGATAGTAAGGGAATAAAAACTCGTTATGGCTGAGCGCCATAACGAGTTTTTTTATTGTACTACGAGTGTAGCTGATGGATAAATTTTCATGGGATATAACTTCTATGAGGGTTGGTTAATTATGCGCATGTCACTCGAAGAATAACGTTTCTATAAAACTTCCATCAAATCTATTGCGAAAACAGCTAAAAACGAATATTATGATATAGGTTGATTATTTATATTCGGAAAGCAAGGTGTACATAATGAATAAACTCTTTAAATTAAAACAAAATAATACAAATATACGAACAGAAGTTGTAGCTGGTTTTACTACTTTTCTTACAATGGTTTATATTGTTGTTGTTAACCCAGCAATTCTTTCTGGTGCTGGAATACCGTTTGAACAGGTATTTATGGCGACTGTAATATCGGCGGTGGTTGGAACATTATTTATGGCATTTTTCTCAAACTACCCAATTGCGATTGCGCCCGGAATGGGGATGAATGCATATTTTGCGAGTGTTGTTGCTTCGCAAGGATACTCATATCAGGTTGTTTTAGGTACGGTGTTTATCGCTGGTATTATTTTTATGTTATTAAGTTTAACGCAGCTACGCGAAACATTAATTGAAGCAATTCCTCCTTCCTTAAAATTCGGAATTACATCTGGTATCGGACTGTTTATCGCTTTTCTAGGATTAAAAATGTCTGGCATTGTAGTGCCGAATGAAGCGACAATGGTTGGATTTGGTGATTTACATCAACCAGTTACATTGTTAACGCTAGCTGGGTTGTTCATTACGTTAATGTTAATGGCAAGAAACATAAAAGGTGCATTATTTATTGGAATGATTATAACTGGTATTATTGGTTTTTTTACCGGCCAACTTGATTTTAACGGTTTTACTTCTGTACCACCTACACCAGTATTTTTTGACATGGATATAGGAGGTGTATTTGCGAACAGTCTTTATACGATTATTTTTGCTTTTTTACTTGTCACGATATTTGATACAACCGGAACAATGATTGGGGTAGCAGAACAGGCTGGTTTTATGAAGGATGGAAAATTTCCTCGTGCAAAATCTGCGCTGATGGCCGATGCAACTGCTACGACAGTTGGTTCTATGTTTGGGACAAGTCCATCAACGGCATATATTGAGTCTACTTCAGGTGTAACGGTTGGCGGACGTACTGGTCTAACATCGCTTGTAGTGGCGATATTATTTGCACTATCTATATTTTTCTCCCCAGTAATTGGAGCTATCGCTGATTTGCCAGCAATGACAGCACCTGTACTAATTATTGTCGGAAGCTTTATGATGGAAGGCTTGGCCCGGATTAATTGGAAGTCTTTTGATGAAGCATTTCCGGCGTTTGCAATTATTTTAACCATGCCGTTAACATCTAGTATTGCAACAGGAATTTCAATTGGATTTATCACGTACCCTTTACTGAAATTGATCAGTGGTAAAGGGAAAGATGTGCATTGGATATTATATTTGTTCGGAGTTATTTTTATCCTGCAAATGATCTTTTTCCCAGCACATTAAGAGCAGTAGCATATCAGAAATAAGGCATCAGCAACCACAAATTGTTGATGCCCTTTTTTAATTAAATCCATGAAAAACGGGTAGTACTAAGCAATGAGAAAAATTGTAAACATTTTTAACTTGCATGACGTCTGACAACCTGGTAAAATCACTAATGGAAAAACTAATTGTAAGCATTTACAATTTTTGTAGATTATATGTAAAGGGAGGCTACAACGCTTGGATATTCTTCTTGGGATTTTAGCAATCATTGTTGTTCTTGGACTGGCATTTTTGATGTCAAATGATAAGAAAAATATTAATTATCGTGGTATAGCTGTTATGTTGGTTGCCCAGATATTGACAACATGGTTTATGTTCACTACTGAAATTGGACAAGCAATCATAACTGGAATTTCAGCAGGCTTTAATAAGTTGATTGAATTTGGGAAGGTAGGGATCAATTTTATTGTAGGTGGTGTAGCAGTTAACGAGGGAGGCTCAGTATTCTTCTTTGATGTGTTGCTACTTATTATCTTTTTCTCTGTTATTTTATCGGTCCTCACTTATTTAAGGATTCTACCACCAATTATAAAATATATAGGTGGATTTATATCCAAGATTACCGGACTACCAAAAGTAGAATCTTTTAATGCTGTGAATAGTATCTTTTTTGGACAATCGGAGGCGTTACTAGCAATAAAATCACAGTTTCACCACTTAGAAAAAAATCGTCTATATATTGTTAGCGCATCAGCTATGGGCTCAGTATCAGCATCAATTGTAGGCGCCTATTTACAAATATTACCTGAGCAATATGTTCTAATAGCATTACCATTGAATATGTTTAGTGCGCTAATGGTGGCATCTGTTATTGCTCCTGTTAAGGTACCTAAAGAGGAAGATCATGTTGACATAAAAAATGTTACAAATGACAAAAGTATTTTTGAAGCGATGGGTAATGGTGCACTAGATGGTGGTAAAATTGCACTTATTGTAGCTGCAATGTTGGTTGCCTTTATTGCATCACTCGAGCTTGTCAATTGGATTATTGCATTTTCAGGCTTTACATTACAAGAACTTCTTGGGTATGTGTTTGCTCCATTAGGCTTCCTGATGGGTATAGCACCAAGTGAATTAATTGAAGCCGGTGGGATTATGGGTACGAAAATTGTAACAAATGAGTTCGTTGCAATGCTTGAATTCCAGCAAATTCTTGATAGTATGTCAGAAAAAACTATCGGGATTGTAACTGTATTTCTAACTAGCTTTGCAAACTTTTCGTCAATTGGGATCATTGCTGGAACCGTTCAAGCTATTGATAACAAAAAAGCAATCGAAGTATCAGGTTTCGGTATGAAATTATTAATCGGCGCAACACTAGCATCTATTTTATCAGCAACAGTAGTAGGATTGTTCTTATAAACATGGAGAAAACCGTCTAAGATTTAGGCGGTTTTTTTGGTGGTAAAGTTAAAGACACTAGAAGGTTAACAGGGAGGCCACTGAAAAGTTAAATATGGTACAAAATATGTGGATCTACCATCGCATCTCGAATATACTGCGCTTTCCGCGGGCGAGTGACGAGCCTCCTCGGACTGCCGTCCTGCGGGGTCTCGTCGATCTCTTACTTCCCGCAGGATAAGGAATGCTCCCCTGAAAAGGCATCGCACGAAGAAAAAGTGCTTTTCTTTTTCGAGGAGTCTCCGTATATTCGAGATGCTAAGTTAAGGTGAAAAGTTAAATTTTTAAAATCCACCACTTTTTCAGCAGCCTAATTAACAGGAGCGAGGAGTTTCCTCGCTTTTTTGATATTTAAGGAAAGTATAAAATTTGGCTCTATTAAGCTTACTTATATCAACGGTCATGTCTAGCTCCAGCGCCCAGCAACTAGCAAACTTCACACTCCTCCACTACGATAAGTCAACATCGGTTGTTGAGAAAGGAAGGCCGACTAAAGGCGAGCTTGCCGCCCAGCGTCGGCATACCCCTGTTGCAGGGGCATGTTTCCTTTATCTCATTGCGGAGTGCTCCAGTTTGTACGTTGCTAAACGGGCGCTTGCGCTTTTCTTATTAAGCTATGAGGAAGATAATATGATTTCCAGTTATAAACTAATTTTAACCTTAATAGAATAGTTTATGTAGGTAGATTATTATCTACATACGAAATCTATTTTGGAGTTGTTTAATTTGGAATCAACTAGTGGGATTAGTAAAGAATTAAGAGATATCTTAAAAGAACCCGAAACAGAAAAGTTTCTTCTGAAGTTACAAAGCCATCTTATTAAGTCTACCAATGAGAACCAGCGCCGGAATAATAAAAAATATAGTCTAACTTTCTATAGAAATTTACCATTGCTAGATAGAAAATTAGATGAGTTGAGTATGCAAGAAAAAAAGCTATTAAAAGTTAAGGTTAATTCTCTAATTACTTATCTAGACGACATAAATAAAATTAGCTTTCCGTCACCTTTTATCATAGGCGTCTTTACTGCCGTTATTTCGTTAGTTCTTGGCGTGATGATAAAAGACCCTGCTGCTTTTCCTAAATGGACAATAGCTATGGTAATAGGATGCTTTGTTTTATTTATTCCTGGGATATCATGGTTTACGTTAGATCAATCGGGAAAAGCTGCTGAACTTAAAGAGGTTTTATCAACTATAAAGGAAATTTTACAGTAAGCATTCTTGAACGTTGTATGTTTTAACTGAGTCAATTACGGTAATATACTCACTAGAAACAAACAAATAATCTAAGCATAAAAACTAGTATTGTTTAAATAAAAGGAGAATGTTTACGATGCGTAACCAATTGAAACATTATATTAATGGCGAATGGGTAGAATCAACCGGCACTGATACGGAAGAGGTCATTAACCCAGCAACAGAAGAAGTAATGGGGAAAATCAGTCTAGGTACTAAAGAAGATTTGGATAAGGCAGTAGAAGCTGCACGAGTAGCGCTTCCTTCTTTTTCACAAACAACTAAAGAAGAACGAATAAAAATGCTTGAGAAGATTACCGCTGAATATGAAAAACGTAAAGAGGATCTCATTGAAACCATGACTGATGAACTAGGAGCACCGCTTAATATTTCAGAAAAGGTTCACTATCAAATGGGCTATGCGCATTTTTCGCAAGCTGCAAAATCACTTAAAGAGTTTTCATTTACCGAGGATCGTGGTGACCATACAATTGTAAAGGATACAGTAGGTGTTAGTGGGCTTATTACACCATGGAACTTTCCAACAAATCAAACGTCAACCAAGATTGCAAGTGCATTTGCAGCAGGAAGCCCAGTTGTGTTAAAACCATCTGAATTGACACCATTTGCTGCGATTATTTTAGCGGAGATTTTTGATGCTGCTGGCGTTCCTAAAGGTGTCTTTAACCTTGTTAATGGTTCAGGTTCTGTGATTGGGGATGGTATTAGTTCTCATCCTGACATTGATTTCGTTTCCTTTACAGGCTCTGTTGGCACTGGGCAAAAGATTATGGAAAATGCAGCCAAGACAATTAAGAACTTCGCGCTTGAGCTAGGAGGGAAATCCCCTCTGGTTGTACTAGAGGATGCAGATATAGAACAAGCGGCTAAAGCAGCTGTTAATCATATTGCAATGAATACGGGTCAGGTTTGCTCTGCGGCTACACGCATTATTGTACCTGCTTCTATTAAGGAAGAATTTGAAGAAGCGGTCAAGAACGTGCTACCAAAATTCCCTGTTGGTGACCCTCGTGAGAAGTCATTCATAGGTCCACTCGTTGCTAAAAAACAATGGGATACTGTTCAGTCTTATATCGAAAAAGGAATTAGTGAAGGTGCAACCCTTATTGCTGGTGGTACTGGTAAGCCAGAAGGTATTGAAAAAGGATACTATGCTCGACCAACTATTTTTACAGATGTTATAAACAACATGGTCATCGCGCAGGAAGAAATTTTTGGACCAGTAATGTCCATTATCACGTACGAAACGGTCGACGAAGCAATTGAAATTGCAAATGACACCGTGTACGGACTAGCTGGTTATGTGATTGGAAATGATAATGAAACATTACGTAAAGTAGCAACAAGTATAAAAGCTGGTCGAGTAACTGTCAATAATGCTGGGGCAGACTTCTCTGCACCGTTTGGTGGCTATAAGCAATCTGGTATCGGAAGAGAATGGGGCGATTTCGGTATTGAAGAATACCTCGAAACGAAAGCTATCTTAGGTCTTTCATCATAAGTGTTTTAAGAAAAAGATACAACGGGCTACTAGTTAGCTCGTTGTATCTTTTTGTTTTTTTGTAGATGCAATAAACGCCAAAGCAAGGCAACTGCGCCACAGCTTAGTCCAATAATAATACCGACCCAATAGCCAAATGGTTCAAGCGACGTGTAGTTAGCTAGTAACCAACCGCTAGGTAAGCCAATGATCCAATAGGAAACAAATGATGTAATTAGTGTTACATTTACATCTTTATATCCCCGCAATGCACCTTGAATAGGAGCGGCAAAAGCATCGGCCAGTTGGAAAAAGATTGCATAGTAGATAAACTGTTTTGTTAATTCCACTACCTCTTCATTATCTGTATAAAGGTTCGCTACCATGTCATTAAACATGTATAAAACAAGCCCAGCAAAAATGGCAATAAATATACCACCACTAATTCCAATGTATCCATATGTCCTAGCATCGGCAAATCGCTTACCACCAATTTCATAGCCTACCGCAATCGTAAGTCCAATTCCTACACTTAATGGAATCATATATAATAAAGAAGCAAAGTTAATTGCCGCTTGGTGTGCTGCAATTGTATATGTGCTGTACACGCTCATAAATATGGTCACAGCTGAAAAGATACTAGTCTCGAAAAAGATGGAAACCCCAATTGGAATACCAATTTTTAACTGCTCCCACCAATCAACTAACGATGGCTTTACCCAATTTTTAAAAAGATTGTATTCTCGAAAAGGATGCATGTTAAATAAAATTCCAAATGCAATAAAGCAAACGATCCAATAGGTGAGTGCAGTAGCAATTCCAGCCCCAATTCCCCCAAATGCTGGAATACCAAATTTACCGAAAATAAATATATAGTTAAAGAATATATTTATCGGTAAAGCGATTAAAATAATGACCATAGATATACGTGTTTGACCAAGTGCATCAATAAAACAGCGTAATGTATTAAAAATGAATAAAGGTACAATTCCTGTCACAAGCCAAATAATATAAAATTTCGCAGTATGTCTTACTTCCGATTCCAAGTCCATCGCCTGTAAAATAGGATTTAATGAAAAAGCTCCTATGACGACAACAAGGATTGCAAGTGCCAAAGCCAAATAAACACCTTGTTGAACTTTTTTCGCAATAGCATGATCAGCCTTTGCGCCAATTAAATGTGCGATGATTGGTGTAATGGCGAGAAGAACACCATTAATTCCAGTGAAGATGGGTACCCAAAGACTAGATCCAATTGCCACACCGGCAAGATCTGTAGCGCCAGCCTGCCCAGACATCACTGTATCGAAAAAGTTCATTAAATACATGCTGACTTGCGTAACTAGAATTGGTATAAGAATAATTGTAAACAGCTTTAATTTTTCTTTTATCGTCGAAGTTTCATACATAAATGTCTTCCTTTTTCTATGATTTTCTACTAGTATAAAGTAGTGATTGTAAAGAATTATAAGTGCAATTATACCGTTTTACTTCGTATTGCGAAAGAAGGGACGTACTATTAATGAATAAAAAAAGTATTCTGTTTACAGGCGGAGGAACAGCCGGTCATGTTATTGTAAATTTAGCAGTTATTCCCATCTTCAAGCGAGAGGGATGGGAAATTAATTATATCGGTTCAAAGGATGGAATAGAAAGAAAGCTAATTGAACAGTTGGATGGTGTAACGTATCATCCAATTTCTACTGGAAAACTTCGTCGTTATATGTCCAAGGAAAATTTGAAGGATCCGTTTAAGGTGTTAAAAGGAACGATGCAAGCATGGCGAATTATTGGTAAAAGTAAACCCTCGATTATTTTTTCGAAAGGTGGATTTGTATCTGTCCCAGTTGTATTGGCTGCAAAAGTGCGGCGGGTACCTGCCGTCATCCATGAATCTGATTTCACACCTGGTCTGGCCAATAAGATCGCAATACCATTTGTTAAAAAAGTACTGGCAACATTTCCAGAAACCATGGAATATCTACCTGAACAAAAGGCAGAATATGTTGGTGCAGTAGTCCGTGACGAACTTTTCCAAGGAAATGAAAAAAAAGGATTAGCATTTTGTGGTTTCACAAACAAGAAGCCTGTCTTACTTATTATGGGTGGTAGCGGTGGTTCGAAAAAAATTAATGATAGTGTACGCGCTAGTCTAGATAAGTTGTTAAATGAATTCCAAATTATTCATGTTTGTGGTATTGGGAAAACAGAACCCGAATTTAACCGATCTGGCTACATCCAATTTGAATATGTAAACGAAGAGCTGAAGGATCTTTTCGCAGCAACTGACTTTGTCTTGTCGCGAGCTGGTTCGAACGCTATATTTGAATTTTTGTCTTTAAAAATTCCGATGTTATTAATCCCATTGTCTAAAGGGTCAAGCAGGGGAGACCAAATTATTAATGCAAAGTCCTTTGCTGAGAAAAGGTATGCACGTGTAATGGAAGAAGAAAAGTTGAATGAAGAAACGCTTGTGCAAGAACTGCTTCAATTAAAAGACCATGAATTAATCATGAAAACCAATATGGAATCCTACCAAAGCGCAAAATCAAAAGACCGCGTAATAGAAATCATAAAAAATAATAGTAAATAGAAAAGCGGAGGCGACTGTTCAGAAGCGGACGCATAAGCGAGAGACCGTAAAACGCCTGGTCTATGGCGTTTGGAGTGTCAATTGCTTATGACGGCAGCTTCTAGGAGCCGCAGCTAGCCAAAGAAAAGCGGAGGCGACTGTTCAGAGGCGGTTGGAAACTTTCAACAATGCTTCTAACAAAAAAACAACCCATTCCTAAAGAATGGGTTGTTTCACTTAAATTATCTTCTAAACGGCCACCAGTTTACTTTGCCGAAAAGTCGGACCATGACTGGTACGAATAATGGTAACATGACAAAGGCATAAAGGAATAATCCTGTTAGAACCACTGTTGCGATTTGCAAAAGTGATAATACGCCTGATGGAAGCATTGCCCCAAATGTACCGCCTAAAATAACAGCTGCTGAAATAATAACGGTTCCCATGTTTTTCATCGAGTTAATTAACGCGTCTTTTATTGGAATCTCTTTATATTCCTTGAAACGATCCATTAAGAATATACTGTAATCAATTCCAAGCGCCATTAACATAACAAATCCAAAGAATGGGATTGCCCATGATAATCCATCATACCCAAGGATGTTTACAAAAATAACTTCTGCAACACCAAGAGATGTGAAATACGTTAAAACAAGTGATCCAATCAAGTAAACTGGAATGATGATGGATCGTAACATGAACACAAGTACAATGAACAGACCGATAATCATAAGCGTGACGGTTCGAGAATAATCGGCATCTGAGATATTTTGAAGATCGTTATTTGTACTGCTTATACCACCAAGCTTCGGATCACTATCAGCAAATACAGTGCCATCTTTTGCATCATTAACTGTATCCTCAATCTTATCTACCATATTGACTGCTTCAGTCGAATATGGGTTATTCTTTAACACTACATCAAATTTCGTGATCGTTTTATCATCTGAAATATATGGTTTGGTTCCTTCCACAAATGCTTCGCTTTCCAAGGCTTGTTCTGGTATGACAACCGCAGGATTACTTCCCTCAGTGTTGAAATCCCCAAGGTAACGTTCTACCTCTGAGAGGCCATCATAAATTTGTTGTAATCCGTCAGAACTTTCTCCAAGCCCTGTCGATAATTGTCCAAGTTGATCTTGCATGTCAGCAAATGCCGTCTTCAATTCTTCCTGGCCACCATATACTTGTGATAGGCCATCTTGCAGGCTTGGAATATTATTTATCACTTGACCCTGACCACTTGCTGCTTGATTTAAACCTGATTGTAATTGCTCAATACCACCAATTAGCTGGCCGAGTCCTTGTGATAGTTGCTCTTGACCTGCGATAGAATCACTAAACCCAGCATTCAATTCGTTCAGGGGTGCGATAACATTGTTCTCAATTTGCGTTTGTGCACCTGCGAGCTTTCCAAGTTGTTCTTTTAATTGATTAATACCACCTATAGCTCCATCTAATTGAGCGATTGATGTATTGTATTGTTTCATATACTCAGACCCCTCGTTACCAAGGTCTGGATTTGATTCAACTGCAATATTTTTTGCATTTTCGATGCTTTGTTTCGCACCCTGTAATGCACCTGTTAGTTTATCAAGTTGCTGTACATCGGCACTTTGTGTGTTACCGAAATCGCCGAGTCCATCAGCAAGCTGTTGATAGCCATCCAACAGCTGACGGTTTCCTGCAATCGTTTTATCCAAGTTACCTTTAATTGTCTGCAGATTATTTTTAATTTCTGTAGCACCTTGAGATCCAGATTGGATACCGTTTTGGATTTTTGTTAGAGCAGCACTGATATCTCCAATACCGTTATTTGCAGCTTGCGTGCCTTCCATTAACTGGTCCACACCATTTTGTGCTTCCTCAAGTTCAGGTGTCGCATTTTCCAATTCCTCGGCAGCTTTTGCAAGACCTTCTTGAATTTCTTTTATTCCTTCCGTACTTTGACTAATTCCACCAGCTAATTGACCAGTTTGATTTTTGACCAAAAAGTCTTCAATGATTTCACCAGCAGGTCTTGTTGCGCTTCTAACCTGATCAACACCATCCATTTGGGCAATTTCTTGTGATAATGTTGCAATATCCTGAAATTCCTCTACAGAATCAATGGGTTCATCTGTTTCCAGGACAACAGTCGTTGGCATCGTTTGTCCTGGGCCAAAGCTGTGCGCAATCCAATTAAACGCCTTTACGGAACCATATTCATCCCCGATTTCTTGAAGGGAATTGTATGATTTATCCCCATCAAAGGTAAATAAAAAAGGTAGGGTAATTACTGCTACGATAAGTAGTGAAATCACAGGACGACCCCATGCAAATAATCCAGCAGACTTCCATAATTTACTTTCTTTATGAGAGACATTTTTATCAAATGGCCAGAAAAGTTTTTTACCTAAAACGACAAGAAAAAATGGTACGAGCGTTGCTAAAGCGATTAAAACAACCGCTACACCCACTGCAACGGCTACGGCAGATTGGTATAGTGAAAAGGTTGATAATCCAATTGCAGAGAAGCCAACTAATACTGCTAATCCAGCAAAAAAGATTGTTTTACCAGCTGATTTATAGGTTGCTAGCACGGCATCCTTAATGGAATCGTGATGCGCGATTTCTTCTTTAAATCTACTAATTAATAAAATGCAATAGTCTGTTCCGATTCCAAACATAACGGCAACCATGAAAATTTGCGTGAATGTGGATAATGGAAATCCAACACTATCAGCAAGGATGGAAACCACTCCTTGGGCTGCAAGGTAACTAATACCTACTGTTAGTAAGGGAATAAACGGTGCAACTAACGATTTAAAAACGATAAATAGGATGATTAAAATCAATCCAACCGTGATGATTTCAGTTCGTTTTAACCCTTCTTCTGAATTCTTCGTTATATCAAGTTGAATATATTCTTCACCAGTTAAGTAGTGCTCTACATCAATATTATCAACGGTATTATAAACTTTTTCACGCGTAGCTCCAACTTCTTGGTCAGCAAGTGAGACATCAAATGGCACCAGAATAGTTGTACCATCGTCTGACACGGTTTGTTCTGCAATTGCTGGATCCTCTGTAAAAGCTAAAAGGTTGGAAAGACCAAGCTTTCCTTTATTTTCTTTTAATTGATCAATAGCGTTTGAGACTTCTTGTTTTTCTGTTTTATCGATTCCGTTTTCATCATGAAAAACAAGGACAGCACTTGCTGTATTCTCGCCGTTACCAGCTGACATTTGTTCGATTAGTGCACTTGCTTCTTGTGATGGAGAGTCTTCAGGTACAGAAATTTGCCCCTTCTCCCGCACAAGTTCTTGAAGGTTTGGCGCAAAAATAAATAACCCAGCTGCTATGGCTACCCAAACTATAGCAATGAGCCAACGAAATCGTATAATTTGTTTCATTAATGTGTTCCCCCTTTGTCACTTTCCATTACGTTTGCTAATTTTTCAAGTGATTCGATAAACATTGTAATTTCTTCTTTATCAAAATGGGAAAGCTGGTCCCCGATTACTGCATAAACTTCTTTTTCGGTAAAATTGACTAGATCCAAACCTTTGGGTGTGACGTTTAAGTAAACATTTCTTCGATCTGATTGATCCCGGTTTCGTTCGATGAGACCTTTATCAAATAACCGGTTAATTTGGGCGGTCACAGCGCTCTTCCCAACTCCAAATGCATTAGCGATATCTGTACTCATACATTTTTCATTATTTCTAATATATTGCAGAGTAGAAAATTGATCCGTTGTAATATCCGAATGTATCTTTTCCTTCAAAATACTATTAACACCGCGGTAAATGGTATTCATCGCAGTTTGATAACGACTAATAAGTAAATAAATATTCATGATTTTAGACCACCTCCAAATAAGTGAAAAAGGTTCAATTGATGAATAGTTTAACAAGTGAACTGTTTTATAATAACAAGATTAGTATGGATAATCAATTAATAATTATGTATGTCACAAAATAGACATTTTTGGTTTCATGATCTAAAAAGGGAAGGGGGGTATAGTAAATAGGCTTAAAGTCTGTGAAATAAATACTTTTATGTATAATAATGGCGTTATTTAAAGTATTTGTGCCAATATTGAAAGGATGTGAAGGTTTCCCACACCTAAAGCTTGTACAACGGACTTTATACTGTTATAACGTGCTTAAGCCCGTTTGATTAATGGGAGTGTTTTCCTATATCATTAATACTGTTGTTCGCGTAATTGTTCCTACAGTGCTTCTAGCTATCCTCAGTAATAAGTTACTACCCTATAACCACTCTTAGTTTTATTCGTATAGCAATCATTTATGGTTATGTATCACCTGTATTTTTTCATTATTAAAAAAATTAAAAAGGGGCAATGAAGATGAAAAAAATTTTTATGTTGTTATCGACTGCCGTACTAGTAGTACTTTCAGCCTGTGGCGAAGGATCTGAATCTAGTGGTGAATTGGATAAAATTGTATTTGCTGATGCGGGATGGGACAGTATTCGCGTCCACAATAGCATTGCACAAAAAATCGTTGAGGAGGGTTATGGATATGAAACAGAAGTGACTCCTGGATCAACTGCAGCAACTTTCCAAGGATTAACGGAAGGTGATATCAATGTCTACATGGAAGTATGGACAGATAATATTAAAGAAATATACAACGAAGCTATTGACGCAGGAGAAATTGAAAAGGTTTCAGTAAACTTTGATGATAATGTACAAGGTTTATATGTTCCTACATATGTGATAGAAGGGGACGAAGAAAGAGGAATTGAGCCAATGGCGCCTGATTTGAAAACAGTTGAGGATTTAAAAAATTACCCTGAATTGTTTGCAGATCCTGCAGAGCCTGAAAAGGGTCGTTTGATAAATGCGCCAAGTGGTTGGGCAGTGGCGGAAGCTATTACTCAAAAAATGGATACTTATGGTTTAAATGATACATTTGTAAACTTTATGCCCGGTTCAGACGCAGCAATTGTTGCTTCCATGACAGATGCTATTAAAGCTGGAGAGGCTTGGGTCGGTTATTACTGGTCCCCTACTGCTGTTACTGCAAAATATGATCTTACGTTACTACAAGAGCCGGAATTTGATCAGGAGATTTGGGAAAAAACAAAAGGAACAGAATTCCCACCAAATGATGTAGTAGTAGCTGTTCATAAAGATATGCCTGATCAGGCACCAAAAGTTGTAGACTTTTTAAGCAACTATGAAACAACATCTAAATTAACCGAAGAAGCTCTAAAATATATGGAAGAAAATCAAGCATCACCTGAAGAAGCAGCAATTTGGTGGATGGGTGAACATGAAGATATCTGGACAGGTTGGGTTTCAGAAGACGTGGCTAAAAAAGTCAAAGATTCCATGAAGTAGTGAACAAAAGCACAAGTGTCTATTTATTGGCTTATGACCTGAAGGCTCTGGCCAGTGGGTGCTAGAACGAGCCGTAAAAAGTTGGCAGCTGGCCTCTGTGGGTTGGCTGCCGTTATAATCTAAAAAAAAGTGAGGTGAGAGGGCTGTAGCTATACAGTCTGCCTATGGGAATCTTTCCAGATATAACAACGAATCTTGGGGATTATGTAGAAGAATTTGTAGGATTTTTAGATACAAGGTTTAAACCTCTATTTGATTTCATTTATTTATTTTCATCAGACATCATTAATGGAATTGAAGCATTATTATTATGGATGCCATGGTGGGCATTTATACTCATTATTGTTTTGTTAGGTTGGTATTTTAAATCACTCGTCTCAGGGATAATATATGGTATATTTATTTTTTTAATCGGTACCTTTGGGTTATGGGAAGATTTGATGATAACGATTGCGATCGTATTGACAGCGGTAATTATTTCGCTTGCAATAGGGATCCCGTTAGGAATTTGGATGGCATTTAGTAAGGGATTTTCAACTGTTATGCGACCAATCCTGGACGCTATGCAAACCATGCCAAGCTTTGTTTACCTGATACCCGCAATATTTTTCTTTGGATTAGGAAACGTGTCTGCAATTTTTGCTACTTTAATATACGCGGTTCCTCCTGTAATTCGGTTAACCGAGCTTGCCATTCGTGGTGTAGATAAAGAGGTAATTGAATCCGCACAATCATTTGGTTCATCAAGGTTCCAAATGTTAAATAAAATTCAGTTGCCTCAAGCTTTGCCGACAATCATGGCCGGTGTAAACCAAACAACTATGATGGCACTTGCGATGGTTGTTATCGCTTCTATGGTTGGTGCGCAGGGACTTGGGGAGCAAGTACTAGTTTCTATTAACCGGATTGATATCTCACTCGGATTTGAAGCAGGAATTAGTATTGTATTTCTAGCAATAATTATAGACCGTGTCACTGGTGGCGTAGCGGATAAACTCCAGAAGCATAGGAGGATTAACGAATGACAACTAAAATAAAGTTAGAAAATGTGTCCAAGATATTTGGTTCGAAACCTAAATCAGTTATTCCTCAAATCAAAGCAGGAATGACTAAAGATGAAATTCTAGCCGAAACAGGGCATACAGTGGGCGTATATAATGCATCAATGGAAATTAATCAAGGGGAAATTTTTGTAATCATGGGATTGTCCGGTAGTGGAAAATCAACTTTAATTCGTTGTTTTAATTTACTTAACAAACCAACGGATGGATCGATTTTTATTGACGGTGAAGATATTGCCAAGTATAGTGGTGCGCAATTAAAAAAAGTTCGCCAAGAAAAAATAGCAATGGTGTTTCAGCACTTTGGTTTGTTTAATCATCGAACTGTGCAAGCCAATGTGGAATATGGTTTAGAGGTTCGTAAAGTTAGTAAAGAAAAACGTGAAGAAATTGCACGAAAAAATCTGGAAGTGGTTGGCCTAAAAGGTTGGGAAGAAAAATATCCTGATCAGTTATCTGGTGGGATGCAACAGCGTGTAGGATTAGCTCGTGCGCTAGCAAATGATCCGGATATACTTTTAATGGATGAACCTTTTAGTGCACTCGATCCGCTTATACGCAGAGAAATGCAATTAGAATTATTAGATATTCAGGATCGCTTGCAAAAAACAATTATTTTTATCACACATGATGTAAATGAAGCTTTTAAGCTAGGTGATCGCGTTGCAGTAATGAAGGATGGTAAAGTCATCCAGGTAGGAACCCCAGAGGATATAATCGAACAACCTGCTGATGATTATATCTCAGATTTTATCAAGGACATAGATCGTTCGAAAGTTTTTCAAGCTGAGCATGTTATGATCAAACCAAACGCACTAGTTTCGACGAAAGATGGACTCAATGTTGCCGTTAAAGAAATGGAAGAGAATAATATATCTAGTGTTTTTGTTGTAGATCGAAAGCGACACGTCAAAGGCATTGTAACGATTGATGATGCGATTAAAGGAATAAAATTAAAGCAAGAGTTGGCAGATGTGTTGCGGACAGATATTACCATTGTTCAGCAAGATGAGTATGTAAGTGAGCTAATTCCGAAAACACTGGAATCTAAGTTCCCATTGGCAGTAGTGAATAGTGAAGATAAGCTCATTGGATTCATTCTTCGAGTACATGTATTGTCAGGACTTGTGTCTAAAGATGTAAGTGAAAGTGCAGAATATCATGGGTGAAAAAGATAAGAAAAACTGGCTGTCAACGATGGTCAGTTTTTTCTGTTAAAATAAGGGTAATAGATAGAAGTAATAAGAAAGGTGTGGTGCAAAATGGATATTCCGAGTTTGAAAAAGCTTTCTAATGGTGTTTCTATTCCTAGGTTGGGTCTTGGTGTATATAAGGTTCCAGAAGACCAAGTATATGATACAGTATTAAGTGCACTTGATTTAGGTTATCGACATATTGATACAGCAAGCTTTTACGGAAATGAATATGGGGTGGGCAAAGCGATACGTAATTCAGGAATTCCCCGTGAAGATATTTTTGTAACAAGTAAAGTATGGAATGATGATCACGGTTACGATAATGCCTTAAAGGCCTTTGAGCGAAGTATGGAAAAGTTAAGTTTTGATTATCTAGATCTATTTTTGATTCACTGGCCAATCCCAGAAGGTTTTCCTGATACTTGGAAAGCCTTAGAAGAGATTAATAAGACTGATCGTGTAGGAGCGATAGGTGTAAGTAACTTTCTTGATCATCATTTGGAAGAATTATCAAAAACAGCTAATGAAACACCTGTAGTTGACCAAATTGAATTGCACCCTAAATTACAACAAAAGAGCACGGTTGAGTATTGTCGTCGGCATGGTATTGCTGTGGAATCATGGTCACCACTTGGAAGAGCCAGGTACTTAGATGATCCACTATTAACAAAGATGGCCTCCAACTATGATAAATCGGTTGCACAACTAATCATTAGGTGGCATTTAGAAAATGATTTTATAGTCATACCAAAATCAGTCAAAGCAATACGTCAAAAGGAAAATGCTAATGTATTTGATTTTAAACTATCGACGAAGGACATGGAATATCTGAATCAGATGAATGAGGATATGAGAATAGGATCTCATCCTAACGATATGAGATAATGTAATTGCCATACGCGCCGCGTTTAATGATGCGAGCGCGTTTATTAAGAGCAAAGAAAAGTATAAAATTTTGGCGATTATCTGTCTAGCGCAAGCGCCCTAGACACTCGAGACATAAGCAGTTCGCTTCCGCGCGAGGCAAAAGCACCCACACTGCACCGCTCTGCTTATGCTTCTCGTGTCTTTCGAGCGCTTGCGCTTTTCTTATTGGGTAATGCCATGGCGCAAAATTTTAGCGTCGACATGAAAATTTACTTTTATGTCCGGAAATCTATTTCTCCAATCTTTATCCGTTAATTTTCCATTTTCTTTTTGACTTCGGTAAATACTTCCATATCCAAACGGATCAACATTAAGTTCTTGTACTTTAGTTAAAAGATCTGCATACTGTTGTTCTAGGTTTTTTTCAATTTTTTTTTCTAATAATATCTCAATCTTTGGGTTCTTAAGTTTGATTTCTTTTGATAGCTCAAGTAAACGTAAATCAATCTTTACACGTGTTTCAAATGTTAAATTGTTCAAATCACTTATCTTAGTTTCTCCATTACCGTTCAACACTCTTAGTAGCGCATTGAATGTTTTTTTGTCATCTTTTTTATCCGAAGAATTTACTAATTGTTCTTTAAATGGCTCAAGGGGAAGCTCCAATTCTAACATGCTTGTTTCAACCGTTTTCTCTAGCATATTTAATAAAAAAGCTTTTTCTGTAGGTATTTTGCCTACATACTTGTCCCCTTTAAATAATGCCATAGCGTGTAAATAAGGTCTTCCTTCCTCCATTTTTAATATAGGCAATATAGGATCTTCACCTACATCATAATAGATATGGATGAAATCCTGCAGGGTCGTTCGAGGAATGATGTCATCATTTAAAGTTCGCTCAATTAATTGGTATAAATAATGCCCAACGTTAACTGAGGAATCGTCTTGCCCCATGGTTATAACTTCCTCTGCTGTTGTTTCACTTACTGCTAGGAACATGGTATCCGCAACCTTGGCGTCTCGAGCCAACGTATCTAGATAGGGGAGTATGCCTTTCTTCGCTGCTTCTATCCCGTATAATTCCAAACGAATTTGGCCAGGAGTTAACTCGAAATTGGTTTTAAAATTAGCGTTTGCTCTCGCTCCTTTTATTGTTTCGCCAATGCCAGATATAATTTTCGTAATTTCTTTTGATTGGGTATCAAATTGAAAATATACAATTGTAGTCTTCAACTTTCCAGCATCGAGAATATCAACACCTCTTGTATTAATAATTCCTAGACTTTCAATTTCTTTAGATGGTAGACAACCGTTTAGTAAAATGATGGACAATAATAATAAAGCTACTAATTTTTTATTCCTCATTACACTTCACCCTTATGTTTACGCCATTTCTTTTTTATTAATACTAATGGTAGCAATACAAATGGATAGACAAATACGATCCAGAACCCTACCTGACCTATAATTGAAACGAAATTAGTAATGGCGTGACTGTCTTTAAAGAAGCTACAAAGAACTACCAACAACCCAGTGAAAATATAAAGTGTTTTTTTCTGCGATACGTTAAATAAACGTTTAACCCCATATGTACTTCCCCACATTAGCAAGAGAAGATTAGGCAAGATAACCATCATCCAAGCTGACACAACAACATAGTCAAACCGTTCAAGAAAAGAAAATGATACAATTTTAAATAAACCAAGCACAGACCAATCCAAATTTCCCAATTGATTAGGACTGTAGTAACCAATGGCTATTACCGTTACAAGAAGCAACGTAAAGGCTGTCCATGCCAACCCAAGAATAACGGGAAGCTTTATGTTTTTTTTATTTTGTATGAATGGATATAACAATAATAGTATTTCAAAACCAATGAAACTGTAAGAAGTAGCTTTTGCTCCTTTTAATAATTCAACGAAAGAGGATTGAAATGCAGGTAAAAAATGCAATATGTCTATTCGCATAGCTGGTACAATTAATAGAACCATTAAGAATTGAATTAAAATAAAGAAGATGAACGTGACCCCTACGATAACTCTAATACCTCCAAGTACACTGTACATGACTAAACTTAATAAAATAAGCGCTAATGTATAAGTGGGAAACGTTGGGAATATAAATATCTGGATAACTTCAATGTAGGTGATTAAAATAGAGAACAGGCTCACGATAATATGAATAATGAATATGCACCCGAAAAGCTTGCCGATCCAAACACCAAATATGTCAATTTGGATTCCAAATATATCTGCGTTATCATATTGTTTTACTATGATACATATAGCTAATACAACTAAAATCATATAAACAAATGCAATCAGGATAGCTAACCACGAATCGCGGTTAGCCTCAAGATATATAAACTTTGGAGCTCCCATAATTCCTGCCCCTGTTTGAATAGAGGTTATGATGAAAAATAGATAGAACGCACGAATCTGCAGATTTCCTTTCATTTTTACATTAACATCCATTATTTCACCAACCTATTCCTATTCATCTATGTCTTTCTTTTTCGTTGATTCCTTCCTTTTGTATCGAGTAGCATCCTTAGGTCGTAATAAAAATGCACGGTTGGATTGCAGATTTAGAGGTAAACGAAATAGTGCCTTATTAAAATCCTTCCACATAAACGGATATAGTGGTGTCAAATAAGGTCGTCCAAGTGATGTGATGCGTAATAGATGAATGATTAAGAAGCAAATACCTAGCATAATGCCAATAATTCCGAACAGACCAGCTAATATAATCATTGGAAATCGTATCACCCGGACGGTAGTCCCCATTAAATAACTAGGTGATGTAAAGGATGCAAGTGCACTAATTCCAATCACGATAATGAGAATACTACTTGTTAATCCAGCTTCAACTGCAGCTTGCCCTATAACGATACCACCAACAATACCCATTGTTTGCCCTACCTTCGTAGGGAGTCTAGCGCCTGCCTCGCGGAGTAATTCAATCATGAATTCTAAAATTAGGGCCTCGAGTAATGGTGGGAAAGGAACAGCTGCTCGTGATTGACCGAGTGTAATTAATTCTGGCGTTGGAATTAATTCATAATGATAGGTAACAGCTGCTACATATAATGGTGTAAGTAATACAGACAGAACCATGGCAACGAAACGTAAAATACGGAAGAAAGAACCAGCATTCCACCGCATATATATATCTTCAGTTGATTCAAAAAAACTAAACAGTGTCGTTGGCCCAATGAATCCATTTGGGCTACCTTCCATTAATACGCCTACTTTTCCACTTGTTACTGTGTAACAAAAGCGATCAGGTAATTCAGTTGAATAGAATTGTGGGAAAATGGTGATTTGTGAATCCTCAATATACTGCATTAACACTGTATTATCTTCAATAGTATCTACGTTTAAATCTTGTATACGTTGCCGCATCGTATTCACATCAGATTCATTGGCGATTGATTTCATATAGACTATCCGAACTTCTCGAGGGGTTATTTTCCCTACTTTAATCTCTTCCAATACCAAGTCAGTAGATCTAATTCCCCAACGAACAAGATTTAAATTGGTCACTAATGATTCTGTGAAAGCTACTTTTGGTCCTAAAACAAGTGATTCTGTTTCGGCTCTTGCCAATTGACGTTTTTCCTTCTTTAAAAGTAAAAAGGATACGGTTTCTTTCTCACCCTCAGGGTATACAAAGACTTCTCCTATTAATAGCTTTTCAAGTATATCTTCCAAGTTATCTTTAGTGGCACCAGTACTTAACGGAATTTCATTTAATAGTGATTTATTCGTCCATTCTTCCTTTTTATTTAATAAAGGTTGTAATAAAAACTCTTCCAATTTATCAGACTGCACTTGGTAAGCAATAAAGAATATAGCAACTTTTTTCTGTTGATGTTCATAGATAGTAAAAATTAAGTCCGGATTATTCTCAAATTTACTTTCTAATAAATCCTGTAGTTCATCCACTTTTATCGGGAAAATGGAGGATCTACTCTTATTTTTATGCCGACTTTTTCGCATAGGAACCTCCTGAAAAAAGCTTGTAGTGTTAGTATGCGAGAAACAATCAAATTTATTACAAAAAGCACTACAGGATTTTTCCTGTAGTGCTTTTGTATAGAAGGCTAACTAGCCTTATAGTGAGTTACTTTTCTACCCTTTACATGGCTATACGTTTCAATACGCGATTTAATAAAGATACCAATTTGAATGATTAATGCACTTAAAACAATCCATGCCCAAAATGCCATGAAACTAGTTTGGAAATTAAAAAGCATATCTGGTATCGGATAAAAGGAGTTAAAATGCATGACTAAGGAAAATGTATAAAACATCCCAAAGGTAAAGTTTCTTGACCATTGACTAACATTGTATTCAAATAATCCTTTATTCCATCCATACTTTTTAATCCGAACAATTGCACGTAATATTTCTATAGCCTCAATGACGACAAGTAATAAGAATACTACTACCCAAAAAGCAGCAATAAACGCTGGAGTAAACGTGTTAGTAGTAACAATCGCTAAGCCTGTAATCGATAATGCACCATGAATAATGCAGTTCGTATTGGACCAATCGTTTGCCAGAGACCAATTTTTTTGTTTTACATACCGTTTGCTTATTAAGACAATTCCAGCTAAATAAAACATAAACCCAAGAATGATAATGGCTTCTGAAAAATAAGTTGGAAATCGAAAAAATACATTGTTCAACAGTAAGATAATTGATTGTGTACCAACAGTTGATAGTAGTATGACACCATGTACTGGGTATTGTTGATTTTCAAAATACAGCTTGCGAAAGTTATAAAAGCAGGTCACTAAGAAAAACAACCATAAAAATGTATTTAAAATCGCCATTGCTTGTGTAATAAGGATAATATCAGGGAAATATTTGATAAACACATTACATAACACAGAAACCCCAGCAATCCAGGTCCCAATTGTAAAAGATTTAACAGGGTGTTTAATAAATGGAATCAAAAAGTCCTTTTGGAAAAATTGAATAGATAATGATTTATAAATAACGACCCAAGCAATCATGACAATAATCGCTAGGTATTTACCAAATGTTATATCCAATACGGGAAAAGCATTTACTGTACCAATTAAAAAGATTCCAATTGCCATAATAATGGCACCAGATGCTGGCTCTATTTTTTTGTAGTTATTCTTTTGTTGCATACGTTCACTTCCATTCGTTCACTAAACCTTCACATGGTGTATTATATCACTTTTTGGTATAAAGATGAACAATAGCTAAGGAATTGGAGGTAGATAAATAGTAGTAGATGTATGATGTCAAAAGTACTGTTTTTCAAAATAGTGTAAAATTATATTGTTGCATTTTATCTAAAGTTGTATAATAGTGCTAATCACGTATAAGGGGTGAGTATATGGGAGAAATAGTCCGTAATTGTCGGTTGTGTAAAAAGCCAATGGAATCTAGCCCGTTCACCATGTGTAACACTTGCCTAATGGAAAGTAATCGAGTACAAAGTTATGTCATAAAACATCCGCATGTCTCAATCGAGAGAATTTCAGAGCAAACGGAAGTACCTTATGTCAAAGTAGAATTAATGGTGAAGCTTGGATTGAACGAAAAAGACACCGTAGAATCTCAAGCCCATTAATCTTCATCTGGAGAAAACAGAAGGAAAAAAATAAATAAACAGTAAAAGAGAATTGTCAATTTGGCAATTCTCTTTTAAAATTTTGGCTGTTTGAATCAATTTCATAATTACTCTTTTTAAAAAGGCTGTTTCATAGTTCGTTGCTCATACACCGAAGTTGATATAAAATGCGACGTAACTAAAAATCATGTTTGGTGCCCTGCGACCGCTGCGGAAAAACACTACGCTTTCCGCGGGCTCGCGATGAGCCTCCTCGATCGCAAAGACCGCTCACTGCGGGGTCTCATCGTCTTCGCTGTTTCCGCAGGAGTCTCCGTGTTTTTCCTTCGCTAGGGTTGGAGATTTACCTATAATTCTCTCCCATTCACCTCTTAACTTTACAGTGATTGGAGCGGAGGGCAGTCGACTCCTGCGGGATTATAGGCATAGGTGAGACCCCGCAGTGCGGAGCGCGAGGAGGCTCACCAGCCGCCCGCGGAAAGCGACTGCCCTCCGCGGAAATCACGGTGCTATTATGTCGCAGTATATAGAAACTATGAAGATGAAAAAGCAATAATGTTTACGAAACAGCCTTTTAAAAATACAAAGACTTGCAGAATTTTAAAATCTTATTTTTAAACTCGGATTTCTCCCATACCTCAATATGATGTGTACTGATTTTAAGGTGTATAATATTGTTTTGACATTGTTGTAATATTTTAAAGAAATTTAAAAATAAATAAAAAATGTATTGACTATTACTTTTCAAAATACTATAATTATTGAGAATCGAATCGAAAGGAGGTCATTAAGATGAAAAATATCATTCAACGTAATCAAGTAAACTTCATACAAATTAGTGACCTTCTGGGCGGAAAAGCATAATAATACATATTGTCTTTTATTGTCTTCAGAAGGTCACACATCACTGTGGCCTTTTTATATTTTATGGGTGGTTTGCTGGGCACCCATACTTTTATGAAAGCATACGTCATAGACGTATGCTTTTTTTTGCCTTTAAAAGGCCAATAGTGGAAGATTTGATGAGAAATGGATTGTTACACATGAAAAGAGAAGAAGGTGAGTAACACATGTTTCAGGTTTTTAAGAAATTAGATTGGTTTTTTAAACGGTATTGGAAAAGTTACGTATTTGCTATTGTTGCTTTAATTATTGCAAGTGCAATCGGACTGATTCCCCCAAAATTAGTGGGTTTTGCAATTGATAAAATTCAATTTGAAACGTTAACAATGAAACTGTTAGTAACGCTTATTGCTGGTTATCTTGTATTAATCGTTGTGCATTACGCAATATCATTTTTATGGGACTATACATTATTTAGTGGAGCTGCAAAATTAGAACGTTTATCTAGAACTAGGCTAATGGATCACTTTTTAACTATGACACCAACGTTTTTTGGAAAGTTCAGAACAGGTGACCTGATGGCACGGAGTACAAATGATTTAAGATCTATTCAGCTAACAGCAGGTTTTGGGGTTTTAACATTGGTTGACTCGAGTATATTTATGATTATGATTATTGTTGTTATGGGATTTACGATAAGTTGGCCTTTGACTTTAGCCGCCTTAATTCCATTACCGATTATGGCAGTTGTTATGAACAAATATGGAGGGACCATTCATAAGCGCTTTATGGAAGCACAGACCGCATTTGGTGACATGAATAATGAGGTATTGGAATCTATTCGTGGCGTACGTGTTATTCGCGCTTTTGTCCAGGAGAGACAGGACGAAAAACGTTTCGCGAAAATGACAGATGATGTATACCAAAAAAACATTGAAGTAGCTAAAATTGATGCGTTATTTGAACCTACGATGAAAATTCTTGTCGGGTTATCCTACACAACTGGTCTTGGCTACGGGGCATTACTTGTGTTTGAAAACAGGATTACGTTAGGTGACCTTGTTACATTTAACGTCTATTTAGGAATGTTAATCTGGCCAATGTTCGCAGTTGGAGAATTGATCAATATTATGCAACGCGGTAATGCTTCACTTGATCGCGTAAACGAGACACTTGATTATGAAGCAGATGTAAAAAATCCTGTATCACCAAAACTTGTTAAGCAAATAGAATCCCTTGAATATGACCATATATCGTTTACTTATCCAGAAACGGAAGTAAAAAGACTGGACGATATTTACTTAGACGTTAAACGAGGTCAAACCATTGGAATAGTTGGTAAAACAGGAGCAGGAAAGACAACATTATTTAAATTACTATTACGTCAATATCCTGGTGTACAAGGGAAAATAAAAATTTCAGGGATAGACTTAAATGACATTAATTTAGAACACATTAGGTCATGGATTGGTTATGTACCACAGGATCAAATGATGTTTTCAAAAAGCATTCGTGAAAATATTCAATTTGGTAAAGCAGATGCAACAGATCAGGAAATTTATCGTGTAATGGATCTAGCTTATTTTATAAATGATATGAAACAACTACCACAAGGTTTGGATACACAGGTAGGCGAGAGTGGTGTCACATTATCAGGTGGACAAAAACAACGTGTGGCGTTAGCTCGTGCATTCATTAAAGATCCAGAAATTTTGATATTAGATGATTCATTATCAGCGGTAGATGGAAAAACAGAATCCAAAATTATCGAACACTTACGAAAAGAACGTCAAAATAAAACAACATTCATCGCAGCCCATCGTCTATCTGCAGTAACTCATGCAGATCATATTATTGTTTTAGAAGATGGGAAAATAATGGAACAAGGAACACATAATGAACTAGTTGCAAGTGGTGGTTGGTATAAAGAACAGTACAATCAACAACAGCTAGAAAATGAGGAGGTATAGTTCCTAATGAAAAAGGCATCAACTGAAAAGCGATTATTTAACTATGCGCTACATTATAAACGAAGTATCATTATTGGATTAATTTGCTTAGTAATTGCTGTAGCGCTTGAGTTAGCAGGACCATTAATAGCAAAACGAATTATTGATGAACATATACTAGGTATTGAAGGAAACTGGCAACAGGTCGAAAATAACAACGATGAGCATACCGTGCTGCATGATGGGAGTTATTACAAACGATCTGATCGGTTAACAGATCAGGATCAGCCAAAAGAGCTAGTAACAATTTTTCAAGTGGAGAAAGATTATTATCTTGTGCATGCAGATGTTCCGTTAAATGGTAAACGAAGTATTGCCGGTAATGAAATTGTTATTCAAACCAATGAGGGAAATCAATCCTATACAGGGGAAAAGCTATCCTTTTCTGAGATATACCCATTTTTTCAACCTGAAAAGGGACCAATTTTATTTCTATTAGGTTTGTATATGTTTTTATTAGTAATTGCTGCGTTCTTTCAATTTTTTAAAACGTTTTTATTACAGAAAGCGTCGAATCAGATTGTCAAAAGAATGCGAAACGATATTTTTCAGCATACACAGCGAATTCCAATTAACTATTACGTCGATCAACCAGCAGGAAAAGTTGTGGCAAGAATTACGAATGATACAGAGGCAATCAGAGACTTGTATGAACGGGTTCTATCCATTGTAATAACGAGTGTTATTTATATGGCGGGAATCTTCATCGCTTTATTCATATTAGATCCAAAATTGGCTGCCATGTGTTTGTTAATCATTCCACTGATTCTGGTTTGGATGAAAGCGTATAAATACTTTGGTACAAAATATAATACGGTTATTAGAACAACAATAAGTGATATAAATGGAAGTATTAATGAAGCAATTCAAGGGATGCCAATAATCCAGGCATTTCTCCACGAAAAAAGAACAAAGAAGGATTTTGAAGTACTAAATGATCGTCATTACACGTTTGAACGTAAGTTAGTAAAGCTTAGTGCACTCACGTCTTATAATTTGGTAACTGTCATTCGGAATTTAGCATTTGTTGGATTTATCTGGTACTTTGGATTTATCTCGTTTGATCCTACAGCCGTGATATCAATTGGTTTGTTATATGCTTTTGTTGATTACCTCAACCGCTTGTTCGAGCCGGTAACAGATATCGTTCACCAGTTACCACTTATAGAGCAAGCAAGGGTAGCGGGTAATCGCGTATTTGAACTTATGGATCAGGATGGGGAACAGGTTGTGACAGATCATGTAGATAAGTATCGTGGAAAAGTAGAATTTAACAATGTATCCTTTGCGTATAATAATAAGGATTATGTGTTAAATGATATTTCCTTCCAGGTCGAATCTGGTCAAACAGCAGCATTTGTAGGACACACTGGCTCTGGCAAAAGCTCGATTATGAATTTGTTATTCCGTTTTTATGACCCACAAAAAGGAATCATCACGATTGACGGAAATCCTACAAAAGAGTGGTCCCGACAACAGGTCAGGAGCCATATGGGCATCGTTCTTCAGGATCCATTTTTATTTTCAGGTACAATACTATCAAACGTAACAATGGGTGATCCAACTATTTCAAGAGATCAAGCTATTGCTGCATTAAAAGCGGTAGGGGCAGATCGATTTATCGAAAAATTGCCTAAAAAATATGATAACCCTGTTACAGAAGGTGGAAGTACATTTTCTTTAGGAGAACGGCAGTTATTGTCTTTTGCACGGGCATTAGCATTTGATCCTGCTATCCTCATATTAGATGAAGCAACCGCAAATGTTGATACGGAAACCGAAGCAGTTATTCAACGTGCACTAGATGTTCTTAAGAAAGGACGCACAACACTAGTAATTGCTCATCGTTTATCAACCATTCAACAAGCTGACACAATTTTTGTTCTTGACCATGGTATGATAGAGGAACAAGGAAATCACGAGCAATTAATACATGAAAAAGGAATGTATTATCAGATGTATCAAATGCAACAAGGCAATACTAAAAAGGCAGTTTAGGATTCCTGGTGTGCGAGGTGACTTATGAATAAGGATGATAAGAACAATCATGATGTGATTGATGATGATTTATACGAAGAAATAGATGACGAGGAGCTCGTCGAATTAGTCGAGGCTGAGCGAAAAAGTGCTTTAAAGCGAGCACATGATAAAGATGTACAAAAAAAGCCAAAACGCCCATTTCCAAAATGGGCGTTTTGGTTAATTGTCATAATGATGTTGCTTAACGTATTTGCCTTTTTTCCAAAGGTAATATCCGTTCCAGCAATTGAATTTTTGATTACATCTTCAAAGCTTTCTTTACAAGATGATATTCGAGCATATAAAAAAGCTGTCGTAGTAATAGAAACAGGGGATTCTAGAGGTACAGGGTTTTCAATCAATGGGGACGGAACAATTATAACAAATCATCATGTAATTGAAGGAGAGGAAAATGTGACAGTAGCATTTCCAGATGAAGGTCTTCAAAACGCGGAGGTAATAGCGACATATCCGTCCGTTGATTTAGCTGTTTTAGAAACAGAAGGAAAAAATTTCCCATCTTTAGATTTAGCAAAAAGTCCAGTTTTCACTAAAGGTGACCCGATTTATTTTATCGGAAACCCATTACGATTCCAAGGAATTGCCAATAAGGGGACGATTATAGAAGAGACCATGCTCCCTGACTGGAAGAAACCAGTAGTGATGATAGATGCCCCCGTTTATCATGGGAATAGCGGAAGCCCCGTTCTGAATAAGGATGGCAAAGTTATTGGTGTGGTTTTTGCTACCCTTGATAGTGATGAACATGGTAAAGTAGGGCTTTATATTCCAATAGAGGTTGTTCAAAAAGTCATCAAATGATAAACGGCGAATTTCTTCGTTCCTCAGTTTTTCTGGTCCTCACGTATTAAAAGCATACGTTGCGGTCCTCAAAATCTTCGTGCCTTGAACTTCTTGTTTCTAATTTGCCGACTTTTTGAACTCGTACCAATTGGTTACTTTTATTCCTTCCATCAAAAATAATGAAAAAACCTCCTTTATTTCATGCACTTAGCCTTTTAAAGTTTGATAAGGTTAAAATGCGGGTATCTTATTTTCATAAGAGTTGAAGGAGGTTTTATAAATGCTTTATTTAACATCAGCATTAAAATCATACAATATTCATGCAACCGATGGAGAGATGGGCAAAGTAAAAGATATTTATTTTGACGATCATAGTTGGGCAATTCGATACGCACAGGTGGATACACATAAATGGTTACCAGCACGAAACGTTTACTTATCGCCAACGTCTTTCACAGGAATCGATAAGGATAAAGAACTTTTAGAAGTTAGCCATACAAAAGATATGGTTAAAAACAGTCCTACAATACCAGCTGACACGGAACTTTCAACAGCAAATGAAGAAAGTCTAACAGAATATTACGGCTGGAATCGTTATTGGAGGGGGGAGAATCTATGGGGTGCAGTTGATAGACCATTTGTTCCAGAGGTTCCTGCTCAACGTGATGACAGTATCGCAAAACGAAATGAAATGGAAATGAACGAAAACACGAAATATGTACTATTAAATGAGTCAGACACAATCGGAATAAAGCTTCATGGTCATGATGGAAATATGGGAGAAATTACAGATTTAATTTTCGATGATCATAATTGGAAAATTGATTATCTTGTAGTGAAGTATTTAAAAGTTCCTGAAGAAAGATATTATTTAGTTAAACCGCTCCATATCACTTCTCTTGAATGGTCCGAAAAAGATTTGTATGTAGATCTAAAGGCTGATCATTTAGAAGCACAAATAAGTTTTGAGACAAAAGAAGACGCATTAGCTAGTCTATAAGAGGCTTAAGCGTTTATGTCGTAATATTTCGACATAAATGCTTTTTTATTTGCTCGAAAAATGTCGAAAGTAACCGATTTTTAATGGAAATGTAAATAACCTGTGATAGTAACTACTATAACGATGGGTTAACATTAGTCATATTGAAATAGAAAAAAATACCTAAAAATATAAAGATGGTGGTTTTCATCATGACATATAAATTATTAAATATGACAAATATGACTATAAAAGTAAACATGAAATATATAGAGGGTACACCCAAAAAAAGTAAGAAAATAACGAACTTTGTAATGGCTGGAGGTGCTTCAGGTTGATTAGTAACCAGTCCTTAAAAGAAAGACCCCTAGAAGAAATGATTACCTCGGCCAAACAAGGGGATCAAGAAGTACAAAACGATCTTTTAAAGATGTATCAGCCTTATATCGCAAAATGTGTTTCAGAGGTTTGTAAACGATATATTGACCCAAAGCGTGATGATGAATTTAGTGTTGGGCTTTTCGCATTTAATGAGGCAATTCAAACCTACTCAGCAGAAAAAGGTAGTTCCTTTTTGTCATTTGCAAAGCTTGTTGTGAAGCGTAAAGTAATTGATTATATTCGATTTGTACAAAAGACACCAAAAACTGCTTCATTAGACGAAAGCTATGATGAGGAAAAGATGGAAAATCCAGCGGAAATTGTTGCTGTGAATGAAAAATACCGAGAAGAACAAGAAGCTTGGTACCGTAGAGAAGAAATTGCCGATTTCAAAGACAAGCTATGGGAGTACAAACTGACTTTAGCTGAATTAACAGAGGCTTCTCCTAAACATAGGGACGCACGTGAGTCAGCCATTCGCACTGCAAAAATCCTATACGATGATACAACATTAAGAGAGTATGTACATCTGAAGAAAAAGCTACCTATTAAGGATTTAGTAAAAAGAGTGGACGTTAGTAAAAAAACGTTAGAGCGAAACCGAAAATATATTTTAGCGATATTTATTGTGTTAAGTGAAGATTATGTGTATCTCAAGGATTATCTTAAAGGGGTGGCTTTGTGAGTAAAGGGATAGTGATGGAAAAGCATCGTAAATTTACCATTGTTATGACAAAGAATGGTAGTTTTCACAAAGTTAAGCCTGTGAAAGAAGCGGATATCGGTGCTGAAGTTTCGTATGAGATCTTACCTTTAAAAAAAAGCAAGTTGTTGTTCTTTCAACCAAAAAATAGTGGTAGCATGCCTGTAAAGTATATAGCGATTGCTTGCATGGTGCTTTTGTTTATCATGCCATTCTATCTTCTAGGTGGGCCAACCAAAACATATGCTTACGTTAATTTAGACATTAATCCTAGTTTAGAAATTGAAATCGATGATGATTTAAATGTAGTCTATATCTCACCATTAAACGATGATGCTCGGAAATTGAAAAAGCAGTTACCTGATTACGAAGGCAAAAAAATAGAACAGGTTATTGAAATCATCATGAAAAAAAGCGATGCACTTGGATTAACAAAAAACGGTAAAACTGTTTTAGTGGGCGTAAGTTATGTAAATGATCAAGCTATATCAGTTCTCGACACGGTTGATAACTATTTTTCAACTCATCAAACGTCGTGGGATATGGCAACTTTTCAGGTCTCAAAAGAGATTCGGAAACGTGCCTTAAAAAAGGATATTTCGATGAATAAAATAGTGGCAGATACAATGGAGGAAGAGGTTTCAAATCCAGAGAGAATGATTATTCAACCCCGTGTTAGCGATGGTGAAAAAGAACTTATTCATTCATTTTATACTAATTCAAAATCAAATCATCCAGATAACGGAGAAGAAAAAACGATTCCTGCTGATCAAAAACCCAATCCACCTGTAGTGCCAAAACCAGAAAAGAAAAAAACGGATCAACACCCAAGTGAGTTGAAAGAAAAAAATAGTGGAATTCATTTAAATAAAAAGAATGAACACAATCATTCTGATAAAGTCAAAAAAAATGATAATAATGAGATCAAAAAAAAGGATGAGCAAGAAAAGCGACATAGGCAAGAAAAACAAGGTCATCAAGAAGAAAAACAGGTAAAGGAAAAAGCAAAGCAAGAGGAAAAGGAAGCAAAAAGAGTAATGAAACCAGAAAAGAATAAAGCAAAAAAGGCAAAAAAAGAAATGAAAAAGACAAGACAAGAAGAAAAGCATCCAAAGAAAAATGATAAGAAATAATTTAAAAAGTGGTTGAATTTGGTATACCAAATTCAACCACTTTTCTTATACTTCCATTATTTCTGCAGGTGTGTATTTCATAGCATGGTCAATATAATAAAGCAATTGATCATGGCTTTTTACTACATTATCTTGATCAGGTGAATAATAGTAGGAGTGTAGAAAAAGTTGAATCCGCTTAGACAATAAATCATCGTTTGTTCGGACCATCAACACAAGTAAATCATCCCATTGTCCCCATAGTGTGTAATAAAGCGCTTTGTCATAATCCGGTATATCCACTGACTTCCCCTCCTTAAATTTAAAGGATTACATGTAGTTTGCCCTATAATAAATATATTTTCAAAAACATAATTGGTGTATTTACCATAAAAAGGACCCGAGAGATGGAAAGAATAAAATTAATTTATTGTTACATACTAAGCGCAAATAAGTTAGGAGGTAATCAAATAATGAAGATAAAAGCATTAGGAATTGCATTGATGGCCACTGCAGCACTTGTAGGATGTCAAGAAGGAAACAATGATGCAGCAGAACCAAATAATGATAATAATGTTGAACAAACAAGATTTAATGCTGGTGATGCCGGCAATGGAGATACCGCGAATGACGTGAATGATGGAGAAAATCGTCAAGACTTCGATATGAATGCAGGCGATAATGAAAATCGTGGTGAAGATAACGGAAATAAATATGACATGTCTGAAGAGGCTGCAGAAAAGATTTCCCAACAAGTAGAAGGAATTGATAATGCATTTGTTGTAACAACTGAAAATAATGCATATGTAGCTGCAGAACTTGATAAAAAAGATAATGGTAACAACAATAACGCCAACAATACTGGGAACGCGGATGGTAATAACAATACCGGTAATGGAAATGGCGATGAAATTACAGATGAAACAAAACAAAAGATATCTGATATTGTAAAATCAATGGATGATAATATCGATAATGTTTATGTTTCCACTAATCCAGATTTTCTTGATTCTGTAACAAATTATGCTGATCAAGCGGAGAATGGTGAACCGATTGAAGGATTATTTGATCAAATGGGAAATATGATTGAACGCGTTTTCCCACAAAATAATAATAATTAATTCGCATTAGAGTACTACAAAAATTGTAGTACTTTTTTTTTGTACATAAAACACTAACTTTGAAAGAAAACAAAACATATGCTATTCTAAACATAGTAATTCATACTATTCGTAGTGAATTACTATGCTTTAATATAAAAGTGGAGTTGAAACAAATGGGTCGAGAATTTATTGGTTTATTTGAAGAGTGGGCAGACTCTTATGATGACAGTGTAACTGGAAAAGATCCTCAATATGCAGCAGTATTTCTTCATTATGATAAAATTTTAGATGAAGTTACAAAATACTCATCGGGTAATGTAGTGGAATTTGGAGTAGGTACTGGTAACTTAACCAAGAAACTATTAGGGAATGGTCATAAGGTAATTGGAATAGAACCGTCAGATGCTATGCGAAAAGTCGCAGAAGAAAAGTTACCAGAGGTATCTCTTTATGAAGGAGATTTCTTAACATACCCAAGTTTTGACGATTCAATCGATACAATTGTAAGTTCTTATGCATTCCACCATTTAACTGATGCAGAAAAAAACTTAGCAATTGCCAAATTTGTCAATTTGCTTACCAAAACTGGAAAGGTTGTTTTTGCAGATACGATGTTTGAATCATCCACTGCAAAGGAAGATATAATAAAGGATGCAGATAAAAAAGGATACACAAATTTAATAGAAGATTTAAATCGTGAATACTACCCAACAATCAGCACGTTACGTGAAATTTTTGAGAAAAATCAGTTTTACGTTACCTTTGAGAAAATGAATGAATTTGTTTGGCTAGTGATAGCTGAGAAAAAATAAGAGGAGTGACTGAATGATGACGAAGAAAATGAATGTAGAAAGCTTTAATTTAGATCATACAAAAGTAAAAGCGCCATATGTACGATTAGTAGGTGTTACAACAGGTTCCAATGGTGACGATGTATATAAATATGATATTCGTTTTAAGCAACCAAATAAGGAACACATGGATATGCCAGGATTACACTCCATTGAACATTTAATGGCTGAAAATATCCGTAATCATATGGATAATGTTCTTGATATAGGTCCAATGGGCTGTCAAACAGGCTTTTATTTAGCTACATTAAATAATGATAACTATGAGGAAGTACTTGATACACTTGAAAAAACATTACAGGATGTATTAGATGCCGATGCGGTACCTGCATGTAATGAAGTTCAATGTGGTTGGGCTGCAAATCATAGTCTAGAAGGTGCAAAAACAATCGCTCGAGATATGTTAGATAAACGTGATGAGTGGCATCAAGTTTTTGCACAATAGAAGGCAATAAAAATGACTATTTATAATTCAGTAAAGGAACTTATAGGCTGTACACCATTAATACAGTTAACAAACTTCTCCCTCCCAGAGGGGGTTCGTTTGTATGCGAAGCTAGAATATTATAATCCAGGTGGCAGTGTGAAGGATCGTTTAGGCCAAAAATTAGTAGAAGAAGCATTGAAAAATGGCGACTTAAAAGTTGGCGGAACGATTATTGAACCTACTGCAGGTAATACGGGAATAGGATTAGCATTAGCAGTTCTTAATAAAGAAATTAACATTATGTTTTGCCTGCCAGAGCATTTTAGCGAAGAAAAACAAATGATTATGAAGGCGTTGGGCGCTGAGATTGTTCATACACCAAGGGAAAAAGGAATGCTTGGAGCTATTGAAAAAACGAAGGAATTGTTGACCACCATTCCAAATAGCTTTTCCCCACAACAATTTAAAAACCCAGCTAATCCGGAAACCTATTACGAAACGCTTGCGCCAGAAATAATGAACGACTTAGATGGGAATCTTGATGTATTTATAGCTGGAGCAGGGTCTGGTGGCACATTTATGGGATCTGCGAATTATTTTAAGGAACAGAATGTCTCGATTAAAACGGTTATTGTAGAGCCAGAGGGTTCTATTATTGCAGGTGGGGATTCTGGTCCACATGAAACAGAAGGTATAGGTATGGAGTTTCTACCTGAGTATATGAATCGTGATTATATGGATGCGATTTATACTGTTTCAGATAAAGATGCATTCAGATTAGTTAGAGAGCTTGCTAGAAAAGAAGGTTTATTGGTCGGCAGTTCGTCAGGTGCAGCGATGTATGCTGCGCTTGAGGAAGCCAAAGTTGCAAAACCAGGATCAACTATTGTAACGGTTTTTCCGGATAGTAGTGATCGGTATTTAAGCAAAGATATTTTTGGAGGGAAAATTGATTGATATGGGGGAGAACGACTATGCGAGCAAAAACAAAAATGATACATGGTGGAATAACGACAGATGAACAAACAGGCGCTGTATCAGTACCGATTTATCAAACTAGTACGTATAAACAAGAACAAGTTGGCAAACACAAAGGATATGAATATTCTAGAACTGGAAATCCAACCAGACATGCACTAGAAACAGTGATTCGTGATTTGGAAAATGGAACAGCTGGCTTTGCCTTTGGTTCAGGGATGGCCGCAATAACTTCAATTATGATGTTGTTTGATTCTGACGATCATGTAATCATAACGGACGATGTATATGGTGGAACATATCGCTTGATGACAAGTGTATTAAATCGATTTAAGTTGGACCACACATACGTTGATACCAGCTATCCAGAGAAGGTAGAGGCAGCGATAACAGATAGAACAAAAGCGATTTTAGTGGAAACGCCAACAAATCCACTATTGAAAATTACAGATATCAAGGCAATGGCGGAGATAGCCAAAAAGCATAACTTGAAATTGATTGTTGACAATACATTTGCAACACCATATTGGCAACAACCAATTGATCTTGGAGCAGATATCGTCTTGCACAGCGCCAGCAAATACATTGGTGGTCATAGTGATGTTGTTGCAGGATTAGCTGTTGTTAATTCGGAGCAACTAGCAGAAGACCTTCATTTCATCCAAAATTCAGTTGGCGGTGTACTTGGGCCACAGGATTCATGGCTGTTAATGCGAGGAATTAAAACCTTGGCGATACGTATGGAGGCAATGGAAGCAAATACGAAAAAAATCGTATCTTTTTTACAAGACCATGATAAAGTATCAACGATTTATTATCCTGGAATAAAAAGCCACAAGGGACATGATATCGCAACAAGCCAGGCATCTGGTTATGGTGGCATGGTTTCATTCGATGTAGGAAGCGCGGAACAGGCTGAAAAGGTTTTGGAACGTGCTAAATACTTCACGTTAGCAGAAAGTCTTGGTGCGGTTGAAAGCTTAATTTCACTGCCAGCTCAAATGACACATGCATCCATTCCACGCGAACGACGTTTAGAACTCGGAATTACGGACGGATTGGTACGTATCTCCGTAGGCATTGAAGATAGTGAAGACTTAATTGAAGATTTAAAACAGGCATTGCAATAACGTAATAACGGGGACAGTCCCCCATCACGCTAAAGCGATAGAGTGGTGGGGGACTGTCCCCGTATGCTAAAATAAAAAGAAAATCTACTTCTGGAGGAATGAATGATGAGTGAAAAGGCTTTATCCTATCTAACCAACAATCGAGCAGAATTATTAGAACGGCTTAATCAATTTTTATCTATTCCAAGTGTTAGTGCAGAAAGTTTACATAAAAGTGATATTAGCGAGGCAGCAGACTTTGTTGAAAATTACTTAAAGGATCTTCAGTTTGAAAAGGTAGAACAAATGGATACAGGTGGACATCCCTTAGTTTATGCGGAATATAATGGAGCGGGGCCAGACGCGCCGACTGTTTTATTCTACGGTCATTATGATGTACAACCAGTTGACCCTATTGATTTATGGGATAGTGAGCCATTTAAGCCAGAGGTACGTAATGGCCGTTTGTATGCTCGTGGTTCAAGTGATGATAAAGGACAAGTTTTTATGCACCTAGCGGTATTTGAAGCCTATGTGAAAACGGAAGGGAAATTACCAGTTAACGTAAAGGTATGCATTGAAGGGGAAGAAGAAATCGGAAGTGAAAATTTATATCGCATTCTGCATGAAGAAAGTGATAAATTTTCTGCAGATTTTGCAGTGATCTCTGATTCGGGAATGGTTGCTAAAAATCAACCAACTATTTTATACGGTTTAAAAGGATTTACCGGAATTGAAATCAATGTTACCGGACCTGATCATGATCTGCATTCAGGTATGTATGGTGGTGCTGTACGTAATCCAATTATGGCATTAAATCATATATTGGCATCTATGAAAAATGTGGATGAGGAAATCACAGTAGATGGATTTTATGATGATGTTGAGCCTTTAACAGACGAAGAACGAGAATTAATTGACCAAGTGCAAGGTGAAGATTACCAAGAATCCACCGGGATAAAAGAAACAGCATCTGAAAAAGGATACACTGCAAAAGAACATACAATGGCACGCCCGACATTCGAAATTAATGGAATGTATGGTGGCTATCAAGGAGAAGGAACAAAAACAATTATTCCCTCGTCAGCCACTGCCAAAGTCACCTGTCGTCTTGTACCAGGTCAAGACCCTCAAAAAGTTCAACAAATGCTAGAGGATCATGTGAAGAAGGTTACGCCATCTGGGGTCACGGTTGAAGTAGTAAAAGAAAAGTTATCTGCAAAAGCATACAAGGTTGAGCCAAATAATCCGTTGATTCAAAAAGCCGCGAAAAGCTATACAAAAGCATTTGGTAAGGAAACAGTGTATGTGAGGATGGGTGGTTCAATTCCTGTTGTAGAATGGATTGAAGCCATTTATGACATTCCAATCGTACTTCTAGGTTTCGGCACACCGGATGATCGATTGCATTCGCCAAATGAAAGCTTTCCGTTAGATAGCTTTGATAAAGGGATGGAAACATTGGTCCATTACTGGAGCGAAATAAAAAGATAATTGACCAATGCCTTTCTGAAGGAGGATTTAACATGAAGTATGCAGTCATAACAGGAGTATCAAAAGGACTAGGAGAATCTATTGCTGAATATTTATTAGAATCAGGTGTTCATGTAATAGGTATTTCACGCACAGGTTCTACAAAATTAAACAAACAAGCAAAATCTAATAATGTAACATTCACTCACTTTCCATGTGATTTAAGCAATGCTACGGAAATAGAAAATACCTATAAAGAAATTAGCGAAGAAGTTTTTACAGAAAGTTTATCGACTATTTATCTTGTTAACAATGCTGCTGTATTGGAGCCAATCAATCCATCAATGAACATTAAGAGCAAGGATCTTGCTTATCATATGCAAGTGAATACAGTGGCACCAATGATACTGACGAACTTATTTTTGAAAGTGGCAACAGAAAAGGATGTTTCTATGATTGGTGTAACAGTAACATCAGGAGCCGCAGAACGGCCAGTTTATGGTTGGAGTGCTTACTGTAGCTCAAAAGCAAGTATAAATAGGTACACAGAAACAGTAGCACTTGAGCAAGATGAGCTAAAAACAGGTCATAAGCTAATAGCTTTCAATCCCGGCGTTATGGATACTGAAATGCAGGAAAAAATTCGTTCCACTTCGCAGTACTCATTTATCGATGTAGATACCTTTAAAGATTATAAAAAAAATAATTTCCTAAAGGATACAGTTACTGTAGCGGGTATCTTAGTTGATATACTCACTGATGAAAGAAGTATTAAAAACGGGGAAATTTATAATGCGAACGATTATTTCTAGGTCTAAAATTTCATTATCGTGAGATTCGCCCTTCCCAATTCGAAACCTCTGCATAAGTTAACATATGCTTAAATAAGGAGGGGAATATAATGAGTTATGAGGAAAAAGGCGGATACGGAATGAATTTCGCATTGTTAGTCGTATTGTTTATTTTGCTAATTATCATTGGAACTGCGTATACAGGTGGCGATAAAGGCTACGGAGGATACGGATACTAAGTAGAGTAAAAGCGTGCAGGGGAAAGTCCTCTGCATGCTTTTTAAAATGGATAAATTTCATAAACACTCATTTTTATGTGATAATATGATAAACTAGTTGTTGCATAAATTATTGACAATTTATTTTCATATAAATATAAATAGAGATAGAGATACTTAAGGTTGAAAGGAAGAAATAAATGATAACACGAAAAAGTAAACGCGAAGTTGAAATGATGCAAGAAGCTGGAAAGTTACTCATCAAAACACATAAGGAAATTGCAAAAATGATTAGGCCTGGTATTACAACGTTGGAAATTGATACTTTTGTAGAGAAATTTTTGGCTAGTCATGGGGCAACTCCAGAACAAAAAGGCTTTAGTGGATACCCATATGCAATCTGTGCATCCATTAACGATGAGATCTGCCACGGATTCCCAAGAGACGAGAAGCTTTCTGACGGTGATATCGTAACAATTGATATGGTTGTTAATTTAAATGGCGGGCTGGCTGATTCTGCATGGACTTACACAGTTGGCAATGTAGATCAGGTTGGCAGAAGATTAATGGATGTAACAAAAAAGGCACTTTATAAAGGTATTGAGAAAGCTCAAGCAGGTAGTCGTATTGGTGATATTGGACATGCGATTCAAACCTATGCTGAAGGGGAGGGTTTTTCGGTTGTCCGTGATTTTACTGGACATGGAATTGGACCAACCATTCATGAGGAGCCACATATCCCTCATTTTGGACTGCCAAACAAGGGTGCACGTTTAAAAGAGGGTATGGTTGTTACGATTGAGCCGATGATCAATGAAGGTACATGGAATAGTAAAATGGATTCTAACAACTGGACTGCACGTACCGTTGATGGGGGACGTTCTGCACAATATGAACATACCATCGTCATAACAAAGGATGGCCCGTTACTTATAACTGACCAAGGTGAAGAAAGATAAGCAAATTTGGAGTCTTTTTATAAGGAGGTTTTACATTGCGAATTGTATCTATTTGCCCAAGTAACACGGAGATTGTCGCTTACTTAGGTAAAACTGAATTACTAGTTGGAGTGGATGACTTTTCTGATTGGCCTAAAGAGATTAACCATTTACCACGTGTTGGACCAGATCTCTCCATTGATATGGAAAAGGTCGCTGCTCTTGAACCTGACCTTGTTTTGGCTTCCTTAAGTGTTCCAGGAATGGAAAAAAATATTGAGGCTCTTGAGGAAAAAGGCCTGCCATATATTATTTTAAACCCTAACTCCTTAGATGAAATTGAATCTGATATCAGGGAAGTTGGAAAAGTACTAAACCTTCCTGAATTAGGAATTGAAAAGGCTCAAGTTTTTCATGATGAAATAGAACAGTTTCGTTTGAAGGCAGAAGGTCGGATAGATCGTCCTACGCTTTACTGGGAATGGTGGCCAAAGCCTGTTTTTACGCCAGGTGGGGTAAACTGGCTAACGGAAATAAGCACACTTGCTGGAGCGAAAAACATTTTTGAAGACGAAGCAATTGCAAGCGTTAAAACAGATTGGGAAGCAGTGAAAGCACGAGACCCGGATCATATATGTATGGTTTGGGTCGGTGTCAAAGAAGAAAAAATGCGGCCAGAGCTGGTAATGAAAAGACCTGATTGGAATAAAATGAGGGCAATAAAAGCAGGGAATATTCATGTTTTGGAAGAATCATTGTATTGTAGACCTTCACCGAGGCTATTAGAAGGCTTACAGAAACTAGAAAAAATTATCCATTAGAGGATGTTCAAAAAGTCACCAAATGATAAACAGCGAATTTTTTCGTTGCGCAGTTTTTCCGGTCCTCACGTATTAAAAGCATAGAGGAACTTCTACGTTGTCCACGTCCTGTGGACAACGTAGAAGTCAGCACATCCTGTGGCAAGTCCGGTCCTCAAAATCTTCGCGCCTCGAACTTCTTGTTTCTAATTTGCCGACTTTTTGAACACGCATCATTAGTAAAATCAGCCTGAGGTTACTTGGGCTGATTTTTTAATGGAAAAACAATATTCCTTTGTAAAACAGAAATAATATTGTATACTTATCTAAATTTTCATTTTGAGGGAGAATAGATAAATGACAACAAATTCAATTAGCAAAAGAGAGGTGTCCCCTCGAGTTGAAATGATAAAAAAAGGTATTGCTGTTGGGTTTCCTATTATGCTTGGATATTTACCAATTGCAATTACATATGGTGTTCTAGCCAAACAGGCCGGCATGAGTTTAACAGAATTAACAGGGATGAGTATTTTTGTTTTTGCAGGTGCAAGTCAGTTTATGGCAGTTAATATGATTGCAGCAAGTGCCGGTGTAGCAGAAATTATAATTGCGACCTTTGTATTAAACTTTCGTCAATTTGTTATGAGTTTATCCTTTATGAATCGTTTGCGGGGGATTGGACTAAAATGGAAAGTTCCTTTATCATTGGGTTTGACTGATGAGACGTTTGCAATGTCCTCTTTGCATCCTGAAGAGGCTAAGAAAGATAAAGGTGCATTTTTTTACACAGCACTAATACTTACTGCATATTTTTCTTGGATAGTTGGATCCTTTTTAGGTGGTGTACTAGGTGATGTTATTCCAGCAAAATTAAGTCAGAGTATGGGAATTGCCTTGTATGCGATGTTTGTTGGTTTGTTAATTCCTTCTGTGAAAAAAGAAAAACGGGTTGGACTAGTTGCTATTTTTGCGATGCTAATTAATGTCTTGTTTAGCCAATTTACAAGCGCGGGCTGGGCAATTGTAGGTGGAACAGTAATTGGAGCAGCTAGCGGAATTTTCTTGCTTAAGGAGGATCCAAAATGATAGTTGCTATTATAATTGGGATGTCCTTGGTGACGATTATCCCTAGAATTATCCCTGCATATATAGTCGATCGCATCCATTTTCCAGACTGGTTTAATCGGTGGTTAAATGCCATTCCATATGCTGCACTTGGCGCATTAATTTTTCCAGGAATAATGACAATAAGACCTGAACAACCTCATGTAGGTATTCTAGGTGGCTTAGTTGCTGTTGTTTTAGCATATATAGGCTTGAATGTCATTCTGGTTGTTGTCGGCGCAATTGCAGCCGTTTTTGTAATGAGTTTATAATTAATTACCTAAAAATTTATTAGAAAACTTTGCTTATCGCCAAAACCTTAATGGCGAAAGCCTTAGTTGCACTTATGCAGTAAGAAAGAATTTATACTTTCTTAACTGCTAAAAAAGAGAGTATGTTGGGGGTTGAATTATGTTTCAAACGAGAAAAGCAGTGTACGATGATGCTGAAGCGATAGCTAATATACATATTACTAGCTGGAAGAGTACCTATAAAGAATTATTAAATGAAAAAGATATTTCAAATATAACATATGAAAATCGGTTGGCATTGTGGGAAACAATATTAAAAATACAAAAGGAAGATCAATGTACCTTTGTAATTTACAATGAGGAAAAAATAGTGGGCTTTGTAAATGGTGGCCCTGAACGAACAAAGCGTTTTAGCCATGATAGCGAAATTTATACGATTTACCTGCTTGATGAATATCAACGTTTAGGCCTAGGAGCCGATTTGTTACAGGTATTTGCAGAGGATATGAAAGCCAAAGGAAGCAATTCTATTCTTGTCTGGGTTTTAAAACAAAATCCATCAAGTAAGTTTTACGTGAGATATCAAGCAGAACCAGTTGGCGTGGAAGAAACGACCATTGGGGAAGGTACCTATCAGGAGACTGCTTACGGGTGGGAAAGCATTGATGAATTATTATGTTTAATAAAGAGAAATAGAAGCTAAGTGGCTATGACCATTTAGCTTCTATTTTTGAAAAGGTTCAATATGAATATGTGCATAATGGATATTGTGTTTTTCTTCTAATAGTTTTTCAATATGAATCGTTATATCATGGCTTTCCTTAACAGTTAAGTCAGAATCAACAAGAATAACAATATCAATAAAGGATTGATTACCATGAACCCGTCCTTTAACATCTTTTACTTTTTTTACTTCATCCACTTTAGTAATACTCTTTTTTATTTTAAGTAGGAACTTTTCATCAAAACCATCTGTTAGCGTATGTGTGGAGTCTTTAAAAATATCCCAGGCTGTTTTACAAATGATAAATCCTACAATTAACCCTGCAATAGGATCAAACCAATATAAGCCCAGTTGAGCTCCAATTATACCAACAAAGGCTCCCAAACTAACGAATGCATCTGACTTATTATCGTGTGCTACGGCATGTAAAGCTGAGCTTCCTACTTTTTTTGCTAAATTGGCATTGTACTTGTAAACGCCGAACATGATAATAGCAGCGCCGAGTGCAGTCCAAGCTGTTAACATATCCGGTTGTGAAACTTCACCAAGCCATAATTTACGGATTGTATCGTATATTACCTGGATGCCAACAGACACCATTATGAATGCTGCAAATAAAGATGCAACCGTTTCTGCACGATAATGACCATAATGATGATCATTGTCAGCTGGCTTCCTCGAAATTTTAAGGCCAATTAGTACCGCTATAGATGCGATAACATCTGTTATATTGTTTAAACCGTCTGCTCGTAGTGCCGTTGAATTACCGAAATGAGCGACAAGAAGTTTAATTATAGATAAAATCAGGTAAGCAAAGATGCTAATCCAAGCCCCTTTTTCACCTTTTTTTAAGTTCTCCGAATGTGTCAAGGAAAGATCCTCCATTTACTTTCAAGTCCATTAAATTCAATTGTAATAGCCATAATAGTCTACCAAAGCAGTAGATGGTGAGTCCAGAGAAACATTAAAGGATAAGGTTATATCTATTGTAAGTAGCTAATTAAGTTTCATACAGCCAAAACGCAAAAAAATCAAGATAAATTAGTTATTTTTGTTGCAATTATTCCAAACATTTAGGATAATAGAAAAAAGGAACAAGGGGGCAAGTTCCATGAAAAAGCAAAAGATATTTTATCGTTATTATCGATATGATGGGAAACCATTAGAAGCGAAGCGTGAAATTTCGTTTGAATTTAAACTTGCATCCACGCTGTTGCTTGATGAGCTTTGTTTCGTATTCAATAAAGAGAAGCTTGAAGAAGCCATTAATAACTCCATAGATAGAGGGGATAAAGAAAGGTTTCTACAATTAAGTGAAGCTTATAGACATTTTATTTGGGAATAGTCAACCTAGTAGTAACTATTAGTTGCCTTGCCTTTAGGGGCAAGGCATTTTTACTGGCTTTGGACAAGGGGAAATTATAAAGTTTAAAGGAGTAAGTAAATGGAAGAAAGCAGTCATTCTACTGGAGAGAATTTGGCGAATGTGATTTGAGGAAATGACTGCAAGTAGAGGCTGTAATTGACAACAGGTAGAGCGGATGGCCAATTCTAGAGCAATAGAAAATACGAATCAGACTGCAGCATCCTTAGAAAATATTTAGCAGTTTTAGTTGATATACTGAGCCAAGAAATAGGGGGGCTAACATGAAAAAGAAAACGGTTCGTAGTTGGATGCTATATGACTTTGGTAATTCAGCTTTTTCAACGACGATAATGGCAGCTGTCTTGCCAGTATTCTACTATGATGTTGCAGCAGTAGGCTTGGATGAGTCGTTGGCTACAAGTTACTGGGGATATTCACAATCTATCGCGGTATTAATTGTGGCTATTCTTGCGCCATTCCTTGGAGCAATTAGTGATTATTCAGCTTCTAAGAAAAAGTTTCTGCGTTTTTTTGCTTTTATGGGTATGATAGCAAGTGTGTTACTAGGATTTGTTGGTGAGGGAGATTATTTATTTGCATCACTCATACTCATAATTGGAACAATTGGATTTTCAAGTGCTAACATATTTTATGATGCATTCTTACCTGAAATTGCTGATGAAGAAGATATCGATAAAATCTCATCTAGTGGATTTGCTTTTGGATACATAGGCGGAGGGGTACTACTCGCAATAAACCTTCTAATGATATTGAAACATCAATGGTTTGGAATCCCTAACTCAACTATAGCAAGTCAATTAGCTTTTGTGACAGTAGGTATTTGGTGGTTTATCTTTTCGATACCACTCCTCAAAAATGTTAAGGAAGAAAAGAAGAAGCCAATTAAACGGGAGAAGTCCTATCTATCGATTGGATTTACAAGGGTTACTACAACATTTAAAGAAATTAAACAGTATAAACAATTATTAATTTTTCTTTTAGCCTTTTGGATGTACAACGATGGTATTTCTACGATTATAAAAATGGCAACTATTTATGGACGTGATATCGGCATAAATTCAAATTCGCTAATAGCTGCCTTATTAATAACGCAGTTTGTCGGGATTCCATTTACATTTTTATTTGGTTGGATTGCTACGAAAATCACGGCTAAAAAAGCATTATTCATAACGTTATATGTTTATATCGGAATCGTTATATTAGGATACTTTATGACAACGGCACTACATTTTTATTTACTAGCAGTTTGCGTAGGTGTTGTTCAAGGTGGCGCCCAATCATTAAGCAGATCTATTTTTGGTCGAATGGTACCTAATGATAAACATGGGGAGTTCTTTGGTTTTTATGGAATTTCATCAAAATTCGCTGCCATTTTTGGGCCATTCCTATTCGCGTTAGTTGGTCAACTGACGGGTTCCAGTCGGCTTGGAATCGTTTCATTGATCGTATTCTTTGTAATTGGTATCGTATTATTACGATTTGTAAATGTTGAAAAAGGTATGATCGAAGCTAAGCAGCATACGATTAACGAGAATGAAGTTCAAGTTAAACCGAAATAATAGAAAAGCGCAAGCATTCTACAAGGATGCTTGCGCTTTTCTTTATAGAATGTGTTAAAAAAGTCGCCGAATTAGAAATACGAAGGTCGAAGCACGAGAGTTTTGAGGACCGGACTTGCGCGTGTTTGTGCTGACTTCTACGTTGTCCACAGGACGTGGACGCTTTTAGTAGAAGTTCCTCTATGCCCTTAATACGTGAGGACCAGAAAAACCGAGTAACGAAGAGATTCGCCATTTATCATTTGGTGCCTTTTTGAACTTTCTCTTATACGATTGGATCACTATATTTATTTTTTAAGTTAAGTTCTAATGGCTTTCCAGTATCATATGAAATATTTCCAATTAAATTCTGTAGATGTTTCTTTTTTTCTTCAGTAGGATTATTCCAATATGTTAATACCTCACTTAGAATCTCAATTCCTTCAGCACGACCAATTTCATAAAGTTCTAGAAAACTCTGAGAAGAAGGTTCCTTAGTAGCCGGATGATGCCAAGTAGTTCCATTCTCATTCAAATAATCAGTATCGCTCTTTATTGGTTGATGGGAAAATGAAGAGATAAGCGATTTAAATACTACATTTTTCCAGCCATAAGGATCAGAAAGTATCTTCAAGGCCAATTTCATATCGCGATATGATTTTTGAATATATGATTCCGATTCTTTCCCGATATCTGGATAGTGTTTTTTTATTTTTGTATATAGCAAGTGGGTAATATCTTTATCTAATGAAAATCCTACATCTATTTCTTTGTATACGTGAGCTCTCCATGTTTTCATATTATGAAATCTATCCATCATGACTGTATCAATTAGAACTTCTAATTCCTGATGTTTGTTTCCTTCATAACCGGCTCTATAGTGGATGTATGGGTGAGCATTTCGATCTAGGATGTGGTGTGTTACAAAACCGAATACATATGCTTTAACTTGTGATTCCATATTCGTTGCTGAACAGATCAGATCCATTAGAAATTCCCCGCAATTTTCTGTGTGTAATGCCATACCAACATCACTTACAGACTCATCCTTATTCCATGGCCAAAAGTTATAATAAAAAAATGGGTCAGGGCCTTGTGCACCTAATTTCATATATGCTTCATGTTGAAAAAACGGCGTTGGATTGTTAATCGTATCCATAACCTCCTCACAAAAAAGCATATGTGTCCATATATTCGGCATGACGAAACCCTCCTTAAACTAACATCTAGAACACTTAACTTGGGACCGAAGACCTTCGCAAGAATAAAGTGTGACATACTATCTAAAATTAAGTATAACTCAATTTGCCGTCCAAGATGAATTTATTATAAGTTCTACTATCAGTATAAAAGAATTTGAACACAACATGAAGGGAAAAAAGTGATGAAATTGTCCTAACACTGGATGTGTGCTTTTTCTGTAACAATTTTTAAGATAAAGTTTTTCTTGATTAGTTTTTGAAAACAAGCCAAGATTTTCTAATTCTCGATAAAATTTGTTACAATAGAAGCTGGAGCTAAAGTAAGCATTTACATAGGGAGGCAACAAAAATGGATTATCGTATTGAAAAAGATACACTTGGAGAGGTACAAGTACCTGCGGATAAATTCTGGGGAGCACAAACTGAGCGTAGTAAACAAAATTTTCCTATTGGTAATGAAAAAATGCCGCGAGAAGTGATTAAGGCATTTGCTATACTGAAAAAAAGTGCCGCTAAAGCAAATATGGACCTTGGTCTAATGGATCAAAAAAAATATGAAGCCATTGAATATGCAGCAGATCAAATCATAAATGATAAGTTAACCGAACATTTCCCGCTTGTGGTTTGGCAAACAGGTAGTGGAACACAATCCAATATGAATGTAAATGAAGTAATCGCGTTCGTCGGAAATGAATGGTTAACAAATGAGGGAATTGATGTAAAATTACACCCAAATGATGATGTAAATAAATCACAAAGCTCAAATGATACGTATCCAACTGGAATGCATATAGCAGCAGTTTTAAAGCTGGAAGAGTCCGTTTTACCTGCTGTTCGTACATTAAAAGATTCATTAAAAGTTAAAATGGACGCTTTTCAAGATATCGTAAAAATTGGACGTACCCATTTACAAGATGCAACGCCACTAACACTTGGACAAGAAATCAGTGGATGGCATCGTATGCTTGAAAAATCAGAAACCATGATCAATGAAAGCTTACATCATCTAAAAGAACTTGCGATTGGTGGAACAGCAGTTGGGACTGGACTAAATGCTCATCCTGACTTTTCTGGCAAGGTTTGCGAGGCGATTAATAGTTATACAGGTAACAGCTTTATTTCAGCGCCTAATAAATTCCATGCATTAACAAGTCATGACGAAACAGTTTATGCACATGGAGCGTTAAAAGGATTAGCGGCAGACCTTATGAAAATTGCAAATGATGTTCGTTGGTTAGCTAGTGGTCCACGCTGTGGAATTGGAGAAATTACTATTCCTGCTAACGAGCCAGGAAGCTCTATTATGCCAGGGAAAGTTAATCCAACGCAAAGTGAAGCAGTTACGATGGTAGCAGCACAAGTTATGGGAAATGATGCAACAATTGGATTTGCAGCTAGCCAAGGTAATTTTGAACTAAATGTATTTAAACCAGTAATTGCATACAACTTCCTTCAATCTTGTCAATTGTTAGCGGACAGTATGCTTTCATTTGATGAGCGTTGTGTTCAAGGGATTGAGCCGAATCATGAACAAATTGAAAAGAATTTAAATGATTCATTAATGCTTGTCACTGCATTAAACCCACATATCGGTTATGAAAATGCAGCCAAAATTGCTAAAACAGCTTTTGCAGATAATGCAACGTTAAAAGAAACAGCAGTCAAATTAAACCTTTTAACAGAAGAAGAATTTGAACAATACGTTAATCCAAAAGAAATGACACAACCAAAATAACCAAGAAAAGCGCTAGGCTGCAACTAACCTAAGCAAAGCCCATTACGGTTTAACTGCCGTAATGGGTTTTTTTAATAAAGCAAGGATTTCTTATCCACTATTTCCAACAATTATCAGTGATAAGTTTTAAATGAATGTACACAATATGATTACAGGAGGTGATATAACATGGCAAGTAACAATTCAAATCAATTAGTAGTACCCGGCGTACAACAAGCTCTTGATCAAATGAAGTATGAAATTGCTCAAGAATTTGGCGTTAATTTAGGTGCAGACACAGCTTCACGTGCTAACGGTTCTGTTGGTGGTGAAATTACAAAGCGTCTAGTTCAAACTGCTCAACAACAACTTAATGGACAACAACCTAAATAACCATGGACTAAAAGCTTAGGTATCCCCTTAGCTAAAACCAGATGAAAGAGGGACGTCAATATGACGTCCCTCTTATTATATACACATATATCATGTCCATTTTACAATAGTTTATCGTATCCGCTGTTCGTCTTCCGGATTGAAAAAATGTGCCTTATTCATGTCAAATGCAACATCTAATTGCTCACCGCCATCTATGTCTGAACGTGAATCAATTCGCGCAATGAAATCCTGCTCGTTAACTTTGGAGTAAAGGTATGTTTCTGCCCCCATCAACTCAGCAACTTCAATAGTAGCGGTAATTTTTGTTTCTTTTGTAGCTTCAATAAATAGTGGTTCATCATGTATGTCTTCTGGACGTATGCCAAGAATTATTTCTTTATCGATAAAGTTTTGTTCACGAAGCGTTTTCATTTTACCTTCAGGAACTTTGATTTTGATGTCATCCATGACGAAGTGACCATCTTGTAAAGTTCCGTTTAAGAAGTTCATGGATGGCGAACCAATAAATCCACCGACAAATATATTTTCAGGTTTATCATAAACTTCCTTTGGAGCGCCTACTTGTTGAATGAGACCATCCTTCATAACAACGAGTCGGGTTGCCATCGTCATAGCCTCTGTTTGATCATGTGTTACATAGATGGTTGTTGTTTGTAAGCGTTTGTGCAGCTTTTGGATTTCAGCACGCATTTGAACACGTAACTTTGCATCAAGGTTTGATAACGGTTCATCCATAAGAAATACCTTAGCATCACGTACAATAGCACGCCCTAATGCAACACGTTGACGTTGACCACCAGATAACGCCTTTGGTTTACGGTCTAAATAGGATTCAAGGCCCAAAATTTTTGCAGCATTTTGGACGCGTTTATCAATTTCATCTTTTTTAAATTTACGAAGCTTCAAACCAAAAGCCATATTATCATATACATTCATATGTGGATATAATGCATAGTTCTGGAATACCATTGCAATATCCCGATCTTTTGGAGCAACATCGTTCATCTTTTTATCGTCAATTAATAAATCACCATTTGAAATTTCCTCTAACCCAGCAATCATGCGAAGTGTTGTGGACTTTCCACATCCAGATGGTCCAACAAATACGATAAATTCTTTGTCATGAATATGTAAGTTGAAATCATCTACTGCTATTACTTTTTTATCATAAGATTTTTGAATATGTTCTAATCGTAATTCCGCCATTTTCAAACCTCCAATTATTAAGTACATTAAGTTTATAAAATATTCGTGAAAATGTATACGTAAAACATGCACAAAGAAATCTCTATTCTTTGTGCATGTTTTCTAGTAGAGGTTTTACTTTTTAGAAATGAGAGCAAGATAAACTGTTGCTGCTTGATGGAACTGACGAATATCAATTCCGGTTTTTTCAACAAATTTATCAATTCGATATTGTAAACTGTTACGGTGCATGTACAATTCCTTAGCAGTAACCGTTATATTTAAATTACATGCAAAAAATGTTTCGATTGTGTGGATTAGTTCCATATCATCCAGTACTTCTTTTAATAAGAAATACTTTGTTTCATCACGAAAGGAATCACTTACTTGATCGGCAAATAAATACGGGATAGCTTCCTTATATGAAATAACTTGTTTATCGGTGTATTTAAAAATTGTAGTTGCACCTTCAACAAATCTTGAATAAAACTGTTTTGCATCTCCTAAAGCAGTCATAAAAGGCCCGACGAAAAAACGGATTTTTACATATAAATCACTCATTAAAATATCAATGATCTCATTGTAAGCAATTGATTCTTCTAATACCTCTGTTTGTTCTTCAATCAATATACCTTGATGATCCGTTAACCATAAAATTGGAAGGGGTTTTGAAAAGATACTTTGAATAGCTTCCCTGAAAAGATTTGGTTCTACTTTATTTTGTTGGAATGAAAAGTGAACAAAACGGTAAGAGCTTACATGGTCATTTTCCGTTAACGTTTGTTCACGATGGAGTATATCTTGCCAGAATTTTTCCTTAATTGTTAACGGAAGCTCTACATCGGAATAGGGTGACAAGAAAGTAGATAACAAAGCTTCATCCTTAGTTGAGATTTCATTTTTATCAATTCCTAGGATCTTTTCATCTTCTGTCACATACCACTTGTAACCCACGGGTGATTGTTCTGAATTTGAATCATATGTAATTAACGAAGGGAAGACCTTTTTTAATTTGGTTATCATAACATATCCTCTTTCACTGAACTTTTCTCTAGTATAACAATAGTTTTAGTTTTGAAAAAGCTTTACATTTAATGGCACGATTATTCGAATTGGTATACATGCTACTTCTTGTTTGTTATAGTTGTTTAAGATTGAAATTGAAGGAGGATTACAGTGCCTAATATTTATGACAGTGCATACGATTTAGAAAAAGCAATTCGTGAAAGTGAAGAATTTAAAAATTTAGAAAACGCATACGAAAAAGTAATGAGTGATGAATCTGCTAAGCAAATGTTTGAAAATTTCCGTGATACACAAATGGAATTACAAGAAAAACAAATGCAAGGACAAGAGATTACCGAGGAAGAAGTAGAGAAGGCTCGTCAGGTTGTAGAGTTAGTTCAACAACATGAGGATATTTCTAAACTAATGGAACAAGAGCAACGTTTAAATATGGTAATCAACGATGTAAGTCGCATTATTACCAAGCCATTAGAAGAATTATACGGAGAACCTGAATCAGCTGAAGAATCAGCCGAATAGATAGTTAGTGTACAACCCATAGTGATTTAACTATGGGTTGTATTTTTTTCACTGATAAGAAAGTATAAATTTTTAGTGGATATCAGTATAAGGGCAACTAAGGCTTTCGCCATTAAAGCTTGGCGATAAGCCAAGTTTTCTAAGCAGGACTTTTGTAATAAGTAGAGAATTAATGAAAGAGGTAGAAACTTGTAATACGAGGAGTGCTCAGCATGGAAACTGTTTTATACGAAAGTATTGATCAAATAGGATATATTTATTTGAATCGACCAGATCGTTACAATGCATTAAATAAAGAAATGTTACATGAGTTGCTTGAGGTTATTATCCAGGTCGAACAAAGTGACGATCATATTGTTATTATTAGCGGAAAGGGTAAAGCTTTTTGTGCAGGCGGGGATATCTCTATGATGACTGATTGGAAGAACCAGGATTTTTATCATGAAGTAATGGAAACGGTTGAAAAAATCACAATGAAATTGTATTTAATGCCAAAAATTGTCATTTCTGCTATTAAAGGATCAGCAGCAGGACTTGGTCTTAGTCTAGCTCTAGTAGCTGATTACGTTGTCGCGCAAAATGATGCAAAGATTGGAATGTTGTTTCTTGGAGTTGGCTTGGCACCTGATGGGGGAGGTCATTTTTGGTTGAAGGAACGGTTAGGTGTCCATGGCGCAAAACAATTTATTTGGAGTATGAAAAAAGTAGATGGAACGACTGCTTATTCGATGAACTTGGTTGATCAGGTTAGTGATGAGCCTGTTTTAAATCATGCAACTTCACTAGCCAAAAGCCTATTAATACAACCGCTATCTTCCATAGTCAAAACAAAACTCATGTATCATAACGATAATAAGAGTAATCTACAACATTACCTAACTGAGGAAAAGAAAAATCAATGGGAATTAAGGCAAACAAAAGACCATCAAGAAGGGGTAAGTGCTTTCCTCGAAAAACGTAAACCAACGTTTATAGGCGAATAAAGAGAGCGACTCTACAAAGTTTTGTAGAGTCGCTCTCATTCTTACCGATGGAATAAAACTAGCTTGGCTTCAGGTGATACACAACGGTGTGTATGTTCGGAATATCCTTCTTCAGCCAATCGAGCATTACCAACCTTTTTTGCTTCATTATCATTTTCAGCGGTAAATGATTCGTCCAACAACTTTTCTCCAGTTTGTTTAAAAACAGTTAAAGCATACGTACGCATAATAATTCCCCCAAAGTTTTAACTTACCTATAGTATATACATTTTTAAACGGTAAAAAAAGCATGAGAAGAAGAAAAGAAAACATTAATGATTACAACTGCTTACGTTACAAAAAAGAAGATAAAAATTGAAACCATTATGTATACAAAACGTACAATAGTAAGGGAAGGGAGAGGATGTAGTGACGTTAGTATTAAAAGATGTATCAAAACGATTCGGCAAGGATACTGCTGTTAACAATCTATCTTTAGAAATACCGGAAAAGGAAATGTTTGGATTCCTTGGTGGAAATGGGGCAGGTAAAACCACAACATTCCGAATGATTCTAGGATTATTAGATGCTTCAGATGGGGAGATTTCCTGGAATGGCGAATCTATTAGCTATGATAAAAGTCATCTTATTGGCTACCTGCCTGAAGAACGTGGATTATACCCAAAATTGAAGGTAAGAGAGCAAATTGTTTATTTAGGAAAATTACGGGGTATGAAAAAGAGTGAAATTATTACCGAGCTTGAAGGATGGTTAGAACGTTTCAAGGTTCCTGAATATATCGATAAAAAAGTAGAAGAACTTTCAAAAGGGAACCAGCAAAAAATCCAATTCATCTCAGCTGTCATACATAAACCAAAGCTTTTAATCATGGATGAACCATTCTCAGGACTTGATCCGATTAATGTTGAAATGTTAAAAAAAGCTGTTGTTGATTTAAAAGAACGTGGGACATCGATTATTTTTTCATCTCATCAAATGGATCATGTGGAAGAGCTATGTGAGCATTTATGTATTTTGCAAAAAGGAAAGCAGATTGTTCATGGACACTTGCGAGATATAAAAAGTTCTTATGGTAAGAAGAATCTAATAGTCCACGGGGATATGGATCTTAACTATTTACGTAGTTATGATGGTGTAACTAAATATAAGGCTGTAACAGGTGGATGTGAGTTGCAAATAGAAAATGAACAGGTATCTCAATCCATTTTTACAAGCCTACAAGGGCAAGGGTTTATCAGAAAGTTTGATTTAGAGGAACCGACATTGAATGACATCTTTATTGAAAAGGTGGGTGCCTCTTATGAATAAATTTTGGATTGTTATGTCTCATACGTATATGACACGATTTAAAACGAAATCATTTTTAATAAGTACCATTATCACGTTATTATTTGTTGTTGGTCTAGCAAATTATCAAGCAATATTTGATGCGTTTTCAGATGATGGAAAAAGTGAAATTGCTGTACTAGATGAGACTGGTGAGTTTTTCAAATCACTTGAGAAAAGTGTAGAAAATGCGAATGAAGATATAGATGTTATCGCATATGGCAAGTCGGTAGAAACGGGAAAAAAAGCTGTTGAAAATGAAGAGTTTGCAGCACTTATTACCTTGACGTTGAACGCAAATCAACTGCCGGAAGCAACATATTATGCAAGTAATATTGTTGATTCTGCTGAACAAACGGCGATTCAACAACAATTACAACAATTAAAAGTTGCAGCAGCAACTAAGCAAGCGGGTGTCGATCAAGAAACCATCACGGAGATCTATTCCCCGGTAACGTTTCATACAGTTGCACTTGACGAGAGTGCTAAATCATCTGAGGAACTTAATCAGGCCCGTGGGATTGTCTATGTCATGCTGTTCGTTCTTTATCTATCCGTAATTACGTATGGTAATATGATTGCTACAGATGTGGCAACTGAAAAATCATCGCGTGTTATGGAACTTTTGGTTTCCAGTGTGTCACCTGTCACACAGATGTTTGCAAAAATTATTGGTATTGCTTTACTAGGATTAACACAAGTTGGATTAATTTTAGGACTTGGTTTTACATTACTAGTGTCAAAACAGGATGAGCTTACAGGTGGTGTTTTTCAATATTTTGGTATCCAAGGCGCGTCACCTTCACTCTTTATCTATGCGCTCGTCTTTTTCATACTAGGGTATTTGTTGTATGCAACACTAGCCGCCATGCTGGGTTCAATAGTAAGTAGGACAGAAGATGTGCAACAGTTAATAACGCCAATGATCTTTCTTATTATGATAGCCTTTTTCATTGCAATATATGGACTTAGTGCTCCAGATTCGAACCTTGTGGTAATTAGCTCGTATATTCCATTCTTTACACCAATGTTGATGTTTTTGCGTGTTGGAATGTTGGATATACCATTCTGGGAGGTGGCACTATCTTTAGGTATTCTAGTTGGATCCATTATTTTGTTAGCTGTCATTGGTGCCCGGGTTTATAAAGGCGGAGTATTGATGTATGGTAAATCTAGTTCGCTAAAGGATATTAGAAAAGCGATTGCTCTTTCTAAAAAAGAATAGAAAATCACAAAGAGCCCCGTATAGTTGATTAGCTATATGGGGAATCTTTTTATGGGGAAAAACGAGGCAGAACGTGCATTCGTATTCATCTTTTGGTAAAATAGATTATCAATAACGTAAAGTTAGGAGATGTATAACGATGACGGAACAACTATCATTTATTCATGCAGCAGATCTACATTTAGATAGTCCATTTCAAGGCATGGCGAGTGTACCAGAAAATATTTTTAAACAAATTCAAGTCAGTACATTTAATGCTCTAGATAATCTAGTTAAAACAGCTATTTCAAAAAAAGTAGATTTTATTTTATTAGTAGGAGACTTATTTGATAATGAACGTCAAAGCTTAAAAGCACAAATTAAATTAAAGAAAGCTTTTGAAGAACTAAACCGTTATGACATAAAGGTTTATTTATCTTACGGTAATCATGATTTTGTAAGCGGTAATACGTACCCTGTCGTGTACCCTGACAATGTATATATTTTTAACGAAGAAAAGGTAAACCATTTTACATTTACTAAACAAGCTAAATCAGTAGCTAACATCTATGGGTTTAGCTACGAAAATCGATCGGTTCTACAAAACAAAACCGCTGAATTTAAACTTCATAATCAAGAAGTCCCCTTCCATATCGCCATGCTTCATGGAAGCTTAATTAGTAATACGGAACATGATACATATGCGCCGTTTTATTTGAGCGAGCTTACGAATAAGGAATTTGATTACTGGGCTCTTGGGCATATTCATAAACCTGAAATGTTAAAGCAGAATCCACCTATCGTGTACTCAGGTAACACTCAAGGTCGAAATCGTAAAGAAACAGGTGCAAGAGGATGTTATCATGTTGTTCTAAATAAAAGCCAGACTGATGTATGCTTCCTTCCTTTACAAGCGATCCAATTTAATACATTACTAGTGGATGTATCTAACTGCACGGAACCACACGCTTTAGAAGAAGTGATACGGGATACGATTCAAGAACAAAAGTATGAGGTTCCACAATTGCTGTCGGTAGAATTAAAGGGAACAAATCCAGCATTAAACTTATGGGTACGAGATGGCTTGATTGAGGATACGATAGAGCTACTAAATGATACATTGATGACGGAAAGTAGATGGGATTTTATTTTTCGATATACCGTTAAGATAGATCAATCGCACAATGAAAACGAATTAAGAAAAGGCGAACATTTTATCGGTGAATTACTACGTCACAGTGAGGATGCACCTATTCATACATATATGGAAGAATTATATCGTCATAAACAAGCACGAAAATATATAGAACCAATTACGAAGATCGATGACGTGCGACAACAAGCGAAGCAGTTGTTAGTAAATGAGTTGCTGAAGGGTGAGGATTAATATGGAATTTATACGTGCTACAGTATATGGATTTGCCAAATGGCATGACTTTCAAATAGATTTTCATCCTAGTGAACTTCAGATTATTTATGGTGAAAATGAATCAGGGAAGTCAAGTCTTCAGCAATTTATTCTTTTTATGTTATTTGGACTATCCCCGAAAAAGCGTGCTTTTTTCCGTTCGAAGACAAGTGGTAAAATGGGGGGAATGTTGACAATAGTGGAAGAAGGAATAGGAGAATACACGATTGAGCGTGTAGATGAAGTAAATAACGGTTATGCAAAATGTCTATTACCAAATGGAGAAGAGGCAGATGAAGCATGGCTAAAAAGACGTTTACATGGCATCACTCGCCAGACCTATCAGTCGATTTTTTCATTTGATGCACTAGATTTAACCACTTTAAAAACGATGAATGAAGAGGATATTGGCGACATTTTGCTCGGGGTTGGTTTAACAGGATTTACTGACATTTATGCTGTTGAGAAACGGCTTGATACGAAAATTAGTGAATTATTTAAACCGTTTGGTAAAAGACCGATCATTAATCAACAGCTTGATTACCTTGACGACTTAACTAATAAAATACAAACGGTTAAAAGCCATGAAAAAACATATAGTGAAAAAAAGACAAAGCTTGCTGAAATTAATGCGCAAATAAAGGAACTTCAGCGTACAATTCAGGTTGAAAAGAAGAATGTTTCAGAAAGTGAAAAGATGCGACAAGCACTTCCGAGTTTACAAAAACTTTCTAAATATGAACACCAATTAGCAACCTTTCCAAAGGTGATTACATTTCCTGAAGACGGGATAAAACGCTTGGAATCCTTAAAAGAAAACATTTTGCCTCTTGAAAGTGAACTTCAGGTATTAAAAAACAATGTCACCTCATACGAGAATAAACAAGCAGAATTAAAGGAGTTATTATTGAAATCTAATACGTATGATGAGGTGAAACAACTTCTAGAAACTCAAGACTCTTACAATGAAGATGTAAAAGAAATAAAGCGTCTGGAAGGTTGGATTAAAGAGCAAGAGGTTGGATTAAAAAACGAATTACTAGCTATCGATACGAATCTTAAACCTGTTGATTTGAGCGATATATCCCTTACTTATCAAACGGAAAACACATGGGTACAATTATCTGAGGAAACTCAGCAACTCCGTATAGAGAAAGAAAAATTAGCTCAAGAAGAAGCGGTTCAAAAGAAACAAAAAATCGAATTAAAAAATAGCCTAAACAAATGTAATGAATACCGATTACCTGCAAAACAAGTTGATGAGCTTTCCCACCGGGTTCATGATTACAATAACTATCATTACAGGGGAAATGAAGGTAAACAGAAAACTGATTTTGAAGCTATCAAAAATAAGAGACATAAAAATTCCCTGATCATTTTTAGTGGAAGTATTATCATAGGCCTTCTTTTTGGGCTGTTTGGATTTTTTCAGGACTATACGTGGGGTTATGGAGTCATGCTTGCAAGTTTTGGATTTGGAATTGCTCAATGGATAATTGGTAAGCGATCAACGGAAACAATAGAGCAATTAATTACAAATAATACTGGTGATTCAAATAATGTAATGGTTACGTTAGAAGAAAAGGAGGAAGCGACACAACTACTTTCAAGTCATGATGAAGCAGTAAGACAGGTGGAAACTATTGGTGAAAAACTCGAGACAAATAAAATTGAACAAATAAAATGGCAAGAGCGTCATGAATTAATGATTCAAAAAGCAAATCGAGTGGATGAAAAGGTCACGCATCAGCGCAAACTTTATCCGATTTTGGAGACAATAGATATAAGTAACTGGCCTGCATTCTATCACGCGTTTAAATCTTTATTACAGCAAAACCTTGAATGGAAAAGTAAAAAACAGCAATTAGCAGATGTGAAGGAAGTAGAGTTGAATCATCGTGAATTTATAATGAGGTTTCTTAAAGATAGAAATTGGGAATCGAAATATAAATCAATCGATACTGGTTTTGCCTTTCTTCATGAAAAAGTAGAAGAACATGACGGTACGCTTCGTTTATTAGAACAATATGAAGCATGGAAGAAAACCGCAAACGAACAAGTTGAATCGTTGAAAAAAAAACTTCAGGTTTTCCAGCGTGAACAATTGAACCTGATGAAAGTGGCGGAGGTAGAAACGGAAGAACAGTTTTATCAAAAGAACACATTGCTCGAAGACGAAAAACAAGTTAAGTTGAAAATAGAAGAAATAAAGGAACAACTTAGCATGACTTATTCGGAAGATAAAATAGTTGAATTTGCTGCTGACAGTATAGGAGAGATAACGGATATAGAAGAAAAACAAAAAAAATATCAAAAAAACCTCGAACTAGCTGAACAAAAATTAGAGAAAGAGCGCGAACAATTTGCAGCAATCGACGCTGACTTAGCATACATGGAAGGTTCAGACGAGCATTCCCAAATCATGCACCGTCTTCATATCGAAACTGCTGAACTAAATAAGCTTGGAGAAAAATGGGCTATTTTAAAAAGTGCAAAGGAAATGTTAGTCGAAACAAAAAATAACTACCGTGATAAATACATGGAACGGCTAATCAATCAAACATCAGATTACTTTGTTATGCTTACCAATCATGCTTACACTAATGTCTATGCACCATCTAAAAATCAGCCATTTCAGGTTGAATCAGCCAACCATCTAAGGTATACGGTAAATGAATTGTCTCAAGGCACAAGAGATCAATTATATATAGCTTTAAGATTGGCAATTAGTGAAGTGATGAGTAAGACACATAACATGCCATTTATTATAGATGATGCATTTGTGCATTTTGATGATATCCGGGTAGAATACATGATGGATCTAATAGCTAGTATTTCAAAAAAGAGACAAGTACTCTTATTTACATGTAAAAAAGGACTTATAAAAGATCTTACTGCTAGTAATATCACTGTTTTACATGAATCTATTCGCAAAATATGATAGTTAGTGATAAAATTTTTTATATATAAAGGGGTAAATAATACGAATGGAGGGGGCATCCATTGTCTGAACTAGACGAGATAAGCAATCGGGAACAATATGAAGAAACAAAAGAAAAGTTCATCCAAGTAATTGCTAAAAATATGAATCTGTACGGGATCACTCCTTCTGTTGGCCGGTTATATGGTGTTCTATATTTTGCAAATGAGCCTATGACATTAGATGATATGCGAGATGCACTTGAAATGAGTAAAACCAGCATGTCGACAGGAGTACGTGCTTTAACAGATATGAAAATGGTTGAATCAACATTTAAAAAAGGCATACGCAAGGATTTATATAAATCGGAAGAGGATTGGTATAAATCTTTTACTTCCCTATTTGGTAACCGCTGGCGCCATCATACTGAAACAAATATTGAAGAAGCTGACGAAACAATTGAGGAACTGGAAAAGATACGCGAGTCGACAAATAATGAAGACTTAAAGAATACTATTAATAGTGATATTGACCGGCTTCGTTATGCTCAAAATTACTACAAATGGTTGATGAAGTTTATACAGGTTATTGAATCTGGGGAAATTTTTGATCTTATACCAAAAGAATAAGAAAGATAATTGCACTGAGGGGGAAGAGGGTATGAACAAAGGATTGGGTTATATAAACATTGGTGATGCTTTTGATGGATTTGTACTCATTAAAGAAGCAAATCGGGGTATGGCAAGTAATGGTAAGCCATTTTTGACTTTAATTCTCCGAGACTCTTCTGGGGAAATTGATGCTAAGCTATGGGATATCACAAAAGAGGATGAACAACTATTTGTTGCTGAGCAAATCGTTAAATTAGCTGGAGAAATCAATCAATTTCGAGGTAAGGCCCAGCTTAAGATTTTATCGTTAAGACCCGCGCAGTCTACTGATGATGTACATGTTACAGATTTTATTGAAAAAGCTCCAGTAGAAAAAGAAGCGTTAATGGAAAAACTGACTGAAGCTATTTTTGAAATGAAAAATCCTACTATGCAGAGGATTGTCCGAGCATTTGTTAAAAGGTACCAGGATGCACTGTTAACGTATCCTGCTGCAACGAAAAATCATCATGAATATGTATCAGGCTTGGCACACCATGTTGTTAGCATGATCGCATTAGCGAAAGAGTTACATAAGCTTTACCCACAAATAAATAAAGACTTATTGTACGCGGGTGTTATCCTCCATGACTTAGGTAAGTTAAAAGAGTTATCTGGTGTCATTACAACATCTTATACAATAGAGGGAAAATTGCTTGGACATATTCCGATGATGGTAGAAGAAATTGGTCATGTTGCACGTGAGTTGCAAATTGAAGGTGAAGAGGTTCTTATTCTACAACATTTAGTTTTATCCCATCATGGAAAAGCTGAATGGGGCAGTCCAAAACCACCTATGGTCCGAGAAGCAGAACTCTTACACTTGATTGATTTAATTGATGCTAAGATGAATATGCTAAATCGTTCATTGGAAAAGGTGAAGCCTGGTGAGTTTACCGAAAGAATTTTTGCACTGGATAACCGATCATTCTATAAACCTTTATTTGAGGAACAATAAAATCATAGTCATTATTTAAAAGTTGTCCTCATATACTTGTTAAAGAAGAGGTGGACAAGGGGGCAATATAATGATTATTGGAGTACCTTGGTGGGTTATTATGATGATCTTATTTATTTTTTTAAGTGGATATATGGCCTATCGAGCAATGAGGGCAGAACGTAGACTTGAACAACAATTTATTGAACGTGAAGGAAGAGTCTTTATTGATCGGATGGAAAAAGAACGAGAAACAAAAGACCGAAAAGAATTTATGTCGCAATAGAAAAAGCGCAAACCCGAGATGAAATTGACCAAGAGAAGATGCTGATCCATATTGGATCAGCATCTTCTTATTTACACTTTATTTGCTTCCTTCTTCCTTAGAAGCGCCTTCTTGCTTAGGTTCTTCTACCTTGAATAAGTCTTCATATTGATCAATTTTTACATCAATCTTAGCATCTTTCAATAAGTTAGTAAGTTTTTCTTGGGCTTTTGCTGGGTCAACTTTCTTAGCTGCTAACTCACTACGAATACCCTCTTTTTCTTCTTCAAACGACCCAATTTTTGCCTCGCTGTCACGCTTGTCCGTCACTTTAATAATGTGGAAACCATGCTGCGTTTTTACCGGTTCACTAACTTTTCCAACTTCTAAGCTATAAGCAGCGTCTTCAAACTCTGGGACCATCTTGCCGACTGAGAAGTAGCCAAGGTCGCCACCTTTTTCAGCACTAGCTTTGTCTGTCGAATACTCTTTTGCTAATTCAGCAAAATCCCCACCATCCGCAAGCTTTTGTTTTACTTCTTTAGCAGTTTTTTCATCGGCGACTAAAATATGAGAGGCTTTAACTTCTGTTTTCATTCGCTCGTACTGTGTTTTGATTTCTTCATCTTTAATTTTAATATCTTCTGTCACAGCAGCTTGCTGTAAATAGCTAATCTCTAATGCTTCTCGGTATGCATCTAGATCCTTATAACCCTGTTGTTGAAGCATCATTTCAAGTTGCTTTTCATCAAATTGATCTTTGAGTTTTTTTACTTCAGCATCAACTTTTTCTTTTGGTACGTCGTACTTATCCTCAAGAACTTTAACAAGTACCATTTGTTGTAAAGCTTGGCCACCGTAAGTATCTTTCATTTCATTATAAAATGCATCTTTTGTAATATTACCTGCTGCTGTTTCTACAACCGCTTCTTTGCCTGATTCTGCATCTGAGTTATTACAGGCTGTTAAACTTAGTACTCCTGCTGACAATGTTAATGCAATTGCTAGTTTTTTCATTTATTAAACACTCCTAATCTAATGGTTAAAAACTAATGATTAATATACCATAGTATGTAACAAAATAAATAGTCTTATTTGGATTTTACATAGTTTTTACTAATCTTTATGTAACTACATTTAACACCCGGATATAGGAAGATACAAGTAAGACCATAATCATCAGATTTATAACCCTAAAAACCGTTGATTGCTTTTTTTGATTCATTTCCATTTTTAAGCAAAATTGGTGTGTCAGTGAATTAAAAATTAATAGAACAAACAGTGCATAAAATACATAAACTATACTCATAACAAACCTCCTTAAATCCTATTGGAGATGTATTCTTAATTATTGTTTAATAAATTACGGAACTTCGAAAACACCACATTTCTTACTTTACCAAATTTTTTTACGTATGGATAGTGTTAAAGTAGTTTAACGAAAAGAAATCACCTGAATTTGCTATTCAGGTGATTTCTTTTTGTTAATTTTTTGCTTTGACTAATATGGCGAAACCTTCATTTTCACTTTCAATAAAAGCACGTCTAGGCGCCTTTATAATGTGAAGAGTGTAGAGAAAATCGGTAAATGATGCTCCGATATGGATTGCTGTAAATAATAGAATATATACATAATAATCAACAAATACTAACGATGCAAAAATACCTGGAATTGTAATGAACAATGTTGGTGCAATTGCCATCATTAAAGACATTGGCTTTGATAAAAATGTTTTCGCATGATATCTACAAGTAGGAATAATACTCTTTTTTAGGTTAAAATATATTTTAGTTCGTTTATTCATCATAATTAATGGTAATATATGCATAAATGAATGAATAGTCGGCATTAAGATAACTAAACCGAGGAGAGGCACAATGCCAAATTCATTTACGTGTGACGTACCATGAATACTAGAAAAAGGTACAAAAAGAAATACGAATGATAGTAGCCCGATCAAAAATGAAAGAAAATACAATCTGTTTGTACCAAATTCTTTTGTGAAATTTATGGATTTCCAGCAGTTCATTTTTGACCCTCCTTTATATGATTCTAGCTGTATTGGTGGCTCAATCCTTAATGAATAATAGTACGTTTCAAATGAAAAAGCAATAGTTTTTTTGTTAATTTTTATTAAATAATTTTCATTTATGCTGAGACGTTGATACATAGGCTTTCAGAGAGTGTTTATTGGTGAACTTTTTTAGTGGGAAATAGGGGGTGGATAGGTTTGAATCACAATGATTATAAAATAACAATGATGTCCTTTCATGTTCAATTACTATCAAGACTAATTGATGTTAACCAATACCCGTTGGTCAAGTTAGTCATAGAAAATAATGTAACAGAAGAAGAATATAGCGAACTATTCCAGCTACTACAAATGTTAGAAAGTAAATATCTATTACAAAAGGAAGAAGGATTCTTGGACTTTACATCTTTATTGATTCATTTTGCGGGAATGTTGACTGAAAAGTTGGAGCCAAACGAAACCATTTATGCGTTAGAAAGAGAGGGCTATTTTCCACAATTAATAAAGGAATTTATAACGTTGTTAGAACGAGGTATTGCAATAAAGGGTAAATAAGAAAGCGCTAGACAATAAAAAAACTGATGGTAATATTTGCAATTAAGCGAAATATGACCATCAGTTTTTTAATCATTTTTTTTCATGTCGAGGAAAAAAGTTTCGATTTTTTTGTGGAAATCCATAATAGTTGATAGACGATTATAAATGGGTAGAAGATCGTCATCAAGTGAAGTAATATCTAAACTCTTTTGAATCTCTCCCAAGGAGCTTCTTTGGTGGTTAGCTGCATCAATCCATTTATTAGTATAAGAATTCATAAATGTTTTAAACAACTGCGCATTAGCTTGGTATAAGTCTTTACGAACGCCTTTCTTCCATACACGTGTGACTAATTTTAAATCTAGTAAGCTTCTAATACTAGTACTCATTGATGTTTTGCTTTTACCAATTGCCTCACTCATTTCATCTAGTGTCATTGGATTTTCTATCAAATATAAATAGGCAAAAAGTCTTGCCTCAAGTGGGGTCAAATCAAATAGTTCAATCGTTTTTGCAAATTCAGTCACAATTTTGTTAGTAAGTTGATCATTTGTTTGTTCCATCATAAAATCCTCCTAAAAGGCTTTCTATATAAAGGTTACAACAAAAGGGATTTTATTGGAAATCATACATATAATAGGAAATTAAAGCATTTACAAGTAAATAAAAGATATACGCCTGTCAATTACGTACAGTTCAATCTGTACAAACATTTTATACAAAAACGTTAGTGTATAACGTTTGAAATGTATGAGCTTTACGTTATATAGTAGGGAAGTGGAAAAAAAGCTGTTCGGAGTTAACGTCTTATTTATTTGCTTTGTTTCTAATTATAAAGTATTACGACTAAATGCATAGACGCTAGCGAAAAGGAACATAGAAAAGTAGAGGTGAACGATGTGCCGGTCATTGAAGTAAATGATTTATCAAAAGTGTTCGGCAAGAACCCTAGGCAGGCGCTAAACCTGTTAGATAAGGGAACATCTAAGGATGAAATTTTAAAAGAAACTGGGAATACGGTTGGGGTAAACCGTGCAACATTTTCAGTTGAAGCCGGAGAAATATTTGTCATTATGGGATTGTCAGGAAGTGGAAAGTCAACACTAGTACGTTTATTGAATCGTTTGATTGAGCCAACAGAAGGCAGTGTTTTAATAGATGGTGAAGATCTTTCTAACATGAATAAAAAAGAACTTCGAGATGTTCGCAGAGAAAAAATGAGTATGGTTTTTCAACGATTTGCATTATTTCCTCATCGAACAATCCTAGAAAATGCAGAATATGGCTTAGAAATCCAAAAGGTGCCAAAGGAAGAAAGAAAGAAAAAGGCTCAGGAATCATTGGAAATGGTTGGTCTTGGTGGATACATTCATCAAAACCCTGGCCAATTGTCTGGTGGTATGCAACAACGTGTTGGATTAGCACGTGCACTGGCAAATGATCCTGAAGTTTTATTAATGGATGAGGCCTTTTCAGCCCTTGACCCATTAATTCGTAAGGAGATGCAAGATGAATTGGTAGATCTTCAAGCAAGCATGCAGAAGACTATTATATTTATTACGCACGATTTAGATGAGGCCTTACGATTAGGGGATAGAATTGCCTTAATGAAAGATGGGTCGATTGTGCAAATTGGTACACCAGAAGAAATTCTAGTGAATCCAGCAAACGATTATGTAGAACGATTTGTGGAAGATGTCGATCGTTCGAAAGTATTAACTGCACAACAGATTATGAAGCGGCCTGAAACAATTAATGTTGAAAAGCATGGTCCCCGTGTTGCACTTGAAAGAATGCGTGAAGAAGGATTATCTAGCATTATTGTTATCGATAGCAAACGTAATTTACAAGGTTATGTTACAGCGGACGATGCTTCAGGAGCTAAACAAAAAGATGTACGTGATATTAAGGAAATTTTACGTACGGATATACCTAAAGTAGAAAAAGATACGGCATTAAATGATATTTTCAACATTATTCACGATTCTCCAATTCCTGTAGCAGTAATGGATGGAGAAAAGTTAGTTGGAATTATTGTGCGCGGCGCTTTAATCGCAGCCCTTGCTGGTGATGGTGAGGTGAATTTAGATCATGCTTAATAATATAATAGATTTTGCTCCAGAAATACCAATAGCGGATTGGACGGCGGAATTTACTGAAAAATTGACGGAAACTTTTTCATTTATATTTACTCCAATTGAAGAAAATTTTGATGTATTTATGGAATTTGTTTCTGAATCTTTATATGCTATACCGCCACTCATCATTATGATTATCGTTGCATTATTAGCATTTTTTATTACTGGTAAAAAACTTGGTTTGGCCGTATTTTCGCTAGTAGGCCTTTGGTTGATTTATAATCAAGGATTATGGGAACACTTGATGAATACTTTTACATTAGTCCTGATATCTAGTATCTTATCGGTCATTATTGGGGTTCCATTTGGTATATTGATGTCCAAAAGTAAAACAGCAGAGGCAATCATTACTCCAATACTTGATTTTATGCAAACGATGCCTGCCTTTGTTTATTTGATCCCTGCAGTAGCATTCTTTGGAATTGGTATGGTACCTGGGGTGTTTGCATCATTAATTTTCGCGACGCCACCGACAGTTCGCTTCACTAACTTAGGTATTAGACAGGTTTCAAAAGAACTTGTTGAAGCATCAGAGGCATTTGGTAGTACAGGTTCACAAAAGTTATTTAAGGTGGAACTACCGATGGCAAAAGCAACCATTATGGCTGGAATTAATCAAACGGTCATGCTAGCTCTTTCCATGGTAGTCATTGCATCTATGATTGGTGCGCCAGGTCTTGGTAGAGAAGTACTTTCTGCACTCCAGCGTGCGCAAGTCGGAACTGGTTTCGTAGCGGGTGTAGGAATAGTAATTCTTGCGATTATTATTGATCGTTTCACACAAAACGTGAATTCGAAGGGTAAGAAAGCATAATAATTGTTGGCATCTTTTCATAGTGAAAAGTTTTCCATATAGATAAAACTTTAAAAAAGGGGAGATTTATAGTTATGTTTAAACCTAACTGGAAAAAATTCGGCATTGCTGCAGGACTTTCATTATCATTAGTAGCTGCAGGTTGTGGATCTGATGAAGGTTCATCGGATGAGGGGTCATCAGAAGGCAATGCAGAAGCGTCAAAAGAAATTGAACTATCATATGTTGAATGGGATACTGAAGTCGCATCAACAAATGTTATTGCTACAGTATTAGAAGAACAAGGATTTGATGTTACAGTAACACCACTTGACAATGCAGTAATGTGGGAATCAGTGGCCACTGCTGAAACAGATGGTATGGTTGCTGCATGGTTACCAGGTACACATGGGGAGCTATACTCTGAATATAAAGATCAGCTAGTCGATTTAGGTCCAAATCTAGAAGGGGCAGCAATTGGATTAGTAGTTCCAGAATATATGGATGTTAATTCAATAGCAGACTTAGATGCGCAGGCAGAAAGCACGATTACTGGTATTGAACCAGGTGCAGGTGTAGTAGCGGCGGCAGAATCTGCTGTTAAAGAGTACGAAAATCTTAGCGATTGGGAAGTTCAAACATCTTCTAGTGGTGCAATGGCTACTGCATTAGGGGAAGCTATTGAAGCTGAAGAAGAAATCGTTGTTACTGGTTGGTCTCCGCACTGGAAGTTCCAGAAATACGATTTAAAATATCTAGAAGATCCTAAAGGTGTTTTTGGAGAAGCGGAACAAATTAAAACAATGGTACGTAAAGGGCTTGAAGAAGACATGCCAAAGGCTTATAAGATACTAGATCAGTTCCACTGGGAACCAGCTGATATTGAAAGTGTAATGCTTGCAATTCAAAATGGTGCCGATGCTGAAGAAGCTGCAGCAACATGGGTTGAAGAAAATCCAGATAAAGTTGCTGAGTGGACTAAAGGTATCAAATAATAGTTAACAACTGATTGGTAATATATTTATAATAAGGGACTGATACAGCATCTATGTGTCAGTTTTTTATTACAAATAAAGAAAGTATATAATTTGGCTCTATTAAGCTTACTTATATCAACGGTCATGTCCAGCTCCAGCGCCCAGCAACTAGCAAACTTCACACTCCTCCACTACGATAAGTCAACATCGGTTGTTGAAAAAGGAAGGCCGACTAACTACGGGCTGTCGCTCAGGCGTCGACATACCCCTGTTGCAGGGGCATGTTTCCTTTATCTCATTGCGGAGTGCTCCAGTTTGTACGTTGCTAAACGGGCGCTTGCGCTTTTCTAATCAGTTGAATAAAATATTGTAATCAGAAAACTAAGCATTAGCTGTTAAAGAAATACGGATGCCTAGTTTTCTATAGAAGGAAGAGTGTTTGTGTATGAAAAATAATTTTTTGCTATGGACAGCCCTTATAATAATAGTAATGCTAACGGGTTGTGGTTCGGATAAAGCTGACTCAAGTGCAAATAATGATGAAAGTTATAGTGAGGCAGTTGAGCATATTATAACTGGAATAGAACCTGGGGCAGGGATCACAGTAACAACTGAAGAGGCAGTTGAAGAATATGACAGTTTAGAAGGTTGGAAGGTTGATCAGTCATCCACCCCAGCAATGATGACACAACTTGATGAGGCAATTGAAAAAAAAGAACCTATTATTGTAACTGGTTGGAACCCACATTGGATGTTTGCAAAATATGAAAATTTAAAATATCTAAAAGATCCAAAAGGTGTGTATGGGGAAACAGAAGTAATAAAAACATTGGCACGCAAAGAATTAAAAAAGGATAAGCCACAAGCATATAAAATATTAGATCAATTCCAGTGGGAAGTAGAAGATATGGAAGGTATTATGTTAAAAGCACAGGAAAGTGGAAAAGATATAGCCGTTGTTGCTAAAAAATGGGTGGAAGACCATCCAGATGTTGTTTCGGAGTGGACGAAGGGCGTTAAAGACGTCGATGGTGTGGAAATTGAGTTAGTAACTACACAATGGGGATCCGAACTTTCTGCTACAAATGCCGTAGCTAAGGTTATGTCACAAAAAGGATTCGATGTTACAATCACACCAGTCGATGTAGCTGTTATGTATAAAGCAGTTGCAAATGGCGATGCGGATGCTACTGTTGCGGTTTGGATGCCAATTACAACAAAAGAATTTTACGAAAAGTATGAGGGCGACTTTATTGATTTAGGAGCAAATTTAAAAGGTGCCAAAATCGGATTAGTTGTTCCAAAATATATGGATATTGATTCTATTGAAGATTTAAAACCAGCTGAATAAAAATGAAAGGATGTTTTGTGTATGAAAAAGATCTTTGACAAAAATATTATCGTAATAGCAGGGCTAATGTTAATTCTACTAGTAGCAGGTTGTGGATCAGATGAGGAGAACGCAAGTGAGAAAAGTGGTAATGAAAAGAGCTACAGTGAAGCAGTCGAACACATGATTACAGGTATTGAACCTGGTGCAGGAATCACAGTCACAACTGAAAAGGCGATTGAGGAATATGAAAGTTTAAAAGGCTGGTCTCTTGAACAATCTTCAACCGCAGCGATGATGACAAGACTTGATGAAGCAATTCAAAAGCAAGAACCAATTGTTATTACAGGTTGGAATCCACATTGGATGTTCGCGAAATATAAAGATTTAAAATATCTCAAAGATCCAAAAGGTGTTTATGGAAAAACTGAAGTAATAAAAACACTAGCACGAAAAGGATTAAAAGAAGATAAGCCTAACGCATATAAACTATTAGACCAATTCCATTGGGAAGTAGAAGATATGGAAGGTATAATGCTTGAATCAACGGAAACGGGCACTGACATTGCTAAGGTAGCAAAAAAATGGGTTGAAGAACACCCAGATGCCGTTTCAAAATGGACAAAAGGTGTGGAGGATGTAAACGGAGTTGGAATTGAACTTGTATCAACTCCCTGGGATTCCGAGCGGGCGTCTGCAAATGTAGTTGCTGAAGTTTTAAGATCGAAAGGCTTTGAAGTGACAATCACTCCTGTCGATGTCGCAATTGTCTTTAAGGCTATTGCTGAAGGTGATGGTGATGCCACTCTAGCTGCCTGGATGCCAGTTACACATAAAGAGTTTTATGACAAATATACTGATCAATTTGAAGATCTAGGTGAAAATCTAAAAGGTGCGAAAATTGGTTTAGCTGTTCCGAAATATATGGATATTGACTCTATAGAAGATTTAAAACCAGCTGAGTAACAGAGGAATGAAATTAAGAAGGACTTTCTCAACATTTCGTTAAGGAAGTCCTTCTTTTGATTTAAAATTACTGATTCTTAACTTTTTCTTCTAGATCTTTCAAACTTGATTCGATTTGTTCTAGGTATTTGTGGATGTTTTCTTGGTGTGGTTCAACGGTTTGTTGCCAATCCTGAACAGACTTTTTGATTTCTTGGGTTAAATCTTTAATTAATGCTGCACCTTCTTTTGAGGTTTCAGTAATTTGTTGTTTCAAACGCATTCCATCAAATTTTAAATTGCTAATCATATCTTTCCACTCAACACCTTGTTCTTTTGCACGGAAGCGTAGATCCCTTCCAGATGATGGTGTGCTTAGTAATGTTGCTGTTGCAGTAACAACTCCACCAATAACAAAACCGAATAATAATGATTTGCCTTTTACCATATGAAGTTCGCTCCTTTCAAATCCATACTATATCTTTCCTTCTATTGTACTACAAGTAAACCTATTTCTCGAATATTTAACGAGGTTGTTCAAAAAGTCACCAAATGATAAACGGCGAATTTCTTCGTTGCGCAGTTTTTCCGGTCCTCACGTATTAACAGCATAGAGGAACCTCTACTAAAACCGTCCACGTCCTGTGGACAACGTAGAAGTCAGCACAACACGCGCAAGTCCGGTCCTCAAAATCTTCGCGCCTTGAACTTCTTGTTTCTAATTTGCCGCCTTTTGAACACGCATTTAACGTGTAAAAATATCCACTGACCTAATGTGCCAGTGGATATACATGGGTAACGGTTTATTATTAAATATTTGAAAGTGTTATTGGTTGTGATCGTCTCATGATTTTTTGTACCACAGGGTAAACGACAATCATCATAATTGTGTTTACAGCAGCTGTTGGTAATACAATTGTTAAGAATAATGCTGTAAATACCCCATCCATAAGACCTACAATGTATAGCGCTGAAAATAAAAATATACTTCCACTTATTATTGTTCCTATAGCTGTTAATGCTGGCGCACTAATCTTGTCATTGACCTTATCTTTAACAAGCAAAAACAGTCCGAAAAATAATAGTGCTGTAATTGGTTTGTCAATCAGATTGGCAATTTGTCCTCCAGGAGCAAGTGTTGTTAATGCTGAAATTATTGCAGTTACAATGGATAGTAATACAACATACTTCAATTTCGGAAATAGCATGATTCCTAGAAACATCATAGATAATAACATATCTGGTTTCATCCCAAATAATATTGCTGGTACTACTGTGTGTAGAACTGCTCCTATCCCTACAAGTAAGGATAAAATAATAAGAACTCTTGTATTCATATCTAAACTCTCCTCTTCTCAGCTAAGCTACTTTTCGTCTGTTTCTCAACTGTACACTCGTTGTCAGCTGCAGAAACGTATTATAAGTATAACAAAATTTTTCTGAATTAAAAAGCGTTAATCTAGCTTTTTATTGACGAACTAATTTCTTTCGCAATTGTTTGTAATTCATCGCTAGTATAGTCATCCATATGTGTTTTCCAATTAGAAGAGTAGCCATCATTTTCACCGTATCTTGGTATAAGATGGATATGTAAATGAAATACGGATTGATCGGCTGGTTTTTCATTGTTATTTAGCAGGTTCATACCAATTGGATTGTAGGTAGCTTTTATTGCATTTGCGACTTTTGGAACACGAGCGAAAAATTCACGCGCGATATCTTCAGGTGTCTCGTATATATTCTTTGTATGTTTTTTTGGGATAATTAGTGTATGTCCTTTTGTAACCTGACTTATATCCAAAAAGGCATAAACAAAATCATCTTCATAAACTTTGGCTGATGGAATATCACCATCGATGATTTTACAGAAAATGCAATCCTCATGACTCATCCAAATCACTCCTAAATGTATTTTCATCTATTATATAAAGGAATGGGCATGAATGTAAAGCTATAACTAGAGACTAAAATAATAACAGGCATAGCCCGCAAGTACACTGCTGTACTTTTTGGACTAGCCTGTTTTTAAGTAGCCTGAGGATGGGTGTTCATCTAAATTGGGGACTTTTGTAATTAGTTAGCATGATGGTCGTTCAGGTTAACTAACTTACAAAAACCGTTTTGTTTGTATTTCTGACCACGAATTACATAGAACAAAATGGGTTTTCATTAGATGTCCTTTCACATACACCTCATTTACTATTTAATAAATAACAAAATGGGTTTACACTGAATGTGCGATCACATACACCTCATTTAGTATTTAATCGAATAAAAATGGGTTTACATTAAATGTTCGATCACATACACCTCATTTAGTATTTGATACGAAATTTTTTGTAGTGACCATCCTCATGACTACAAGAGTTATTTTGAACAAAATCGTCAATTCTATACATATTATTTTGTAGAAATTTAAAGTATAGTTTGTTTTGGCTTTAAACGTGATCAATGGTAAAATTTATTTACACGTAGGGAAAGTATATAAGTTATAAGGAAACGCTGATGTAAAGACTTTACCATTCACTAATAAATACGAAGCGAATGGCGAGTTTTTCTTAGGTGAGAAATATAGGAGGAAATTCGATGAATCCATTGTTACATATTGAAGATTTACACGGGGGATACACACATAAAAATGTACTTCATGGTATTTCGCTCGATGTTAAGCCAAAAGAAATTGTCGGGTTAATTGGCTTGAACGGCGCTGGTAAAAGTACGACAATTAAACATATTATCGGATTGATGCATGCAAAAAAAGGGTCTGTATCAATTAATGGTAAAACATTTAATGAAAATCCAGAGACATACCGAAAACAAATGGCCTACATACCTGAAATGCCTATTTTATATGATGAACTAACACTATATGAACATTTAAAATTAACAGCGATGGCCTATGATATTGCGGAAGATGTTTTTGAAAAACGGTTACCACCTTTACTGAAGGAATTTCGCATGGAGAAAAAGTTAAAATGGTTCCCAGTGCATTTTTCAAAAGGGATGCGCCAAAAGGTAATGATTATGTGCGCCTTTTTAATTGAACCACCATTATATATAGTAGATGAACCTTTTGTGGGGCTCGACCCATTAGGAATTCAGTCTTACCTTCAGTTAATGGATGAAATGAAACTAAATGGCTCAGGCGTACTAATGTCAACGCATATTTTAGCTACAGCTGAACGCTATTGTGATCGTTTTGTAATTTTACATGATGGAAAATTAAGGGCTAATGGGACACTTGAAGCGCTTCGTGCAGATTTTGGCATGCCAGATGCTACATTAGATGATTTATATGTACAGTTGACAAAGGAAGAAGAAAGCCATGTTTGATTCACATGCGTTTTTTAAAAATCGTTTTTCTGAACATTTAAAGGAGACAAGCCGCTATCTGCGTTATATTTTTAATGGGCATACAGCGATAGCGATGCTTTTTTTCATATCTGCTGTAGCGGTTTATTACCAACAATGGATAGCAGATCTTCCTGCAAATTTTCCTACAGCTTGGGTTGTTGGGATAGCCTTTGGATTAGCGGCAAGCTATAGTCCAGTTCGAACATTATTAAAAGAGCCCGATTTGGTTTTCTTAATAGCTGCAGAAAGTAAAATGAACGCTTACTTTCGAAATGCATTACTTTATAGCTTTGTCATACAATTATACTTACTGTTAATCGTTGCAGCAGCATTAGCACCATTGTATTCCGCAACTTATCCTGAGCGTGAAAGTTATTTATTGACCGTTCTTGTGATGCTTGTTTTTAAAGTATGGAATTTACTAGCGAATTGGTGGATGTTGAAATTTAGGGCTTCTAGTATTCGGCAAACAGATCTAATTACCCGAACAGTTCTTACAGTAGCCGTATTCTATTTTCTAATTCTTGGTGATTTGATATTAACGGCAGTTACTACAGGTTTATACATGGTGGTGTTTTTGTATGATTATACTATTTCCCGTAAACAAGCGGGTGTTGTATGGGATTTACTTGTACAAAAGGACCGTAACCGAATGCAGACGTTTTACCGGATTGCCAATATGGCGACAGATGTTCCGCATTTAAAAAGCAAAGTAAAAAGACGACAATGGCTCACTTCCATTGTCAGCAGAGTTCCATTCCAAAATAAACATACGTTTAACTATTTATATCGAATTACGTTTGTGCGTAGTGGTGATTACCTAGGTATGTATGTACGGTTAATTGTTATCGGAGGACTGTTCATTTATTTTGTTCCTCACGTTTGGATGAAGATACTTTTTGGGTTATTATTTCTTTACATGAGTAGTTTTCAGATGATGACATTATATCATCAACATCGAACAATCATGTGGTTAGATTTGTATCCTGTTGATCCAAAATGGCGGAAACATGCAGTAATCAAGTGGTTATTTCAACTGGGTTTGATTCAAACCGTACTATTTGCAATTGTATTTTTGCCACTGCAAGAATTCGTGGGAGCAGGAATAATATTGGTTGGGGGATTTATTTTTAATTACTTGTTTATCAATGGTTATGTGAAGAAAAAATTAGTATAAACGAAAAACATCCCCGCAGAATTAATCTGTGGGGATGTTTTCGTATTTTTATTTTTCTTGATAGGCTAAATATGCTTCCATTAATGTCTTGGCAGCGATTGGGAGTGCGCGTTCATCGATATCGAATTTTGGATGGTGATGTGGATACTCGTTCCCTTCCTTTTGTGCGCCGGTAAAAAAATAGGTACCCGGTTTCTCTAGTAAATAATAACCAAAATCTTCTCCCCCCATTACAGGAACAACTTCTTCTCGGGTTGTTATTTCTGGAACATTTTTACTAGCCAGTAATACAAGTTCAGCTTCCTCGGCGTGATTTATTAATGGTGGATAGCCTTTTTCATAATTCAGCTTATACGTTGCTCCGTTTGCTACACAAACACCATTGATAATTCGTTCCATTTCTTCGATAACCTGATCTTGGATACGTGTATCGAGATAACGCATTGTTCCGACTAGTTTTGCTTTGTCGGCAATAATGTTAAAGGCGTTGCCGGCTTCAAATATTCCAATGGTTAATACGGCTGTTTGAAGCGGGTCAATGCGTCTGCTAATTATTTTTTGCAGTTGAGTGATTACCTCGGCACCGATAATAATGGCATCATTTGTTTCGTGTGGGTATCCACCATGACCACCTTTACCTTGAATAGTTATGTCAAATCGATCTGCCCCAGCCATAAAAACATCTTTGGACGTCTGCATGACACCGAGCGGGGTTGTAGCCCATAAATGTGTTCCAAAAACAGCGTCAACATGATTAAGTGCCCCAGATTCTACAATAGGCTTTGCACCACCTGGAGCGTATTCTTCTGCATGTTGATGCAAGAAAACGACTGTTCCAGGTAACTCATCTTGAAAAGATAGTAGTGCTTTTGCAAGTGATAATAATGTCGCTGTGTGTCCATCATGCCCACAAGCATGCATCACCCCATCAACTTTTGATTTATAGGGAACATCTTTTTCATCTTGGATCGGAAGTGCATCAAAATCAGCACGTAAAGCAACAGTTTTACCTGGTTTGCCACCCTTAAGTGTAGCAATTACGCCATTTCCGCCTACCTTTGTTTGATAAGGAATACCTAAATCGTCATAAAAGTCGGCAATATATTTTGCTGTTTTTTCTTCTTTAAACGAAAGCTCTGGATGTTGGTGTAAGTATCTTCTTATATCAACCATTTCTTGATAAAGCTGGTCAATTCGCTGATGAAGCTCTTTACGCATTTAAAAACCTCCATGAAAATAATTTGATTTACATACAGTTTATCATGCTTTTATTACAAAGTTTAAGAATTCGGATTTGACATTGATAAATTGAAACAAAAAAAGAGCATCGGGATAGATGCTCTTGTAAACGATTTATGTTAATCGAGGGTCTTGCAGTAAACGTTCTATTTCCTCTTTATGATGTGTTTCATCTGCAATCATGTCTTCAATTTTCACGACAAGCTCAGTAAGGTTCAATTTTTCTGCTTGTTTTTTACGTATTTCATAGCGATCAATCGTATCTTTTTCAGATTGTAGTGATGCCGCTAATAAGTCTGCCACTTCTGTAGGTTGCGGTATGTCCGCAGATTTTGTAGTAGGTGTTCCGCCCAATGTTTTAATTTTTTCCGATAAGTATAATGCATGTCCTAATTCATCAGCTATTTCTCCTTCGAAAAAGGGTTTTAATGCGGAACTGTATAATCCGGAAACAACGGATGCGCTATACGTGTATTGAATTGCAGCGCCGTATTCACCGGCTAAATCTTCATTTAATCCATCAATTAATTCTTGTAGTTCTTTATCCATCTTGTATCCCAGCCTTTCGTTTATTTACGCTTACATAACTATTTCCCAAATCAAGTTTTTTTAAACTCTTATTTTGAGGTATTATTGTTTTAGGGGGGAAGATTTTATGAGGAAAAAAAGCTCTTATTTATATATTTTTCTATTATCCTTTGTTTTATTCACTTCCGTTTTATGGGGGATTAAAATAATGCAGGGTACTATTCCTTTGGTTGATCAATGGACAAGGGATTTTGTAAGAGCAATGGCAGATTCGAATATCTATTTTCTATTTCGCTTGATAACTGAACTTGGGTCTGGAACCTTTTTAACACCATTTACTATCGTCATGGGTTTTGTTTTATGGTACATTTTTCGCGATTGGTTAGTCGGGGTCATATTTGCAGGTGGGACAATACTTAGTTACGGCATAAATGTTTTTATCCTATTAGGGCGAGAAGACCCCCACTTCAAACACTCGAAGGTTTCTAAAACCAGTGTTAAGTGGGGGATGACTCGCCCCTCCCCTCCCCTCCAGAGGAGGTTTTTGCTGGAATAGGAACAGACATTCTGATATAATAACTATAATATAATAAGACAGGAGCATGACTTATGGGAATTAAGGCGTATTTTTCAAATCGTATCTATAAGAATACCATTTTGGATGAAAACGTTGATGCTATTGGTCATGCTCTCTTTGTGTTTAATAGAGCGAAGCAGTTTGCCTTTAGTACAGCAACAAAAGAAAAACGCTCTGGAATGAAAAAACGAGACAAATCTTTGCACCTTACGGTAAAGAACAGGTTTTCGTTGGATGATTACTACACTAATAGTGCCGTTCAAGAAGCTAAAGCAAAAGAAAAGAGTCTAGACGAGTTAAAGAAGCTATACATGAAGAACAAAGAGATTCAAATTAAGTCGATCAAAAATAAAATAAAGAAAGACAAATCAAAACTAACGTCATTAAAAAAAATTAAAAAAACATTTAGAAACGGAAAGCCATCATTTCCCAAAAATTCAAGAATAAAAAAGTTGGGTAACTACTTTGTCGTGCAATTTAAAAATAAGACTGATTTGTATTATCATACGTATCAATTGGAACATACATACCTAGATACTGAAATCAAAAGACGCCACACACGAATTGGTTTTTTAAACTTCAAATTGAACAAATACGAAGATAGCCTAAGATCCTTAAATACGAAAATACCGAGCGTCGTCTTTGGTTCAAAAAAACACTTCCAAGCACAGTACACTGTCAATACGTATATTGATAACCATAAACTTTGGCAAAAGACTTGGGAAGAGAATAGATACCGAAAGATGGTTATTTCTGGTCGTAAGGACTCAGGCTGTGGAAATTTTGTTTTTAACTATGATGGGACGAATAAAGTGCTTCGTTTCAAGACCCCGAAAGGTGTCTCAGTTGAAGTTGGGAATCTGTATTTCCCTTATGGTCAAGAAAAAGTAGAAAGTAGGATTCTTGCACAGACGAATTGTAAGAATAAAAAGAAATACGGGAAGCCAGTAGCATGGGCAATAGAAGACTGTGGGGAATACTACATCTTTAAAACGATGTTTGATGACGAATCAAAAGCGTATGTGAATCATTCCAAGACAGATGGAGCAATTGGCATTGACTGTAACGTTGACCATTTCGCAGTATCAACTGTTAATTCGAATGGTCAACTCCTAGGTTCCTGGTCTTTAAAATTCAATTTGAAAGGCAAGACAAGTGGACAGACGACGAAAATCATTGAAGCCGAAGCAATAGAGATCGTTAACATTGCTACTCGTACAAATAAGCCGATAGTAGTCGAGAAACTAAATACGACATCATCAAAGCTATCTAATCCTTACGGAAACAAAAAAGTAAATAGGATGATGTCTGCTTTTGCATACAAAAAGATGCTTTCTGCAATAAAGTCACGAGCCGAAAAAGAGGACATTGCAGTTTTTGAAGTCAACCCTGCATATACAAGTCAAATAGGTAAGATGAAGTATATGAAAAGATTAGGTATATCGATACACGAAGCAGCAAGTTTTGTAATTGCTCGTAGAGCAATGGGTTTTAAAGAAAAACTTCCACCAGTGTTGGGCACACTACTACCAGAGAAGATAGTAGGTGCTCATCATTGGGTGCATTGGAAGTATATTTCGAATGCGTTGAAAGGTATACATATTAATTCGTACTACCATTCAAATTTTTTCAACTTAGACAGGTTTCGTTCTACGAACGAACTTTTTGCTTCAGGGGCTCTTACAGACTTGGAAATAAAAGGTCTGTTGAAGTTGAAAAATGGAAAAACCGCATCCTAGTTGAACGGGATACGGTCATGTACAATACATGTCTTTTTTAGAATCCCCACTTCAAACAATCCTTAAGGATGTTAAGTGGTGGGTAGTTCAATTATTTTAGTATGGACGCATGTTTTTGAATATGTACAAAAATGCCGAACTCCGTCTTAAGGCGGAGATAAAAACGTTCTGTAGGTCGTTATGAAAGATCATTCCAGCCGATAAACTAGATATAATTAGAAAAGAGGTGATGAAGATGAATAATCGATTTATACGTTTATTAATCGCTAGTATTATAATAGTAATAGGTTTATTACTAATCTTACAAAACCTTGCTGTAATCGATCTGGATATGAATGGAATTTGGCCATATACGTACGCCATTTTGTTTATTATCTTTGGGTTAAAGTGGTTCATTGATAATTTACGAAATAATGGGGGAAGTTGGATTTTTGGATCATTTCTATTTCTTTTTGGTTTTTTATTAGTGTTAGGGGAGATTGGGTTAGTAGATTTTTCCTTTAACGATATAGTTAAGTTATGGCCATTGCTGATCATTTATATCGGGTTTACTATTATTGGAAAACCAAAGCGAAAGAAAAATTATAAGTTTGTGGTTGATACGGATGAGAAAAAAGACAATACAGTTGGAAAGAAGAATAAACATGGAAATCGTTTTTCAATAGGGGATCATCAATTTGCAGAACCAAATTGGAAGGTTGAGCCAATGGATTTATTTAATGCTGCTGGTGACTATTACATTGATTTTTCCAAAGCTTTTATTCCGGAAAAAGAAATCCCGATTATGATTAACAGCTGGGCTGGTGATATTCAGATTCTCATGCCGGAAAACGTTGCATGTTGTATTGATGCTTCTGTTAAGGCTGGTGAAATTAATGTCATGGGGCAAACCTCAGAAGGTATAAATAGGAAAGTGTATTATGAAACAGATGATTATCAAGAAGCAACAAGAAAATTAATGATTACATTGAAATTAAAAGCAGGATCTGTACGAGTAGATAAAGTATAATGAGGTGATGGATTATATTTAAGCGACTTAATAGTATACGATTTAGTCATATTCGTTCCCATTTTTACGCATTGTTTTTAACGACTGTCATATTGCTATCTTTTCTATTATCTATTTATGTCTTATTTACCCCACAGTGGTTAACCGTGGAAAGTATTTTTTTGTTTATTACAACCTATGTGGTGGTAGCTTTAGTACTCGCTTTATATGTAGGGTTCAAATCAAGTGGGGATATGAAAGAGCGGCTAGATTATTTTTCTGTATTAATCACCCAATTTGCAAACGGAAACTATCAATCACGCTTGTATTTTAATGAAGATGATGAAATTGCTAGAATCGGTAACGAACTAAATGAGCTAGGCAAAAAAATGCAGGATCAAGTAAAATCCTTACAACGCATGGCCGACGCGAAGGCAGACTTGGCAAAATCAGCACACAAAGCTGCAGTAATTGAAGAGAGGCAACGTCTAGCCAGGGATTTACACGATTCTGTTAGTCAGCAACTGTTTGGTGTGACCATGATGGCGGAAGCGTCACTCAAACAAATCGATAAAAACCCTGTAATCGCAAAGGAACAGCTTGAAAATGTTGCGGCTAGTGCATTACAAGCGCAAACAGAAATGCGTGCGTTACTGCTACATCTACGCCCTGTTCATTTATCTGGAGATCCGTTACCAACTGGCTTAAAAAAATTAATAGAAGAACTGAAACAAAAGAGTACACTCAATTTTAAGGTGGAAATTGATGAAGCTATTAAACTACCAGAAACGACAGAAGAACACGTTTTTCGGATAATACAAGAGTCATTATCTAATATTTTGCGACATGCCGAAGCAAATGAGGTAAAGGTTAAGCTTTCCATGCGATCAAACGAATTATTCATACATATAGCTGATAATGGCCAAGGATTTCATGTTGATGAAGACTCAAATCGGAAAACATCCTATGGTCTTAAAACAATGAAGGAACGAAGCGAAGAATTAGGAGGAACATTTACGATTCGATCAGTTCAAGGTGAAGGTACATATATAGATATACGAATTCCGTGTTAAGGAGGAGGGAAAGTAATGATAGGAGTTGTCGTAGTAGATGACCATGATGTCGTTCGAAAAGGCATCGTTTCATATTTACAAACTGATGACACGATTGAGGTCATCGGCCAAGCTGCAAATGGAAACGACGGGGCAGCACTGGTAATAAAAGAAAAACCTGATGTCGTGTTAATGGACCTAATGATGGAAAATGGTAACGGGATTGAGGCGACTCGTACGATCACAGATAGTAAAATTGATACAAAAATCATCATACTGACAAGTTTTTATGATGATAAGCAAGTTTTTCCTGCTTTAGAAGCTGGTGCATTCAGTTATATTTTAAAAACTTCCTCTGCCGGTGAAATTGTAACAGCAATTAAAAAGGCATCTCAAGGAGAAACGGTTATCGAGCCAAAAGTGGCAGGAAAAGTGATGTCGTCATTCCGCACTGAATCACCTAAAGCACATGATGAATTAACTGAACGAGAACTTGAGGTACTTATTTGTATTGGTAATGGGATGACAAATCAAGAAATTAGCGAAAAATTGTATATTGGCATTAAAACGGTAAAAACGCATGTAAGTAATGTTCTAGGAAAATTAGATGTACATGATCGCACCCAGGCTGCCGTTTATGTTCACAGAAATGACTTAATCTCTATTGAAAATGAGGAGTAGTACACTCCTCATTTTTGTTTTTTTTTATAATGAATTGTATACTGTTTATGTATCTTTGTAGTAAGGGAGTTTACATACATGAATCATTCCAAAAATGGTGAAACACTCATATTCCTAATATGGGGTCAAAGCGTAATTGCATTATTCGGAAGCTTATTTTTTTCTGAAGTAATGGATTATGTCCCTTGTGAGTTATGCTGGTACCAACGTATATTAATGTATCCACTCGTAATTATTTATGGTATGTCAATGATAAAAAAGGATTTGTCAATGGCTTTTCCTGGACTAATTTTAAGTGGAATAGGAATATTCGTTTCCATCTATCATTATTTAATTCAGAAACTACCAGCTTTCCATGAAGCGACTGAATCTTGCGGAATAATTCCGTGTAACACCGCGTACGTAAATTATTTTGGGTTTATCACAATCCCGTTTTTAGCAGGAGTAGCTTTTATCGTTATTTTTGTACTCCATATCACTTTATTAAAACAACATAGGGGGAAGTAAGCGATGAAAAAAAAGATGATAATTTTTGTAGTAGTTCTGGTAGTTTTGTTTGCTGCACTATATTTTGTTATTCAATATAAAAATAATCAAGCAATTGAAGATAGTAATAATCCATATGGAAAAAGCAATTTAGATCAGGCTACAATCGAACAGTTAGATGATCCTAATTATAAAAATCAAATTTTACCTGAAGAATTAAATGAAAAACTTGAAAACGGTGAATCATTAACGGTTTATTTTTATGACCCCAAATGTATACATTGTCAACGTACAACGCCAATCCTTGTACCGTTAACAGAAGAACTTGGTATTGATGTGAAAAAACTGAATGTATTAGAGTTTCCAGATGCTTGGACAACGTATGGTATTGAAGGAACACCGACCTTAATTCATTTTGAAGACGGGGAAGAAGTTACGCGTATTAGCGGAGGACAAACGGAAGAATCGTTACGAGCATTTTTTGAGGAGAACGGTTTGGCAGAATAAGTAGTCTTGGGTATTGGTACTAATATAGAACGTGTTATAGCAAGAAAAACGGAAGTGCCATTTAAATCGGCGCTTCCGTTTTTCTTGATGCTACTCAGGTTCAACCATGTTGTAGCTTGTAATATAAGGCTTATCAGCAAAATAAGCAGGTGGTTTCGTTTCGCCACCATTTTGATGTTGTTTTTTAAACGCATCTGAGTTCTTCCAGTTATTGAAATCCTCGACTGATGCCCACTGTGTAAGCACAACATACTTATTTCCACTTTGTGGACGTAATAATCGAAACGCCTGAAAACCGGGAGAGGAGTCAATTGTTGAACTTCGCTGCTTAAAACGATCCTCAAAAACAGTTCGTCCGTCCTCTGTCACCGTTATATTGTTCATAACTACAAATCCTTTTTCTTGGATGGTTCCATTGTTAAGTAATACGTCATAAGCTCTTCCTGATTCGAAAACATTTTCATTGTTGTTCTCATAGTAAGCAAGTGCATTACCACCACTATTCATGAGATAAAAGTCGATTCCTGGGTGTTTATCAATTAATTTTTTAATAAACTCTAATGTGCCATTTGTCATATAAGCTTCCATATTTGTTTGAATCTCCTTTCAATTTTCCTCTATTTCATAATACCCGTTTAGTAATTTGTTAATCAAAAGATAAGATGAAAAAATGTATAAATAGTATTCCTTTTCGATTGTTGAAAACTGTCGTATACTGTAGGATGTGATTGGTTAACCAATCATGGCAGAGGTGAACAAGAAGTAATGGATCAGCATAAAAAACAAAAAATGATAGCTATGCTAAATAAGAAAAACATTGTAATGATTATCGGACTCATTGCAATTTTAGGAATTACAGGGTATTTAGTTATTATTTTTGGTGGAAAATTAGTAGTGAGTGAAGAGGATTTAATCCTAGATGCTACGACAACAATTGAAACAAAAGATGGGGAAGTAATTGCCGAATTATACAATGAAAATAGAACGCTTGTAGCGATAGAACAAATCCCAAAACATGTCCAAGAAGCTTTTATCTCCATTGAGGACCGACGCTTTTATGATCATGCAGGAGTAGATATTCAGTCTGTTGCTCGAGCTGTCTACCGCGATATCATCGCATTTGCTAAGGTGGAAGGTGCGAGTACAATCACACAACAATTGGCTAAAAATCTTTTTTTGCGTAATGATAAAACGTGGATGCGTAAAACCAAAGAAGTAATGGCTGCTATTTATCTGGAGAGGAAGTATACAAAAAAACACATACTCGAAATGTACCTAAACGAGATTTATTTCGGTTCAGGAGTATATGGTGTGGAAGAAGCATCACAATTATTTTTTTCTAAATCTGTTAAGAATTTATCGTTGATTGAAGGAGCGATGCTTGCTGGATTGGCAAAAGCTCCAAACGGCTATTCACCAATTGACCATCCTGAAAAGGCATTAGCAAGAAGGAATGTCGTACTTCAGTCAATGGATCATACCGGAAAAATTTCAACTGAGACTCGTATTCGGGCACAAGGGAAAACACTTGGGTTAAACGTACAGAAACCAGAAGAAACGCCATGGGTTGATTCCTATGTGGACTTAGTAATAAAAGAAGCTGCTGAAAACTATGAACTGTCTGTCGACGAATTACGACGGGGAGGATATCGGATAATTGTAAGCATCGATCAGACTATCCAACAAATTGCTTATGAGCAATTTAAGAACGATCAGTATTTCCCAGGCAATACAACAGGCACACAAGGTGCTTTTGTCATGATGGATCAGGTAAGTGGTGGTATAGTTGCTGCAATTGGCGGCCGCTCATATGAACGAGGCAATCTTAATCGTGCAACGGTAAAACGCCTACCTGGTTCGACAATAAAACCTATTGCGGTTTATGGTCCTGCTCTAATGAAAAAAAGTTATACGCCATATTCCTTGATTCCCGATCAAAAAGTTAGCATTGATGGATATACAGCGGAAAATGTACTTGATCAATACGAGGGAGCAGTTTCCATATATGAAGCACTCAGGATTTCTAAGAACGCACCAGCCGTATGGTTGCTCGATGCAATTGGTGTTAATTATGCGAAATCATATCTGGAGAAAATGGATATCTCTATAGAGGATAATGGGCTTGCGATTGCACTTGGTGGATTATCAAATGGAATAACACCAATTAAAATGATGGAAAGCTATCGACCATTTATTCATGAAGGGAAACATATAGAATCACATACCATAACACATATTTACGATCGAAATAATAAGTTAATTGCAGATGAAAAACATAAGGAAACTAAGGTATTTACTAGCCAAGTCGCATGGAATATGACTGAAATGTTATTGAATGTTGTTGATAATGGTACTGGTAAAGCAGGTGATTACGAAAAAGCGTTAGCCGGAAAAACCGGATCGACTGAGCACCCCCTTGTCGAAGGAGAGTATAAGGATGCCTGGTTTGTTGGGTATACACCACAGTATGTAAGTGCATTATGGATGGGCTATGATGTATCAGATAAGGACCATTTTCTTACCGATGGAAGTTCCTATCCAACGACGCTAACAAAATCAATTTTAACGGAAGTGGACAAGCAGCAACCATTAGAAACCAGTTTTGAAAAACCAGAAAATGTCGAGTCTTTACCAGAACCAATTGACCTGCCTAAGATTAAAAATTTAAAAGCTAGCTATACCTTTGGAGGCTTCTCACTGGTGAAAGGTAAACTGACCTGGTCGCAAGCAGCGGATGAACGTGTTGTCTATCATATTTATAAACAACAAAACGGTATTGATGAACGAATAGGGAAAGTTAAAGGGAAGCATGCGTTTATTATTGATAACCTTCCTTTGTTCAAAACAACTAGTTATTATGTTGTTCCGTATAATCCACTAACTAAGGTTGAGGGAACAAGATCAAATAGAGTAGAATTATCGCTGTAATCGACAAATTCATGACAATCAAACGGGTTTGCTATGCAGTTCGTAAGGAAATCGATATAGTAAAGAGTAGAGTATAAGCTGTTAAAAAGGGTGAAAAATATGTTGAAGCAAATGAATGATACAATCATCAAAGCCTATAATGGTGAAAAAACAGATCATGTCCCTGCTTGGTTTATGCGACAGGCTGGCCGATCACAAAAAGAGTACCGCGAAATCAAGGAAAAATATTCCTTATTTGAAATTACCCATCAACCAGAATTGTGTGCTTATGTTACACGTCTCCCAGTTGAGAATTATGGTGTTGATGCAGCAATTTTATATAAGGATATCATGTCGCCGCTCCCTGCTCTTGGGGTAGATGTTGAAATTAAAAAGAATATCGGACCAGTAATTCATAATCCAATACAAAGTTATCAGGATGTGGAAAATTTAGGTGTGATTAATCCCACATCAGATGTGCCATATGTACTGGATACGATTCGTTTACTTACAGAAGAACAATTAACCGTGCCATTAATCGGATTTAGTGGTGCACCATTCACATTAGCGAGCTATATGATTGAAGGTGGGCCTTCAAAAAATTATCATAAAACAAAGGCGCTTATGTATCGTGAACCAGAAACTTGGTTTGCATTAATGGACAAACTTGCAGATATGGTTATCACTTATGCAAAGGCACAGGTCAATGCAGGTGCTAAGGCAATCCAGATATTTGATTCTTGGGTAGGGGCTTTAAATGCTTCAGACTACCGAATTTTTATCAAACCAGCGATGCAGCATATATTCCGTGAGCTACAAAAAGAAGATGTTCCATTAATTTTATTTGGCATTGGATCAAGACATTTATTAATGGAATGGAACGATTTACCTGTCGATGTATTAGGGCTCGATTGGCGCACATCGATTCAAGAAGCTCGTCAAATGGGTGTTACCAAAGTTTTACAAGGTAATCTAGATCCAGCTATTTTGCTTGCGGATTGGGATACGATTGAAGAAAGAACAAAAGCAATTCTAGACCAAGGAATGCAGGAGCAAGGATATGTATTTAATTTGGGACACGGTGTAACACCTGAAATCAAACCTGCAACACTAAAAAAAGTAACCGAATTAGTTCATAGCTATTCCAAACGATAAAGGACAGAGATAAGAAACTGTTAAAGAGGTGTATGAAATTGGGAAAGAAAAAAATGGGATTATTAGTGATGGCTTATGGAACACCATACAAGGAAGAAGATATAGAGCGCTATTACACGGATATAAGACATGGACGTAAGCCATCACCTGAAGCGTTACAGGATTTAACTGATCGTTATAAAGCTATAGGAGGGATTTCTCCACTGGCAAAGATCACAAATGAGCAAGCAAAAGCATTAGAAATAAAACTTAATGATGTTCAAGAAGACTATGAATTTCATGTCTATATTGGGCTAAAGCATATTGAACCATTTATTGAAGATGCTGTCCGTCAAATGGAGATGGATGGTGTAGAAGAAGCGGTATCCCTAGTACTCGCCCCACATTATTCTACGTTTAGTGTGAAGTCTTATAACAAGCGCGCAAATGAGGAAGCTCGGAAACAAGGCAATCTAACTATTACATCAGTTGAGAGTTGGTATGACGCCCCTGGATTTATTAATTACTGGGCAAACCAGATCAATGCTGTTTATGATGAAATGTCTGCAGAGGAAAAGGAAAAAGCAGTACTTGTTATTTCTGCGCATAGTCTACCAGAGAAAATTTTACAGAACGGGGATCCTTATCCCGATCAATTAAAAGAAACAGCACGATTAATCGCTGAAGAAACAGGGATTACTAACTATGCAATTGGTTGGCAAAGTGAAGGAAATACACCAGATCCATGGCTTGGCCCAGATGTGCAAGATTTAACGAGAGAACTTTATGAACAAAAGGGCTACCGCTCGTTTGTCTATGCACCAGTTGGGTTCATCGCAGATCACTTAGAAGTTTTATACGATAATGATTACGAATGTAAAGTAGTTTGTGATGAACTTGGAGCAACCTATCATCGACCAGAAATGCCAAACGTACACCCTGAATTTATCACAACTTTAGCAGATGTTGTGCTACAAAAAGTAAAGCGTGATGCGTAGTGGAAAGTTCTAAAGAAATTGTAATTGTCGGTGGTGGAATAACAGGTTTATCTGCTGCTTACTATTTACAAAAAGAAATAAAGGAGCAAGGGTTACCATATAAAGTGAAACTAGTGGAAGCTAGTAGTCGTCTAGGTGGCAAAATTAGTACATTGAAAAAAGATGGATTTACCATTGAACGTGGCCCCGATTCGTTTTTATCGAGAAAAACACCCGCAGTAAAACTAGCGAAAGAGGTAGGGTTAGATGATCAGCTTGTACGTAATGGTACAGGCCAAGCCTATATTTTAGTTAATAATAAACTACATAAGATGCCACGTGGTTCACACATGGGAATCCCAACCAAGGCGCGGCCGTTTCTATTTTCAAACCTATTTTCATTCAAAGGAAAAATGCGGGCTGGTTTTGACTTTGTGTTACCAAAGGGTAAAGAGGTACAAGATCAATCGCTCGGAGGTTTTTTTCGGCACCGGTTTGGCAATGAATTAGTTGAAAACGTAATTGATCCACTGTTATCAGGCATCTATTCTGGTGACATTGATGATATGAGCTTGATGGCAACTTATCCTAATTTTTATCGCTTACAACAAGACCACAAGAGCTTGATTAAAGGGTTGCGAAAAACTCTGCCAAAAAGCCCTCGGTCTACGAAAAAAAAGGCTGGAGTTTTTTACACCTTCAAAGACGGTTTCGAATCGTTAGTGAAGCAAACAGAACAAAAACTTGATAAGGGTACAATAACACTAAATGTTGCAGTTGACCATATAGAGAAAAAAGATCATGGCTATCATCTTTTGTTAAGTAGTGGTGAAGTATATAAAGCAGATGCAATCATAATAGCAGCACAACACGAAACATTGCCTAAAGTATTTAGTCAATACGATTTCTTTCACGAATTCGATCTTGTGCCGTCGACATCCGTTGCAAATGTTGCAATGGCATTTGATCAATCAGCAATAAAACGCGACATCAATGGGACAGGATTTGTCGTTTCAAGAACTAGTGATTACCGGATTACCGCTTGTACATGGACACATAAAAAATGGCCACATACAACGCCAGAAGGAAGCGTTTTGCTTCGCTGTTATGTAGGACGACCAAATGATCAAGAGGTAGTAGATCTAACTGATGAGGAAATAAAAGATATTGTACTTGAGGATTTAAATAAAACGATGAACATTACTCAAGCACCCAAGTTCAGTGTGATCACACGCTGGAGAAATGCAAGACCACAATATACAGTGGGCCATACCGAACGAATCACGAAGATTCGTGGAAAGATGGCTGAGATGCTACCAGGAGTTTATCTCGCGGGAAGCTCATTCGAAGGTGTTGGCATTCCAGATTGTATCGAACAAGGTGAAAAAGCAGTGGATAATGTGTTGGAGTTTTTGCGATAAAAAGGAAGGTGCTCACAAAATCTGATGTGAGCACCTTTTTGTTGGGTCGGTTTTTGCCACCAGCCTGGAAATATCCGCCAATTCTTTCGCCAACTAACTCTCAGATGTAGTGGCATGCTACTTCAATCTTTATTCATACGTTTTTTCCAACTGGTCAATTAACGTTCCAACATAAGCAACTGCTGTTCTTATTGCATCTGGTTTTGACATATCTACACCAGCCATTTTTGTAAGGTCCTGTGGTGTCATTGTACCACCAGCTTTCAAAACAGATAACCAACGATCAACAGCTGGTTTTCCTTCTTCTTGAATTTTTTTTGTCACTGCTGTCGAAACCGTTAATCCAGCAGAATAAGTATACGGATATAGTCCCATATAATAATGTGGTTGACGCATCCAGGTTAATCCCGCACCTTCATCAAACACAACCGTCTCACCCCAAAAGTTTTCAAGCGCTTCTTGTTTTTGTTTGATTAGTACAGAAGCAGTTAATGGTGTTCCTTCTTCTGCTAGTTTATATACACGGCGCTGAAATTCGCCTTCTAGTAAATGGGTAACAAAATTGTGATAGTAGGTTCCTAGTAATTGTGTGATAACCCAGCGTTTCATACGCTTGTCTTCAGTTTTATTCATAATATGATCTGCTAAAAGCAATTCGTTTAGTGTTGACGGTGCTTCAACAAAATAAGTGGAAGGGCGCGTGTTTACGAGGGATTGACTTTTCCCAGCTAAATAAAAATGTCCTGCATGACCGAGTTCATGTGCCAGAAGAAATGCTCCACGCATATTATCTGTCCACGTAAGCAAAATATACGGATGAACACCATACGGACTTGAACAGAATGCGCCTGTTGCTTTCCCTACATTATCTGAAAAATCTACCCAACGATTGTCAATACCCTTCTGCATAATACCACTGTATTCTTCACCCATAATTTGTAGGGCGTCTAGGATTGTTGATGTTGCTTCTTCATAGGTTGTTTCCGGGTTAAAAGTTGGATCAAGTGGAGCTTTTAAGTCACAGTATCGCAACTCCTCTAATCCAAGTTCCTTTTTTTTCAGTTTAGCGAATTTGCGCATATGTGGTGCGAGTTCTTCTTGAATAATATCTAATTGATTATGATACATATCTTCGGTAACTTGTTGCGAATGAAGTAACATCTCTGTAACTGAATCGTAAGAACGGAGTCTTGACATCGTTACTTGTTTTGTTACCTCTGTTGCGTATGTAGCGGCATACGTATTTTTGTAACGATCTAAAGTCTTAATAAATGAGTCGTACGCTTGTCTACGAATCCCTGTATCAGCAGATAGTTCATAGCGATCCTCATAGAGTGCAGCTGACATTGGTAATACTACGCCATCCGCTGTTGATATGGATTCAAAATCCATATCGGATGATTTACTGCGTTGATAGATCATATATGGTGCACGATGCACTTCACTTAGTGCAGCAAGTGTTTCTTCTATTTCTGGTGATAACGTGTAAGGCTTTTTCTCTACTACATCATGCAGCATTTTTTTATATGGCAGCAGCTCTTCCTTTTCTTCAATGTACTGTTGAATTGTATCTGTTGATAGTGTTAATAATTCCGATTCAACAAAGGATAGTTTTGCGCCAATTTTCGCTAGTACAGAAGAGACCCGAGCGGAATCTGCTTGATTTTCTGCATCTGACCCATCAGCACTTGCTCGCAAACTGGCATATGTAGCAACGTGAATGACTTTTTTTTCAAATCGTTCCATCTCGGTTAAACAATCTACTAAAACAGTTGCGCTTGTACCCAATTGTCCCTTATACTGTGTCACATTAATAACATCTTGTTGAACTTTTTTAAGAGCGGATTCCCATGCATCGCGTGAAGCAAATAAATCAGTTAAATTCCAAGTATTTTCCTCAGGTACTTCATGTCTTTGCATTCTTCTCGTTTTAGTTGTCATTAAATTACCCTCTCCAAAATTATTTCGGAACTCAAAATAAGTATAAAACATTGGTAGATTAAATGATATGATTTTTCAGATATTGTTTTATAGAAAAATAAACAGCTATTTAAATAGCTGTTTAGTGGTAATGAATTAACATGTTATAGTACAGTTGTCATAAGCAATGAACACTTCATTCCATACGTTCTACGGTTCCTTGCTTATGCGTCCGCTTCTAACCAGTCGCCTACGCTTTCTTAATTACCGTGCTGGATGATCACATTCGTCACAGAGATTACCATAGCAATCTGCTTGTTCATTCATATCATTTCCGCAAGTGTGACACTTTTTCTTTGGTAATGATCTAAAAAATTCAACGACGTTTTTCATGTGTATTCATCTCCTTTAAGTTGTTACTAGTATTGTATTATAACAGTATGCAAAAAGTCAAGAGTGTGTTACAACAAATTTAAAAAAGAGGTGTTTGTCTGATGAAATGTACTGTAATTGGTTTTTGGGGAGGCTATCCTGCTAAAGGAGAAGCCACCTCATCTTATTTGTTTGAAAAAGATGGATTTTCATTAGTAGTTGATGTTGGAAGTGGGTCATTGTCTACAGTTCAGAACTATAAACATGTGATGGATATTGATGCTGTTGTATTGTCGCATTATCATCACGACCATATTGCGGACATTGGTGTCCTTCAGTATGCATGGCTTGTCCATTCCTATCTTCGCGAAGAAAAGGAAATTTTACCGATTTATGGACATCAGGAGGATATAACAAAATTTGAATCATTGACACATGAGTGTACGGAAGGGATTGCTTATGATCCTGACAAGGAGCTCGAGGTTGGACCTTTCTCAATAAGGTTCTTTAAAACAAGTCATCCAGTTCCATGTTACGGCATGCGCATAACAGATGGAGAGGATGTCATCGTTTATACCGCAGACACAACGTATAAAGAAGAATGGATTGATTTTGCCAAGGATGCCAATCTATTGATCACAGATTGTAACTTTTATGAAGAACAGGATGGATCAGCCGCTGGTCATATGAACAGTAAAGAAGGCGCTACAATTGCAAGTCAGGCGAACGTTGGTGAACTGCTGTTAAGCCATCTCCCCCAATACGGTGATACCAATGATTTAGTTTTAGAAGCTAAAAAATATTTTCAAGGGAAAATACGGTTAGCTAAAACAGGGTTAGTATGGGAAAAAGGTAGGGGTTAATTTTTGATTGAACAGGACTTTGCCATTACAATTAGGAGTGAAAAAGAAATTAACGGGAGGTCAATTTACTATGAAATTTATCGATAATAAAGGCATTACGGATCCAAGTATTAATCTCGCACTTGAGGAATATGTACTACAAAATTTTGGGGAAAAAGATACATATTTATTGTTTTACATTAATAAACCTTCCATCATAATTGGTCGAAATCAAAATACGGTGGAAGAAATTAATACAGAATATGTCGACAATAACGGTATAAAGGTCGTGCGTCGCCTCTCTGGTGGTGGGGCAGTGTACCATGACGAAGGTAATTTGAACTTTAGCTTTATTACAAAGGATGATGGGGAAAGCTTCCACAATTTTGAGAAATTCACAAAGCCAGTTGTTGAAGCATTAAATCAGCTTGGTGTACCAGCAGAATTAAAGGGGAGAAATGACCTTGTTGCAGATGGCCGTAAAATCTCAGGAAATGCGCAGTTCTCAACAAAAGGACGCATGTTTAGCCATGGTACATTAATGTTTGATTCGGAAGTTGAACATGTTGTATCTGCTCTAAATGTAAGTAAGGAAAAGATTGAATCAAAAGGAATCAAGTCTATTCGTAGTCGTGTAGCGAATATTTCTGAGTTCCTTGAAGAAAAAGTATCAATGGATGAATTTAAAGATATCATTCTACGCTATATTTTTGATGTAGAAGATGTAAAGGATGTACCGCGTTACGAGTTAACAGATCAGGATTGGGAAAATGTCCATCAAATATCAAAAGAACGTTATCAAAACTGGGATTGGAACTTTGGTAAATCACCAAAATTTAATACGCAGAGCTCACACAAGTTTGACTCAGGGCTTGTTGACGTTCGTTTAGAAGTTAAAAAAGGTATCATTGAAAACTTCAAAATATATGGGGATTTCTTTGGTATAGGTGATGTTGCAGATGTTGAAGATAAACTAACAGGTATACGTCATGAACGTAAAGCAATAGAAGAAGCATTAGAGAATGTAGACATTCCACATTATTTAGGGAAAATATCAAAAGAAAATTTTATTAACTTGGTTTATTAAACTTAATCGAATTTTTTCGTGATCAGAAAAGGCTAAATGGACATGCTTGATATTTCCATTTAGCCTTTTCTATTAGAGGTTTTAACTAATTTTATTATCTTTTAGATTTTAACACTTGAAAAGAACTTGTCTGTATTTTATAATTAATATGAATTTTAGCATATAAATGAATGATTATTCATTCATAGTATTGGGGGCGTTAAGGTGAATTTAAGTAATCAATTGACGAACATAGCTCAAAAATTACCGAATAAACCAGCGTATGTTTTTCAAGAAAAAGCAACTACATACATGGAGTTAGAAGGAACGATAACAAAGTTTGCATCACGGTTGCAAGAACTAGGTTACCAAAAAGGAGACCACATTGCTTTGGTAGTGGGGAATAGTCCATATTATGTAACCGCTTTATATGGGGCACTGCGCTTAGGAGCAGTAGTCATTCCTATTAATCCACTTTACACGTCACATGAAATGACGTATATTTTGAAAAATGGCGATGTAAAAGCTGTGATTACGATGGATGTTTTGATGGAAAAGTTTGAAGCGATTGCGGAAGAACTTCCAAGTGTCGAACATTATATTTCGTGTGAATCTGGTAAGGAAGTATCGTTTGATGGATATTCAATCTTACCAAAATTGAAATCGTTTTCAACGTTAGTCGCAGAGGGTAGGGTGAATTTCGATACACCGTCCCTTGATGAAGAGGAACTAGCCATTATTTTGTATACATCAGGTACTACGGGAAAACCAAAAGGTGCTATGTTAACACATAAAAACCTTTATTCGAATGCAAAAGACGTAGCTGATTATTTGACTATTAATGGGGATGATCGAGTAATTGCAGCGTTACCAATGTTTCACGTTTTTTGTCTGACTGTTGCTCTGAACGCACCATTAATGAATGGTGGTACGATCCTGATTGTTCCTTCATTTTCACCACAAGAAGTATTTCGTATTGCTAAGGAGCATGAGGCAACGGTGTTTGCTGGCGTTCCAACGATGTATAACTATCTCTTGCAAAGTATTTCTGGCAATGAAGAAAGCTTTTCCGGTATTCGGTTATGCATCAGTGGCGGTGCATCTATGCCAGTTGCATTGTTAAAACAGTTTGAACAAGCATTTCAGATGAAAGTATCAGAAGGATATGGTCTATCTGAGGCATCACCAGTTACATGCTTCAATCCATTAGATCGCCCCGCAAAGCCTGGATCGATTGGTACAAGCATTTTAAACGTTGAAAATAAAGTGGTTGATGAGTTTGGGGAAGAAGTGCCAGCTGGTGAAGTAGGTGAATTGATTGTCCGAGGCCCAAATGTAATGAATGGTTATTATAAAATGCCAGAAGAAACAGCACTTACACTTAAAAATGGCTGGCTTCATACTGGTGACATGGCGCGAATGGATGATGAAGGCTATTTTTATATCGTTGATCGTAAAAAAGACATGATTATCGTTGGTGGCTATAATGTTTACCCTCGAGAGGTTGAAGAAGCACTTTACTCACATCCAAGTATTTCAGAAGCTGCTGTAATCGGTACTCCTGATCCGAATACTGGCGAAGCGATTATTGGTTTTATCGTTTCAAAAGATCCATCACTAACAGAAGATGTACTACTAGAATTTTGTCAAAGCCATTTGGCAAAATATAAAGTTCCAAAAGAAATTGAATTTTTAGATGAACTTCCTAAAAATACAACTGGGAAAATTTTGCGTAAAAACCTTCGCTCAAAAGTTAAAAGCGAGTAGGTAAGTAAGTGCCGTGCTGGGAGAAATGTAGACTTAAAATAAAGTCGCGCCGTTTATAAAAAAGTTGCGAAGTTTCATCCCTCTTTTGGATATGATTATTTAAAAGGGGGCTTTGTGTCAAAAGAAATTGAACATCTAAGTTGATAAATGGTATAAAGACAGTAGAGGAACTGACAGTATGGTAAGAGTTTTTTGATCAAACTTTATTATAAAGTTTGATTGAGCTAAATAACAATGAATAAAACTGTTTAATAAATACATAAATAAAAATAAACGGGGCACTACCTGTTGCTTTGAAAAAGTCATACCGTTTAAAAAATTTGATCAAAAATCTTATCTTGATAATGCAGGATTTTTTCTTATGTATGAACCATTCTTATTTCCGCCAAACTAGAAGGGAAGAAGGGTGGTTCAGATATGAAGAAAAATAAAGAGTTACCGACATTTACCATTTTAAATCCAGAGTTCCATACACCTGAGCAGGAAACAACCGATATGCAAAATATGCAGGAAAATGGTGAAGAAACTACAGTCCATGATGAAATTAGCAAGGAAAACAATTAATTCATACATTTTTTCAAATAATTTTATATTTTAGTTACTTTTTACCTAAAAATTTGGTAAATTAAGTTATAAGCTTCTTTCTTTTCGTTTTACAGCGAAAGGATATGAAAAAATGGTTAACAATTATTATTCTCCATCATATGAAATTACTCCATTTACAATGGCTGTTTTAGCTGATTATGGAAAAAACGAGGAGTCTCCTACATGTGTTCTAGAAACACAGGAGGAATTTTTTGTAGAGCCTTCTCCAACTAAGCTGATTGATTATGCTTGCAAATCATTTGGCGCCAGTCTGAAAGGCAGACAAGAGGGAACAAGGGATATATGCAATATAACGCATAAAGCACCAATTGCTATCGACCCCAGCAGTGGCATGTATTTCTTCCCTACAATCTCACCGATAAATGCCAAATGCTCTTGGATTGCACATTCCCATATCGATCAAATGAAGATGGCCGACAATCAGTGCACTGAAATAGTATTTAAGAATAGTAAGTCAATCACTATTGAGGTTTCCTACGGATCGATGATGAACCAAATTCAACGTACTGCACAATTTAGATACTTGCTCGACAATCGTATCAAATATTTGCGGAGACAGGGTGTTGATATGGTGGCAGAGCCATATGCATAAGTTCCTGAACAATGACTTCCACTTTTTTTCTGATAGCCGGATTAAAGTAATTTCGCTTTTCCTCTCGATTTTGGCAAAGAAATAGAAAAGATGAAAACGAATCATTTTTATTTAAGGTGATTACTTGTATATTTTTTTTCCTCATAGTTTGATGTAATTTTCTTCGTTCATCGGTTGCTTCTGAAATCATTTTTTCTAAAAGCTCGATATAAGGTTCTTTAATTTTAAAGGCTCCTTTTTGGACGTGCTGAATATCTTGCTGAATCACAACTATTGCCATCGAAAGAAATAGAAAGCGTGATGCTACTTGTAAATCTTCCTCATTAAGATAGCGCATAATTTATCTCCTCCCAAATCGAACATTTGTTCCATTATTATTATATGACTAATCACAAAAAAAATACACTATAAAATTTTGGAATTTGTAAAACGAACAGATTGAAGCTGGTTTTTTATTTTATCTAGGTATAAAAGTAGTTTACTTTACAATAAAATTAGTTAAACTAGGGTATATGGAAATATGAGTATTTGTTTTGGGGCGAGGGGAAAAACTACATGCAACTTTCGGATTTTAGCTTAGAGAATCTTAAACTATTATTAAAACAGGATAGATTAGATGAATTTATTAACGAATTATTAAATGATTATGAAAGTTTGGGGCCGTTACCGGGTCTATTGTTTCCGTTTCTTGAAGCTTTTCTGCCGTTTTTACCTTTAGTTGTGTTTGTATTTGCAAATTCTGCGGCATATGGTTTATTGGAAGGGTTTTTATTATCATGGGTAGGCACTAGTGTAGGGGCGGTATTTGTGTTTTTACTTGTACGCCGACTAGGTGACAAGCGAATTTTTAGAGCGATTCGAAAAAATAAACAAGTGCAAAAGGTCACTGCTTGGCTTGAAAAACACGGATTTGGCCCATTGTTTTTATTACTGTGTTTTCCGTTTTCGCCATCAGCCATTATTAATGTAGTGGCTGGGTTGTCGAAAATCAGTATCCAACAATTTGTACTAGCTGTTTTACTGGGAAAGTCAGTGATGATTTTCACGATGGCATATGTTGGTGCTAGTATCGCGTCATTTGCACAGAATCCAACAAAAGCAATTGTTGTAGCAGCGTGTATCGGTGCGTTCTGGTTAATTGGGAAATACGTGGAGAAACGTATACAAAAGAAAACATTGGAGAAAGAAGCAAGAGAGCAGGAAGAAAATCAGGATTAATCACGATTCATACAGGGTAAACTAAACTAATAGTAGAAAAGCGGAAGCGCGTATAGACTGGACTGACCTGTTTGAGATAAAGGATAGCCAATTAAGGACGTTCGACTAAGATCGCCACGTCCTGTGGCAACGTCGAACTACCCTACATCCTGTAGGGCATTGAGCTGGACTGACTTATCGAAGTAACGGGGAAGGAAGTCTACTAGTCGTTGGGCGCAGAAGCTAGACAAGATTAGACCTTGGAGTGAAGAGTATGAAAAAAATAAATTATCGACGTTTTATTCCTGTCGTGTTCTTCGCCATCGTAGTAGCAGTGATAGTTAAATCGTATTTATTTGCTAGCTATGTCGTTGATGGTGAATCAATGGAACCGACACTTTATGATGGAAACCTTATGATGGTAAACAAAGTTGTCTATGATTTACAGGAAATTGATCGGTTAGATGTCATCGTTTTTCATAAAAATAAACAAGAAGATTATGTGAAACGGGTAATTGGATTACCTGGTGATAGTGTCACATATAAGAATGATAAGTTGTATATAAATGGTAAATATGTGGAAGAAGAATTTCTTGATGAGCTACAAAAGAAAAGTGACGTTGAGCCATATACAGAGGATTTTACACTAGAGGAAGTTACTGGAAAAGCAACTATACCTGAAGGGAAACTCTTTGTAATGGGTGATAACAGGCCAGACAGCTTGGATAGTAGATCTTTTGGTTTTATTTCAGAAGAACAGCTTGTAGGAAAGGTAGACATTAAATACTGGCCGATCTCACAAACGGAAATGGGCTTTGACAAATAACTATTATAAAATCTTTTCCTTTGTTAAAATAATGGGAGAGATTTTATTTTTTTTAGAGGATGTTCAAAAGTCACCAAATGATAAATGGCGAATCTCTTCGTTACTCGGTTTTTCTGGTCCTCACGTATTAAGGACATAGTGGAACTTCTACTAAAACCGTCCACGTCCTGTGGACAACGTAGAAGTCAGCACAACACGCGCAAGTCCGGTCCTCAAAACTTTCGTGCCTCGACCTTCGTATTTCTAATTCGGCGACTTTTTGAACACATACTTCTACACAATCGAGGGGATGTATTATGGGGATACGGTTCATATTAGGACGATCAGGTACTGGGAAAAGTGGTCGGGTATTAGATGAGATAAAAGAAAAATTGATGGACGATCCACAGGGTGCGCCCATTTTTTATATTGTTCCAGATCAAATGACCTTTCAACAAGAATATGAATTGTTTAAACAAGATGGAATTAATGGCAGTATCCGTGCACAGGTTGCTAGTTTTTCACGCTTAGCATGGCGTGTCTTGCAGGAAACAGGTGGAGGAACACGCCAGTTTATCAGCTCACTTGGCATTCAAATGATGCTCCGTAAAATTATTGAGGAAAAGGATTCGGATTGGAACATTTTTCAGAAAGCATTAGAAAAACAAGGGTTTCTTGACCAATTAGAAAAAATGATTACCGAATTTAAACGATACCAAGTAACTCCCGAAGTTTTACAAATGCAAATTGATCAATTGAATCAGTTCGTACATAAGGAACAAGGTGAGGAAGCATTAACGAAAAAACTTCAGGATTTATCCTATATATATGAAGAGCTAGCTTATGCATTACAAGGGAAATACGTAGATAGCGAGGATCAGCTACAGTTACTTGCAGAAAAAATTAAAGAAGCATCTTTTCTGGAAAATGCAGAAGTGTATTTAGATGGGTTTCACCGTTTCACACCGAAAGAACTGCAGGTGTTAGAGGAATTAATGAAAAAGTGTGCGAACGTGACAATTACATTGACTGCTGATGAGTTGGACAGGGAAAAGGAACTTTCTGAACTAGATTTATTTTATCAAACAACGGAATCTTATCATATAATCACAGCGCTCGCAAATGAAAATTATGTAGCAATAGAAGAGCCAATTCTACTAGACCCTGCCAATGGAAAGTTTAAAGGCAGGCCTTATTTTGCACACCTCGAGAAAAATTTTGACAAGCGGCCAGCGCCAGTATATAGGGGAGAAGTTCCGTTAACAATTGCAGAAGCAGTTCATCCACGTGCAGAGGTAGAAGGCGCTGCACAGGAAATTGTTCGATTAGTACGTGAGGAAGGCTATCGATTCAATGATTTGGCCGTCTACATTAGACAAACTGATGTATACCATGATTTAATTGCTACCATATTTGGCGATTACGATATCCCAGTTTTTATTGATGAAAAACGTACGATGCTGAACCATTCACTCATTGAGTTTATTCGTTCAGCACTAGAAATTGTCGATGGTAATTGGCGCTATGATGCTATTTTTCGTATGTTAAAAACGGGATTTATCCCAGCCACAGATCAAGATTATCCACTAACGAATGACGCGATTGATGAACTCGAAAATTACGTATTGGAGTATGGAATAAGGTCGCGTGAGCGTTGGTTTAGTGAAAAAGAGTGGGTTTTTCAACGGTTTCGCGGATTTGAAGATGCAGCACAAACCGATAAAGAAAAAGAAGTGCAAACACGCATAAATGCTTATCGGAAACAAGTAGTTCAAGCAATAAAGATATTTGATAAAGACATACGAGGATGCGAAACCATCCGTGATCGTTGCACTGTAATTTTTATATGGATTGAAGAACTAAATATCCCACAAAGACTAGAGCAAATGCGTACTTATTTTGATGAAAATGGCCAACTAGAAAAGGGCCGTGAGCAAGAGCAGGTATGGAATGCAATCATTCAATTATTAGAAGAAATGGTTGAGATAGCTGGCACAGAAAGCCTTTCATTACCAATATTCCGCTCTACATTAGACGCCGGGTTTGATTCATTAAAATTTGCACATGTTCCACCTAGCATGGACCATGTTACAGTTGGTACGATTGATCGATCTAGAATTAGTGGAATCAAATGTACATTTTTATTAGGGGTAAACGATGGAGTTTGGCCAATGAAGCCACCATCTGATGGGATGATTAATGAACAAGAACGTGAAATACTGGCGGTACAGGGCCTGCGATTGGCTGAAAGTAGTAAACGCACATTACTAGATGACTGGTTTTACATGTATATAGCCTTTACATCATCAACAGATAAATTATGGATCAGCTACCCATTAAGCGATGATGAGGGGAAAGCAAAAATGCCTTCTCAAATGATTAAACGAGTTGAGGATTTGTTCCCTTACTGCTGTACACATGTGTTATTGCAGGATCCAGATGAGCTATTCCATGCAGAGCGATTTATCACAACAGAGACGAAAACGCGGGCAGCATTAACTGCGCAACTGGCACGGAATCGAAAAGGCTATCCTCTTAAGCCAGTATGGTGGCATGTATTGAATTGGTATATTAAAAACCACGCGAAATACAGTACAAGCTACCGAACGTTACAAAGCTTGTATTATCAAAACAAACCAACAGATCTGTCTGCTGAAACGGTAAATGAATTATATCCAAAGCAGGTGAAAGCTAGCGTTTCAAGACTGGAAATGTATTATCGGTGTTCGTATCAACATTTTGCAAGCTATAGTCTTGGACTTAATGAGCGAAAAACATACAAGCTGGATGCACCGGATATTGGTCAGCTGTTCCATGAGGCTTTAAAACGAATTACCGAATGGGTACAAGATGAAGGCAAGAACTTTGCCCAGCTAAATAAGATTGATACAGATGGCTATGCTCAAAAAGCAGTTACTAATCTTGCACCAATCTTGCAGCATCAAATTTTGCATAGCTCAAATCGGTATAAATATATTCAACAAAAGTTGCAGGAAGTTATTGCACGAGCGGCTTTCATATTAAGTGAACAAGCACGTCAAAGTGATTTTTCACCAATAGGACTAGAACTTGGATTTGGCCCAAATCAAACGTTATCACCGATTACCCTCCCACTAGCAAATGGATTTGAATTAATGCTTCGCGGCCGAATAGACCGTGTGGACCAGGCGCTAAATCAAGATGATTTATTCCTGAGAATTATAGACTATAAATCTAGTGCAAGAGGGTTGAATCTAGTCGAAGTATATCACGGGCTAGCATTACAAATGTTGACGTATCTTGATGTTGTTCTCACGCAATCTGAACAATGGTTAGGAAAAAAGGCAACACCAGCGGGAGTGCTTTATTTCCATGTCCATAATCCAATGATTTCTGGGAAACAGAAAATGCAAGATGATGAGATTGAGAAGGAAATTTTAAAGAAATATAAAATGCAGGGGTTATTATTATCGAGCGAAGAAATTGTTAAGCTAATGGATCGAACGCTTGAATCAGGTTCAAGTCAAATTGTGCCAGCAGGTGTTAAAAAGAATGGTGGCTTTTACAATCATTCAAAAATCGCCGACAATGAAACCTTTGCCGGACTACAGGATCATGTCCATCAACTGATGGGGAAGGCTGGCATCGATATGACGAGTGGTGGTGTGCACTTGAATCCGTATCAGCATAATCAAAAAGTGGCTTGCACATTTTGCTCGTTTCGATCGGTTTGTCAGTTTGATCCGATTCTAGAAGAAAATAATTATCGCAAGTTACCAGATATGAACGATGATGAGATATTAGAAAGACTTCGCAAAGGGGAGGGGAAGTAATGGTTAATTGGACGAAAGAACAGGAACAAGCCATTTATACGGCTGGAAGTGACATGCTTGTAGCAGCAGCTGCTGGTTCGGGAAAGACGGCTGTACTTGTCGAGCGTATTATCCAAAAGCTAATCAACAAAGAGAGTCCAGTTGATATTGATACCCTCCTTGTTGTGACGTTTACTAATGCCGCAGCACAAGAAATGCGAAATCGTGTTGGATTGGCTCTAGAAAAAGCACTTGCTGAGGACCCAGCATCCACACATTTGAAAAAACAGTTATCCTTGCTGCAACGTGCATCAATTTCCACGCTTCATTCATTTTGTTTAGATGTAGTGAAGCAATATGCATACTTGTTGGATATCGACCCAGCTTTCCGCATTGCCAATAATATGGAAATTGACTTAATCAAACAAGATGTTATTGCCGATTTATTTGAGGAATGGTATGGCAAAGAGGGAGATGAACAGGTACAATTCTTTGCTGTAGTTGATCGATTTTCAAGTGATCGAAGTGATGTTGAAGTTGAAAATCTAGTTCTTGATTTATATACGTTTGCTATGCAAAATCCATGGCCTATCAAATGGCTCGACCAACTAGCAGACGTATATGACGTTCCAGAAACGTTTGTAGAAGAGGATCTAACATGGTTATCCATTATTAAACGGGAAGTGAAAAGTCAATTAACCGCAATTGAACAAGAAGCAAACGCGGCACTAGAACTTACCGAGCATCCCGAAGGTCCCTATCATTATCGTGAAGCTATTGAAACTGACCTTGCGATGATTCAGGAAGCAATTACGAATAGTGACACATGGGATCAGCTTCAAGTCTTCATGACTGGTAGCTCATTTAAGGCATTGTCCAGGAAAAAAGTAGATTGTTCGGACGATGTAAAAGACAGGGTAAAAAGCTTTCGTGATAGCTATAAAAAACGCTGGAAAGATATGAAGGATGGCTGGTTTACGCGTAACCTCGCTAGCCATATTGATGATATGCGAGAGCTTGCTCCAGTGATTAAGCAACTAACTGAAATTGTAAAAGAATTCAAGGAGCGTTTTTCGGAACAAAAAAAGGAAAAAGCAATCGTCGACTTTTCTGACCTAGAGCATCATTGCTTGGCACTATTAGTCGACGCGACATCGACTGCTGAAAATCCTTTACCATCAAACGTAGCAATCCATTTTCAACAAAAATTTACCGAAGTGCTTGTTGATGAATACCAGGATACAAACTTAGTTCAAGAAACGATTCTGAGAGCAATTAGTGATCGAACTGGTAATGGAAATATGTTTATGGTTGGTGATGTGAAGCAAAGTATTTACAGGTTCCGTCACGCCGAACCAACCTTGTTTATCAATAAATATAAGCAATTCCAGGACGCAGATAATCCGGGGCAACGAATTGACTTATCGAGTAATTTTAGAAGTAGAGAAAAAGTCTTAATCGGAGCTAATTATCTTTTTAGGCAACTATTAGATGAAACCTTAGGCGAAATTAATTATGACAATGATGCTGAATTGATTTATGCAAATAAATCCTATGATTCATTTCCATTTGAGTCACCTGAACCTGAGCTTTTACTAATTGACCGCGAAACAGACGAGGAAAAGGATGAAGAAACAGAGGATGAAAATTATCAGGATTTGGAGAAGGCGCAATTAGAAGCACGTGCATACGCGAAGAAAATTAAGGAATGGACAGGTCAAGATAAAAGAAAACCTCTCCAGGTTTTTGATAAAGGAACGGGGATGCAACGTAATTTTCAGTATCGTGATGTCGTTATACTAATGCGTTCCATGACGTGGACTCCAACGATTGTCGATGAGTTGAAGAAGCAAGGAATCCCTGTGTATGCAGAGTTATCAACGGGCTACTTTGAAGCAATTGAAATTAAGATCATGCTTAGCTTTCTTAAGGTCATCGATAATCCAAGACAGGATATTCCGCTTGCATCCATTTTACATTCGCCAATTGTAGGATTGAATGAAGAAGAACTAGCGAGTATCCGCTTGGCCGATAAAAAAAGTGGCTATTATGATGCATTATTAGCATACAGTAAGCAACATACAAACAAATTGGCGGACAAAGCAACAAATTTTTTACATCTATTAAAAATGTTTCGAATTGCTTCCAAACAAGGAGCCTTGTCTGAGTTAATCTGGCAAATTTATCGTGAAACTGGTTACTATGATTTTGTTGGGGGGATGCCAGGAGGACGTCAGCGCCAAGCTAATTTACGGGCCCTATATGATCGAGCTAGAGGATATGAAACAACTTCTTTTAGAGGTCTATTCCGATTTTTACGCTTCATTGAACGGATGGAAGAACGCGGGGAAGACCTTGGTGCAGCGCGGGCCTTAAGTGAACAAGAAGACGTCATCCGGATTATGACCATTCATAAAAGTAAAGGACTCGAATTCCCAGTTGTGATTTTAGGTGGGATGGATAAGCAGTTTAACATGCAGGATTTGAAGCAACGCTATTTACTGCATAAAGATTTAGGACTTGCAAGTAAATATATTGATCCAGTGAAGCGGATTACCTATCCAACGCTTCTATACTATGCATTCCAGAAAGAAAAGCAACGAGAATTACTTGCAGAAGAAATGCGCGTCCTATATGTAGCCTTAACCCGTGCAAAGGAAAAACTTGTCATGGTTGGCAATGTAGCCTCTTTTGAGAAAAAGCAAAAGAAATGGGAAAAAATACTCGACCACCCGGAATGGGTAATGCCCACACATTTTCGAATCGAAGCAAAATCATACCTGGATTGGGTCGGTCCAGCATTAATTCGTCATCATTCTAGCGAAATTTTACGGGTAGAGGATGTAAATGAAGTTACAAATAATGAAGTTAAAATGGATCCCTCAAAATGGGATATATCCATTGTGCATGGTAGTGAATTAGCTAATCTTGAGGATGTCGCAACAGAAGAAGATATTAATTTAAAGGAAAATATCCAAAAATGGGAACCAATGGACCTTAGAAATGCAGATCTCGATAATCAAATAGATGAAAAACTTTCCTATGAGTATCCATTTACACAAGCGGCAACGTCACGAGCGAAACAAACCGTGACAGAAATTAAACGGCAGCGTGAGCTAAAGGACGAATACAGTGCAGATCAATTAGTGCAAACATCAAGAGCGCCAATTGTGAAACGACCGTTATTTATGCAAAAAGGGAAAACCATTACGGCGGCTGAAAAGGGAACGGCTATGCATACGGTTATGCAACATTTACCACTAACAAAGGAATGGACAGCATTAGAGGTAAAAAAGTTTGCCGATAGATTAGTGGATAAAGAAATCTTAACTGCAGATGAAGCCGAAATCATTGATGCAAAAGTAATCGAAAAGTTTTTCAAGAACGAAATAGGACAGAAGATGCTCCAGGAACCAAATGTTCACCGCGAGGTACCGTTCAGCCTTTCCTTGTCAGCCAAGGAGGTTTATGCATCGTGGACTAGTGATGTTGACGAACAGGTTCTTGTTCAAGGTGTGATAGATTGTGTAATTCCAGTAGAAGATGGTGTCATGATCCTCGATTATAAGACAGATGCGATTGAGAGAGAAGTGACAGATAAGGTTAAAGAACAATTAACAAATCGTTATAAAACACAAATGGAACTCTATCGTCAGGCAATTGAACGAATTTGGAAGAAACCGGTAACAAATGTTTATTTGTATTATTTTTCGAAAGAGTTGTTGGTTGAGGTACCGAAATAAATAGTAGAAGAATAACTATTATGACCTACATGATAATACGGAAGAACACATACTAAGATAACTAATATGTGTTCTTTTTTTATTAAAGTAAAGCCAATCCTATCTGTTGAAAATAGCTGGATATTTTTAGATTGTTTATTTTTTCTGAGAATACTTTCCGGACATTGTTAAATAATATGTTGAAAAGCAGTACAGTATAGCTGGTCTATAGAGTACAAGCTCAACCTATTAACAACGGAAAGGGAAGGGTACTATGCCAATTGTCGAGATATCACCATCTTTGCCTACGTATTACGAGTCATCAGGAACAGGACCCCCTGTTGTATTCATCCATCCGCCACATATGGGACATACCGTCTTCAAGTACCAGCATGAACTCTCAGATCGCTTTCAAGTAATTACATACGATATTAGAGGCCATGGAAGAAGTGGAGTTAGTGATGAATTGATGACTATTCCTCGTCTTGCTAACGATTTGTTGGCTTTTCTAGATGCGTTGAAGATTGATCAGGCGGTCATTGTCGGTTATTCATCAAGTGGATCGATTGCTCAAGAATTTGCACTTAGTCACCCTGAGCGTGTCAAAGCACTCGTTCTTTCAGGGGGATTTCCAGAAGTAACCACATTTACTTTAAAGCGTCAATTTCAATTCGGTATGGCGCTCCTACGAAGTGGGCAAATTGAACTTTTGAGTAAACTTTTAGCGGTGTCTCATAAGGTCACGAAAGAGGATAAGCGTGAGCTTTTTCATGAGTGTTTAAAAGCACATCCAGCAAGCGCATACGACTTTTATGAAAAAAGTATGCAATATACGTGTACGGAACGTCTGCAAAGTCTTCACTGTCCATTGTTCTTATTGTATGGTCAATTCAGCCACATCCGCCCTTATCTAGAGCTTTACAAACAGCATGTCCCACAAATGAAAAGTGTACTGGTTAGCAAATCTCTTCACCAAGTACCAATCAAAAAATATCATTCATTTAATCATGCGCTATCAATTTTTTTAAAGTATTTATAAACTTTTTTTCGCATAATTACTTAAAAGTAGAAAAAAATAACAGAACAAGGAGTGATAACATGGGTGAATACAGTCATTTTCGTTTTGGACAAAAAGCACCGAATAACGGTGTATATATGGAAATTGGTGAAACAGGAAGTATGGTAAATGATCCAAAAATAGTTAAGCTTAAGGCGGGAGAAAAGTTCCCGCAGAATTCGAATCATGATCGCGTATGGACATATGATAAGAACTAATTTAAGAAGGCCATCCAAAATCGGATGGTCTTTTTATTAGTGCGCCCAGCATGGGCGTAATCTATAGGGTGCAAGTCCCGAACTGTGAAGGTGGAAGTAACAGTTAGCTTAACGCAAGGGTGTCCATGGTGACGTGGAATCTGAAGGAAGCGAGCGGCAAACCTCCGGTCTGAGGAACACGAACTTCATAGAAGGCTAGGTGCAATTGGATGAGTTTGCTAAACAAAACGAAGTCCTTTCTACCAAAGGTTGCACAAAGTAAATGAAGCAGATAGATGGAGGGAAAGATTACGTTCTTACCTGGGGAGGTCTGATAGGTATGCGCAACTCTTTGCGTAACCGAGCATGGAAATGTTCGCTGAACTATCAGAAGTCAGCCGAAGCCATAGTACTAGATAATTCTAGAATATCTAGGAAGGGCTGAATCATTTAAGAAGAATCGCCACTTTGCGTACGCAACACTTAATGAAGCAGAAACAAGGTAACCTTCCTAATGAAGGAAACGGTGAAGCCCGTGGGGGACATTAGAAGGGCTGAAAGCTGTTGCCACACAAGAAGAACGGGCGATTCACGTAGGAGTTGAATATCATGTTGGAACGAATCCTGTCCCGAGAAAACTTAATCCGCGCATTAGAACGTGTGGAACGTAATAAAGGGAGCCATGGTGTAGATGAAATGCCCGTACAAAATCTACGAGCGCATATCATGGAACACTGGTCTACCCTACGCGAACAAGTGGAAGAAGGTTTCTACTATCCTCAACCTGTCCGTCGTGTCGAAATCCCGAAACCAAACGGTGGGAAGAGGAAACTAGGTATCCCTACTGTGACAGATCGATTTATCCAACAAGCAATTGCACAGGTTCTCACAGAACTATATGACCCAACATTCTCGAAACAGAGTTATGGCTTCCGCCCTAACAAGCGAGGACATGATGCGGTGAGACAAGCTAGAAGTTACATCAAGCAAGGATACCGCTGGGTTATTGATATGGATTTGGAGAAATTCTTCGATAAAGTAAACCATGATAGACTGATGCGTACACTTAGTAAAAGAATTGAAGACCCAAGGGTGTTAAAGCTCATCCGTAGATACCTCCAAGCAGGAATCATGGATGATGGTCTTGTTCGACCTAATACAGAAGGAACTCCGCAAGGTGGACCATTAAGTCCTTTACTCTCTAATATTGTCCTCGATGAATTGGATAAAGAATTAGAAGATAGAGGACTTCATTTCGTCCGTTACGCGGACGATTGTAATGTCTATGTTCAATCTAAAAGAGCGGGTTTACGCTTAATGGAAAGCATTATTACATTTATTGAAAGAAAGCTCAAATTGAAAGTGAATGAACAGAAAAGTGCAGTAGACCGACCTTGGAAACGTAAGTTTCTTGGATTTTCTTTTACAGTCAACAAGATGCACCCGAAAGTACGGGTTTCAAAGGAGAGTATCAAACGTTTTAAACAGCGTGTTAGAGCGTTAACTTCTAGAAAGAAATCAATTGCCATGGAGGAAAGAATCGTAAAGTTAAATCGATACTTGGTCGGGTGGCTTGGTTATTACCAACTCGCAGATACACCCTCCATATTTCAAAGGCTAGATAGCTGGATTAGGAGACGACTCCGCATGGTTCGTTGGAAGGAATGGAAGAAAGTCAAAACGAAATATAAGAACTTAATGAAACAAGGAATCAAACCAGGGAAAGCTTGGGAGTGGGCAAATACAAGAAAGGCATTTTGGCGAATAGCCAAAAGCCCAATCTTGAATAAAGCCCTTGGCGACCAATACTGGTTGAGCCAAGGGCTTAAGAGCCTATCTTCTAGATATCAAACAATGCGTTGGACTTAAATGAAACCGCCGTATACCGAACGGTACGTACGGTGGTGTGAGAGGTCGGGAGTTAATCACTCCCTCCTACTCGATTGCTTTTATCACGCGTCAAAGCACCTGCAGAACCGAAGTCACCAGATATGATCAGGAAACTAGATCAGCGGCTATGGGAAACAGGCAGGAAATACTTGTCAGCTACCTTCTTAATACTACAATAAAAAAGAAGAAGAATTCAAAAGACACGAGCATCACACTCGTGTCTTATTGGCTTTATGGGAAATAGGACGTTCTTCGTACATGGAAAATAAAGCAGTACCAAGCGAGATAATAATTAACACTCCACCGACAGTTGCGGTGAGTTCAATCGAAGCTTGTTCAATGACAACACCGCCAACTAATGAACCAGCTGCGATACCAAGATGTAATGCGGAATTATTCAAGCTTTGCTGAATGTCTGATGTTTCAGGGGAAGCTTCAATTAAATAGCTTTGCATTGCTGGTGAAATAGCCCAACTCATTATGCCCCAAACGATCATAACAACAAGAAATAACGGCAGGAAAAAGGTTGTATATGGAATTGCAAAAATCGCTAATCCAAACGCAATAATAGCTGTTAGAATGGTGCGTTTTGTGCCCATTTGATCTGAAAGTGTACCGCCAAATCCTCCGCCACTTACGGCTGCTATCCCGAAGATTAAATAGATAATACTTACCCAAGATCCTTCAATCCCCATGGTTTCTTTTACAAAGGGGGTTAAATAAGCATACAAGGTTGTATGTCCTGCCATAAATAAAAATGTTGTGCTTTGTGCAAAAAATATTTTTCGATTTTTTAATGTTGAAAGCTGTTTTCCTATCGGGAAAGATGGCTTTGGTTCAACTTTGTCCATAAATAAATAGATCGTGATTATGGAAAGTACAGTTAAAAAGCTAATCAGCACAAACGGAGCTCGCCAGCTAAATGCATTACCCAGCATTAAACCGATTGGAATACCTAATACGAGTGAAGCACTTACTCCCATGGAAACAATTCCGATTGCTCGTCCGCGATATTTGGGATCGACAATACTTGGTGCCATTGTTAAACATAATATGATTAGCAATGAACCACTTGTAGCGGAAATGATGCGGCCAATAAATAGCATGCTATATGTTGGACTGAAAACTGTTACGATATTTCCTAGTAAAAATATGATTAATGATAGTATTGTTAGTCGTTTACGTTCAACTTTTGCAGTTAAAAGTAATAAAATCGGTGCTGCAATTGCAAATATCAAAGAAAAAATGGTAATTAAAAAGCCTGCCTGACTAAGGCTGACATGCAAATCTGTTGCGATTAAATCCAATATCCCACCAATAATTAATTCGACCATCCCGACAACAAATGAGATGATCATTAAAAAATAAACTCGTTTGTCCATAGTAAAAAGCTTCCTCTCTGTTGTGTTACCATTACAATATTAATTATTAATGGAACAAAAAACAAGCTATAATCTTTTACCAGTTGACTGCATTTAATGTACAAGGGTCCAAAAAGGGTTTTTGACCAAGCTATAGTATTGATATATGGTTCTAAATTCGGAAAAGCTCGTCTTTTATCAGTTCAGTCATCATAAAAATAATGATGAGGTGAGTTACGAATGAATCGACGGGTTTCTATATTGCTTTTAGCTGCAACATATGTCGGAACTGTTGTTGGGGCTGGTTTTGCAACAGGAAAAGAAATCGTTACTTTTTTTAGTATAAATGGTGCTTTAGGAGCGATAGGTATTGCTATAAGTGGTCTTTTGTTTATTGTAGTAGGAACGAAAATAATGGTCATTTCCGCTCGTATTCAAGCTTATTCCTATCAAGAATTAAACGAATATTTATTCGGTAGTACGATTGGAAAAGTAGTAAATATCTTCATTTTTTTAGTTGTTGTTTGCGTCACTTCCGTCATATTGTCAGGGGCAGGTGCTATTTTTCATGAACAACTTGGACTTCCGTATCAATTGGGAGTTATTGCAACGCTACTTCTCTCGTATATCGTACTATTGAAAGGTTTAAAAGGAATCTATGCGATTAATTCCTACATCGTGCCGTTGATGATTATTTTCAGCCTGTTTGTGGCAGGTTCGATTTTTAATTACTATCCGCATGAACTTTTGGAACAAGTCATTCCAGACCGATTCCCAGAACATTTATCATGGGCAGTTTCTCCTTTTGCATATTCTGCCTTTAATTTGATGACCGCACAGGTCGTATTAGTTCCACTTGGGAAAGAAATTCGTGATGAACATATTATTAGGTGGGGAGGATTTTGGGGTGGACTAGTTTTATTTTTTATATTGTTGGCAAGTCATTTTTCGCTGTCTGTCTTTCCAGAAACCTTTTTACACGAAATACCGATGGCTGAAATTGTCAAGCATTTTGGAACCCTTATTCATGTCTTATTTTTATTCGTTATTTACGGAGAAATCTTTAATTCAGTTGTTGGGAATGTTTTTGGGATTACCCGCCAATTAAAAGCAACATTCAATCTTCGTTACCAACATGCTGTTTTAGTAATCCTGCTTGTAATCTTTTTGATAAGTCAGGCTGGTTACGGAAAACTGCTTTCGGTATTATATCCACTATTTGGCTACATAGGTCTGTTTTTTCTTGTGTTTTTATTGTTTAAAAAATTACCAGACAGATAAAGGAGGTTTTACCATGTTTATCGAATACTAGTATAATAGACTTATAGTTCAAAGGAAGTAGGGTAAAGAATGAACGCAGAACCAATAAGGGAAAGCAAGCGACTGCTTTGGATAGATGCAGCAAGAGGATTTGCTATCTTTGGTATATTTATGGTCAACGTAGGTGCTTTTTCAGCACCATATTTTATGCATGGTGGAGAAGGAGAAGCCTGGCCTGGGCCAATTAATCATCTATTGCAAGGGATTATTGATGTCTTTTTCCAAGCCAGCTTTTATACATTATTTTCGCTTTTATTTGGTTTTGGATTTCAGATCATGATTGATAGTCTAGTTAAAAAAGGCGGCCCGGTATACAGGATATTATTCCGTAGAATGCTCATCTTGATAGGCTTTGGCCTAGTACATGCATTTTTGATTTGGTATGGTGATATTCTGTTATCCTATGCAACTATAGGATTGCTTTTATTACTTTTTGTAAAGGTGAAAAATAAAACGTTGGTAACATGGGCCGTTTTATTAATGGGAGCAAGCGTTACCTATTACACCATGTACTTATATGAGTTCCGTCAGTATCTTGGTTTTGTTGATCAAGAGGCAATTAAACAGGCCATAGTAAGCTATCAAAGTAATAGTTTTACTGAAATATGGTCTCAGAATTATGCGGACTGGCAGTATGCTAATGGTGGAATCTCTTTTCTATTTTTAACTAGTACGTTATTACCGTTATTTTTAGTGGGAATGTTTATTGCACGGAAAAGGTGGCTACATGATTTAGACCGATTCCAAAAGGTATTGAAATTCGGCTGGTTTATTAGTCTCGTGTTTTTCTTGGTCTTAAAGTTAGGTCCGTATGCATACGGAAACCCTATTTGGTTTTCCTTTATTCAGGATAATATTGGTGGATCAGCATCAGCACTATTTTACATTTTTTCTATTGGTTTACTAGCAAAAACAGACCTGGGGATGAAAGTAATTAGACCTTTTGTTCATGTTGGACGTATGTCTTTGACCAATTACATTTCTCAATCGGTTATTATGTTCATCTTATTTTATGGTGTCGGGTTCGCCCTATATGGAACGGTTAGCCCTTTAGAAGGCGTCATCATCGTTGTGATTGTTTATACGTTACAGGTATTTGCAAGTAGATGGTGGTTTAATCATTATCAGTTTGGACCATTGGAATGGATTTGGAGGGGGCTTACCTATAATAAAAAGCAAGCATTTCGGAAAAGAGTAAATAGGGAAGAGTCTTTGTAAAATGAAGAAAAGCGAAACTAGCATTTAGCTAGTTTCGCTTTTTGTTAGTGCGCCCAGCATGGGCGTAATCTATAGGGTGCAAGTCCCGAACTGTGAAGGTGGAAGTAACAGTTAGCTTAACGCAAGGGTGTCCATGGTGACGTGGAATCTGAAGGAAGCGAGCGGCAAACCTCCGGTCTGAGGAACACGAACTTCATAGAAGGCTAGGTGCAATTGGATGAGTTTGCTAAACAAAACGAAGTCCTTTCTACCAAAGGTTGCACAAAGTAAATGAAGCAGATAGATGGAGGGAAAGATTACGTTCTTACCTGGGGAGGTCTGATAGGTATGCGCAACTCTTTGCGTAACCGAGCATGGAAATGTTCGCTGAACTATCAGAAGTCAGCCGAAGCCATAGTACTAGATAATTCTAGAATATCTAGGAAGGGCTGAATCATTTAAGAAGAATCGCCACTTTGCGTACGCAACACTTAATGAAGCAGAAACAAGGTAACCTTCCTAATGAAGGAAACGGTGAAGCCCGTGGGGGACATTAGAAGGGCTGAAAGCTGTTGCCACACAAGAAGAACGGGCGATTCACGTAGGAGTTGAATATCATGTTGGAACGAATCCTGTCCCGAGAAAACTTAATCCGCGCATTAGAACGTGTGGAACGTAATAAAGGGAGCCATGGTGTAGATGAAATGCCCGTACAAAATCTACGAGCGCATATCATGGAACACTGGTCTACCCTACGCGAACAAGTGGAAGAAGGTTTCTACTATCCTCAACCTGTCCGTCGTGTCGAAATCCCGAAACCAAACGGTGGGAAGAGGAAACTAGGTATCCCTACTGTGACAGATCGATTTATCCAACAAGCAATTGCACAGGTTCTCACAGAACTATATGACCCAACATTCTCGAAACAGAGTTATGGCTTCCGCCCTAACAAGCGAGGACATGATGCGGTGAGACAAGCTAGAAGTTACATCAAGCAAGGATACCGCTGGGTTATTGATATGGATTTGGAGAAATTCTTCGATAAAGTAAACCATGATAGACTGATGCGTACACTTAGTAAAAGAATTGAAGACCCAAGGGTGTTAAAGCTCATCCGTAGATACCTCCAAGCAGGAATCATGGATGATGGTCTTGTTCGACCTAATACAGAAGGAACTCCGCAAGGTGGACCATTAAGTCCTTTACTCTCTAATATTGTCCTCGATGAATTGGATAAAGAATTAGAAGATAGAGGACTTCATTTCGTCCGTTACGCGGACGATTGTAATGTCTATGTTCAATCTAAAAGAGCGGGTTTACGCTTAATGGAAAGCATTATTACATTTATTGAAAGAAAGCTCAAATTGAAAGTGAATGAACAGAAAAGTGCAGTAGACCGACCTTGGAAACGTAAGTTTCTTGGATTTTCTTTTACAGTCAACAAGATGCACCCGAAAGTACGGGTTTCAAAGGAGAGTATCAAACGTTTTAAACAGCGTGTTAGAGCGTTAACTTCTAGAAAGAAATCAATTGCCATGGAGGAAAGAATCGTAAAGTTAAATCGATACTTGGTCGGGTGGCTTGGTTATTACCAACTCGCAGATACACCCTCCATATTTCAAAGGCTAGATAGCTGGATTAGGAGACGACTCCGCATGGTTCGTTGGAAGGAATGGAAGAAAGTCAAAACGAAATATAAGAACTTAATGAAACAAGGAATCAAACCAGGGAAAGCTTGGGAGTGGGCAAATACAAGAAAGGCATTTTGGCGAATAGCCAAAAGCCCAATCTTGAATAAAGCCCTTGGCGACCAATACTGGTTGAGCCAAGGGCTTAAGAGCCTATCTTCTAGATATCAAACAATGCGTTGGACTTAAATGAAACCGCCGTATACCGAACGGTACGTACGGTGGTGTGAGAGGTCGGGAGTTAATCACTCCCTCCTACTCGATTCCTTTTAAAACTTCTTTAATATGTCCAATTGCCCAATCCAAATCATCTTTCTTGATTACTAGTGGTGGGGCGAAACGAATGACATTTTCATGTGTTTCTTTACACAGTAATCCTCTTTCTTTTAGCTCGACACAATAGGAACGTGCTGCTTCTGTAAGTTCTACACCAACAAATAATCCTTTACCGCGAACTTCTTTTATCAGTGGATTATCAATTTTTCTTAATTCATCCATCATGTAATTACCAAGTTCGAGTGAACGTTCGGCTAGTTGCTCTTCCTCTAAAACTTCCAGTGAAGCGACAGAAACAGCACAAGCTAATGGATTTCCACCGAATGTTGAACCATGTGATCCAGGGTTAAAAACACCAAGGATATCTTTATTAGCTACGATACATGAAATAGGGAATACTCCGCCACCAAGTGCTTTACCTAGAATAAGAATGTCTGGTGTCACATCTTCCCAGTCACATGCAAACATTTTACCGCTTCGGCCAAGACCAGCTTGAATTTCATCAGCAATGTACAATACATTATTTTCCTTACAAACGTCTAGCGCCTTTTTTAAAAATCCTTCAGGTGGGATATTGATTCCAGCTTCACCCTGAATTGGTTCAAATAAGAAACCAGCTGTATTTTCATTGATTGCTGCCTTTAGTGCATCAACATCCCCATACGGAATTAATTTAATTCCAGGAAGTAATGGACCAAACCCGCGTTGATTTTCCGGATCTGATGATAGAGAAACAGCTGCCATCGTGCGGCCATGGAAGTTATCTTCACATGCGATAATTTCAGCTTTGTTTTCTGCAACACCTTTTACATCGTAAGCCCAACGTCTAGCTGTTTTGATAGCCGTTTCAACAGCTTCAGCACCAGTGTTCATTGGCAATACTGCTTCCTTGTTCGTTAGTTTACAAACTTTTTCATACCATGGACCAAGTTGATCATTATGGAATGCGCGAGATGTTAATGTAACAGCATCAGCTTGTTTTTTTAACGCATCAATGATTTTAGGGTGACGATGCCCTTGATTAACAGCAGAATATGCACTTAACATATCCATGTAGCGGTTACCTTCAGGGTCTTCTACCCATACACCCTCAGCTTTTGATATTACAACAGGAAGGGGATGATAGTTCTTTGCTCCAAATTCCTGCGTTTGATCGATGATTTCTTGACTAGAATGTGCCATAATATCCCTCCGATTAGAAAAAAATACAATACTTTATTAGTATAACAGTTTTTTCTAATAATTTCTTCATGATAATGTTCAAAAAGATTTCATATGAATTTCCATATTTAATCTGTTATATTATATACAGGGAAATAGAAAGGAATGGAAAATACATGACTACACACTTACATGTAACAGCGTGGGCCCTTGCATTTATCTTGTTTATCGTTGTTGTCGTATTGAATAAATCAGGAAAAGCAAAAGGCGCAAAAATTGTACATATGATTCTAAGACTAGATTATTTATTACTATTGTATTCTGGTGGAACGTTGCTAGCACACTATTTCGGTGGAAGCCCAATGATGGGTGAGGCAATCTTTAAAGGTTTGGCTGGAATTTGGGCAATCTTTGCAATGGAAATGATTGCTGTTAAAATGACAAGGCATGAAGCCACAAAAAGCTTTTGGATTCAACTAGTAATTGCAGTATTACTTACATTGATACTAGGCTTTGGGCGTTTACCAGGTGGATTTGCATAAAAATAAAGGAGACCGCGTATCTTCGGGATGCGCGGTCTTGTTTTTTATATAAACCCGAACAAGATAACGCCTCATTCGGGTTTTGCTAACAGTTTACTTTACCAACGTATCAACCAATGCATCAATTGTCTTTTGTGATGCAATTAAACCTTTATTAGTCCAGAAGCTTGGATCGTTCATCACATATACTTGATCCTTTTCAGCTGCTGGGATGCTTTGCCATACAGCACTTTTTTCTAATGTTTCAAGACCTTGTTCACCTTCAAGCGCTAAAAGGAAGACGTGATCTGCTTTTAATTCAGAAAGCTTTTCCATCGAAATTGGATTCCACGCTACTTTAGATTTGCCTAAGCTCTCAACAAAAGGTGGTACGTTAATACCTAACTCGGAATATACAACTTCAGCACTGTGACGATCTTTTTCTAGTAAATAAAATTGATCTCCAGCTACCCAAATCATAGCAATGGATTCATCGCCAATTGAGTTAGATAATTTTTCTTTTGCTTTAGCAACCTTTTCTTCATAAGCTGCTAACACTTCGTCTGCTTTATCTTCTTTTCCAAGCATTTTGCCGAAGACTTCAATTTGTTTACGCCAGTTATTACTAACATCTTCAGGCATCACATAGGTTGGAGCGATTTTTTGATAATCTTCATACGAGCCCTCGTAGCTTGCAAGGTCACTACCTAATACGAGTAAATCTGGATTGTGCTCAAGTACTTGTTCTTGTGGGAGGTTCCATTCAATCCGTGGTACATCTTTAAGTTGTGGCTCTAAATAATCCTGGACACTTTTACCAATTGACCACTTTGCGACAGGGGTTACACCGAGTGCAAGTAGCGCATCTTCATGATAGGGAGCAATGATTCTTTCCACATCGGCTGGAATAGTAACTTCTCCTTTTTTACCTTCAATGGTTACCTCTGACCCCTTTGTTTCATCAGAATTCTCTGAGGATGTATCATTGCTATCATTGCCACAGGCTGAAATCACAATTAGTAAGAAGGCTAGTGAACAAACCAATAATAGTTGTTTTTTTGAAAAAAATCGCATGTGTAATTCTCCTTTTGATTAATAATATCTAGTGTAAATGATAATCATTTTCAATTAAAAAGTCAATACATCAACAGTGACAAAAATAAGGACAAACGAAACATTGCAGAGCGAGCGAATAACGTCTATAATTTAATTGATAATGATTCTTAATCGGAAGAATACTACCTAAACATGTTGAAGTTAGGGGACCATCATGATAGCTGCAATTACACATTCACGTTTATTAAAAACGATTATAAATATAGTTGCCATCGTTGCGTTGATTTTTTCAATTGGTATTTCCGTTTCGTACGGGGCTGTTGACATAAATCTCTCAACGGTTTGGCAGGCAATCTTCCAGTTTGATTCAAGTTTAACAAGCCATCAGGTCATCCAAGAATTACGGTTACCTCGTGCATTTGGTGCGGCTTTGGTCGGTGCGTTTTTAGCTGTATCTGGTGCAATCATGCAAGGGATGACACGAAATCCATTGGCATCTCCATCAATAATGGGTGTAACAAATGGTGCCGCATTCACACTCGTGATTATGCTAGCTTTTTTTCCGAATGTATCTAACATTGTTCTAACATTGGCATCATTTGCAGGAGCCGGTATCGCAGTTGTTCTCGTGTTCCTAGTAGGTTCATATTCCTCAAGTGGCTTAACACCTGTGAAGCTCGCTTTAGCTGGGGTTGCGATTGGAACGTTATTAAGTTCTATTTCGTCGATCATTTCACTACATTTTCAACTTGAAAAGCAAATGAGCTTTTGGTTTGCCGGTGGGTTAGCTGGAACGAATTGGACATCGATTCAAATCCTTCTTATTTCAGGTGGTATTGGATTATTTTTAGCTCTGGTTATTGCAAAGTCTATCACCATTCTTAGCTTAGGTGAAGATATTGCCTCTGGTTTAGGGCAAAACAATTTGTTAATAAAAGTTTTAGGTATTATAGCTGTATTGGTTTTAACTGGTGCAGCTGTATCCATTGCAGGAACAGTAGGATTTATTGGGCTTATTATTCCCCATATTACCCGATTTATGATGGGAACAGATTACCGTTGGATCATCCCGTCATCGGCAATTTTTGGTGCGCTTTTATTAGTGCTGGCAGACGTTGTAGCACGATTAATTAATGCCCCATTTGAAACGCCAGTAGGAGCTATTACCTCGCTAATTGGTGTGCCGTTCTTCCTTTATTTAGCACGTGGTAGTGGAGGTGGAAAATAATGACGCCAGAACAAGGGATTAAGCGTAGAAAATTTTATATCAGCATAGTCGGACTGATTGTATTAATAATTGGAATGTTTTTTGTAAGTTTAAGTACTGGAGTCATTCAACTTTCTCCACTCGAAGTGATTAAGACGTTGGTTGGTCAAGGAACAGATAAGCAGGAGTTAGTGCTGTTTGACTTCAGGTTACCTGGTATTGTACTAGCACTCTTAATTGGTACGGGTCTAGCGGTTTCTGGTGCGATACTGCAGGGTGTTACACAAAATGACCTTGCTGATCCTGGAATTTTGGGGATTAATACCGGTGCAGGTCTTGCTGTCGTATTGTTTATTTTTTTCTTTCAGGATACGTTTTCCATGACAAGTACCATTTCAGCTTTTGTTATGCCACTGTTTGCACTTGTTGGAGCAGTTTTCGCAGCGTTTTTGATTTACTTTTTAGCATGGAAAGACGGAGTAAATCCAATTCGATTAATTTTAGTAGGAATTGGCGTGAATGCCGGATTTAGTGCAGCATTGATTATTTTTCAGTTGAAAATGGATCCACAGGACTTTCGTCAAGCAACGGTATGGCTTGCTGGTGATATATGGAGCGCTAATTGGAGCTTTGTGTTAGCACTTTTACCATGGATTCTAGTTCTAATACCAATTGCATTACATAAGGCAAATAGCTTAAATGTATTGAATTTAGGTGACGATATCGCTGCTGGATTAGGAACAAGTGTAGAACGGGAGCGCCGTCTTTTATTATTAATTGCTGTTGCATTAGCTGGCGCTTGTGTAGCCGCTGGTGGTGGTATTGCTTTCCTTGGGCTAGTCGTTCCACATATTGCCCGGAGAATTGTTGGACCTACACATCAACGAATTATTCCGATTTCAACGCTAATTGGAGCTTTGTTGTTGATGGTTTCGGATGCAATCGGGAAAACTATCTTAGCGCCAACAGAGATTCCAGTTGGCATAATCGTTGCTATTTTAAGTACACCCTATTTCGTCTATTTATTAATGAAAACAAAGTAGAAAGTAGAAGGTGGGAGTAACATGGATAAAGAGTTAGAGTTATTTGATGTGACTATTATTGGCGGAGGACCAGTTGGCTTATTTTCTGCTTTCTATAGTGGAATGCGTGAAATGAAAACAAAAATAATAGAGTTCCTCCCGTTTTTAGGTGGAAAGGTTCCTTATTTTTATCCAGATAAAGTTATTCGCGATATTGGTGGGATTCATGCAGTAACCGGAGATAAACTAACGGAGCAACTGATTGAACAGGCTAAAACGTTTGACCCAACCATCATAGTTGAAAGACAAGTGGAGGGGTTAGAGCGCCTGTCAAATGGATACTTTATTCTTACTGACAATAAAGGGAATGAGCATTACACGAAAACGGTGATTATTGCTACAGGATTTGGGACGTTAAAATCTGTTGAACTAGACTTACCGAATGCGCCCAGATATACAGATAGTAATTTACATTATTTTATTCGGGAAGTGGAGAAATTTCGAGATAAGCGCATCGTAATTTCAGGTGGTGGGAACTCTGCCATTGATTGGGCTAATGAGCTGGAACCAATTGCACAAAGTGTAACACTCTTATACCGTAAACAAGATTTTGTTGGTCATGAGAGTAATATTACCAAAATGAAAAATTCCTCCATTACCATTCAAACACCTTATGTCATCGATCAGTTGAAAGGGGACGAACAACGTATATCATCTGTTACTGTAAAACATACAGAATCGGGAGAATACCAATCCCTGAAGCTGGATGATCTAATCGTTAATCATGGATTTGTAATAGATCTTGGAGCAATATCTGCTTGGGGAATGACCATGAAAGATGGAACTATACAAGTCGATGGGAACATGCAGACGAGTATTCCTGGTATTTTTGCGGTAGGAGATATTGCAAACTTTGCTACAAAACTTCCATTAATTGCAGGTGGTTTTAATGAAGGACCGATTGCAATTAATAATGCGAAACAGTACATAGCCCCAAACAAGGAACTGGAAAAACTATTTTCTACAAATATGGATACGTTTGATAAATAGTATGAAGAATTTTTAACAATCCATAAATCCCCATTGACTATTAAGTGAAAAGCGTAATAATTAACAGTGGTAAATAAATGGCTGGAGGACGTTTTTATGAAAAAGGCAATACTTTCTTCTTTTTTTATCTTGTTTGTCATGATTGGGGCTTTTCCTGTTCATGCAGTGGAAAAGCCTATTAAAGAAGAAATTATCTATTCAATCGTAGTAGATCGATTTAATAACGGAAATCAAGCAATTGATGATCAAGTTGATTTAAAGGATCAGACTGCCTATCATGGTGGGGATATAGAAGGAATAACGAAGAAATTAGATGAAATCAAGGCATATGGTTTTACGACAATCTCCTTGTCGCCAATTATGGCGAATGCACCAGGTAGTTTTCATGGTTATCGGATAGAAGATCTTTTCAAAGTAGAGGAGCAATTCGGTACATTAGAAGACTTGCAAAAATTGGTAAAAGAAGCGCACGATCGGAATATGAAAGTTGTGCTAGAGTTTGTAACAAACTATGTTGCTCCAACTCATCCATTGGTAGATGATCCGGCTAAAGCTGAATGGACAAAGCAAACTACTGTAAATGATACGCTTTGGTTGGATGATGCGATTACGCTTAATCAATCTAACGCAGAAGTAAAAGAAATGCTGTTTGAGGCAGCTACGTTTTGGCTGGAGGAAGCTAATATTGATGGGTACAAGCTACATGCTATCGATCAAACGTCACCAGCGTTTTTAACGGATTTTGTTGATCATGTTAAATCAGTTAAGCCTGACATTTTTCTGTTAGGCGATGTTTTAAGTGAAACTCCATTAAGTGAAGACTATCTGGATATAGGTATACCATTAATTGAGTATGCACCAATTCAGGAATCTATTGTAAATGTCTTTACGAATGTTGGTACTCCTGTAACCAATATTTATAATACGTGGGAAGAAACCGGAAAACGTGAGGGACTCATATATGTGGATAATGTTTATACCGAGCGATTCACACGTAAAATTGTGGAAGGAAGTTTGAATCCGGAAACTACATGGAAGCTTGCTTTAGCTTATCTTTATACAAGCCCTGGTGTTCCACTCATTTTTCAAGGTTCAGAAGTGCCGATGGATGGCGATACAACAGAAGAAGTTTTAGAAATGGTTCAATTTAATAGTGGAAACGAAAAAATAAGGGACTTTCTAGAAAAAATTTCAGCAATTCGCACACAATTTCCAGTGCTTTCATACGGAGATTTTAATCTAGTAGACACGAATGGCGCTCTGAGTGTGTTTAAACGTACGTATAAAGATGAGACGATGTTTATTGCCTATAATAATGATACAGAAACAAAAACAGTTTCTGTAAAAGACGTACCAGAAGGCATGCAATTAAGCGGATTACTTGGTGATAATATCGTTCGTGAAAATGAGCAGGATGAATATAAAATTGCGTTGGATCGTGAAACAGTCGAAGTTTATATTTTAGAGGAAGATCAGGGGCTTAATTGGCTATTTATTGGTATGGTAGTTGGTATATTTGTGATTTTTATAACTGCAATCATGATCTTAAGCTATAAACAACGAAAAAGAGAGAGGAAGAGCCTATAAATGGGCTACTTCTCTCTTTTTTTGGTGTGACCGGATTGAACGTTGATAAAATCAGAACGAGTGTTGATTTCCCTAGTACAAACGTTGCTAAATCATTTAAAAAAGCTGGACCACCACAGATGATTCAGCTTTACAACTTATTTTGTTTTACTATTTAAAAAGAATAGGGCGATTGTTCCTGGTCCAGCATGGGAACCTATTACAGAACCAACCATTTCAATTTGGATTTCTTTTGGATTAAATTTTTCTTTTAACAATTCTGCAAGTTTCTCGGCTGTTTCCAAATCATCACCATGACTTATCCCGATAACTTGTTCAGAAAGGTCAGTTCCGCGTTCTTCCGCGATTTCAATAATGCGATTTAACAGCTTTTTGGACCCGCGAATTTTTTCCAAGGGAATTAACTTACCACCATCTACATGTAAAATCGGTTTAATTTTCAATAATGTACCAACGAAAGCAGCTGTTTTACTAACTCTCCCACCACGATATAAATACTCCAAATCATCTACGGTAAATATATGTTCCATATGTTCAGCATGGTACTGAGCGGTCTCAAGTATATCTTCAGCAGATGCACCACTTTGCGCGAGTTGTGCGGCGCGAATCACGACAAGACCAATGCCAAGTGATGCACATTTCGTATCAAGTAAATAGACAGGGGCATTGGGGTATTCTTCCTTAACCTCTTGTTCCGCGATTTTTGCCGCTTGAAATGTCCCTGATAGTTCGGACGAAAAGCCAATGTAAATTAAAGGCTGATTTGCCTCTGCATAAGATGTAAAAATGGTTTTAAAAGTTTGTTGAGAAGCCTGTGACGTTTTCGGACCTTTTCCATCCCGCATGGCATCATAAATTGCTTTTGGTGTTATAGTCTTCCCATCTTCATATTCTTTTTCATCTAATTGAACAGTTAATGGTACCATTTCGATGTTAAATTCGTTATAATGAGTCTTTGACAAATCACATGCTGAATCAGCAAGTATTTTTACAGTCATTTGATTCACCTTCATTCCTATAATCTGTTATTTCTTTTAGTTTAAGCCTAGCGTGAAAGATAGTCAAAATATTTCTACTAATATTATCGCAACAACAACTGGATTAGGAGGTAACCCATGTTTTTATTCGAAGCAAAACGTATACTAATCGTTATATTTGGTTCATTATTAAATGCTATTTCATTAAACTTTTTTCTAATTGGAGCTAATGTATATGCAAGTGGATTTACAGGTGCGGCACAGCTCATGTCAAGTGTGTTTCGTGATGTGCTCGGAATTGGGATAGGTACTGGTGTACTATTATTTATTCTTAATATCCCAGTTGCTGTTTTCGGGTGGTTTAAAGTTGGAAAAGGCTTTACTGTCTATAGTATTATATCCGTTATTTTTACTACACTATTTCTAACCATTCTACCAGTTATTGAATTGTCCCAAGACATTATACTGAACGCTGTATTTGGTGGTGTTATCGGTGGGATAGGTGTAGGTATTACACTAAAGCTTGGTGCATCTACAGGCGGTATGGACATCGTAGCAATGGTGCTATCACGAATGAAGGATAAACCAATTGGAACTTATTTTCTACTATTAAATGCAGTGATCATTGCAATGGCTGGTATCCTTTATGAGCCTGAAAATGCACTTTATACCATGTTAACCTTGTATGTTACAACATATGTGATTGATGCTATTCATACACGTCATGAAAAAGTTACAGCCATGATTATTACGCACAAGGCGGATGAATTGCAACGTGCTATTCATAATAAAATGGTACGCGGTATAACAATAATTCCCGCAAAAGGTGCTTACACAAAAGAGGATAAAAACATGATGTATCTTGTCATAACAAGATATGAATTGTATGATTTAGAAAAAATTATTAGTGAAATTGATCCAAATGCCTTTACCAACATTGTTCAAACAACAGGCATATTCGGTTTCTTTAGAAGAGATAGCAATTAGAAAAACCGCTTCCAATTGGAGCGGTTTTTTCATGACACTTTTTAATCCTACATACTGTTTATGCAAACAAAAATATGTACCTAGTACCCGCGTTTTTCAAATACTTCTTGAACGCGAGGGGATAGGCTGTCCCATTCTGCGTCAAACTGTTTATTCACAGTAATGAAATTCTGATAACCAAAAACATTATCGACACCTTCGAGTTGCATTAAATCATTTAATATTTCGTGTTCACTTGTGTCACCTGGCTTAACGGAGACACTACTCGTTCCCTCAAAAATCAGCTTGTCTGTAGTAAATTTCATTGCATTTGGATTCGGTGTAGCTTCAGCCCTTACTCCCATTCATTAGCCCTCCTAGAAATCGTTACTTAGGTTTATTTTATCATAAAAACCCCCACCCGGAAAAGGTGGAGGTACGTCTGCATTAATTTCTGAAATAATATAAACAATTAAGGAGAAATCGTATACAACCGTTTAAACGGATTGGATCTCAAAATCCTGGTGATTAGCTTGATTGGTTTTTCGTCTTAAGCTGCTGTTCTAATTGTTGCAGCTGTTGTTTTTCTTCAGGAGAACAATCAGCATATGCAGATTGAATAGCATTGTGTGCTGCTTGCTTTTCTTGAGTGCTAGCAGTACCTTGCATATTAGTTAAGCTTGAGACGGCTTGTTTGGCTTGTTGAAATAAATTGTTTTGCATCTAAAACCCTCCTACTGTGTGGTCGTCCGCTTCCTCTTTTTTTCGTTCTGCATCACTAAAGCGTGATTTATAAGGAAAACGTTCGGCGTGCTGTTTGACAGAAGTTGCACCTTGATGAGTAAAACGTTTTGATTTGCTTTGTTTGCTCAAAGTAAATCCCCCCAACAAAATAAGAAAGTGAACGCTTCGTTGCGCTCACTAACTAGTATGGACCGTTTTCATTTTTATATTGATGGAAAATAACAGAAAAAATTAGCATGATTTAACCTTTAATACGTGTTCAAAACTTCGCAACGAAGAAATTCGCCGTTTATCATTTGATGACTTTTTGAAAAACCTCTATAATTTTAAATAACTTTCGAGAAAAATACCAATACCATCTTCTTCATTTGATTCTGTAACATGCTTAGCAACAGCTTTCAATTCCTCAATTGCATTTCCCATCGCTACACCAACTCCAGCATAATCAATCATTTCCAAATCATTATCTTCATCCCCAAATGCAATAATTCGTTCTTCGGGTATGTCATAATAATGAGACAACTTTTGCAGCCCAACAGCTTTGTTCATGCCTTTTTTTACGATTTCAATGATATTCCATGGTGCGCCCCATTTACGATGCTCGATTAACTCAGCATGAAAATCATCTAGATGGGCACGAATTTCTTTTATGTTTTCTTCTTTTGGATGGATAAGTAATGATGTTGGGTCTTCCTTTAATTCATTTTTCAGACTGCCAATGGTAAATGGCGGGTCATTTTGTGTTGATTGAAAGATGTCGATGATTTTTTCACTGTACTGATCAAGGAATACTTCATCTTTTACTTCAGCTAAGATGTTGTGTACATTAAGCTCGTAACAAGCATCAATAATTTTATGTGCGGTACGAATAGGCATAGGGTTATGTAGTGCATCCCACTTATCATCTGTTGGATGATGGATTAACGCGCCGTTAAAGTTTACCATTGGTGTATCTAAACCTAAGTTATGATAGTAATTAATACTTGCGCGGTGTGGTCGCCCGGTCGCAATTACAACAACATGTCCAGCCTCTATCGCTTTGTGAACTGTTTTCTTTGTTCGTTCACTTATTTCCTTTTTGTCCGTTAATAGCGTTCCATCTAGGTCTAATGCTATTAAATGCCGTTTAGTTTCCATAAGCTTCACCTCGTATTACCTTAGTTTATAAGGGATGCGAGGTTATGTAAAGCATTATATTGTATGATACTTGCAAATTATACTATATCAGGACTATGATGAGATAAATTGAAATAAATACACAAAATGAGGAGAATTGTACGATGATTGGGGTCAGTAATAGAAAATTTAACAATATTCCAGCATTAGTTATAGTAGAAGCAAGTAAAGAAAATCAGGCATTACCTGTTGTTTTATACCATCACGGCTTTACAAGTGCAAAAGAACATAATTTACCACTAGCATATTTGTTGGCAGAAAAAGGGTTTCGTGTTGTATTACCGGATAGTGAATATCATGGTGAGCGTGAACTTGATACGCCAGCAAAGAAAAAACAAATTTCGTTTTGGGATATCGTCATGCAAAATGTTCATGAAACAAAGGAAATTTATGAAAGCTTACAACAAGAGAAATTGATATTAGATGATCGCTTTGGGATTGCTGGAACTAGCATGGGAGGAATAACAACATCAGCAGCGCTAACACAATATCCATGGATTAAGGTAGCTTGCGTCCTGATGGGTTCACCAAAAATTACAACCTATGCAAAAACCCTAGTAAGCAGTTTTAAAAAGATGGGGGATTTACCTGTTACCGATGAAATGATCAATTATTTATTTGAATCGCTAAAACAATACGATTTGTCGGAGCAAGTGGATAAATTGAATAACAGACCATTGTTTTTCTGGCATGGCGAAGATGACGCTGTTGTACCATTCGATCATTCATTTACATTTTATGAAAAAGCGCGTGAACTTTATCAAAATAAAGATGACATTCAATTTTTAAATCAACCTAATCAAGGCCACAAAGTAAGTAGAACCGCTATTTTAAAAACAGTAGAATGGTTTGATCATTATTTATAAGCTATTCCATTTAAAAAAAGGTTAAAATATGTTTAAATAATACATAGGAATAGTGAGGGAGGTTTGAGTCATGGAAGAAGCTTTAAAAGACAATATGATTGGTGCACTTGAAAACGTAATTGACCCTGAGCTTGGAATTGACATCGTGAATCTTGGCTTAATATATAATGTAGATATGGACGATAACGGTCTATGCACTGTTCAGATGACACTAACATCAATGGGTTGTCCACTTGCTGCACATATCGAACAGGATATACGTCATGCGCTTGAGGACATTCCAGAAATAAAAGAACTCAATGTTGAGATTGTCTGGGATCCACCATGGGGCAAAGATAAAATGTCTCGTTATGCAAAAATTGCACTTGGAATTCCTGATTGATCGGTTGTTAAATAAGGGTTGATTCATATAATGTGGATCGACCCTTTTCTTATTTCTAGAAAAATGAGGGAATCAATAGATATGCTAAATATTGTTCAAGTCGTGGGCTATAAAAATTCAGGTAAAACAACGCTTATGAAGCAACTAATTCAATATTTTTCAGAAACAAAGGTAAAGGTTGGAACGTTGAAACATCATGGGCATGGTGGGGATGTTAATTTACCTAAAGGTACAGACAGTGCGTCACAATTTGAAGCAGGCTCATTAATTAGTGGGGTGCAAGGAGAGTCAATAACCCAGCTTACGTTTCATAATCTCGAAATTGATGAGCTAATCAAAATGTACACAATGCTTCCAATTGATTTATTGCTTGTAGAAGGCTACAAACGAGCGGATTACCCGAAGATTGTATTAGTGAAAAATCGCGAAGACCTATCGCTTTTAGATGAACTTTCCAATATAATTGCGGTAGGAACTTTAGATAGTGCACTTATGATTGATATAGGTTACCCAACTTTTGATCTAAATAATTTAGATCAAAATATCACCAAATTAGCATCATACATAACAGACAAGTGAAGGTGTTAGAATGGACAAACAGTTTTGGATTACTGACCAAATAATCGATGTGAATGAATGTATATCAAAGGTAACCCGTGCTGAAGCAGGTGCTATCAATACGTTCATCGGTACAGTACGTGAGTTTACAAAAGGAAAACGTACAGTATATTTAGAATATCAGGCCTATGCTTCAATGGCAGAAAAAAAACTAGCCCAAATTGGTGAGGAAATCGCAAGCAAATGGGAAAATACCGAGACATCGATCGCTCACAGGATTGGTCGCTTAGAAATATCAGATATCGCGGTAGTAATTGCTGTTTCAACTCCCCATCGAAATGATGCATTTGAAGCAAGCAGATATGCGATCGAACGAATTAAAGAAATTGTTCCTATTTGGAAAAAGGAACATTGGGAAAACGGTACTCTTTGGATTGGTGACCAAAAAGAAAACATCTCGTATGAAAAAAGCATGCCGAAAAAGGAGGATATGCAGAATGATTGATGTGTTGTTTTTTGCGGAGTTACAAGAAGCGGTAGGTAAGGGAAAAATAACGATCGAGGCGGATGGGATCACAGTGAAGAGTTTGAAAACAAATTTTTTAAGCGACTATAATTTAGAAAACATCGACCATGCAATGACTGCGGTCAATGAAGAATATGCAGAAGAAGAAACCATCATTAAAAGTGGAGATACTGTTGCTTTTATTCCACCAGTTAGTGGGGGGTAACTGGCGACTTTTTGAACTCGCATTAATGAGATGAAAAAATTCTAGCGTTAATCTTCGCTAGAAATTTTTTTATCCATTGTTTTATTAGAAATTCGAGAAAAGAAAAAGGCGTGCATAATTTTTATGATCGGTCGTGCAACTAATTGTGCACTTCCGATGATAAACAGAATGGTACCAGCCGTTTGGGTTGATTCAAATAAAAATAACACACTTCCGATTAAAAATTCTAATCCTAGAGTAAAGTCATTCATCAACGCAATGAACCGATATTTTTTATTGAAGGAGACCTCGTATGTCCCCATCTGTATATCAAGGAAATTCTTTTCATCTTTAATAGTTGGCATTTGAATACCTCCACTGATAAGCTATTATTCCTTTTCCCATCTATTGTCTAAAATTAAACATAATGGAGGTTCTATATGCATCTATAAAAAAAGAATGACAAGGATACCTACGATAAAACAGTAAAATGAAAAGTACTTTAAGTTTCCGTGTGCCATTATGTTCATGAACCACTTCAAGGAAAAATAAGTGGCAATGATAGAAGCTGCAAATGCCAATACATAGGGGATAGCTAAAGCATTAATATTTTCATCACCTAAAATATCACCAATAGATAACATGGTAATACCGAGACTTACCGGAATGTAAAGTAAGAAAGAAAAACGTAGTGCTGTTTCTGCTTTCATTCCAACAAGCATAGCTGCGACAATCGTAGCTCCAGAGCGGCTAATACCTGGAATCAAAGCAACCGATTGTGCTAGTCCAACAATTATCGCGTCTTTTACCTTTAGATCCCCATCATTCTTTCTACCTCTTATGTTTCGAATAATCCAAAGTGCAAGACCAGTTAGTAATAAGGTTACCCCGACAACTGCTACTGTGCTTAGCTTCGAACTAATATAATCCTCAAATAAAAGTCCCAGAATTCCAGTTGGTATCGTTGCAATAATTAGATAAAGGATGAATTGAAAATCACCTTTTGAATCGGGATCCTTTGTCATCATATAATTTAAACCGTTTCGAATTAACCGTATAATGTCTTTCCAATAAATGACCAAGACCGCAATTAATGAACCGAAGTTAACTAAAATCTCAAAAGATAATCCCTCAATTTCTATTCCAAATAGCTCCTGTAAAATTACTAAATGACCACTTGAAGAAATCGGAATTGGTTCTGTAAATCCTTGTACTAAACCTAATAGTAGGTATTTTATCAATAGCCAAAATTCTGTAATGCCTTCCAAGATGAATCCCTCCATATTATATGTATATTTATTACTAAACTTTTATCACGTATAAGTAACTAATTGAATAGTCTAGATGGTGAGGAGGATGAAAATGAATAGACATTACGATCACCAACATATATACGATTTATGCAAAAAACATATGCATGCTTATGTGCTTGCTGAAACAAGCGACGGAAAAAAGCATGATGGTATTATTACTGGGCTTGATGATGAATATGTATATATTGCAGTTCCAAACGATCAACCCAATCATAAGCCGTCACGTGATGAAGAACGTCAATTTGGTTATGGATACCCTGGCTACGGATACGGGTATGGATATGGCAGGCCAAGAAGGTTCAACAGACTTATCCTACCACTAGCTGCACTAACAGCACTAAGCATTTTACCTTGGTATTAATAAGAAAAGCGGAGGCGACTGTTCGACGTACAAAGCTCAGGAAGCCTTCGCTTGACAGACAAGTAACTAAACAACAAAACCCTTGCCAATTTTATATAGGCAAGGGTTTATGTAAGAATAAGTTTATATTTGGGGTAATATAGCACTTATGCTTCGCTATCGCCTTTAAGTACTCCTTCAGACAAAATGAATACTGCTACTGAAACGATAATAGCAAGCACTAGTGTGTGCATAAGATTAAATGTAGTTCCACCCATACTAGTTAAAATATAAGAAAGAACACCGCTTATAAATAACGACCAAATAAATGTCCAGATGAACCGCATAGATAACACCTCATTTTTTTACATTCTCTATATAGTTTATCAAATACTAGATCAGATGAAAAGTGTTATTACTAAAAATAAGGTGAGAAGGATGGTATATATGACAATATGTGTAACAAATTGTTTCCATTGGATTGGGTTTCATATTGTTAATCGATTAATCGAAAATGACTATATAGTTGATGGTTTAGCAGAGCTAACTTCAGAAAGGGAAGAAGAATTATCCTTCATGCTAGGAAGAAACAGTTCGTTTTCTTTATACAAGAATGAGGATCAGATCAAGGATAAGGAATATACAGATACCGTCCTGCTATCTGAAAATAAAACTTATTCTATTCAAACAGTAAAAACATATAATTTTGGAAAAGATATAGATAAGCCTAATTTCATTAATATCCAATTACCATTACTCTTTGGTGAATGGATGCCTATGGATCAAAAGGGCGTATATGTTGATAATCAGTATATACCATTTGATTCTGCCCGATTCAAAGATGAGGCAATATACATTGATGATTTTATGGAATGTTTTATGCAGTGGATGAAGGTATCCGATTTACCTAATCTAATTTCGTTAACAAAAAAGAAAAATGTGGAAGTAACAGAGGAGGGACCTGAAAAACAGTTGTTCATAAGGGGAAATAGACCTATAGATAAACAGATATCTAATCTTATTAAACACTACGAAAAAATAAAAAAATATAAAATGTAATAAAAACGTAAAAATAGAATTCGTTTACTGCTAGCTATTTAAGCGATACAATTAGCGTATCAGTAAACTTTTGTAGAAATGATTTATATGGATTGGAGTGCAAATGTTGAAGAAATTATACGCCATAATCTTTCTTATATCAATCTTTCTAGTACTTTCAGGGTGTAACGAGTACATCGACACTGGACAAATTCAAAATGTAGGCATGTTGACAGAAGGCACGATTGATGATCAGGTTTGGGGACAAAAGGGCTATGAAGGCTTGCAGGCAATAGAGAAAAAATATGATGTCAATGTTTATTATAAAGAGGGTATTAAGACCCAGCAAGAAGTTACAGAATCTGTAGATGAATTAGTAAGTAATGGCGTTAATTTAATTTTTGGACATAGTAACATTTATGGTAAATATTTTGTAAACATTTCCAAGTCCTATCCTGATGTACAGTTCATCTATTTTAATGGTGGTTATCATGCTAAAAATGTTACAAGTTTAAATTTCAATTCTCATGCTATGGGTTTCTTCGGCGGTATGGTAGCTGGAAAAATGACCGAAACAGATCAGATTGGAATTGTTGCAGCATATGAATGGCAACCCGAAATAGAGGGCTTCTATGAAGGTGCAAAATATGAGAACCCTGAGGTTAAGGTACATATAGATTATGTAAAGGATTGGGCGGACAAGGATACCGCAATTAGTATGTATAAAAGAATGAAAGAGCAGAATGTTGATGTTTTTTACCCAACAGGTGATTCGTACAGTATCGACGTTATTAAACAAGCAAGGAAAGATGGATTATATGCAATCGGATATGTTTCTGATCAATCTTATATTGATGAAGAAACTGTTTTAACTAGTACTGTTCAACAAGTAGACAAGCTCTATACATTAGCTGCAAAAAAATTTAATAAAGACGAACTTGATGGTGGTATTTTGGTTTTTGATTTTCAAGATGATGTAATTTCACTTGGTACATTTAGTCCAGTCGTACCAGAAGACTATCAAGATAAAATAGAAGAAATCATTAAAAAATATAAGAAAACAGCGCTATTGCCGAATGAATAGTTGTTAGGGTAGGGGACTTTTCAAGGGTCCACACTTGTCTGGCAATGGAAACACCTGGGTTTTCGTGCTTGCAACTCAACCATTTATGCATTAAAATTAGTACCAAGTCATAATAATTGATAATAAAACTTTAATAAGGGGATGGCAAGATGAATGTTGGCATATTAGGTACAGGTCATTATGTTCCAACTAATGTTGTTACAAATAAAGATATGGAAAAGATAGTCGATACAAGTGATGAATGGATTAGAACGAGAACAGGAATTGAAGAAAGACGTATTGCCGGAGACGATATAGATACTTCTGATATGGCTTTTTTTGCGGCACAACAAGCTATTGAAGAAGCAAATATTAATCCTGAGGAAATCGATTTAATAGTAGTAGCAACTGTGACGCCAGATTCCCCTTTTCCTTCTGTAGCGAATCTTTTGCAGGATAGGCTAGGTGTAGGAACTGCCGCTTCAATGGATATTGGTGCAGCTTGTTCTGGTTTTATGTATGGATTAATAACTGCAAAACAATTTCTTGAAACAAAAACATACAAAAATGCACTGGTTGTTGGTGTAGAGAAGTTATCCAAAATTACCAATTGGGAAGACAGGAATACATGTGTCCTATTTGGTGATGGGGCAGGAGCAGCAATTATCGGAGAGGTTTCAGAAGGCAAGGGGATTTTATCGTTTGAACTCGGATCTGACGGATCTGGTGGAAAACATTTATATCAAGATGAAAATGATCACCTTGTTATGAATGGTCGTGAAGTATTCAAGTTTGCTGTAAGGCAAATGCCAGAATCGTCTATAAATGTGATAGAGAAAATAGGTTATACTAAAGAGGACGTTGATTACTTGATTCCGCATCAGGCCAACATTCGTATTATGAATGCTGCCCGTGAACGGTTAGGTATCTCAGAGGATAAAATGGCAACTTCAATAAAAAAATATGGTAATACATCTTCAGCTTCAATACCAATTGCGTTATCAGAAGAAGTTAAAGCTGGTAAGATAAAAGATGATGATTTAATCGTAATGGTTGGATTCGGTGGCGGTCTAACATGGGGTGCAGTTGCATTACGCTTTGGAAAATAACTTAGAATGTACGTGTAATAGGAGGAGTATGTAATGGAAGAAAGAAGAGTAGTAATAACCGGATTAGGTGCTATTAGCCCAGTTGGTAATGATGTATCTAGCATGTGGAATAGTATTGTAGAAGGTAAATCAGGTATTGATACAGTTACTAGAGTAAATAAGGATGACTTCCCAGCCAAAGTAGCAGGGGAACTAAAAGACTATGATCCAACTTTATATATGGATAAAAAAGATGCACGTAAAATGGATCGGTTCACGCAATATGCAGTTGCAGCATCGCGAATGGCTGTTGAAGATGCAAAACTTGAAATAACCGATTCGATTGCCGAACGAGTAGGAGTATGGATTGGTTCAGGTATTGGTGGAATGGATACCTACGAAGAACAGCATAATAAATTTTTGGAACGCGGCTATAAGCGTGTAAGTCCATTTTTTGTTCCTATGTTAATCCCTGACATGGCTGCTGGTCAAGTTTCGATTCAATTGGGTGCAAAAGGAATTAATTCTTGTACGGTAACGGCATGTGCATCAGGGGCAAACTCGATTGGTGACGCGTTCATGGTTATTCAGCGTGGTGGCGCTGACTACATGATTACGGGCGGTACAGAAGCGCCAATTACGAATATGGCGTTTGCAGGATTTTCTTCCATGAAAGCATTATCATCAAATCCAGATCCTAAAACAGCAAGCCGTCCATTTGACAAAAACCGTGATGGATTTGTCATGGGTGAAGGAGCTGGAATATTAATTCTTGAATCTTTAGAATCTGCATTAGAACGCGGTGCACATATATACGGCGAAATTGTTGGGTATGGTTCTACTGGGGACGCCCATCATATCACTGCACCAGCACCAGCCGGTGACGGAGCAGCACGTGCGATGCAACAAGCAATTAATGATGCTGGTATGGAGCCGACAGATGTAGATTATATTAATGCTCATGGTACGAGTACAGATTTAAACGATAAGTTTGAAACGATGGCAATTAAAGATGTGTTTGGAAATCACGCAACTAAGCTTGCTATCTCATCAACAAAATCAATGACAGGCCATCTACTAGGAGCAGCAGGGGGAATAGAATCTGTAATAGCCGTTAAATCAATTACAGATGACATAATCCCACCAACAATAAACTATGAAACACCCGATGAAGAATGTGACTTGGATTATGTTCCAAATGAAGCAAGAAGACAAAAAGTAAATGTTGTAATGAGTAATTCACTTGGATTTGGCGGCCACAATGCATCATTAATCTTTAAAAAATACGAATAGAAACTAGTAAAAGGCTAACCTCGAATGGGTGGCCTTTTTTTACGTCCATAAATCAAACTGCGATAAATTAACTCTATCTTGTTCTATTATTCATTTTTTATAGTAGTTTCACATATAGTATAGAAAAAATGGACAAGTATAGGTGGGGAAAAAGATGATGTTTAGAATCTTTTTATTTTTACTGGGATTTGGACTAGCTGTTGCGGGTGGGGTTGTTGTTATTACCTATATGAATTTTATACCGGCAGGGTTAGCCTGGACGGATTTCTTTAGTTATATTAAGGGAAGACCGGAGTGTTACTTTTTACCAATTGGTTTTATTTTAATGATAATTGCTTTATATAGCTATCCTTACAAATAGGAAAAATGTACGAAACAATCGAATACTTTTCAAGCATCCTGGTCATAATGTATTTTAAAAGGTAGCATACAAAGTGAGGTTTTTCAATGTTATATTTACATGATGTTTGGGTTAACTGGTTCGAAGGCGAAGAGAATGGTTACAGTGTTTGTTTTTTCCATGAATGGCGTAAAGAGGACGGAATTGAATTGTTAGACCAAGTGCCATTACTATACATAAATACAGATCTATTCAGGTACATTGAGAATAATATGCATGACCTCCCGAAAGCTTTACTAGACCTTATATGTAAACGTGCGTATATTCGAAAAGGACAAGAACGTATCGTGTTAGATTATGCATGTGTCGTAACAGATGGAAATGATATCATTGCTTTTGATACAGTCGGCTATGAAATCCCAATTCGAAAAAGTAGATTAATCCCAAGACAGGAACAACAAGTATTTGACATGATTGCAGGTATAAAGCCACAAAACTTTAAGTTAGATGAAAAAATGAAAGAAAAAGAGTATCACATTCTTTCTATGGAACCAGATTTAATTTATGGATTGACTCGAAGAGAACGCCAGCTAAAGCATTTGTTAATGATGGCACTTGATCAATTACAGACCACCAATAACCATGAAGAGTTACGCTATTGGCTGACAGAATGGGACCCAAAAAAATACGGGTATATTCGTTTTATGGATCCAAGAAAAGTATGGCAGGTTCTCTATGACGGTGTGAAACAAGGCTGGAGCACAGAACATGAGAATTTATGCAGAAAGTTAATCAAAGGTCAGCCATTTCTCGAAAGATTATGGGAACTTGAACAAGTACAAGAAGGAAAACCATCAAAACAGAATTAGCATTGTGTTGTGATAGTTGATCTTGGGAAGAGTGTTGATATTGTGGGTGCGCGCTGATATCTACAATTCTTTATTTCAGAATCTCAAAACAATCAAAGAGCCAGTACGGAATAGATAAAATTCCGTACTGGCTTCTTTTACTTTTTCCTTACGCGACCGAGACCAACAGCCTTCTTAGCTTTTGCTAAGGTTTTATTTGCGACACTTGCTGCACGGTCTGCACCATTATCCAATATGTCATCTAGTTTTTCTGAATTAAGGAGTTCATGGTAGCGTTCCTGTATTGGAGCTAATACATCAATGACTGCCTTAGCAACAGCTGCTTTAAAATCACCATAACCCTTACCCTTAAATTCTGCTTCTATTTCCTTGATTGATTTATCCGTACAACTAGCAAGTATGGTCATCAGGTTCGAGATACCTGGTTTATTTTCTTTGTCGAATTTTACTATACCTTCTGAATCTGTAACAGCACTTTTAATTTTTTTCTCAATTTTCTTTGGTTCATCAAGCATCGAAATGAATGACTTTTCATTTTCATCTGATTTACTCATTTTCTTTGTTGGCTCTTGTAACGACATAATACGCGCTCCAACTTCAGGTGTACTAATATCTGGAACAGTAAAAATGTCATTAAATCGGTTATTAAAACGTTGAGCCAGGTTTCTAGAAAGTTCAAGATGTTGTTTTTGATCGTCCCCAACAGGTACAATATCGGTATTGTATAGTAAAATATCCGCTGCCATTAATGGGGGATAGGTTAAGAGTGCAGCCGATACAGTTTCTTTGCCCTTTGATTTATCCTTAAATTGCGTCATTCTCTCAAGCTCTCCGGTGTAGCTGATTGATTGTAAGATCCAACCTAACTGCGTGTGTGCGGGCACCTCGGATTGGATGAACAAGGTCGCTTTCTCGTAGTCAATGCCCGCAGCAAGATATAATGCGGCAAGAGACCGAATATTGTTGCGTAGCTCTAGTCGATCTTGAGGCACTGTGATTGCATGTTCATCAACAATACAGAAATAGCAATTGTGCTCATGTTGCAATTGAACAAAATGCTTCATTGCCCCAATGTAATTTCCGATTGTTAATGTACCGCTCGGTTGAATACCCGAAAATATTGTTTTCATGTTGTTTCCTCCATCAATATATTTGTTAAAGGAATGTAGCACATTAAAAAAAGCCCACTAATCCCCATACAAGGGACGAATGAACCGCGGTGCCACCCTAATTATCTTACTGTTAGACAGTTAGATCACTTTAAATTTCTGACTAGCTCCAAAGCCCAATTCCAATATACCTTGATACTTGTTCGCACCAACCACAAGCTCTCTAAAAATCATCGGGTAATTGTACTACGCCTTTTTCATTGCTATGGTATTGACTTTTATTATTATATAAATCCTTTGGTTGAAATGCAAGAAGAAAACTTGAATTTAGGCAATGAAGATTAAAATAGGATTGAGAAGCAAGGGAAGAGAGCTTCATCAAGGTAATGAAGGTCGAAATGAAAAATAGCCCTTCAACAAAATTGTGAAGGACTAAAGGATACGATTTATATATAGTATGCCCACTGATGAGCACCTACAATTTTAAAATTACTGACTAGAATCTTTCTAATCCTTTGTATGGACTGTACTACTTGGCACCAATCATGAATGATGTTGGTCGTAATTTTTTCGTTAGGGAATAGGATCTGAAATTCATTAACAGTTCTTAATACAGCGTTTGTAACCGATTCTTTAGACCCGCAATCGTTACAAATACATATTCTTTTTGCAACAGTTATTGCAAATGAATGGCATTGTGGACAGGTAACCCCCTTTTGCAGCTTGTCATAATAATAGGGAGGTATTTTTTTATGTGGTGAATCGGTGATATTCAACGATAATAATTGATCCGCGACTTTTTTATGTTTTTCCGTTAATTTTGAAGTTATTTCATTTACGTTTTCCATGTGCTGAATTAATTGGGTTGGAAAAATAATTGGTTTATCTATAGGGGCTTGGTATAAGGTGAATTGGGGGTTAATAAAAACAACCGAAGCAACAATTTGAGGGTTGAATCCATGACTGTGGAGTAATTGACGTAGTAAGGATTCGCATCTGCTTAATTGGTGCAGTGGATTAATAACTTCCATTTTAGGTTTCTTGTACAGCTTATCAGATTCGTAATAAAAGTCACCTTCATAGTTTTTTACTTCATAAAGGTGAAATTTTCTCTGCATAATAATGAGGGAATCAATTTGGAAGTAAGTATTATTTACTTCTAGTAACAAATCATTTAATATGAGACATTCACATTGAAGTTTTTCTGTTAATTCATCAAATAGAACCTCTCCTTCATAGCCCTTTTTCAGATTAAAATAGTGATACCTTTCCTTGCGAGAAAATTCCTTTCGCTTGTTTAATAATTCCAGAATTTAAATAGTGAAATAAGACGGTCGTTAAAGTAAGAAAAACCGCTCCGAGGAGCTAACCCAAATCACTAGTATTGTAAGAATACGTCATTTTAACCGATTTATAAGTAACCGCTTTTGTTTGTTAATATAGGTTACACTGCATTTCAATCGGGAATGCTATCATTAGGTTATAGGTGAATTTATTAAAAAATATCTACAGTGACTGTTCAAACTAAAAGGAGTCTTTTTTAATGAGAAACGAACTAATGCAAATGCTAGAAGAACGGGAAGATGAAATGATTGAAATTCGCCGCTACTTACATGAACATCCCGAGCTTTCTTTTAAAGAGGAAAAAACAGCAGCATATATTGCCGATTTTTACAAAGGGAAAGATGTTGACGTAGAAACGAACGTAGGAAACGGACATGGAATTATTGTAACGATAAAAGGGGCATCACCAGGTAAAACAATTGGTCTACGTGCTGATTTTGATGCTTTGCCAATCAAAGAAGAAGCGAATGTTTCGTTTAAATCAAGCAATGAAGGTGTGATGCATGCCTGTGGACATGATGCCCATACAGCATATTTGTTAATTTTGGCCGACTGTCTCATTCAATTAAAGGATAAAATCACAGGAACCATTAAAGTTATTCACCAACATGCAGAGGAGCAACCTCCTGGTGGTGCAAAAAGCATTGTGGATTCAGGGAAACTTGATGACTTAGAAGCAATTTTTGGTATTCATGTTTTGCCAATGGCGCAAACAGGAACAGTAGGTTATCACAGTGGGTATTCTTTTAATGGACGTACCTATTTTAAATTGCGGATTCAGGCAAGTGGTGGGCATGGATCATCCCCTCATAAAGCGAATGACGCTATTGTTGCAGGTTCCTATTTTGTTACCACAGTGCAAACGGTTATTAGTCGTAGGGTAGACCCGCTTGCTGCTGGTGTAGTAACGGTCGGTTCATTTGATGGAAAAGGTAGTTTTAACGTTATTAAAGACAGTATTGAACTTGAAGGTGATATACGTTACTCAAATGATGAAACGCAAGCGGTTATCGATAAAGAGTTTCACCGGTTGGTAAACGGATTAGAAGAATTATTTGGTGTAACCTGCGAACTTACATATACACCTGATTATCCAACGTTATATAATGATCCTGAATTGACTGCATTTGTCGCAGATGTGTTGAAAGGGGTTAAGGATAAAGACATTACGGAGGTTAAAGAATTTCCTAGGATGGCACCATCAGATGATTTTGCATACTATCTGGAGAAAATTCCTGGTTCTTATTTCTTTATTGGCTGCACTCCCAAAGGTGTAGAAGAGCCTTATTTTAATCACCACCCAAAATTCGATATTGACGAGGATGCGATTTTAGTTGCAGCAAAATCAGTGGGGCATGTTGCTTGTAGTTATCTAGCAATGGATCTTGATGATAAGGAAGCTTAGTATTATGAAAGCATTGGTCCGGGCTAGTTTTATTAGTGATTTTACTGTTAGACAGTCAGATCACTTTAAATTCTCGACTAGCCCCAAAGTCCAGTTCCAATTAACGTTGATATTTGTTCATATCAACCCCAAGCTCTCTGGACAATTGTACTCCGCCTTTTTCATTGCTACGATATTGACTTTTTATTATTATATAAATTCTTTGGTTTAAATGCAAGAAAATTTTAATATTGTTGAATACGCTAGAGTATGAATGCTAGTTTATGATCTAGGAGAAAGGGAAAAGCGCTACATCAAGGCAATGAAGATTGAAATCAATAAAGAGTAATACAACAATTGTAAGGAACTTTGCTTCAAAGTTGACTTCAGATATGTCCACGCTAAAGAACCATTCATAAAATAATTCTTACTCAAGACAGTGGAATTTATGGTTGGTTTAGTATCATTTCCTCCTTTTTTGTGGAAAGCATGGTAATATAAGGCTAACGATTTTAGAGAGGGGGTAATGAAATGAATCACTATCGTAATGATTCTATTTCAATTGATGAGTACTTTCAAATTCGTGAAAATAGCGATGCATTACTGGAATATATCGACGGGACTGTTTACATGTCACCATCACCATCGACAAAGCATCAACGTATATCCAGCAAATTGCAGATTAAATTTGGAAATTTCCTTGATGGAAAGTCTTGTGAGGTATTACCAGCGCCATATGACATTGAATTGAAAGACGAGATGATAGAAGGTACAAAAATTGTTATACCAGATATTAGCATCATTTGTGATGAAAGCGGTTTTACAGATGCGTTCCAAATCTAGTTGTAGAAATTTTAAGCCCCTCTAACCAATCGCATGATTTGATTACGAAGCTAAATCTTTATATGAATTATGGTGTCAAGGAGTATTGGATTGTGAATCCAATGCTAAACACGATAACGGTATACGCATTAAATGATGAAACAATGTTTGAACAGCATGACATGAAAACAGATATAGGAGAAATTACTTCCAAATTCCTTAATGGTTTTCGTGTTGACTTAACGAATATTTTTAAAGATTGACTCTGAATTCTTTTATTACTTTTGAATACCCCTATTACATACAAACATAAAAATTTTAAGAAAGGTTGAGGAAATGATGAGATTAAAAGACAAAGTAGCGATTGTGACCGGATCAGGTCAGGGTATTGGTGAAGAAATTGCAAAAACATTTGGCCGGGAAGGCGCAAAAATTGTTATTGCCGAAATTAATGAAGAAACCGGATCAAAGGTTTCAGATGATTTAATGTCTTCTGGAGTCGAGGCGGTCTTTGTAAAAACGGATGTTAGCGACGAACAAAGTGTAAAAGAAATGGTTCAAGTAGCGGTAAAACATTTTGATGGTATTGATATTTTGGTAAATAATGCTGCGATTGCTGTTCGTAAATCTGTAGTAGATACATCGCTTGAAGAATGGCAAAAGGTCATCGGTGTTAATTTAACAGGTCCGTTTCTTTGTTCAAAATATACACTGCCAGAAATCACCAAGCGCGGTGGCGGCTCGGTTATCAATATCGGTTCGTGGCATGCGGATAAAACAATTACTCGCTTTGCGTCATATCCAGCTGCCAAAGGAGGTCTGCTTGCCTTAACAAGACAGATGGCTTTGGACGAAGGTCCGCATAAAATAAGAGTGAATGCAGTTTGCCCAAGCATGGTTGATACACCGCTTGAACGCCAGACATTTTCCAGCTTGCCTGATCCCGATAAAGCATATGAACAGGCGCTCGATTTTCAGCCAATGGGTCGAATTGGAACAGTGGAAGATATCGCAAATGCTTGTTTATTCTTTGCCTCTGATGAGTCAGTGTATGTCAGTGGTCAGTCATTAGTGGTTGACGGTGCCGCTATCAATAAGATAGCACGCCCGTTAATGTTTGATTGATTTCTTAAAGATGGACTCTCTCGGTAATAAACATGGATTATATTACAAAAATATAATCCATATTTGTTTTAAGTTGAGCTTGGTTTGACTAGTTGAGGAAAACATTCTAGTCATTGAAACTACGATTTTTTAAATACCTAGTAAACTATCAAGGCTGTATTTAAACGTATTAAAAAACATCTATGCGTAACTATACCAACCAAGGAAAGGATGTTTTCTATTCTTCTATTGAACCAAATTCTAATCAAATGAAAAACTAACACGGGTGACTCATTTTTTAAACAAGCGAAGATAGGCACTTCATACACCAATCCACTATTCATGATTTAAGGGGTGATTAAAACGAACATCAAATATAGGAGTGCAGGTGACTCATCAATACTAATGGAATTTGATCTTGAAATTAATAAAGAAACAAATGCTATTCTAACAAATTTGTCTAATTTAATTGAATCTGATTCTGAAAAACACTTTAATGAAACTATTATTGGATATCGGTCTATACTCATAGAATACAATCCTTTGGAGTTATCTTTTAAAGAAGCTATAACAAAGCTTGAAGGATTAAAAGGAGAAGCTGAGAATGGTGAAAACCACACTAGCAGGCACATAGAGATACCTGTTCTTTACGGGGGGGAACATGGTCCTGATATAGAAAGTGTGTCAAGTTATAACAATTTATCAATAGAAGAAGTGATTGATATTCATTCCAGTGCTAATTATTTAGTATATTTTATAGGATTTACACCAGGCTACCCATTTCTTGGTGGAATGTCACCTGAAATTGCAACACCCCGTTTGGAAAGTCCCCGTATTTCAATTCCACCGGGAAGTGTAGGAATAGCAAATAATCAAACTGGAATTTATCCGGTTGAGAGTCCTGGTGGATGGAGATTAATAGGTCAAACACCGATCCAACTGTACGATGCTAAATCGGATCAACCATTTCTGTTTAAATCTGGGGACAATGTTAGGTTTAACAATATTGATATTAATGAATTTAATGGGATTAAAGAACAGGTGATGAAGGGGACCTATAAGCCAACGATAAATGAAATTAAAATTAAGTAAAGTTCTTCTAGAAAAAGGGGGGGTTACTATTTTTGAAGTATTAAATCCCGGATTATTTACAACTATTCAGGATCTTGGAAGATCAGGTTACCAAAAATATGGGTTGGCCGTGTCTGGGTCAGCTGATCATTATTCCCATAGATTAGCAAATATTTTAGTTGGGAACCCCGAATCTTCCGCGGTATTAGAAGTGACATTAATGGGATTGAAATTATTAACACTAAAAAATGGATTTATTGTAGTCACAGGGGGCGATTTGAATTTTACAATAAATGGTTCACCCGTTCAGTCGTGGAAGACTATAAAGGTAAACGAGGGGGATATAATCCGGTTTACTGGATGTAATTCTGGTTGCCGGGCATATTTAGGGGTTGCTGGTGGAATTTATGTTCCAAAAGTATTGGGAAGCAGATCCACCGATACAGTCGGCAAAATAGGTGGAATAGATGGGAGACCCTTAAAAAAGGGAGATGTAATTCAAGTAGGGAAGCAACCAACAAATAATTTCCGAATAATTAAACGTCGTCTTCCTAAGGAATTAATTCCTTCTTACACCAATTCAGTAAATCTAAGAGTTATACTTGGCCCTCAAGAAGAAGCATTTGAACAGGAAGCGATAGACACCTTTTTTTCTTCAAAATATAAGGTGACAAAGGATCTAGATCGAATGGGTTGTCGTCTTGAAGGACCAATACTAAACCATACTAAGGGAGCTGATATTGTATCTGAAGGGATTTTTTTTGGAGCAATTCAAGTTCCTAAAAATGGTCAACCAATTATCTTTTTAGTAGGAAGGCAAAGCATAGGGGGGTATACAAAAATAGGGGGGGTAATTAGCGTAGATCTACCAAAAACGGCACAGGTTAAGCCGGGTGATCATATAACGTTTGAAAAAGTCACAGTGGAAGAAGCACATAGATTATTAAAGGAAAGAGAAAGAAAATTTTCTGTACTAAAAATGCATTCCTATAGTTAAAACAAGGAGGGTGAAGATTGAGAACAACAATTGATTTGAATTGCGATATGGGTGAAAGTTTTGGGGTTTACAAGCTTGGATATGACGATGACGTTATTAAATTAATTTCCTCAGTGAATATTGCGTGCGGGTTTCACGGAGGAGATCATAATATAATGAACCATACAGTGGCCATGGCAAAAAAATATGGTGTAGGTGTTGGAGCACACCCGGGTTTCCTTGACCTGCATGGATTCGGACGTCGTAATATCGATGTAGGTAGGGAAGATTTGATGAATTCTATTATCTATCAAATTGGAGCTCTTTACATGTTTTGTCAGAAACACGATGTTGAATTACGACATGTGAAACCACATGGTAATATGAATAATATGGCAGACAAAAATAAAGAAATGGCGGTAAACATAGTAGATGCTATACGTGCAGTTGATAAAAATTTACCTATTTTAGTTAAGCCTAATTCACAATTACATCTTGTTGCAAAAGACAAGGGCTTACCGTTTGTTTTAGAGTTGTTTGCTGACAGGGCATATAATGATGACATTTCCTTAGTGTCTAGAAAGTACGAAGGTGCTGTTATTAGTGATCCCGAAAAAGTCGCGAAAAGAGTTATAAAAATGGTGACGGAAAAAAAGATCACTACAATTAATGGAGAGGAAATAGAGGTTGATGGAGAGTCAATTTGTGTGCATGGTGACACACCAACCGCGTTAGACATGATTAGAATTATTAAAGAAAGGCTTGAAGGCATAGGTGTTAAAATTGCTCCGCTTTCTGTAAATTAATTGATACATTCGTATCTGGAAGCGAAGCGAAAGCTAGAGTCTGAAAATAGGTGACTATATGCAGTGATTTCTTCATAATACATTCTAGTTCAAAAAGAAACAGAAAACACAAATAAAAATGTCCTATATTTCGACATTAATTACCAAATTTACGTTCATTTTTTTGTTTTTTTCCTATATAATAGAATGAAATGAAGATTAGGAGATTGATATTAATGGGGAAAATGGGTATTGGAATAATGGCGATTGTAGGGATTCTCCTGTTTGCTATCGTATTGCCACTTAACGTATCTGCAAGTGGTGAAAAAGAAGTACATACCGCACACAGTCATATGAAAAAACAAATAAGTCTAAAGCCAATAGATGTAAGTAAACAAATGCAGCGATTTACATATGATTCGGGGCTCGATTTTGAATATCCAGATGCTGTTCGAGGAATTTATGTAACTGGTCCTTCAGCAGGGGGAAAACGTTTTGAGACGTTGCTAAACTTAGTGGATTCAACAGAATTGAATGCAATGGTTATTGACATTAAAGAGGATCATGGAAACTTAACATTTAAACCAAAAGAAGGCTCCCCTTATGAAGATATCGCTAAGAACTTTATCAATGAACCACGTAAAATGCTTGAAGTACTTGAAAAGAAAGGGATTTACCCGATTGCAAGAATTGTGGTATTTAAAGATACTGTTCTTGCAGAAAAACATCCAGAATGGTCATTTAAGCAAAACGGAGAAGTATGGACTAATGGCAATGGAGAAGCATTTGTAAATCCATTTCAAAAAGAAGTCTGGGAATACAATGTAGAAATTGCAAAAATGGCAGCTGAGCTTGGTTTCCAAGAGATACAATTCGACTATGTCCGCTTCCCAGAGGGCTTTGAAGATTACGATGAAGTTCTCGACTATGATTTAGGCGATTATACTGATTCTGAAGGAAATGTAGAACGACGAGTTAATGCAGTAACTGATTTTGTATCTTATGCAAACGATGAGTTAGATTATTATGGGGTAGACGTTGCAGTAGACATTTTCGGGTATGCAGCAACAATTCCTGCAGCACCTGGTATTGGACAAAATTTCACGAAGATATCCAAAAACGTTGATGTCATATCTTCTATGATTTATCCAAGTCATTGGACATCTTATTTTGGTATAGAAAAGCCTGATACCGAACCATATAAATTAGTTAGTAAGTATGCAAAAGTTGAAAATGAAGTATTAGGTAAATTAGAAGATCCACCAACTTCAAGGCCGTGGATTCAAGATTTTGAAGCTCCTTGGTTATACAGTGGACCAACAAAGCAATATGGAAAAGCGGAAGTGGAAGCACAAATTAAAGCATTGAACGAGCAGGGGATAAATGAATTTTTACTTTGGAATGCTGGCAATGATTATACAGATAATGTGGACTATACACCGCTTAATTAAGAATAAAAGCAGATCCCTTTTGGGGGTCTGCTTTTTCAACTTCAGAGCAATTTTTGTTTAAATTATTGTTATTAGGGCAAACAAATAATAGTGCTTAACGTAAAAAGGCATTTAACAAAACGTGATTAATTCGTTATACTATAAGAGACTACTATAAAATGGTAAAGGAGTAGATGAATGAATTGGTATGAAAAGTTAAACAAATATTTCCCAGTAGAGGAAATGAAATCGAAGGAACATATGGACATGCTTTTGAAAGAAAAAGGGGACGTATATTATAAAGACGAAAGCCCAAATCATGTTTTAATGTTCGCTGAGTTCGATACATTTATTTTTATCGACTATGTATGGGTGTCTACTGAGACAAGGGGGCAAGGAACCGGTCACAAGATAATGGAGAAGCTAAAAGAAAAAGGGAAACCAATTATTTTGGAAGTAGAGCCTGTTGATTATGATGATACAGATACCGAGAAGCGACTTCGTTTTTACCAAAGAGAAGGATTTACCCACGCACAATCCATTGGATATAATCGCCGTTCACTTGCTACAAATGAAGAGACTACAATGGAAATTTTATATTGGTCTCCAAATGACGATTCCGAAGATGTAATTTATGAAAAGATGAAACATACGTATGACCATATTCATACGTATAAAGATGAAGAAATATATGGAAGGTCGTATCAGCCTGTTGATGAAGTATTGAGCTATGATACGGACCGTGAAAATGAAGACATTTTTAAGAATCTAAAAAAGCCCGAGAAAGCTTAAGTTATTAATTACGCAGCCCCATCTTATTTCCTGGGGTTGCTATAGTATTATCCTAAATAATTTTGATAAAATGGTTTAATTAAAAATGATTAGGGTATGTTATATATAATCGACAACATTTCATGAACATTGATTAAAAACCTAATTTTTTTACATATACTCTACCTTTCGCTTGACAAATGTAGTATACTATACATATAGGTTATTTAAACTTATTTTAATCTAATAAGTTATAAAAAGTTCATGGAATAACCAATATATTAGATTGAGGAGTGAAGTTTTATGGTAACACTTTATACCTCACCAAGTTGTACTTCGTGCAGAAAAGCAAAAGCATGGTTAGAAGAACATGATATACCGTTCACTGAACGAAATATATTTTCCGAACCATTATCATTAGACGAAATCAAGGAAATTTTACGCATGACAGAAGATGGAACGGATGAGATAATTTCAACTCGTTCTAAGGTTTTTCAAAAATTAGACGTGAATATAGATCAATTACCCTTAAAGGATTTATTTCACTTGATTCAAAAAAACCCAGGATTATTAAGAAGACCAATAATACTTGATGAAAAACGTCTACAGGTTGGTTATAATGAAGATGAAATAAGACGATTTTTACCTAGAACGGTACGTACATTTCAACTACGCGAGGCTCAACGGATGGTAAACTAATTTCATTTGAAATTAGTAGGAAAATGATAAAAAAAAACGCAGACCTATTTAAGAAGGTTCTGCGTTTTTGTTGTATTTCTCAAAAAGATTCGTGACAAATGCTTAGTAATCATCTAAAATATAATATTAAATTGCATATATATAGGCATTTTAATTTTCAAAAGCCATCGTTGTAGCATACAATGAAAATATAGAAGTTAATACACCAAAATGAATGGTTAAAAAAGCAGAAAAACGGGTAATTAAATAGTAAAGAAGCCTTATTTTTAGCATAGGTAGATACGGGTGAGATAGTCTCTTCCACCTAACTATTTAATAGAAGGGAGAGAAATACCATGGAAATAGAACGAATTAATGATAATACCGTTAAATTTTATATAACCTACGTAGATATTGAGGATCGTGGATTTGAACGCGAGGAAATTTGGTACAACCGCGAACGTAGTGAACAGCTATTCTGGCAAATGATGGATGAAGTGAACTATAAAGAAGATTTTAATGTAGAAGGACCACTTTGGATACAAGTGCAAGCATTAGAAAAAGGGTTAGAAATCATCGTGACAAAAGCACAAGTTTCTAAAAATGGTGAGAATATTGAGCTGTCCACTGAGAATGGGAAAACGATAGATTTATCTGTGGATGAGGATATTGAAAATATGCTAGAAGATAAATTTGGTAAATCAAGCGACAAAGACACGGAAGAAAATATAGAAGAAGACGGTAATTTATCACTTGTTGTAAGTTTTAGTGATTTTGAAGATGTCATTCAGTTAAGTCATTATTACCAGGATGAAACGGATTCATTCCAAGACAGTCTATACAACTATAATAACAACTATTATTTTTATCTAGAATTTATTGATGAATCATTAGATGATGACCAGCAAGAAGATATCATTAGTAAAATTTTTGAATTTGGCAGGGATACAGATATGACCATTCATTATTTAGAAGAATATGGGAAAAAGGTATTCACCGATGACACATTCGAACAAGTAAGAAACTATTTCCCTGCACAGCTATAAGGCATCCAACTATGGGTGTTTTTTTTTTTATGAAAAAAGCAGGAACTTGTCCGCTTTTGTCGAATTATTAATAACGGAGGTGATACCATCTATGCTTCAAGCAAAATCAAAAACTGGTAAGATCACTACACTTGTTAGCCTCTCAAAAGATGAAATTCGAAAGGCGCGGCGAGGTGAATTTGTTTGCCCGGTTTGTAATGAACCTGTTTTAGTGAAGGCTGGTGAGAGGACGGTAGCACATTTTGCACATCGGTCAAAACTCGAATGCGCTTCAAATGACCACGGTGAAGGTCCTTATCATGAGCAGGGAAAACTTTTATTGTATAATTGGTTAAAGCAACAAGGAATTGATGTTGAGTTAGAAAAGTATTTACCTGAAATTAAACAACGTCCAGATCTTTTTGTCACAATTAAGAGTCGTAAGGTTGCAATTGAATATCAATGTGCACGGGTTCCAATAGAAATAATAAACCGACGAAATACAGGATACATGGAAGCAGGAATTACACCGATATGGATTCTTGGAGCCAAACATTTTCATCGATTGCGTCAGCACCACTTTAAAGTGGATCCATTCACTCTTTCGTTTATGCATCGATTTTCAGCCGATTTCCCCTTAACGTTTTACTTCTTTTGTCCACAAACCTTTCAATTTATTATCATCCAACATGTTCATTTAATATCAGCGCGTCTCGCTTTAGGGCTATTTAGGTTTATCTCACTAAAAGATATGACTTTTTCCAATATGTTTTTTCAGCAAGAGTTACACGATAAGTGGCTATTTGAACTGTGGAAGAAAGAAAAAATGGCATTTCGATTACGTCAGAATAATCGATTGCATGGTTCAGAATTAGCATGGTTTAACTGGTTATATGAAAAAGGAACACATAAAGAAAAACTGCCGTCTATTGTACATTTACCTGTTCGTGGACAGCACCTTATGAAAACAACACTTGGTAATTGGCAAAGTAGGTTATGCCTGGATTTGTTAGACCCCTTACCGATTGGAGCCAGTTTTACCTTAGAAAGATCCCATCGTATACTTCGTTATCAACCACGACAGCATTTTTCCTTAGACAGAGGGATGGATAACCCTATCTATGAATATTTAATTTTATTGAAAAAACTTCAAGTAATCGATCAAATTGACTCCCATCTATTTAAAAAAATAAAAGAAATCCATTTTCACAAAAATATAGAAAGTTCCCTTAGTGAAGATGCACGATTAATGAATCAGTTGATACATTGTAGTACGATAGTATAGTGCATGATTATAGTGGGAATTAGCATACTAAAGTAGTCATTACTTTTTACACGGATAAGAATGTATTAATTTTAAATGGATATCAGTATAAGTGCAACTAAGGCTTTCGCCATTAAGCTTGGCGATAAGCCAAGTTTTCTAACAGGAATTTTGTAAATTTTGCCGAATAAGTATAAGAGTGGAAAAAAAGGAGGATATTCAATTGGCTAAAGCAACAAAGGAATTACCAAAAAGAAGTGAGTTACCTAAAGAACTAACATGGGATCTTGAAGATATTTTTGCAACTGATGAGAAATGGGAACAAGAACTAAAAAGCTTGAAGCAAGATATCCCTCAGATTGAAGAATACGCTGGGAAATTATCTGATTCTGCGCAAGCATTATATGACGTGTTAAAGCTCCAAGACGATTTATCACAGCGTTTGGGCAAGCTTTTTACATATGCGCATATGCGTAATGATGAAGATACGACTAATTCATTTTACCAGGAGATGAATGCAAAGGCCGAAAATGTGCTAACACTTGCATCAAGTTCAATGAGTTTCCTGGTCCCTGAAATTTTAACAATTGAGGAATCGAAGCTGAAGCAATTTCAATCAGAAAAAGAGGAATTAGCTTTATATAAGCAAACATTAGATGAAATTACGCGTCAACGTGCACATGTATTGAGCCAAAAAGAAGAAGCATTACTTGCAGAGGCTTCAGAACCGATTGAAAACGCATCGCAAACATTTGGTATGTTAAACAATGCCGATCTTACTTTCCCAGCGATTAAAAATGAGGACGGAGAAGAAATAGACTTAACACATGGACGTTATCTCGGATTTTTAGAATCAAAAGACCGTAGAGTACGCGAGGATGCATTCAAGGCAATGTACAGCACATATGGTAGCTTTAAAAATACGTTCTCTTCCACTTTAACCGGAACTATTAAGAAGGATAACTTTAATGCGAAGGTACGTAATTATGATTCAGCAAGACACGCTGCATTGGATGGAAACAATATTCCTGAGCAGGTATATGAAAATTTGGTTGAAGCGGTGAATGACAAAATTCATTTACTCCACCGATACTCTGCGTTGCGTAAAAAGGTATTGGAACTAGATGAACTGCATATGTATGACATGTACACACCACTCGTGAAAAATGTTGAAATGAAAATTCCGTATCAGAAGGCACAGGAACATGTAGTGGAAAGCCTTGCACCACTTGGGGAAGAGTATGTCAACATCGTCAAAGAAGGCTACAAAAATCGCTGGATTGATGTGGAGGAAAACAAAGGAAAGCGCAGTGGAGCTTATTCATCAGGAGCATATGGTACAAATCCATATATCTTACTGAACTGGCAGGATAATGTGAATGATTTATTCACACTCGCACATGAACTTGGCCATTCCGTTCACAGCTATTATACAAGAAAGTCGCAACCATTCCGTTATGGAAACTATTCTATTTTTGTGGCTGAGGTTGCGTCAACCTGTAATGAAGCACTGTTAAACGAATACATGTTAAACCATTTGGAAGATGAAAAAGAAAAACTATACTTGTTGAATCATTTCTTAGAAGGTTTCCGTGGAACGGTTTTCCGCCAAACGATGTTCGCAGAATTTGAACATGATATTCATAAGCGAATGCAAGATGGCGAGGCACTAACTGCTGATAAATTGACGGAAATTTATTATGCGTTGAACAAAAAATATTTCGGTGATGAAGTTGTTTCAGATGAGGAAATCGGGCTTGAATGGTCACGCATCCCACACTTTTACATGAATTATTATGTATTCCAATATGCTACCGGCTATTCGGCGGCAACTGCTTTAGCTAGTCAAATCTTAACCGATGAAGATGGCACGGCGGTTGAACGCTATTTAAACTTCTTGAAAGCGGGAAGTAGTGATTTTCCAATAGAAGTGTTGAAAAAAGCTGGTGTCGACATGACGTCAAAACAACCAATACTTGAGGCGTTGGATGTTTTTGAAGAAAAGTTAGAAGAAATGGAAAAACTGTTGTTGAAATAAATTTTTGAAAGAGGATGTTCCATTATGGAACATCCTCTTGTAATTGGGAGGGGGAGATGAGATGAAGGGTGGAAAAACAACTGCTAGCATTCACTACCGTAACCTTCGAAAAACTTTCCTATGTGTAAAGGAGAAAATGGTCAAATAAATCGATATAAATAGTAGTGGAAGTGTAATATAAAGCGGAATTAGTTGCATGAACCCTAAAATATTTAAAAAGAACGCAAAAATCGTTAGGATTAAAAACAAATATGGCATAATCCCCTGCATGTACAAAACCTCCTGAAAGTTTTTTTTGTCTAGCTCCAGCGATTAGTCCGGCTGATGTTTTAGATATTCTGAAGAAGCGTTGATATTCTGGGTTGAACGTTGATATCTAGATCGAACGTTAAGACAATCGCTCTTAGATAAAAACCATCACTAAAAGATTCATCTTAAACTTGGCTGAGGCTAACGAAGGCACTTGCGCTTTTCTTAAGTATATGATTTATAAATAAAAATTAGAAGTATGACATTTTTGTGAAATAATGCACATACGTATTGAACACCAGTAAATAACTTGGTATAGTTAATTTGTGAGATAGAAAAAGCAAACAAACCCCTTTGTTTGAACTTAAACTTTCTCCATCCCCTTTGTTTGATACAAAAGACCAGAAGGATATACGCTGCCCCGTATATCCTTCTTTAGTATCCAAATTTATATCGCCATTCCAAACTGTACTCAAGAAACACAAAAACGGCCACCCCAGGCAGCCGCTCAAAGTCTTTTTCACAGTTTGACAACCAAATATACCCCACTGTATGAAGTTTCATTTTATATATTTCCAAAAGGATCCATATTTAACAGGGATCTTTTCAACGATTTGTTTTAACTGTAACTTTTTCATTTCTTTATCTGTTTGAGCAAGTGTCCAGTCATAGACAACAGCTATTTCTTTATTACCAACGATGCCATAATAAGCCATAAATTCGTCTAGTTCTGGTGTTTCAGCTGGCGTTGGATCTTGTTGGAGCATTTGTTTTAGTACTTTTACATAAATATCATATGGATAAAGGCCAGAAATTTTAATACCTTGTTCTTCTGCAACTTGATTGAAAAAGACAATAGTTGGAATATAATCAACTTCCATCTCCTGTGTCAGCTTTAAATCGCATTGAAATGCCTTTTTTGCTGATGGGGAATATAGGTCATTTTTAAATTCTTGCAGGTCTACATTTGCCTCTTTTGCAATATCAAATAGTACTTCTTCATCTGATATATTGCGTTTTTGTAAAAACAGGTTTTCCTGTACTTTACGTAAAAAGATTTTACCGGCTTTTTTGCCTTGTAGTTCAGCTGCTTTTATTGCAAGAGATGCAATCCACGGGGCTGTTACTGGGTTATCAATCCATAAATCTCCATCACAGCTCATACCTGTTCGTTTCGCTGTTTTATCCCAAATGTCTTTGAGTTTTCTTGGTTTATCGAATTTATCTTTATTTAACGTATTTAAGTGTCCACTAATAATAGGTCGGATAGTTAAAAGGCGGCCATACTCAATGGAAAGCTTTTTGAGGTAGGGCTCTAAAGACCAACACTCAGGACAAAGAGGATCTACAAAAACATAAATTTCTATCGGTTTTTGTACAAAATCAACAGAGCCAGATTTCGCCGATGTGTTAGTTTGATTAAAGCTTTCAAGCTCAGCATTTTGCCAACTCACATCGATTCTCCTTTCTATTGCGTCTAGTTACAGAAGCTGAAGCTTTTGTTCCACTGATAAGAAAATAAATAGTTTGTAAATATCAGTTAAGTGCAACTAGGGCTTTCGCCATTAAAGCTTGGCGATAAGCCAAGTTTTCCTACTACTCTAGTGTGTTCATCATATGATTTGCTGTCATGGTAAGTTTTTCAACTATTACACTGCGATAGGGTTCTTCGATTTCTGCTTCAACAAGTGCTTTTTCCATGCATTCAAGCCATGCATCTTTTCTCGTCGGTGTTATCTTAAAAGGAAGATGACGGCGCCTAAGCATCGGGTTACCACGTTCTTCAGAATAAATCATGGGACCACCAAAAAATTGTGTAAGAAATAATCGTTGTTTTCTAGCGGTTTCCGTTAAATCATCTGGAAAAATTGGAGTGAGTTCTGGATGCTCTCCAACTCGCTTGTAGAAAGCAGTTACTAATCTATCTATGGAATCGAAGCCACCAATCGCCTCGAACATTGTGCCGGGTCTTGTCATTGCTTTCTCTCCTAATAATGTTTGTCTATATTGTAGCAACGTAATAATCCTTCGGCAAATTATCTGATTTAATCAAACGTCAATGATGTGAAAAATCGTTTAATTTTATTTGGTGTTTCTTTTTTGGTTATCCCATACCTATCAATAATTGATTGGAGCATGTTTATTCCAGCTTCCTTTGATTGTGCTTCAATTTCCAATTCATAATCGGACATCCCATTATAAGTACTATAATCTAACACTAATAGTGTTCCCCGATAGTTTGTTTCGTATCTTTTTGTTTCTAATTTCCCATAATAAACCAGATCATTTAGGCAGACACCAAGTGATTCAAGCTGTTTGCTCACCTGGCTTTTTTTAATTGGATTTCCATTAATCCAGCTTGTTACCTCGTTTTTTGTCAGGTTATCATGTGACTCCAGTAATCCATCTATATGCGGTTCTTTTAATGTTAAGACATGCTTTCCAGTTTTTTCGCGAATTCGTAGAGCGGCACCTTTTGCTTTTAATGAAAAATCTTTCGTTTCAAAATAATAGTTGGTTTGCCATGTTCCTGAATCAGGGAAAGGTAAACGATGCAATAGTTGGTTGAACTCATCCGCTGTTAACAAATTTTTATATTCAATTTCAATTTCCTGTGTCATTTGTTGACCCCCATTTAAATAGGATGGTTTATCATTGATTATCGCCAATTATCAATAGTAATGCAAAGATTTCCCATTGGGTTGTGTTATGATAGGATGGAAAAGGTTAATTATCTATTTAGTATTTAAATGTGTGTTCAAAAAGCCACCGTTTATTATGGAGGCCACTGAAAAAGTTAAGTATAGTACAAAATATGTGGATCTACCGTCGCATCCTCGAATATACTACGCTTTCCGCGGGCGAGTGTCGAGCCTCCTCGGACTGCCGTCCTGTGGGGGCTCGCCGATCTCTTACTTCCCGCAGGAGTCTCCGTATATTCGAGGATGCTAAGTTAAGGTGAAAAGATAGTTTCTTAAAATCCACCACTTTTTCAGTGGGCTCTTATTATGTGATGGCTTTTTGAACATACTCTTAAAGGTGGTACATATACGATGAATTGGAAAGCATTACTCGCCCCGTATTCACAGGTGGTCGAGGAATTAAAGGTGAAACTTAAAGGAATGCGAACGCAATTTGAATATGAGTCTAGACATTCACCGATTGAATTTATTACTGGGCGAGTTAAACCTGTTACAAGTATTTTGGATAAAGCAGAAACAAGACAGATTTCGCTTGAACGGGTTGAACAAGAAATGCAGGATATTGCTGGTGTACGTGTTGTATGTCAGTTTGTCGATGACATTTATAAGATTGTAACCATGTTGCGTTCGCGTAATGATTTTACGATTATTGAGGAAAAGGATTATATATCGAAAAAGAAGGATAGCGGATATCGTTCGTTCCATATCATAATTGAATATCCAGTTGAAACCATTCACGGTGAGAAAAAAATAATTGCCGAAATTCAAATTCGTACACTTGCCATGAACTTTTGGGCGACCAATGAGCACTCATTAAATTATAAATATAAAGGAAGTATACCAAGTGATATTAAAACCAGACTACAAGGAGCTGCAGAAGCTGCATTTAAATTAGATGAAGAAATGTCTAAAATAAAGAATGAAGTACAAGAAGCACAACGTATTTTTCATCGAAAATAAATCGAGGGAGATGACGACTAATGAAATTTGCAATAGTGTCAAAAGGCGACGACCGTTCAAACAATATTATGGCAACGATGAGGCAATACTTAACTGAATTTGATTTAGAATATGATAAGGAAAATCCCGAGCTTGTCATCTCCGTTGGTGGGGATGGAACGCTACTCGAAGCATTTCATCGTTATATTCATCGACTAAATGAAACAGCTTTTATTGGCGTACACACTGGACATCTCGGTTTCTATGCAGACTGGGTCCCAGAAGAAGTTGAAAAGCTGATCATCGAGATTGCTAAAACACCATTTCAAGTTGTGGAATATCCGCTACTAGAAGTAAATATACGCGCGAAATCCGGGGGGAAGGAAGATACATTTCTAGCCCTAAATGAAGCAACCATTAAAACAGCAGACGGATCGGTTGTGTTTGATGTAGAAATAAAAGGGGAGCATTTTGAAACATTCCGTGGTGATGGATTGTGTTTATCAACTCCTTCAGGTAGTACAGCTTATAACAAAGCACTTGGCGGCGGGATTTTGCACCCATCTCTTGAAGCGTTTCAACTAACTGAAATGGCATCGATCAACAATCGGGTTTTCCGTACGATTGGATCTCCATTGATTTTACCGAAACATCATACTTGCCTATTAAAGCCTCTTGCTGAGCGTAGCTTTTTGATTACAATTGATCATTTTACTGAAACCTATACAAATGTAAAATCGATTCAATGCAGAGTAGCCAAAGAAAAAGTACGATTTGCACGGTTTAGACCATTCCCATTTTGGAATCGAGTACGGGATTCATTTGTTTCAGAAGGCGAGAAAAAAGTTTAGGGAAGGTGAACGTATTGAAATGGATTATTGAACGGGAACAGGACGGTATGTCAATTCATGATTATCTTCGTTCTGTTCAATCCTTCTCAAGACGATTAGTAAAAAATGTGAAAGATAGTAAAGGGAAAATACAGGTAAATGGAACATGTCAAACAGTGAGATATCGCTTGTCTTCTGGAGATGAACTTGAGGTCGGTTTTCCACCAGAGATTGTCGGTAAAGGCCTTTTCCCAGAAGACCTTCCATTAACGATAGTTTATGAAGACGAGGCTGTATTGGTAATCGATAAACCAGCAGGAATCGCGACCATTCCTTCGTTTAAACATTTAAAAGGAACGATTGCGAATGCGGTTCTCGGACATTACCGGAAGCATCAAATTCCTTATACTGTACATGTTGTGACGAGGTTGGACCGTGATACATCAGGTCTCATGTTAATTGCCAAGCATCAATACAGCCATTCATTGCTTTCCGGAGAACAAAAAGCTGGGAAGGTGAATCGAAACTACTCTGCAGTGGTAGAGGGAAGCCTTTCACAGTTGGAAGGTACGATTGATGCGAATATTGGACGTAAAGAAGGTTCTATCATCGAGCGGATGGTAACGGAATCTGGTAAAAAGGCAATTACGCATTACCAAGTAGTGGAGCAGTCTACTAATTATTCTTTAGTAGATATCAGGCTTGAAACAGGGAGGACCCATCAAATTAGAGTCCATTTTGCTCATGTTGGACATCCTTTAGCTGGGGACGATTTGTATGGTGGTTCAACTAAGGATTTCAATCGTCAAGCATTACACTGTACGGAATTAACGTTTTGTCATCCCTTTACAAAAAAGGTGATGCATTTTCAATCTTCACCACCATCTGAACTACTTCATTTAATTAGGCTGTTTTCTAAATGATGGTGCTTTTGAGAGAATGGATATAAAATGCGACGTAAGTACTGTGTTTGGTGGTTGGACAACCGTTCCGGAAATCCACTACGCGCACCTTAGGGCTCGCGATGAGCCTCCTCGATCGCAAAAATCGCTCACTGCGGGGTCTCATCTTCTTCGCTTTCGAGGCCACTGAAAAAGTTAAGTGTAATACAAAATAGTGGATCGACGGCCGCATCCTCGAATATACTCCGCTTTCCACGGGCGAGTGGCGAGCCTCCTCGGACTGCCGTCCTCCGGGTTCTCGCCGATCTCTTACTTCCCGTAGGATAAGGAATGCTTCCCCGAAAAGGCATCGCACGAAGAAAAAGTGTTTTTCTTTTTCGAGGAGTCTCCGTATATTCGAGGATGCTAGGTTAAAGTGAGAAATTAAATTTTTCAAATTCATCCTTTTTCAGTGGACTCTTCGCTTTCCCGCAGGAGACTACGTGGATTTCTTTCACTAGGGTTAGGCTTAACAATTTTATATGGTTGTTTATATTACGCAGGTAGCCAGCAAATTATGGCAGTTGTTTGGAGCGGAGGACCGTTGACTCCTGCTTAGAACAGCACGAGTCTGAAGACCCCGCAGAGTGGGAGATGATGAGGGCCGACTAAAACCGTCCTTTGCGGACAACATCGGCATACCACTTGCCGGGGCAAGGAGGCTGAAGCCGTGCCCGCGGAAAGGAACGGTCCGCAGCGGAAAACAACCAGCAGTCACTTGGCATTGTATTTCCAGAGATGCAAGTTACTCGCATTTTTTATCAATAGCAATAGACTTTGCTAAAACTGCATTTAATTAAAAGGTCCTAAACTTTTCAGAGGTAAAAGGCTGTCTTGACTGAACAGAAACTATTTCTTTTTCTGGCATGCGAAAGGCAGTTAATTTATTGCCGAAAACACAGCCGGTATCAATGTTCACTGTATTGTTAATCATACGCGGTTCTAACACTGGCGTATGACCATACACGATCCATGGCTCGCCGTGATAATCCTGCGCCCAATCACGACGTATTGGACGGCCGTCCTCGTGCGTGGCACCAGTGATATCCCCATACAGTACAAATGTCCGAACCTTTTTATCTGTACGTCCAATATATTCTTCTTTGATTCCTGCATGAGCTACAATCATATTACTATCTGGTAAATGTAAGTATAATGGTGCTTCCTCATACAGGGTCATAAATTGATGCCTGATTTTTATCTGTTCCCGTTGACGTAGTGCTTGATACTCCTCCACCGTTGTTTCAAGTCCATAGCGAACTTGTATATTATTCCCTAAAAAATATCGGTAAAGCTTATTACAATGATTACCTGGTACATATCGAGCCACTTGATGCTTTACAACCATATTATATACAAGCTCAATAACCGCAAGTGAATTTGGCCCACGGTCCGTAATATCTCCAACAAAAACTGGGATACGATTATGGGGATGAACGAATGTTTCCTTATTTTTTTGATAGCCAAGTAGATGAAGTAGCTCAACTAACTCATCTATACAACCATGAACGTCACCAATTACATCTATTTTCATATTATTTTCCACCTTGATCGTTTAATTTAACCAAAAACCTAAAGGATATTTAATATGGTAGCACAAAATAATTTGTGGTAAAATTGTTTAATGGTAACGAAGAATAAATACCACTACTAGTTGATAGATAATCTAATACTTCGACAAATTGTGTCGTTGTTATTTATGTGCTTTTATAACAAATCATACATTAACACGTTAAACTTACTTATTAACTAATTCAGCTCGTGACAGCAAGAATGATAAACAACCAAAGGACAAAGGTGATTTTTAATGGAAAAGGAAAACACAGGAGGATTACAGTTTGATTTAATCATTATATTCTTGTTGTTTATGGCTACTAGTTTAACTGCTCTTTATAATTTGCAAGAATTACTGCCAGGGGACGAGGCAGACTTTTTGTTTAAACAATTTATTTGGTACTCTGCTGGGGCATTATTTATTTTCTTGATTAGAATGCTCGACCTAAATCAACTTTACCAATTAAGTTTTTATGCATATTTATTTGGTGTACTTATATTAGGTGTATTATTAGTAAGCCCTGAATCTTTAGTACCTGAAATAAATGGTACATATAGTTGGTTTGCTTTCCCTGGAATTGGTACAATACAGCCTGCGGAGTTTACAAAAATTACCACGATATTGGGGTTAGCTATTACCATTTCCAAACATAAGGAAAAGTATGTGAACAAAGATTTTAAAACTGATTTTATACTTTTGCTAAAACTGGTGATTATTGCCGCTATACCTGTGTTTCTAATTCTTTTGCAGCCAGACTTTGGTACATCAATGGTATATCTAGTTATATTAAGCTTCATGGTACTAGTATCAGGAATTAATTGGAAATTAATTTTCACCATCGTTGCTTCAGCGGCTATTATTGGAGGTGGGGCTTTAATGCTAATCGTTAACTATCCGCAGTTATCAGAGGATCTGTTAAACATTGACCCCTATCAAATTGAAAGAATTGAAACATGGTTTGGCCCTGAAGAGGAAGTAGATGCTGGAAGTTACCAAGTCAATAAATCGTTTTTAGCAATTGGCTCAGGTCAATTATTTGGAAAAGGAATTGGAGATCTTCAAGTTCCTGTTCCATATGCGGAAACTGACTTTATCTTCTCAGTTATTGCAGAAAGCTTTGGGTTTGTCGGTAGTAGTTTTGTCGTATTTCTCTATTTCTTTTTGATCTATAAGCTAGTTAGTATAGGTTTGAAAATATATAATACAAGTGTTTTCGGTTCCATGTTTTGTTTTGGTTATATGGCATTGATTTCTGTTCATACATTCCAAAATATAGGGATGTCGATTGGGATAATGCCCATAACAGGGGTTCCACTTCTATTAATAAGCTATGGTGGTAGTTCAGTTTTGGCCACCTTAATTGGCTACGGGATTATTTACCGAGTAAGCGAAGAAATTACGAATAGTGAAGGATATATGTTTGGGAAATAATGAATAACCTCGTAGCTTCTTTTTGGCTATGGGGTTATATTTCTCTTATATTACAAGCTATGTGTTTTATTTTGAAAGGAAGTGTTTCATATGGAAAATACAGATAAGAATGAGCAGCAATGGAATATGTTACACGGTCTATTGGAAAAAGAAGATATTTTCAGCTTTCGAACAGAATTTATCGATATGCATCCATATGATCAAGCACAATTTTTCTTAGGACAGAAAGAAGATATCCGCCTATTAATTTACAGTTATTTATCTCCTGAGGAAATTGCAGAGATTATGGAAAATATCGAAATAGAAGATATCGAACCCTTCTTTACGGAAATGGATCCACGTTATGCTGCGATGGTTTTTTCAGAGATGGCTACAGATGACGCAGTGGATATTCTAAATGAATTGAGTAAGGATAAGGTCGCAAGCTTCCTCACAATTATGGATAATGATGCTTCTGATGAAATAAAACAGCTGCTCCATTACGAGGAGAAAACTGCCGGAAGTATTATGACTACTGAATTTATAGCTATTTTTAAAACACAATCCGTCAGAGATACGATGGTGCAATTGAAAAAAGAAGGCCCTGAAGCAGAGACCATTTATTATTTATATGTAGTGGACGAAGATAAACGTTTGGTTGGCGTCCTTTCATTACGGGACTTAATCATTTCAGAAGAAGATACGTTGATTGAGGACATTATGAGTGGGAAAATTGTTTCGGTATCTGTTGCAAAAGATCAAGAAGATGTAGCCCAAATGATGCGGGATTATGACTTTTTAGCTGTACCAGTCGTAGATTTTCAAGACCATTTACTTGGGATAATTACAGTCGATGATATTTTAGATGTAATGGAAGAAGAGGCGAGTGATGATTATTCCAAATTTGCTGCAATCTCTGATGTAGATCGACCAGATGATAATGCATTTCTTTCAGCAAAAAAACGTCTACCCTGGCTTATTATCTTATTGTTTCTAGGTATGTTAACAGCTAGTTTAATTGGGCGGTTTGAGGATACGCTTGATGTAGTACCCGTGCTGGCAATTTTCATTCCTTTGATTGCGGGTATGGCAGGGAATACAGGAACACAGGCTTTAGCAGTTGCTGTTCGTGGATTAGCAATCGGGGATTATGGCAAACAAGGAAAAGTTAAGTTAATCATTCGGGAGGCCGCAACGGGATTAATAACCGGAACCGTTTGCGGGATTGCAATTACCTTGGTTATTTATTTATGGCAAGGCGATATTTTTCTCGGACTGCTTGTCGGAATCTCAATCATGGCAACGCTCGTTGTTGCAACATTAGCTGGGTCGCTTGTTCCTCTTATTATGGATCGATTTAATATTGATCCAGCAGTTGCATCCGGACCATTTATCACAACCATAAATGATATCATATCAATTTTAATATACTTTGGCATGGCAACGGCGTTTATGGGATTTTTGATAAAATAGCTTATTGAACACAAATTTAAAAATTATAAGAAAATTAGTCAAAAAGGCTTGTTATATAGCAGAAAATAATATATACTTTGAGAAAATCCAGTTATATTACAAAACGATTACAATGTAATACTAACTGTATTTTTTTATAGATAGTTTTTGCAATCTTACTATTATTTTTAAAAGTACATCTAAGATAGGGGGATTAATTTTGAATAAGGCATTATTAGAAATCAAAAATCTAAAAACATCGTTTCGGATTAAAGATAATTACTATGCAGCGGTAGATGATGTTTCATTATCCGTACATAAAAATGAAGTACTGGCTATTGTCGGGGAATCAGGATGCGGAAAAAGCGCCTTAGCTTTTTCAATAATGGGATTACATAATCGAGCTAAAATTGAAGGGAATATATTATATAAGGATCATGACATTGCCGCTATTAAGCCTGGAGATCTTAATAAACTACGTGGTAATGAAATGGCAATGATTTTCCAAGATCCACTAACTGCATTGAACCCACTAATGGTTATTGGAGATCAAATCAGTGAAACATTGCTATTACATAACAAAAAGCTTTCGAAAAATAGACGAAAAGAAAAGGTAATTGAATTGTTAGATAAGGTGGGAATTCCGAACCCTAAACGGACGTATAACCAGTTCCCACATGAACTGTCTGGCGGGATGAGACAGCGAGTAGTGATAGCAACAGCAATCGCCAACGAACCAGAAATATTAATTGCTGATGAACCTACGACTGCACTTGATGTAACAATTCAATCACAGATTCTAGATCTGATAAATGATTTGAAAGAGGATATGCAAGCTGGCATTATTCTAATAACGCACGATTTAGGTGTTGTTGCGGAGACTGCAGACAGAATAGCGGTTATGTATGCAGGACAAATTGTTGAAATTGCAGATGTAGATACATTGTTTGGAAATCCGCTACATCCATATACTAGATCCTTATTAAATTCTGTTCCAAATACAGCTACAAAGCAGTCAAAACTTCATGTTATACAAGGAATTGTTCCATCATTACAAAATTTGCCGAGGCAAGGCTGCCGGTTTAGTCCGCGAATTCCATGGGTTGATAGCGCAGCACATGAGGAGCATCCGGATTTGCATGAAGTAGACCCTGGTCACTTTGTGCGCTGTACGTGCTACAGGTATTTTAACTTCCCAGAATTGAGTAAGGAGGATCAAAGGCATGTCGTTTCTTGAAATTAAAGATCTAAAGGTACATTTCCCAGTTAAAGGCGGAGTATTCGGACGGACTGTAGATCATATAAAGGCAGTAGACGGAGTTTCTCTTAAAGTTGAAAAGGGTAAAACGTATGGACTTGTTGGTGAATCAGGATCTGGTAAAACAACAACTGGTCGAGCGGTTATTGGCCTAAATACTATTACCTCAGGAAAGGTATATTTTGATGGTCAGGATATTACTGATTTACGCCATGCGAATTTAGATGTACGTAGAGAAATTCAGATGATTTTCCAAGATCCTTACTCATCGTTGAATCCAAAAAAGCGCGTATTAGATATCGTCGCTGAACCACTTCGTAATTACGAGAAGCTATCAAAAAAAGAAGAGAAAAAGCGGGTTCAGGGTTTACTAGAGATGGTCGGATTAAACCCTGAAAGTATTATTAAATACCCGCATCAATTTTCTGGTGGACAACGGCAACGAATTGGAGTTGCGAGGGCAATTGCTTTAAAGCCGAAGCTTATTATTGCGGATGAACCTGTATCAGCGCTTGATGTTTCCGTGCAAGCACAGGTGTTGAACTTTATGCAGGACATTCAGAAGGAATTGGGTTTAACCTATATTTTCATTGGCCATGATCTTGGGGTTATTAGACATATGAGTGATCACATTGGAATAATGTATAAAGGTCGTTATGTCGAGCAAGGAACATCGGAAGATATCTTTAATGACCCGCAGCACATCTACACGAAGCGACTCGTTGCAGCAATTCCGGACATCGATCCTACCAAACGTAAAGAACAAGCTGATTTTCGTCAAAAAGTGAAATTGGAATACGAACATTCGTATAACGATTACTTTAATGACGATGGTTTAGCTTATAACTTACAGCCAGTATCTAATACACATTCAGTGGCTTTACCTGGGAAAGGTTGATAATATGTGGAAATTTTCTATACGTCGAATTTTAATAATGATCCCGCAAGTAATATTATTAAGTGTTTTGATATTTTTAATGGCTCAGGCAATGCCAGGTGATGCATTATCAGGTTTAATCGATCCAAATCTAGACCCGAAAGAAATAGAAGAAAGAAGAGAAGAACTTGGCTTAAACGATGCATGGTATGTTCAGTATACCGATTGGGCAAAAGGTGCAATTCAGGGAGATTTTGGGCAGTCTTTTCGTTTTAAAATGCCAGTTTCTGAATTAATTAATCAACGAATTATTAATACAGGTTGGCTTGCACTAGCAACATTATTTTTTACATATATAATTGCGGTTCCACTTGGAATCACTAGTGGACGTTTTAATGATACGTGGGCTGATCGAATGATTACTGGTTACACGTACATAGGATTTGCAACACCGCTGTTTATCTTTGCACTTGTCACGCTTTGGATATTCGGCTTTCAACTGGGTTGGTTCCCTACTAGTGGTAGTGTGACCCCGGGGTTAGAACCAGGTACGTTCGATTATGTAATGAGTAAATTCTATCATTTATTACTACCAGCCTTATCTGGTGCATTAATTACGACGGTTTCGACAGTTCAGTATTTACGAAGCGAAATTATTGATACCAAACAAAAAGATTTTATTGTTACAGCAAGAGCAAAAGGCGCCTCTGAATCAAGGGTCTATAACCGACATGTTTTACGGAATTCGTTATTACCGATTGCTGCATTTTTTGGCTTTGAAATTACTGGATTAATAGGCGGATCAATCTTTATTGAAAGTATTTTTGCTTATCCAGGTATGGGACAGCTTTTCTTAGAATCAATTAATTTACGTGATTATACGGTTGTAACTTCAGTTGTTCTATTATTTGGTATTGCCTCGATAGTAGGGGCGTTAATTTCAGATATTATTCTAAGTCTCGTAGATCCACGTATTCGTATAAAATAAGACAACGCTGAGGTGATATATATGGAAGTAAATAATGTTTTACCCGACCTTGATGAGGAGGTTGACAAGAGTCCATCAGGCTGGCGCATTATCTGGCGTGAAATTGTTCGTGATAAGGTAGCACTGATATCATTAATTTTTCTTGTACTAACTATCATGTTTGTATATGGTATTTCACTTATTTTAAACCAGGAAGAAATCGTTAAAGTTGATTTATTCTCTATTCATGAACCACCTAATGATCAATTTATTTTAGGAACCGATTATGGTGGTCGGGATATATTTGGACAATTGATTATTGGTACACGTAATTCACTATCGATTGGACTTCTTGTTACATTAATGACAGGGATTATCGGTGTCCTATTTGGTCTAATATCTGGCTATTACGGTGGAACACTTGACAACATATTAATGCGTATTCTAGATTTCTTTCTCATTTTACCATTTCTCATGATTGTTATTGTTTTTGTTGCTATCGTTCCAAAGTATACTATTCTAGGATTCTCGTTAATTATGACAGCGTTTTTATGGATGGGGATCGCACGTTTAATTCGCTCGAAGGCCTTACAAGAAAAGGAACTCGATTATGTTCAAGCATCAAAGACACTCGGTTCCTCCAATTTGAAAATTATGTTTACGCAAGTGTTACCTAATCTAAGTTCTCTTATAATCGTGACAATGACGCTAAACTTAGCAGCAAATATCGGTTTAGAATCAGGGCTTTCGTTTTTGGGATTTGGTTTTCCAGAAAGTACACCAAGCCTTGGAACACTATTAAGTTATGCAACAAACCCGCAAACGCTTGAAAACAGATGGTGGATTTGGGTACCTGCATCGGTACTAATTTTGGTATTGATGTTAAGTATAAATAATGTAGGTCAGGCACTTAAGCGTGCTACCGACGCAAGGCAAAGAAGGGGATAAATCAAGGGGGTGAGCAACAGTAATATTAAAATATTAATTATGATACCTACACCAATAGGAACTTCAGTTTCGGTGTTGAGTATAGATAGTGTCGGTCAAACTTTAATTGTTTGATCAACCTAACACAATTAGTAGTAAAAAAAGGGGAGGGTTCAAGGATGAGAAAGACTAGTTTGGCTAGAGCACTATTTGCACTGATGTTTATCTTATTGCTAGCGTTAGTGGCTTGTTCAAATGAGACTGCAAGCGATGAGTCAAAGGATTCCGATAAAGGAACAGAGGAAGGTTCTGACAAGGAAGCTGAAGCAAAGAAAGGCGAAGATGGTCTGTATTCCATCGAAGATTTTAGTCCCGACAAAACAAATCAAGGTGAAGCAATTGAAGGTGGAACACTGAACTTTGGTTTAGTATCGGATACTGCATTTGAAGGTACATTAAACTTTACTTTCTATGGTGGTACTCCAGATGCAGAAATCCTTAGTTGGCTTGGCGATAAGGATGGGTTGGTTGCATTCGATAAAGAGTATAGAATTTCGAACGAGGGTGCAGCAACTTATGAAGTAAGTGAAGATGGAAAAACATTCACATTTACGATTCGTGATAATGTAAACTGGCATGACGGTGAGCCAGTAACTGCTGAAGATTTGGAATTTGCTTATGAGGTAATCGGTCATCCTGATTATGATGGCCCTCGTTACGGTTCCGATTTCACAAACGTTGTTGGTATGGAAGAATATAATGCGGGTAAGGCAGATAAAATCTCAGGTATCGAAGTAGATGGAAAAACGTTTAAAATTACATTCAAAAAATCAACACCATCACTTCTAACAGGAGGTATCTGGACGTATCCATTAGCAAAACATATTTTTAAAGATATTCCAGTTGCAGAAATGTCCGCTTCACCAGAAGTTAGAGAAAATCCAATTGGGTATGGTCCTTTTAAAGTAGAAAGTATTGTTCCTGGTGAGTCTGTAGTTATGACGAAAAATGAAGACTACTGGCAAGGTGCACCGAAGCTTGACAAGGTAATTGTCCAGGTAATAAACCCAGATACTGTTGTTCAAGCATTAGAAACTGGTAAGGTTGATATGGTAAGTAGCTTCCCTACAGATCAATATCCAGCTAACGCTGAGATGTCAAATGTTGAATTTTTAGGTAAGGTCGATCTAGCCTATACGTATATTGGCTTTAAATTAGGTACTTGGAATAAAGAAAAAGCCCAAGTTGATCCGAACCCAGATGCAAAGATGGCAAACAAAAGTTTACGTCAAGCAATGTGGCATGCTGTTGATAATAATGCTGTTGGTGAAAAGTTTTATCATGGACTTCGTTGGAATGCGACAACGTTGATTCCGCCTTCTCACCCACAATATCATGATGAAGAAAACCCAGGTAGAGAATATGATCCTGAAAAGGCAAAACAACTTCTAGATGAAGCTGGTTATGTAGACACAAATGATGATGGATTCCGTGAAGATCCGGAGGGTGAAGAATTGGTAATAAACTTTGCTTCTATGTCCGGTGGCGATACAGCTGAACCGCTTGCCCAATACTATATCCAATCATGGAAAGCTGTTGGTCTTAAGGTTGAGTTATTAAATGGCCGTTTGTTAGAATTCAACACTTTCTATGACAAAGTTGGTAATGGTGGTAATGATGACCCAGATGTTGACATCTATCAGGGCGCATGGAGTGTAGGTTATGATGTGAACCCTGCTGGACTTTATGGTCGTGATGCAATGTTTAATTTCTCTCGTTATGCTAGCGAAGAAAATGATCGTTTGTTAGCTGAAGGCGTATCTGAAAAAGCTTTTGATGTTGAATATCGTCAAAAGATCTATGATGAGTGGCAAGCATTAATGGTTGAAGATGTACCTGTATTCCCAACAGTTTATCGTGCGGTACTAGTACCTGTAAACAACCGTGTACAAAACTATTCACTAGCTATCGATTACTATGATCGTCACAAAATTGCTGTGACGCAAGAAGAACCAATTGTAGCTGAATAATTAGATGAATAAAGGAGCCCACTTGCTGGGCTCCTTTATTCAATTTATCGCAGTTTGACGGGCAGTAAACCCCCCACTGAATGTTAGTTGAACTCTTTGTAGGAGGATTTATATGTGGAAAAAGCAGTTTATTGATACAGAACGTGGAAACTTTGAGGTGTTTACACAGGGAGAAGGAGACCCGTTATGTGTAACTCATCTATACAGTGAATTTAATGCGTTAGGCTATTATTTTGCAGATATTTTTGTAAATCATTTTACTGTTTATCTTATTAATTTAAAAGAGGCGGGAAACTCTTGTAAAGTAGTAAACGAAGAAGAATTAAGTATGCAAGAAACTGCTAAGGATCTGGAGTCTATTAGGGAAGCTTTACATTTAAAAAAATGGTCTTTTGCAGGGCACTCTACTGGGGGAATGCTAGGTTTAATTTATGCTGATTTATATCCTGACTCTCTGACAAAATTGTTAGTAGGAGGAGCCTCATCTACTAATAAATATATGGAACACGAGAGTAGTATGTATAGCCAAAAAAGTCCTTTAAATGATAGGTTGAAAGAGATTTTTGCTGTTCTAAAATCTACTAATTCTACAATGGAAGAGCGGAGTAAAGCTAATAAAGAATGGACCAATATGTCTCTATACAATGTTGAAAGAAGAGACGAATACTTTCTAAAACCAAGCAGTGGCAAAATTGTACATAAAAGATTAAATTATTACTCCTTTACCGAATTACCAAACTACAACATTAAAACTAAATTGCCTCAGGTTGCAATACCGAGTTTTGTTTACTGCGGAAGACACGATGCTCAATGCCCTTTGGTTTTTTCAGAGGAAATCAGCAGGGGGGTAAAAAATTCAAGACTCTACATTTTTGAGAGTAGTAATCATTTGCCTTATCTAGAGGAAAAAAGTGAATTTCTTGCAATGGTTCAGGACTTTAAGGTGCTTACAGAAAACCTTCTCTAGAATTATCAACCCTTTTTTCTTAAATTAGGCTAAAGTCACGTTTAATTATTCTTTCTCATATAATGTGGTGAAAATGGCAAATGAAAGGAGACCATTGCATGGCTAAACAAAAGAAGTTTGCTAAAACACCACTTTTATATATAAACCAACCAGATATTTCAAAACCAAAGGCACCGATGCAATCCAATTATGCAACACCGAAAAAGTCAAAAGCACAAGAACCTCAAAAAGAACAAGAACCTCCAAAAGCACAAAAAACATATAATCGACCACCAAAACGGAATGATTTTTCTAAAATGCTTAAATCAAAGCCCGAGAATAAGCCCGAAAATAAGGCGGAAGAAAAAGCTAAAAAGCCAAAAGATACAAGCAAAGAGGATGAGGAACAATCGAAACTCCCACCATCCGATAAAAAGTTTAATGAATTGACAATCAAAGAAAAAATTGAGTATTTTATTTCCAAACCTAAGCATTTACCAACAATGAAGTGTGAAGTGAAAACCGAAGAACGATCATTTCGTGGAACAATTCATGGTTTAGAAAACGATCACGTTCTAATGCAAGTGGGAAGGCGCTCAAGCACCACTGAAATTGCAATTAAATCAATTAAAAATATAAGGTTAGTAGGATTTTAATCTGTTAAATAAAAGCACAAAAGCGGGAACTAAATCCCGTTTTTGTGTTTTTACATTCAAAAAAAGAAAAAAACCCGTCAATTCATAATTGACGGGTTTTTCTAGGCAGTAAGAAAGTATAAATCCTTTCTTACTGCCTAAGTGCAACTAAGGCTTTCGCCATTAAGGCTTGGCGATAAGCCAAGTTTTCTAAAAGTTGTTTGTTAACTGAAATTAGTAGCGACTAAATGCATCAATAGCTGGCAAACAAGTTACATGACAGAAGCAATCTACATTCACTGTTATACAAATTCCTGAAGCTCTTAAATCTTTAACACATTGACCTTCTGGACTATCTTTTTTATAATGTTTACGGTCTTTATCATAACGGTGACGGTCACGATCGTCATCGTCATCATCGTCATCGTCATCATCATAATACTTATCATCGACTAATAATTCTAATGTTGCACAGCAGTCCTTATCTACACGCTTGACTCTAAAGAAGAAACTATCCTCAACTTTATAATCATCATGATTAGCACCGAAACCTTTGAATGGTTTACAGCCATCTTTGCAATATAGAATTACTGGTACAGTATCAAGTCCATTTCCATTATCGTTATCTCCTAGCAAATCATTAATGGAACGCTCACAGCTGGTATCACAGCAATTTTCTACTACGTCATTTTGCGCCTCAGCAATTTCCTTTAGTATATCGCACACACAGTTACCTGTTTCATAATCTTTTCCACAACAACCCATGAATGAATTCCCCTTCCTAAAATTTATTGACTTATTGTCTTTACTAGAATATGTACAATTGACCACATGGTGTGGGCGAGTATGGGAAATTGCAATTTAATTTATAAGACGCAGAGATAAGGGCGAATGACTACACCCAATTCCATTCCTTTACATAGTCTATTAACGATAAAGTATACAAAGGAGTGATTGAAGTGTCTGAAAATAAACGAGTGTATCATGTTAAAGATTTAATCATTAAGGCTGATAATGTATATGTTGAACGTGAGGAACGTGACGAGAAGCATCATCGCGATCCATTCTTCGGTGGAAGGCATGAACGGGATGATGAGGAAAAAGGTGAACAAGACGACCGTAAAGAAAAAAAACATGAAGATGAGGAAGAGAAACACGATAGACGAAGAAACCGTGGGCCTTTCTGGTTTTAAATGAATAATATAAGTACCTATAGGCAGCCTAAATAGCTGTCTTTTTACATATAATGCATAGCTAAAGAAATAATGGGGTATTAGTGTAGTAGAGACGTAAAAAGGTTATAAAAAAACCTAAAGAGGAGGCCCTATAAATGGGATATATACTTCCAATTACACATTTCCAGTACCAAGATTACCAAAATCGCGTTATCAAAAGTGATCAGGATCCATTTTACATTGAACATCCATATAAAGTCACTCTGGATACCAAGTCACGCGAAATGGAAGATAGAGAGGATGTCTTGAAAAATGGCGGTTCTTCCAAAAACAACTCCCATTACGAACCAATGCACGTAGAAGAACCTAAAAGTGAAAAACTATATGAAAAATTAACAGGAAAAGGTCAACATTTTAGCGGAAGTATATAGAAGGGAAGGCGACCGCTCTAGTAGCCGTAGCTAAACAGTACAGAACACGATAAAGGAGGCGATTTGTTTGAAGTTCACCACATTAAACGAGACATGCTATTATTTTGACGCGGTTGTGAATATTGGTTATGTTCACCGCGGTGACAACGGGATGTTAATAGATGCTGGCATTGATGATTCAATTATGCGGAAAGTTTTAAAAGAGTTAAAATCAAATGACCTACCTGTAACACATCTATTCATTACTCATGGCCACGCGGATCATTATGGTGGCGCACATTTTTTACAAAAAAGACATGACATCACGACGATTGCTCCCAAATTTGAAGCGGCTATTCTGCAAAATCCAACGTTAGAACCACTTTATTTATTTCAAGGTAATGATCCACTTCCAGAACTTCATAATAAATTTCTTGAAGGCAAAGCTATTCAAATAGATCAGGAAATCGAAGCAGGAACACATGAAATCGATGGGATTTCTTTTGCCACACACCTTCTGCCCGGTCACAGCTACCATCAATTAGCGATGGAGATCGACGGAATCTTGTTCGCAGGCGACAGTTATTTTAGTGAGGAACAATTAGACAAGCATAAAATCCCTTACATTACCGATGCTGATCTAACACTGGAAAGTTTACGTCAATTAGAAGATATAATGTGTGATGGAGCAGTGCCGGGTCATGGTGTTTTTGAAAAAGACTTTACTCAAACAGTTAAAAAAAATATCGACTGCCACGAAAGCCTATTGGATTGGCTGGAGGATTATATAACGGAAGCGGGAATATCTCACGAAACAATTGTCTCGGATATGTGCGAACATTTCGAAGTGAAAAATTCACAGCTATCGTCCTGGTTGTTATATCGAACAGCGGTTACAGCTTACTTGGTTGGGTTAATCAAGCGGGGAAAGATTGATCATTATATTGAGAAAAACACATGGAAGTTTAGGAAAGTGCAGTCGTAATTGAAACTGCGCTTTTAATTTGGTGACTTTTTGAAGATCCTCTTTAAACTAAATCGACGAATCACATCTTCATTTTATGGTAAACTACAGGGTGATTGGTCTATAAAATGGGGGAGAGTAAAATGTCAAAGCAACATGGAGAGCATATCCTTCAAGAAAAATACAACACAAGAAAAAGGGCAGCCTCTTTTTATGATAATCAACTGCTGAATTACCTTAACCCATTAATGCAGGAATTTGTTTCTGAACAGGAAATGGTGTTCATTTCAACCGCGGACGCAGGTGGTAATTGTGATTCATCCTTCCGTGCTGGTCCGGAAGGGTTTGTAAGAATAGTAGATGACAAAACGTTGTTATATCCAGAGTATAAAGGTAACGGCGTTATGGCGAGTCTAGGAAATATTTTAGAGAATCCGCATATTGGGTTAATGTTCATTGACTTTTTTGAGAATAGTATTGGATTACATATAAATGGTGTAGCATCTATTTTAGATAACGAAGAACTAACAACGATGATAATGACAGATAAAATAAGGGATGACATTGAAAAAGAAACGAAGGCGGAGCGCTGGGTTGTAATCAAGGTAGACGAGGCTTATATCCATTGTTCAAAGCATATACCTAAATTATGTAAACCTGAAAATGACAGTAGCAGGGAGAAAGATGATAAAGCACAGAAGAGCGGAGATTTTTTCAAAGTAAAGCAAAGTAAGAAATGATATGAATTAGGAGTATGCTTTTTTAATTTATACGAGCACTAATCTTTTTATTGAAATTAGGCAAACTAATGTAAAGGAGGTTATAAATATGGAAGACAAGCCTAAAATGAAAAATAAGAGTAAGGAAGAGCCTAATTCATTAAAAAATGAGTCACTGAAAAAAGGTGACAAAAAATTAAATGGACCAAATCGTCCATCGACATAAGAAAAAAGGCATGGAGGCGTTTAAAAACGTTCCATGCTTTTTATTTTTATTGGTTGTGTTGCTGATCGTTTACTTCATCTTTCAACTCATCACGTAAACCTTCAATACTCTCTTCACGACGTTGATTTTTCTCTTTGATTTCCTGTTTTTGTTCAGCGCTCATTTCTTCTGCGTGTGCTTTTGCATAGTCACGAGCCTCATTCATGTTTTGCATTGTATGGCCGATGGTATTTTCAATTCTTTCAGGGTTATTGGAACGGTCATCCGGTTTTGGCATCCTTCATTCCTCCTTTGCATTTTGACCTTAGTATGTAACGATTCTACAAAGGTATGTATAGTGTTTAATTATAAATTAAACTTGTTTTTATTTTTGGCTGTTTTCTAAAAGATTGTTGTTTTGACCCAAAAATTATATACTGCGACGTAACTGAAAATCATGTTTAGTGTCCGACGGCCGCTGCGGAAAAACACTACGCTTTCCGCGGGCTCGCGATGAGCCTCCTCGAGAAACCCACTCTGTGGGGTCTCATCGTCTTCGCTTTCCCGCAGGAGTCTCCGTGTTTTTCTTTTGCTAGGGTTGGAGCTTTACCTATAATTCTCTCCCATTCACCTCTTAACTTTACAGTGATTGGAGCGGAGGGCAGTCGACTCCCGCGGGATTATAGGCATAGGTGAGACCCCGCAGTGCGTAGCTCGAGGAGGCTCACCAGCCGCCCGCGGAAAGCGACTGCCCTCCGCGGAAATCACGTTGCTGTTATGTCGCAGTTTATATCAACTTCGGAGGTATGAGCAACAAACTATACAAAAACAGCCATATTTTTTAGCAACCTCTTTTGCAGACAATTTACTTAAAAGAAAAACAATTAAGTCTATTTTTAGAATGATGAAAGTGGTAACCTATATTCACTAGTGTTAATAAAAAGTTAGAGGGGTAGTATAGTGATTGAACTAAAAACGTTCGAACGTTCAGATTTCAAACAACTTATCAATTGGATTGATTCACCCGATTTCTTGCTACAATGGGGAGGACCTGGATTTGATTATCCATTAACCGAAAGTCAGTTAGAAAAGTACATAGAGAATACGAATAATGATGGTTTTGACACTAGTGTATAAAGTGGTTCATAAAGAAACAGGAGATGTTATTGGTCACATTTCTTTAGGGAAAATCGATATGATAAATAAATCTACACGAGTAGGGAAAGTGTTAGTCGGCGATAAAAATGTAAGGGGACAAGGGATCGGTCAGCTAATGGTGAAGGAAGTCCTCAAAGTTGCATTTGACGAACTTTATTTGCATAGAGTTAGTCTTGGGGTTTTTGATTTTAACGTGTCTGCTATAAAATCATATGAAAAGGCAGGGTTTATAAAAGAGGGATTACTTAGAGATTCAAGAAAAAATGGTGACGAATACTGGAGCTTATGGGAAATGAGTATTTTAGAAAATGAATGGATGGAAGTCAAAAAATGCTAGTTACTCAGCAGAATTAGATGGAACAGTTAAATTAAATAACAAATAAATTCTAAGGAAATAGGTGTGTCGAATGAGTGATAAATGGTTGGAGTGGGCGAAAAGGATTCAATCCCTATCCCAAGCGGGCTTAACTTTTTCAAAAGACGTTTACGACGTTGAGCGCTTTGAAGAGTTACGTTCTATTAGTGCAGAGATTATCGAAGAATATACCGAATTAGAAATGGAGAAAATCAAGGATTTATTCACGAATGAAACGGGTTACCAAACACCGAAAGTAGATGTTCGTGGGGCAGTATTTAGAGATGATAAAATTTTAATGGTTAAAGAAAAAATGGATAATCGATGGTCTTTACCAGGTGGGTTCTGCGACATAGGTTTATCACCTACCGAGAATACTGTAAAAGAAATAAAAGAAGAATCTGGTTATGATGTTATACATAAAAGGCTTATCGCATTGTTAGATACAACAAAACATGGACATCCACCATTACCTTATCAGTATTATAAACTATTTATTAACTGTGAATTAGTTGGTGGACAAGCAACTAATGGAGTGGAAACTAACGGGGTGAAGTTTTTCTCTGAAACTAATTTACCCAAACTTTCTACCAAGAGAAATACCGAGGCGCAAATCAGGATGCTTTTTGACTTTTTGCGAAACCCGAGTAAGGAAACTATTATAGATTAATAGCTGAACGAAGTGATAAAATAAATTTTTCAAGAATAGCTGCAAATGTTCAGATTAGCCCCGTTTTACAGTTGCTTAGTTAATGGTATAATTTGGTTGATTGTTATAATTAAATAAATTGTACAAAGGGGTGAAGCCTCTGTTTGAATTTGCTTTCGTCGTCATGTCCTATTTATGTGGTTGTTTGAACGGTGCTTACTATATAGGGAAGATAGCTTCAAACCAAGATATTAGAGAGCTCGGGAGTTCAAATGCTGGCGCCAGAAATGCGGGGAGAGTGTTTGGACGTATTGCATTTATCTATACGGTTATTATCGATGCTTTAAAGACAGTTATTCCATTACTAATTGCTGTCTACTTGTTTAATATGGCCGTATTTTTATTAGGGTGTATAGCGCTTGCCATTTTGATTGGACATATTTGGCCTGTACAATTACAATTTCGCGGTGGTAAGGGAGTGGTTGTCTATTTGGCTGTCGCTTTAGCACTTGCTCCATTAACCCTTATTGTAGTTGGACTAACCCTGCTAGTTGGTTTGAAAATTAAGAGCAACTTTACCCTAATAGGTTTAATTGCTATTAGTACGATTCCAGTTACGTTAACAATTCTATCAAAGCCTGTATTAGCAGGAATATTTATAATTATGCTGTTAATCGTTATACTTGTACATAGAAATGAGGATTAAAATGAGTTATTCAACACCAATTCGGTATAAAATTGCAGAAGCGGAAGACGTTAATGAAATGGAACAAATCCATCGGTTAAATTATCAAACATTTGTAGAGGAAATTCCACAACACCAAGCAAATGAAACAAGAACATTAATTGATCGATTCAACAATGAAAATACATACATAATTGCGAAAAGAAAAGATGAAGTAATTGGAATGATTTCTGTTAAGGAAAATAGGCCATTTTCGTTGGATCAAAAGCTAACTAATCTTGATGATTATTTAGCCGATGATTCTGTGCCATGTGAAATCAGATTGCTATCGATAAAAGAAGCATATCGTGGTGGACGAATTTTTTATGGTTTGTGTGAACGATTGGTAGCTTATTGCTTGGAAAAAGGGTATTCACTGGCCTTAATTTCTGGAACAGTACAACAGACTAAGTTGTATAAGCATATGGGCTTTCAGTCATTTGGACCACTTGTCGGTACGGAGAAAGCACGTTATCAGCCAATGTACTTAACAAAAAAGAACTTTGAAATATCGTCAAAGGTTTTTCAAAGATTGATCGAGCGGAAAGAGAAGACATTTTATCAAAACTTCCTTCCAGGACCTGTTGAGGTAACAGAAGAAGTGAAGAAAGCATGGCAAGAACCAGCAATTTCGCACCGTTCTTTAATCATCCAAAAAGTAATAAATGAAGTAAAAGTTCAATTATGTGATCTAACTAACGCCAATTATACAGAGGTAATTGTCGGGACAGGTACGCTAGCTAATGATATGGTTGCAGCACAGTTGTCAACGCTTAAAAGTAAAGGATTGATTTTAGCTAATGGTGAGTTTGGCGAGCGGTTGATTGATCATGGGAATAGATGGAGTCTCTCTTTTGAAAACATACATAAACCATGGAACACTTCCATAACAATAGAAGAAATCGATCGTACATTAATGAAGTATCCAGATATTCAGTGGCTTTGGACAGTTCATTGTGAAACATCTACTGGATATGTTTATCCGTTGCATCAATTGAAAGAGGTTTGTGAGAAGCATGATGTATATCTTTGCATCGATGGTTGCAGCTCTGTTGGTGTGATCCCTGTTGATTTAAAGGACGTGTATTTAGCAAGCACGGTTAGCGGAAAAGGACTTGCTTCTTATCCTGGAATTGCGATTGTTTTTCATCACGAGGGTATTTTACCAAACGAGCAAATTCCAAGTTACTTGGATATAGGGAAATACCAAGCTTCTAACAGTGTTCCGTACACACACTCATCGAATGGTTTGTTGGCTTTACAGAAGGCCTTGAGCAATCCACATGCAGCAAATGATGCACTGGCTAATAAGATATGTCGTGATTTCGAATCGTCAGGCATGTTGGTGCTTAGGGGGAAGGGTATTCGCCAGGAATAATTACGGTTAACTTGCCAAAGAGTATTTCTTCAAAGGAGTTTGGTGATCGTTTAAAATCGTATGGAATACATACAAGTTATGAAAGTGGTTATTTAGTTAAACGAAATTGGTTCCAAGTTGCGCTAATGGGAGAACAGGTGCAGACTAAGGTCATTAAAGCTATTCGAATAATAATAGAGCAATTTAACCAATTGGCAAGAGAAAGGTAATGAATAGATGAAACAATTAACTAACTATATATCCACGCATATTATTGCTACCACAATCATTTTACTGTGGATAAAGACTTTACTCGTAACACTAATTGGCTTTGACCTTGGAGCCTCTTCATTTCTAGATGTTCTACTACTAATCATAGGTCCGATTGGAACTCTAATGCTGTTTTTAGGATGTAGCTTCTTTTTCAGCAAACGCGTACAACCAGTAACTTTACTCATTATTTATATTCTTATCACAGGGCTTTTATATGCCAATTTACTTTACTTTCGTTTCTATATCGACTTTGTAACACTTTCCGTTTTAATGCAGGTAAATAATGTTGGGGGATTAGGTGCCAGTACAGTTGAATTACTTTCTCCTTGGGACACACTGCTATTTATTGATATCTTCATCCTAGGATGGATTATCTTTTCGAAAAGATATAAAAGAGCACAAACTCGCATGCCTGTTAAAAAGAAATATGCATTAACAAGTGTCGGCATAATTGCTGTTACAATTGCTTTAGGTGTTATTCAGCACCCACATTTACTTAGTACCGCTTATGATCGGGAACAGCTAGTTAAATCGCTAGGTCTCTATAATTACCAGATGCTTAATTTAGCATATGGGGTAAAGGCACCAATTGAAAAAGTGTTTTCTGATGAAAAGGATGCGCGCGAACTAGTAGATGAGTTTATCCAGGATAAACAAAAAGAGCGTACAGATTTATTTGGTGCGGCCAAAGGGAAAAATGTTGTCATAATCAGTCTAGAATCCACCCAAAACTTTGTCATTAACAGAAGCATCAATGGGGAAGAAATAACTCCTTTTCTAAATGACTTAATTAAAGAAAGCTTTTATTTTTCCACTATTTATGACCAAGCAGCCCAAGGAAAAACTTCTGATGCAGAATTTATGGTCGATAACGGATTATATCCACTACCTAGTGGTTCGGTATTTGTACGTCGTCCAGAAAATACCTTTGATTCCCTTCCTAAGATTTTAAAGGAAGAAGGAAACTACACATCTGTCACCTTCCACGGCAATGACCGGGAATTTTGGAACAGGGAACAAATGTATAACACGCTAGGTTACGACCATTATTTTTCAAAAAGGAACTATAATGTAACAAGTGAAAATTCGATTAACTACGGAATCAAAGATATTCCCTTTTTCAATCAATCAATGGATGAACTGTCTAATCTGTCCGAACCTTATTATGCAAAATTTATCACATTAACGAACCATTTTCCTTTTTTATTAGAGAAAGAAGACCAATTTATTGAACCCGCTAATACCGAGGTAGACGTTGTAAACCGATATATTACGACAGTCCGGTATCTCGATGAATCACTTAAGCAATTTTTTCAACTGTTAAAAGAGCAGGGCATGTACGAAGACACTATATTCGTGTTATATGGTGACCATTATGGGATTTCCCAAAAATATGAATCAGGTGTACATGAACTACTAGGACAAGAAGCTACACCGCTAAATCATCTAGAATTGCAGCAGGTCCCATTAATTATTCATATGCCAGGTGAAGAAGGTAAAGTAATCGATACAGCAGGCGGGCAAGTCGACATTCGAGCAACTGTTCTTCATCTACTTGGAATTGCGACTGATGATAAAATGGCTTTCGGCCGTGACTTACTGGTGAAAAATCCTGATGATCCAGTTATAATTCGAGATGGTAGCGTAATTACAAATGATTATGCATACATCGATAATCTATGTTACAGCAAAAAATCAAAAGAAGTTGTAGCAAGGAAAAAATGCTTACAGTACCAAGAAATTGCACGGGAAAGATTGGAACTTTCAGATCAGATTATATTAGGAGATTTATTGCGTTTTAGCGAATGATAATCTCATTAGACCTTCTGGATAATTCCAATACTAATCAAGAAATAACCATCATTGCTAGTTCTAGCTATGGTGGTTATTTTTATTTACTGTTAATCAAATTTTATTGATTAATTACTTGTAAATCAAAATATTTTGATATACGATTATTACATCAAATAAAGTTGATGTATGAAAAGAGGGATAATCATGTTTCCAGTAACCGTTGATTTGCAAACTACATTTAAACATTACGAAAAGTCATTTAAAGCACTAGCAGATCAAAAAAGATTGCAACTGCTTAATTTACTGGCTACTTTATCTGAAGATTATATTTGCGTCTGTGACTTAATGGAAGAGATGCAGATGGCACAATCTAAACTTTCGTACCATCTAAAGATTTTATTGCAAGCAAATCTGATAATTAAAGAAAAAAGAGGAACCTGGAGTTACTACTCTTTAAATCATAAGGAAATAAATAATGTTTTATCAGAAGAACTTTGTTGCTTATTTCGTAGGAACTAATGAAAAAAGTAAAGGAGAGATATCATGTTAGCAAATTTACCTACTGTAGTTATTGGAGCGGGTCCAGTTGGGCTTGCAGCAGCTGCCCATCTACACAAATATAAACAAAATTTCCTGCTACTTGAGAAAGGGTCTAAGGCAGGAACTAACATTCTTGAATGGGGGCATGTTCAGTTATTCTCCCCTTGGGAATTCAACGTGGATCAAACGGCCAAAGAATTGTTACAACAAACCGAATGGATCGAACCTGAAGCAGATAAATTACCTACTGGAAAAGAACTTGTGGACGAATACTTAGAGCCTTTGTCAAATCTTCCTCAAATCAAAGAAAATATAACCTTTGGTGCTGAGGTTATCGATATCACAAAAAAGAATATCGATAAAATGAAGTCTGGTTTACGTGATCAAACGCCTTTCGTATTATACGTGAAAATAGATGGATTAATTGAAAAAATAGAAGCTAAAACAGTTATTGATGCGACTGGGACGTGGAATAATCCGAATCCTCCTTTTGCGGACGGAATTTGGAGAACGGAAGGACTAGAGAAGAAGTTACACACACGTATTCCTAATGTCGCTAAAGAAGCAGGAATATTTAACGATAAGCACATTGCGGTAATTGGTAGCGGCCATTCTGCTTTAAATACATTAATCGATCTGACCTCATTAAAGGCTGAATATCCAAACACAAAGATTTCTTGGATTGTCCGTAAGCAACAGGTACAAGAGGCTTTTGGAGGAAAAGAGAATGATGAGTTGGCGGCAAGAGGAGAACTTGGTACAAAAACTCACCGACTTGTTGATAATGGTCTTGTAAACGTTCATTCAGGTTTTTATGTTGAAGAAATAAAAAAGCATGATGGATCTTTTATCATTCAAAGCAGTGACGGGGTGTCTATAAGTAACGTAGACGAAATCATTGTAAATACAGGTGCTAGGCCTAATTTCTTGTTCTTAAACGAATTGAGATTAGAAGTAGATCCTGTAGTTGAAAGTACAAAAGAGCTTGCTCCACTTATCGATCCTAATCTTCATAGCTGTGGTACTGTTCGCCCACACGGAGAAAAAGAATTGCGCCAACCAGAACCGGGATTTTATATAACGGGTGTAAAAAGTTACGGTCGAGCGCCGACATTTTTAATGGCAACAGGCTATGAACAAGTGCGTTCTATTGTTGCTTACCTCTCTGGTGATAGTGAAGAATCTACAAAAGTTAAGTTGAAATTACCTGAAACAGGGGTTTGCAACGTAAACCAAGCTCCAGAGCAATTACAAATTATTGGAGTGAATGCCGGAAGTGGCTGCTGTGGCACTAGCCGTGATTGCTAATGGCTTATCGAGCTAGCGCTAAATAAGATACCTTGAAAATAACGTGCAGTTTGTTCTATGACAAACTGCACGTTAAGTCTAGTTATTTACTTGTTCTGTAATCATAATTTCCTTTTCTTTATTAAGCCCAGCTGACCAGTTACTCGTTTGAAGGAAAGGTACGATGATTTATAAACTTTTTAGAAAAATATATAGTAGGACCACATTTTTGTATTGATTATTCAAATTATTATAACAGGTAGAAACCAATTTATGATAAAATTAAGGAGGTATTTCAAAATAGATGGGAGTTGAAAAAGTTGCCACGTATTATTTCTTTTGCCAAAGCGGCAGCATCTCATGCAAAGCCTAGTATTAGAAGGCGGTAACTTTGCGTGAGGTGGTATCATTTTATTTAATCGCCTAAGTAACAAGATATCATTTCTAATATGTCTGGCTTTGCACCTTATAACTATTTCGTGAAATATGAATAAGGGGCTGGCAGAAATGAGTTATGTAAAAGCAAACAAGATATTACCTGAAGAACTGATTGTAGAATTGCAAAAATACGTTCAAGGGGAAACGTTATATATTCCTAAATCCAAAAGCAATTATCAAAAATGGGGTACATGTTCTGGTGGAAGAAAGGTACTTGATGAAAGAAATGCCTGTATTCAGATTGGTTTTAATAATGGTAAATCCATTGATCAGTTAGCTGACGAATATTTTCTTTCAACAGAAACCATTAAAAAAATTGTTTACTCGAAAAGTTAAAGGTCAAAGCGCTGGTTATCTTTATCCAAAAGATGATTAGTGCTTTTTTATGGCAGTTTGACGGGTAGTAAACTCCAACTGTATAAAGTTCACTTTATGGCAAATTTGATTATTAGTTATTTTCCCTATTTATAAGAAACATGGAATCGTCTAGTATTAGACTATTCGGTAGTGGAATAGGGGTTAGAGGAAATGGAACAAAAACGAGTAATAAAATTCTTAACAAGCAAAAGGGTGTATGTAAGACCGATAGAAAACGCAGATTTAGATTTATTTTATGAAAAAGCTCTTTGGGATAAAGAAGGAAGGAGACTAACGGGAACACAAGCTGTATTTAGTCGTCAGGGTATTCAAAATTGGTTTGATAGAAACGCAATAGATACTAGTAGAATTGATTTAATCATATGTTTACAGGAGAACAATCAGCCGATTGGAGATATAGCTATGTTAGATATCGACCATCAAAATCAAAATTCTGTTGTTAGGATTTCTATATTTGATAAGGAATTTTGGGGTAACGGATACGGTACGGAGGCCATGTCATTAGTAGTAGAATTTGGGTTTGATAGTTTAAATCTTCATCGGGTTGGGCTAGACGTCTTCGCATATAATGAAAGAGCGATAAAAGCATATGAAAAGTTAGGATTTAAACGAGAGGGAATAGTCAGAGATGAGCTTTTCTATGATGGTGAATTTCATGATTCCATATTGATGGGCGTTCTGAAGGGCGAATTCGTGAAACTGCATTGAGCAAATTTAAAATGGAGTGGGAGTATGTTAAAAAGTAATAGTGAGATTAATAAGGTGTTAGCAGATATTCATGATAAAGTGGGTTTTTCAGGGGTCGTATACATGAAAAAAGAAGATAAAGTGATCTATGAATCAACGTATGGTTATTCGAACAGAGCTGACGAACTGGAAAATAACTTAGACACACGGTTTGGCATCGCGTCTGGATGTAAATTGTTTACAGCTATAGGCATTTGCCAGCTGGTTGAACAAGGAAAACTCTCTTTTCAAACTCGATTAAAAGACTGCTTAGATATTGAGTTCCCGAACTTTGATGAAACGATAACTATTCATCATCTTTTAACACATAGTTCCGGTATTCCAGATTATTTTGACGAGGATGAAATGGATGATTTTGAAGAGCTATGGAAAGAACACCCTACGTATCTTTTTAAGAATTTAAAAGACTTTTTACCGATGTTCCAAGATCATCACATGATGTTTAAACCAGGTGAAAAGTTTCATTATAATAATGCTGGTTTTATTGTATTAGGATTAATCATGGAACAACAAACAGGGCTCAGTTTTACCGATTATATTGAGTTAGAAGTATTCAAGCGATGTGGTATGAAGGATTCTGGTTATTTTTCTTTGGATCACCTTCCTAAAAATACAGCCAACGGTTATATTGACAATCAAGACGGGACCTGGCGAACAAATGTATTCTCTATACCTGTCAAAGGTGGGGCTGATGGGGGTGCATTCATTACGGCACCTGATATGATGAAATTGTGGGAAGCGTTATTCAACCACGAGTTGTTAAGTAAAGAATATACAAGCGTGCTTTTGACTCCGCAACTATCCGTTGAGGATGAAGTGTATTACGGTTATGGAGTATGGATTAACAAAAGAAACAATCGCGTGTTCAAATACCATGTGATGGGATATGACCCTGGCGTGAGTTTTCATTCATCTGTTTATCCAGACCTAGACATAAAGCTTGTTGTACCTTCCAATAAAAGTTCTGGTGCATTTGAAGTGACAAAAGCAATAGAGGATAATTTTTATTAAAATAAAGCCGATTAACTCTAATGAGTCAATCGGCTTTATTTTTCACTGATAGTAAGATTAGTTAATTAGAAGACTATGAATGATCAACCTCTTGCTCACTCCATTCCCATAGCTCTTCAGCTAAGTTCTTGTTCTTTGCCTTCGAAGATATCTTAGCCACTTTTCTTTTATAAAAATATTCACCGCTAATAGTAGCAACTTCAGGGCTCGTAGCTAAATAAACTGCCGTGTCGGCTCCTTGGGTGGGTGTTTGGAAAAATGGCCGCAAAAGGGCGTGTACAGATTTTCCAAATCCGGTATTGCGATTTACGCCAAGGCTAGTTCCAACAGCGCCTGGGTGCACGCAGTTAGCTGTAACAGATGTAGTAGAGAGACGAGTAGCCAACTCACGGATAAATAAAATATTTGCCAATTTTGATTGGGCATAGCCTTTCACAACATTAAAATTTTTAGACAAATAAGGATCTTCAAAGTGAATTTTACCAACCTTGTGGGCACCTGAGGAAACCACAACAATTCTCCCTTGCTTAGCATTTTTAAGTGGCTCAAGCAGAAGGTTCGTTAGAAGAAAATGCCCTAGATGATTGACACCAATCATACTCTCGAAACCGTGAGCGGTGGTTTCCCGTTTTATCGACACAACTCCTGCGTTATTCACCAGAACATCAAGTGTTTGGTATTGTTGTTTGAATTGATCCGCAAACGTGTGAATACTTTCCAATGATCCCAAATCACATTTCATTAATTCAACACGATTAGCATTGCTTTGCTGTTTAGCTTTTTGTAAAGCCTCTTCTCCTCGTTGAGTGCTTCGGCATGCCATTATGACGTGGAATCCTTTATTTATTAATTCTACTGTTGTGGCAAGACCCATTCCCGAATTTGCTCCAGTTACCACTGCGACTTTCCTTTGTTCTTGAGTTATTTCTACTAGATTAGTATTTTTGTCTTTTTTAGTTCCAGATTGCACATTCATCCTATCGAGACTCCTCTGCTTTTTGATGATTCCTATATAGTATGCGGATAAAAACAGGTCTACGTCAATAGAATTGAGAATTCTGACGGATGTGGTGCAAGTTAGGATGTAACACCGTTGTAAAAATTTATCTTTAATTCTTCGTAATCACTTGCTAAAATAGGTATATATAGAAAAAAGGAAATAATAACCATCTATTATAGGGGGAAACAGGATGACCAGATTCGAAATGTTAGCGGGTGAGTTTAAAACAAAGCTGGGGCGAGATTTGTCCCAAAAGGAAATAGATTGGATTCAATGGGTAATTGATAAAGAAACAATTGAGAAGCGAAGAGTAAACAAGGATTAATTAATACATAATTTTGAAGGATTGGATTTTTTCTAAATTTCATGCCCACTCCTTTATCTTTTCCTAGGAGCTCTTAAAGGAATACCTTAAACCATTTTTTGCATTATTACTCCTATTACATATTTAGATTTATTGGCGCTTTTATCCCTTCTCTCTTATCATATTTCAACCCTTCTTTTAACCTTTTAAAATTGTTTGATTTTTAGAAGGGTTGATCAATAACCCGCGACGACTAATTTCTTCTTTAATTAATCCGCAAAAATCTCGATCCAAATTTGACTCTTTTGCCTTGAAATAAGACTCAATCAGTAATTTGTCAGATAGTTTATTCAATTGATTTTCACCTCCCAACTTAATAGCATTAATTATTAAATGAGTAAACGGCCAAAAGTGATTATAAGTCGGTTCCTAAAAAAACAACGGAAAAGGAAAGAAAAGGAAATGGACACTAATTAATACTATTACACTAATTAATCACTTACAATCGCCTATTTAATAGGGATTGTTACAAAAATAAATATTGACTAAAAGATAATAATCCTATATAGTAATTAAAAAGTAAAAATGTGCGATGAAAAGGACATAAGTTTCTCTTAACGATTTAAAGAGAGGGAAGGCAAGGCTGGGAACTTCCTAATTAGCAGAAAAGCTTACCACCTTGGAGTAGTATTGGTGAATACCAGTAATCAATACCGTAGCTGCTACGTTACAGCAAAATGAAGCCATCACTTTTATTATTTATTAGTGATGGGAAGTTGGGTGGAACCACGAGTACAACACACATCGTCCCTTATGTTTGAGGGATGTATGTGTGTTTTTTGATGTTCAATTAAATAAAAGACGCAATGATAAGGATATAAGCAATTCTTAACGGTTTACAGAAAGGGAAGGCAGGGCTGGAAACTTCCTAACGCAGTGGAATTTGCTTACCACCTTGGAGCAGTATTGGTGAAATACTAGTAATCAATACCGTAGCCGCTACGATACAGCTTAGACGAAGCCATCACTGATTTTGCAAGTGATGGGAAGTTGGGTGGAACCACGGGTATAGACACACTCGTCCCTTTTTTAGGGATGGGTGTGTTTTTTATTTTTGATAAATTATAGAGGAGTGTTAAAAGTTATGAGTCAAAAGGAATTGGTCATTAATTTTCCGGATGGTAATCAAAAGAAGTATGTACACGGTATAACTTTAGAAGAAATTGCTCAGTCAATAAGTCCAAGTTTGAAAAAGAAATCTGTTGCAGGTAAGGTGAACGGTTCATTGTTTGATCTTAGACGAAGTATTAATGAGAATGCAGATATTGAGTTATATCAGCTTAATTCATCGGCGGGAATCGAAGTTATGCGCCATACAACTGCCCATGTATTAGCTCAGGCCGTGAAGCGTCTTTATGATGATGTTCATTTAAGCATAGGCCCAGTTATAGAAAACGGTTTTTATTATGATCTTGATTTGGAAAGTAGCATTTCAGCTGAGGATCTAGTTAAGATCGAAAAAGAGATGAATAAAATCATCGCTGAAAACCTGGAAATCAAACGTGAAGAAATATCACGTGAAGAAGCAAAAGAAATCTTTGCCGGTGATCCGTTAAAGTTAGAGCTGCTAGAAGATATACCACTAGATAATGTTTTGACAGTTTATCGACAGGGGGAGTTCGTTGATTTATGTCGTGGACCACACTTGCCAAACACCCGGTTTATTAAAGCATTTAAATTAACACATGTATCTGGTGCTTACCTGCGAGGTGATAGCAATAATAAAGTACTTCAGCGTATCTATGGTGTAGCCTTTTCTTCAAAGGTAGAGTTGGATGACTATTTTCATTTTCTTGATGAAGCACAAAAGAGAAACCATCGTAAGCTAGGAAATGAATTAGAGCTATTTATGTTCTCTGAAGAGGCTCCAGGAATGCCATTTTATTTAGCAAAAGGTCAAGTTATTCGTAATGAATTAGAGGCGTTTTTGAGAAAGGTACAGAATTTATACGATTATAAAGAAGTCCGTACACCAATTATGATGAATCAGCGGTTATGGGAGCAATCGGGGCACTGGGATCACTATAAAGAAAATATGTATTTCTCAGAGGTAGACGATCAACGTTTTGCATTAAAACCGATGAACTGCCCAGGACACATGCTTATTTTTAAAGATAAGCTTCATTCTTATCGTGATCTTCCCATTCGCATGGCGGAGTTTGGGCAAGTGCATCGCCATGAATTCAGTGGTGCATTAAACGGCATGTTAAGAGTTCGCACATTCTGCCAGGATGATGCTCACATCTTTGTTAGACCAGATCAAATTGAGTCCGAAATTAAGGAAGCGCTAAAATTAATTGATTATGTTTACCGTGCATTTGGCTTTAACTATGATATTGAACTATCAACAAGACCAGACGACTACATGGGTGATGAAGCCTTATGGGATAAAGCAGAAGGTGCTTTAAAGAACGTCTTAAACGAACTTAAGTATGATTTTGCTATTAATGAAGGTGATGGAGCATTTTACGGACCAAAAATTGATATCCATATTAAAGATGCACTAAAAAGAAGTCATCAGTGTGCAACAGTTCAGCTAGACTTTCAAATGCCGGAAAAGTTTGATTTAACTTATGTAGATGAGAACAATCAAAAGGTCCGACCAGTTGTAATTCATCGCGCAGTCTTTGGGTCAATTGATCGTTTTCTAGGGATATTAGTTGAACACTTTGGCGGTGTGTTCCCAGCCTGGTTAGCACCAGTTCAAGTGAAAGTAATACCCGTATCAAATGAAGTGCATAGAAGTTATGCAGAAGAAATTAACCAACGATTTAAGCAAGCTGAACGAAGAAGCGAACTTGACCTACGTGAAGAAAAACTAGGATACAAAATAAGAGAAGCTCAAATGAAAAAGATTCCATACATTCTGGTTGTAGGGGATAATGAGGTAGAGAATCGGTCTGTTCATGTAAGGCAATACGGTCAGGATGATTCAAAAGAAGTCAAGCTAGAAACATTTCTAACTGAGATAAATCAGATAGTTGAAAATAGAAGCCTTTAAGAAGAAAATCGAAAGGATCGGTCTCCAGTTACATTAAAGTCTGGGGACCGACCTTTTTAATAGCTCTTATGTAAAAAAGTAACTTTCCGATATTTTACATTTCTCTAACTACTGTACCTGAAAAGCAATCATGTGGAAGTACTGCTCCAGCTTGGTTTTCAAACGTCTCACGGCTTTTTAAGTAATCAAAGGTGCTCACTGTATCCCGGTAACCCATGCGCTTGATAATTTGGCAGGATGTTGGTGCTGAACCATCCTCATTAACAAGGGTAAGCCCCATTTTTCTATAACCAATCGTTTGACCACTTTGGCGTAACTGGGCGTACTCAAGAGTCCACATTACTATGGTCGGTGTTATCAAAGCATGAACCACTTCATTTTTCACTTTTTTCCGCAATAAATACTCAACACCAGCAGTTAAAGCGCTTGAAATAGCCAAGTCAATCACAAATGCTTTCGTACGTTTTTTCGTAATGGATTTCATCAAAGATCCCCCCTTGTTTTTTTGCTTGCCACCTAATTATACGAATATCACATGAATATGTTTCAATCAAATAGGATTGAATGGCAATAACTTTTAAAAATCAGTCTAAAAGATTTGCAGCTGTTTCTGTGTAACTTTCCACCCAGTTAGAAAATGAAAGATTATCATCCCACGTAACCATTCCTATCGCTTTAGCACAGCCCCAATCTAAGATTCGTTGCTGGAGCATATGAACTCTGATACGTTGTCTTACAGCATGTTTATCTTCTGAACCGCGCAGATAAACGGATAGTAAATGTTTTGCAACTTCTTGTTCCCCATTGTCTAGATAGATTATTAACATCTTTATTAAATCTGATAAAGGGTCTCCAAAATAGGAGTTAGTGAAATCGAATACACCACTAATTTTCCAGCCATCAGTTCCTCTCTTTAATAGGAAGTTTCCCGATTTAAAATCACCCATTACGAACGTCGGTGATGATAAAGCGTCAAGATAAGGTTTTGTACCTTCTAATAGCGTTTCCACCCACAGAATGTCTTCGGAGGTTATAACTGAATATTTTTTGGCGTCATTTAACCAAAACCTTATTCTATTGCAAAGCCATGTAGTATAAGTACCTTTAAAGGGACGCACGGTGAAACTTTTGGTCTCAAACTCTCCGAACTGTTGAACTTTCCAACTATGAAACTCAGTTAACGTTTCAGCTATTAATTCAGCTATCTTTAACTTTCCAGCTTTGGATGGGCTAGCTTTCATTTGTGGTGAATTCATATGTTCCCCGGTTAGACGTGGCATTACAGAATAACTCCAGCCGAAAATGTCCTCTGCGTCGTCTATCATAAAAGGTGTTGAAACAGTAACCTTTGTACGTTTTTGTATATTTTCTATGAAAAACTTTTCCTCAACGAATTGCCCAGGAAATAAAGGGTTCCCTTTAAGAACGAAATCTCCAGCAGTTGATGAAATAAACATCGTTTGTCCCATTGCGCCATGTGCGGTTTTTTCGAATGAAATGAGTTTACCTAAATCAAATCTATCAAGCATTAACTGTAATTGAGCAGTTGTTACTACACCCAACTTATTGGAAGCAAAGATTATTTCAGTAGTCAAATTACTTTCCCCTTTATCCGTGGCTAAATTTCACGGAGTGCTTTTGTTGAATATATAACTAATATCTACATCAAAGCTTCTGATTAGTCAAACAATATTTTTGGAATTATCTTTACGCTGATTCAATTAGAGCATACTAGGGGTAAAAGGATTACTTTTGTTTCCAACGCATACCGGGCCAAAAGGCAAATCTTCCAAGTACAGTTGTTATGGATGGAACGAGTAGTGATCTCACAATAAAGGTATCTAGTAAGACCCCAATTGCAGTTACTGTTCCGAATTGAACCAGTACCTGCATGGGAAGTACTGCCAATACCGAAAATGTTCCCGCTAGTATTAACCCAGCTGAACTAATAACGCCGCTCGTCTGACCGACTCCTTCTGAAATTGCCTCTTTCATGGACATATGTTTACGGTTTTTCCATATGCTTGAAACCATAAATATATTGTAATCTTCGCCAAGTGCTACTAAGAAAACAAAGGCATAAAGCGGAATAAGACCATTCATGGCAGGTGCGTCAAACCCATAATGAATCAATAGCCAACCAAGTCCAAGTGCTGAAAGGTAGGACAGGACAACGGTTAACAAAAGGTAAACCATTGCTACAATGGAGCGTAAGTAAACTAACAATAAAGCTGCAATAATGACCAGGACAACTGGAATAATCAGGTTCTGATCGCGGCTTGTTACTTCTTCCGTATCATAAAGTGCAGCTGTTTCTCCACCAATCCAGACATGTTCACCAGCCTGTTGCACACCGGCTTGTTCGAGGCTGTTCTGCACAGAAGCTTTTAACTCTGGAATTTGGTTAACGGCTTTTGTTGAATAGGGATCAATTGCTAAGGTTAGCTCATATGCTTGATAATTGGAATCCTTTTCTCCAGTTCTAGGATCACTGACGTTTTCAATTAGCTTTAAAGAAGAGAGGTCGCTTTGTAATGAAACGTCGTGACCGTCCGTATCGACAATTATCTGTACGGGAGCTATTTTTCCAGGTGGATAATGGTCGGCAATAACCTGAAATCCTTCACGTGATGGCATATCTTCTGGAAAAGAATCAAGCACGCCATATGTAAACTCAATTTTAGGAACAAACAGTGCGAGCCCTCCAAGGAAAATCGTACAAATAATAATAACCGGCCAAGGTCTATCAGTAACCAAACGACCAACAGACTTGCTGAATCGACTTCTTGTTTTTGGATGACGAACAGGCTTTCCTTTCTTTTTTTCTAGTTCCTGTGCCATTTTTTCTGTTCGTGGAATAAAAGGGAAAAAGGCTACTCTTCCAAGCATAGCTAGAATTGATGGCAAAAATGTCAGAACTGCAATTCCCATGATGAATATGGCTAAGCTGAACGGCACTGCAAAACGATCATAGGATGCGTATTGTGCAAGCGATAGCGTAACGAGTCCGAGTACTGTTGTTAAAGCACTCATCATAATAGCACTTCCTGAGTTTGCAATTGCCTGTTGAAGTGCTGTATATTTATTTGCCTCAAGCTGTAATTCATCCCGGTACCTGGAAATGAGAAATAGGCAATAATCGGTTCCTGCTCCGAACAGTAGTACAGTCATAATGGATATTGCCTGGGCGTCGACTTCGATCCATCCTTGGCTTGCCATAAAACCAAGTAATGGGCTTATTAGTCCGTAGGCAATCCCAACACTTATTAACGGGACGATGGCTAGTATTGGAGAACGATATAAGACGATAAGTAAGACTAAAACAAGCAATACAGTTGTGACCAATAGTGTAATATCTGCTTGGCTAAACAGTTCAGTCGCATCTGTTTGAATCCCCACCGGGCCGGTAAATCGTACATGCAATCCATCTTTCGCTAATTCTTCCTTAAAAGGATTTGTTTTCGTTACATTGGTAACCTTTTTTTTCAAGACATTAAGTGCCTGCTGTAACGTTTCTGCCTGAGATTCTTTTTCAAAAAATACAGGTGTTGTGAGAGCTGTACCATCACTAGAAGCAGATTTCATTAATGCTTCAACGGGGATATTCCCAAAATCTGGTACCAATGTTTGCTGCTCTAGGGGGTCATGTTTTAACTGTTCATAGATAGATTGTACGGCTTGAAAGTCAGCTTCCTTTAATCCACCTTCTCGGTACCAGACCATTAATAGCGGGACCCCAGTATCGCTTGGAAATTGCTCTTGGATAATCTTTGCTGCCTCAACCGACATGGCATCTTCAGGTAACAGGTTAGTTGAAGCGGTTTCTTCATCATTTACCTGAGGCCAGACGAAAGACAAAATTCCTATGATTAGAAGCCAAATTACGAGTGTTGCAAAGCGACTCTTGGAACCCGCAACTGTATTGCTCCATTTCTGTAAAAATTTGTTCATCCAATCTTCCTCTCTTTAAATGCAAGTTTTCACGTTGATATAATTATATATACTGGTTAGTTAATTATCAATGGGTTTCAATCAAATTCCTGGATTAGGTGTGCTATAATACAAATTAACTAATGGACAAGGAGAGAACAAGTGTGAAGGCCAAACATAATCGTTCGCCGGGAAGACCGCGTTCCAGTGAGTTGGAATTACCAACAAAAGAAATTATTTTAAAGGCGGCTTCCCGTCTTTTTTTAGATAACGGCTATCAACATGTTTCGGTAGATGATGTTGCGAAATTGTGCAATGTGACAAAAGCAACCGTCTATTACTATTATGCTAGTAAAGCGGAATTATTTACGGAAACGATAGTGCAAATGATGGAACGTATTCGCGAAAAAATGCATGCCATGCTGCAAGAAAACATCCCATTACGCAGTCGTCTCTTAAATGTGACAGAAGCACACTTGAAAGCAACCGTTGATATAGATATGGATGGTTTTATGAAAGGGACTAAAAATACATTATCACCGGAACAAATAAAGAGAATGCATCAGGCAGAAGAGAATATGCATCAAGCAATCGAAGAAGCATTTGTTGATGCAATGGCTAAGGGCGAAATTGGTGAAATAAACCCAACATTTGCTACACAGACATACCTAGCACTATTAAAAGTAGGCAATTATAAGACAGTTGATAACCATTCTATATTCCCAACTATTGAAAAAACGGCTGAACAAATCAACCGTTTCTTTTGGCAGGGACTTTTTCCTGAATAAAAGTAGTGGGAATCATGATGAATCGGGTGAAAAGGGAGGGATTTTTCTATGCGTCTTTGGCATGAAGAACTATTATCAAGGCTGCCACGTCAACAGTTGCTGGGTCAGCACCGGGAATGTTGTGCTTTAAGAGGCAATGGTTGGGGGAAAAAGCATGCGACCGTCAATTATGTGTTTGATTATTCACCCTATAAATTATACCAATTCCATCTAAAGGTGATGGATGAAATGAAAAACAGGGGATACCAGAATAATCCCCTTTGGGAAAACCCTTATTATAGAGGGAAGGCATGCCTTGCGCATGACAAAGATAGTCTTTATTGGCATGAACAAAAGGACACAACAGAATTTCCTATATATCCAGAACATGACCTGGAGTACTTCCATGCATGCGTGGAAAACCTGGAACATAAGGGTATAAAAATTAGGTGAAGTATTCTAACTTTGCCTCTGGAAAATACTCATGAATGTAGTTTCCTAATGTATCCTTTATATCCTCTTGTTCCTCATTGGTATAAACATATTTACCGATACCGTATCTTCCCCATTTCCATTTCCGCTTCGATTCGTCAAGTTCGAGTTTGGTCATCGGGTAGTTTTCTTGAATGACACGCTTGGCTGGTTTTGTAAAGCGATGTTGGATCATTTCAAACGTTAAGTCTTTCCTAGCAAATGCTGGTAAAGCAGCCTCAAGTTTTTCAAACATTTCATGATAGCCTTCTTTCCAGTTCTCGTGTAAGTAAATTGGCGCAATGATAAACCCTAATGGATAGCCGGCTTCTGCCACTTTTACAGCCGCTTCAATTCTCTCAGGGAGCCTTGATGTTCCAGGTTCAAAGAATTTAATAATATAATCATTATTAATACTAAAACGAAAACGTGTCCGACCATTATGCTTAGCATCAAGCAAATGATCGACATGAGCAAATTTTGTTACGAAACGAAGATGCCCATATTCTGAACTACCGAAGTATTCTATTGCTCTTTTTAGCGTATGGGTTAAATGATCAACACCAACGATATCTGATGTGCACGACGCTTCAAAACGTGTAGGTTCTGGTGCACGTTCCTTCATATAATTAGCAGCCGAATCAAAAATTTCATCCACGTTTACGTACGTTCGAATATATGGTTTGTTGCCCATTGTTGTTTGCAGGTAGCAATAATGACAATGTCCCATACACCCTGTCACAAAAGGAATTGCGTATTCTGCTGATGGTTTTGATGTATCAAACTTTAAGGTTTTTCGGATACCAAGTACGAGTGTCGATTTAGCGACTCGGTATTTTTGAAAATGATTATCTCCTGGTAAATTCCGAATTTGATTATGTGAGGTTGTCTCCCGAATTTCAATCCCCATATTCTCGAATTTAGTAACGAGGTCTTTTCCAAGTTGATACTCTAACGCACGAGGTTCGACATAAACAAGCTGAGGAACAAATGGTTTAACCATCAAGATCACCTGTATCCAATGATCCAAATGCCTCAAGATATGCATGTTCTGCTTCTTCTTCAGATTTAAACACGGCAAATTCATCTGAAAATGGAAAATAATTCTCGTGTGCAAAGAGAGCTAATTCATAAGGGTTATCTGGATTTTGTACAACAGCTGCTTGTTGAACATTGGCAACATCTTGAGCATGGGGATTACGAATAATAATATAGACAATCTCACCTGGTTGATAATTCTGATTCATGTTCATTAATTCACCTAGTTTTCTTTAGTTTAGTGTTTTTAGTTATTCCTTAATGGGATAGATTTATGTTCGTTTTTTAGCTAATAACAAAACAGACCACTATTTTAGGAAAATGGACGATATCAGGTTCTTTAGGAATGGGCACAAAGTCACGAAGTCAGTAGGAAATGCTTAATTACTCTTGAATGAAAACGAATTATATGGAAAAGATAAAATGAACCTTGGCAATTAGCAGGAGGGATACTTTATGCAAAACGTAAAAGAAGGATTAATACCCGTAGTTCTTGGGTCAGCAGTGACAACCACTGGTGTAGCACTACGGAATAATAGAAGCATACAACCTATAGTAACCGGTTCAATTATTGGGTTTGGATTGGCTCATATCGTATTAGGGGCCATCGATTTAGTCGAACATCGTGGTTAAAAGGTCTGACAAAAAAGGAGGTGCAGGATTATGGAAACGTTGAAAAAAATTGCCTTAACTTTAGTAATAATTGGAGCTATTAACTGGGGATTAATTGGGTTATTCCAGTTTGACCTAGTAGCAGCAATATTTGGTGGACAAGATGCGGCTTTAGCTCGAGTAATTTATACGCTAGTTGGATTAAGCGGTCTGTATTGCATAACCATGTTATTTGACCCTATGACAGAAACGAATAAGGACATGGACAGAGGTAAGGATCGAACCATGCATACAAGAAATGTTAACTATGGCACGGAGTTTGGTGAAGAAAATGATGTTACAAATTCGTCTGAATCTTTCGCGGACAGGGAAAGAGATCAAGACCCATTAAATAGAAAATAATAACCAATTACTCCAAAGCCTTCAATGGTTTTGGAGTAATTACTTACGGGTTATATATGGAAAGGAAGCGGAAACATGGGACATCATCAAGAAGTAACAAACAACCTCTCCATTGAAAAGCACTTAATTAACTACAAGGAAGGTCTTCATAAATTCACTGAAGGTATGCCTGAAGTTGTACAGACGTACAATGAATTTACTGAGCATTGTTTCAGAGAAGGGGAAATTTCCCAGAAAAATAAGCAGCTTATTGCGCTCGGGATTAGCGTTTATTCCCAAGATGAGTACTGTATGATTTATCATACGAAGGGATGCATCGACCAGGGGTGTACGGATAAGGAAATCTTTGAGGCAATTGGCGTATCAACAGCGATAGGTGGAGGAGCAGCCATGAGTCAAGGTGTAACGCTTGTACAAGAATGTATGGAACAATTTAAACAAAAAAGACATTAATAAAGATCACCAGCCATTCATAAAGCTGGTGATCTTTATTATTTATAAATGAAGTATCTTTGGTGTTTCACTTTTTTTGTTCATCAAACTAATTTGAATTGGTTCAATTTCGAGTACGATATAATTCGGATCATTTGGGCCATCAAACCAAAGCTCCATATTCTCATTCCATAACTGTTTTTTCATTTCTTTAGAATCACTTATGGAAACCTTTCCTTCATACTCCACATAATCATCGCCGTACCCTTTACCTTCATATCCGAGAAGAATATGCGTGAACGGGTTAGTTTCTACTTCATCCGCTTTATGGGTATTTTTGCTTGTCGCTGTGTAAAGTTTCAGCCCCTCGCTAGAAAAAGTCATGTACCTTGAATGTGGTTTATTATTTTTAACCGTTGCCATTACACCAACACTACTATTATTAAGTATGTTTTCTACGCTTGTTTTAATCTCTTTTTGACTCAACTGCATGCACTCCTTCATTAGTTATAATTATATTATCCCTCCAAGGATCGATGTTAACCCATTATCTTCATCCCTCAAAAAAAATAATTTTATTTGTTCGTGCTGCAGGATTAAAGGTATGATTTTGTCACCGTTTACAGGTGTTTTCTTAAAGAAGTATGGATTGCTACGCTCGGACCAAGACACCACATTGTGTTTCTACGACTAAAACTATTGAAGAATAGGTCGAGTGTGAATAATCCTCCATATATCAGAAGAGACGCCTCATTTGAGACGTCTCTTTTGTATCTTTTGCTTAAATTTTTTTCATCCTCTTTTAAAGTTAAAAGGGGATGATGCGATATGACAGATTCCCAGGCAATGTTCTTGATGATATCTTTTGCAGGTCTGATTGTAGCGATTCTGTCAAACCAAAAAAATAACTTCAGTATCATACAGTTATGTTTTTTATTTATTGTAAATTAAGCTTTTTGTGTTTTGCACTAGTTAAATCTGTTTGTTTCTTTTCTAAACGCATTTCAATTTGAGTAATTTTTTTTTCGTCATCTAGAAGTTCTTGTCTATTTTTTTTAACGAGTTCTTCAAAATTTAAAATCTTCGGTCGCATATTATCCACTCCTTTTACCGTACTCCTTTTATTATAACCTATAATCGTCAGAATAAACCGTAATTATTTGAACATTTTGTTAAACTTTTGACATTTTTGTGAATAAGTAGATACTACCTCCTAAGTTTTAGGTAGCGTGCTTTAAATTTAAATACAAATGTAGGTCGTGCACAAAACTTCTTGACCGAAAAGTTAGGATGAGGTCCACTCTCCACCATTAACATGTAGTGTCTGACCAGTCACGAAACGCGAGTCATCTGAGGCGAGATACACAAAAGTAGGGGCAACTTCGAATGGTTGGCCTTGACGCTCCATCGGATTAGCAACAAGAGTGACTGCATCTGCAGAAAAACTTGCTGGAATGAGCGGAGACCATATACGCCCCGGTGCAATGGCATTGACCCGTATACCTTTCCCAACGACATTGTTTGCCAAGGCACGTGTGAAACCAATGATTGCACCTTTCGTAGCCGTATAATCGATTAACTGTTCATTACCAGCATACGTCACAACTGAAGAGGTATTAATGATGGAACTACCAGCTTTTAAATGCGGAAGAGCTGCTCTAGTTGTGTAAAAGTGAGAGTAGATGTTGACTTTGAAGGTATCATCGAATTGCTCATCAGTAATGTCTGTAAGGTTTAATTGTTGAAATTGAATTCCTACGTGGTTACAAAGAACATCAAGCTGGCCGAATGCTTGAATAGTTTCTTCCACGATGTTGATACATTGTTGCTTTTCCCTTAAGTCACCAGGCAATAATATAGCCCTTTGCCCGAGCTCTTCAATTCTTTCCTTAGTCCGGTTTGCGTCCTCATGTTCATCTAAATAGGAAATGGCAACATCAGCACCTTCTTTAGCGAAAGCAATAGCTGCAGCTGCACCCATGCCGCTATCACCACCTGTTATGAGCGCGGTTTTTCCAATCAGTTTTTCGCTACCGTTATAATTAGGGTTTTCAATGATTGGTTGTGGAACCATACATTTTTCTACACCAGGCTGGCGGAGTTGGCGTTGTTCAGGTACAGTGATCGGCACGTCTTGATAACGCGTTATTTTTCCGTAATTGGGATACATCGGATACGTTTGATCGGATGCTTTTTTTTGCTTATTTCGATCGTCTTGTGACATGCTTAACCTCCTGAAAAGTCATTTTCAAATTAGCCTATGTCACATGGGCACATTAAGTGCAAGGAATCACTATGTAAAAAGTTTTTGTACAGGCGCACACTATAGAACATTGAATAGAGTAATTGTATATGATTTTTACAAGGAGGTTGCCATTTTTGCAATACTGTCTGTTTCACCCTACAGTTGAGTTATTGTTAGTTAATCATTCAGATGAAAAAGTAGAAATGTTATATGACGATAATCCTTATACGTGGTTAATGCCTAAAATAGGAGCGAGACCACCTTACTATTTTAATCCACGATATATTCAGTATTATCCAGTGATCTAATAGTACTATTTTCATAGAACGTAAACTTGAATAATTCAAAAAGGCGCTTTTTTTACAAGAGAGCGTCTTTTAATTTTAAAAGAGGCCATGTAGAATTCGCCCGTTCAAGATCTTTTTTGGAAGGAGATATACGTTTAAATTATGCTCGGAAGATCTTTATATTCTAATGGCCATGGTATAACATATTCTATTTTTCACTTACAGGAACGGCTATTGTATCACTTGAAATCGCCCTTTTTATGTTAATTAAAGTATTCGTTTATAGTGGCCCGTTACGAGTAGTAGTAGTTTAAAAACCTGATATATTCAGACCGTTGTCGTGAAAACTAGTTTTATTCCAGTTGCAAACGGTGAATGATAAGTATTATACTCAATATTACAAATAGACGTTGAATAGAAGGAAGGTGAATAAGTGGTCAAAGAACAGCACATTTTGGCTTTAATTAGAGAAAACCCATTTATTTCTCAACAAGAATTAGCGGTGAAACTTGGACTTTCCAGATCAGCGGTGGCCGGATATATATCCACCTTAATAAAAAAAGGGGAAATAATTGGGCGTGCTTACATCGTACGAGAAGACTCAACTATAACTTGTATTGGTGGAGCAAATATAGATCGCAAGTCACAAACCATGAAACCTATTCAGTACAGTACTTCCAACCCTGCAGCTGTTAGACAGTCTTGCGGAGGTATATCTCGAAATGTAGCAGAGAACTTGGGGAGGCTTGGGTGCCAAGTGTCGTTGATTACTTTAATTGGAGATGACCAAGAAGGAAAATGGCTTTTGGAAGAAACCAAGCGCTACGGGGTAGATGTCAGCCAATGCTTGGCAATGAACCAGGAAAAGACAGGGACTTATACATCTATTCTTAATGATACTGGTGAAATGATTCTTGCAGTAGCAGATATGCAAATCTATGACCAGTTCAGTATTGAATTCATTGAAGCGCGCTGGTCGCATCTGGCTTCATCTAATATAATATTTGCCGATTCTAACCTTCCAGAAGAAACGTTGACTTATCTTATAAAAAGGTGCGAAAAAGAACAACTGACCTTATGGGTTAATACCGTTTCAGCACCAAAAGCGTTAAGACTACCTTCTAATTTACATGGCATAGATTTATTGATTGCAAGTCGTGATGAAGCAGCAGCATTGTCCAAAATGGAGATTGAAACGATTGAAGACTGTAAGAATGCAACTGAACAAATAATACAAAGAGGTGTGAAGCAAGTTATTATTACCTTGGACAAGCAAGGATTATTCTGGTCAGGTAACGATGGAAGACAGGATCATCTTCCTCCATTACAAATGGATATTTTTGATAGCACGGGGGTAGAGGAATCCTTAATAGGCGGTGTTCTATTTGGCATAAGTCGTGATGAATCATTTGAACAAGCTGTACGTTTGGGTATGGCAGCTTCAGCTATCACGTCGCAAACACTGGACACAAATGCAGATTTGACAACAGATCAACTTTATTCGCTTGTTGAAAATAACTTTGAAAATGCTCACGATTAACCTTATTTTTTTATTAAAAAAAACAGGAAAGAATTAAGGAAAAGCCGATATTTCCCTATGTAAGGGGAGTATTGGCTTTTTTATGTATGAAATTTAGTAGGAAAAAAAGAATAATAGAGTTTTAATTAATTCAAGGATTTATCGCAGTTTGACGGGCAGTATAACCTCATGGCTCAAAAATTGTTAGACGGAGAATTTTAGTTTAGGTGGGATAAACCGTTCAAGCTAGAGTTGGTTTTACCTTATTGACAAATAAAAACGTAAGCGTATACTAGACATATGTTTAATAAATAAACATTTGTTTGTAAGAGGGGGTGTTGAGTTTGACTAATGCTTTTAATGAGGGAAACCAAAAATCCCCAATTATCTGTATAGGAGGAGCGAATGTTGATAGAAAGTTATATATCAAAAATAAAATTGTTCCCAAAACATCCAATCCAGTAAAATCCTCTATGACAGTTGGTGGAGTAGCAAGAAATATTGCTGAAAACTTAGGAAGATTTGGTGAGGAAGTTATTCTAATTTCAGCAAGTGGTAACGATCCAGAATGGGAAGAGATCTATAATTTATCGTCACCTTTTATGGATTTAGATCATGTCGCACAATTTGAAAATTCGGCAACAGGCTCCTATACAGCAGTTTTAGATAAGAATGGTGATTTATCAATTGCATTAGCAGACATGGATGTATATGAAAATATTACACCTGATTTGTTGATGAAAAACAGTAATCTTCTTAGAAAAGCTAAGTGTATTGTAGTGGATTTAAATTGTCCAAGTGAAACGATTGATTATCTTTGTTCTTTCACAACTAACAATACTATTCCATTAGTCGTTATCCCTGTTTCGTCTCCAAAAATGAATAGGCTTCCAAAAACGTTGAGTGCAGTGGACTGGCTTATCGTAAATAAAGATGAAACAGAAGCTTATTTGAATATAAAAATTAATGATGAGGAAGATTGGAGGAATTCGGCTAATAAGTGGTTAGAGTTAGGAGTAAAAAATGTAATTATAACGAATGGATCAAAAGGTGTAATTACAGGCGTTGAAAATGGAGAGATTCGTCATTTTCCATCTGTTGAAACTCCTATGGTTGTTGATGTTACGGGTGCAGGAGATTCGTTTTGTTCAGGAGTTATTTATTCTTGGTTACAAAAGAAAGAAATTGACTACATTATAAAATCTGGTTTGGTCAATGCCCATAAAACAATTATGTCAACGTATACAGTTAGACAGGAATTATCACAAAAACAATTTATATTAGATATGGAGGAAATTTAAATGAAAAACTATATTAAATTATCTGCAGAGGTACAACAAGCAAAAGAGGAAGGAAAGGCAATCGTTGCATTAGAATCTACTATTATTTCTCATGGTATGCCTTATCCCCAAAACATAAAAATGGCTCGTGAAGTTGAACAAATTGTTCGCGATAACGGTGCTGTCCCGGCAACAATTGCTATCATGGATGGAGAAATTAAAATTGGTTTAACAGATGAGGAATTAGAGTTATTTGGTAAAAGTTCAGATGTTGCGAAAGTATCAAGACGTGATTTACCGCAAATTATTGCTTCTAAAAAACTTGGTGCAACAACTGTCTCAACAACAATGATTTGTGCTGATTTAGCAGACATCAAAATCTTTGTGACAGGTGGTATTGGCGGAGTTCATAAAGGTGCAGAAACTTCGATGGATATCTCAGCCGACCTTGAAGAATTAGCCCAGACTGATGTAGCTGTAATTTGTGCAGGAGCAAAATCAATCCTAGATCTAGCCCTTACGCTGGAATACCTTGAAACAAAAGGGGTTCCTGTAATTGGATATGAAACAGAGTGTCTACCAGCATTCTATACAAGAAATAGTGAGCATCAATTAAACTTCTCTACTGATTCAATTGATGTAATTGCAGAAACATTAAAAACCAAATGGGAACTAAACCTTAAAGGTGGAGCAGTAATCGCTAACCCAATTCCTGAAGAACATGCTATGGATGAGGACTATATCAATGGAATTATCAATCAAGCAATTAAAGAAGCAAAAGAAAATAATATTATCGGTAAAGACAGTACACCATTCTTGCTAGGGAAAATTAAAGAACTAACTGATGGAAAAAGCCTAGATGCCAACATTGAATTAGTAAAACACAATGCCAAGGTAGGAACCCAAATTGCAGTTAGTTTCAACAGTAAAAGTAAATAATACTAAAATGAGTTCGTATTAAAATAAACTAAAACTTCTATAAAGTTATTGTAACAACTCAACTTTTATAGAAGTTGTTTTTTCAACCAGTTGGAAACGCTAACACATAAGGGAGGGGACTGCATGAATTTTATATTTTTACTAACAGGGATTTTACTTGCTTTTATTATTGCGTTTATATTTAGTAATAACAGAAAAAGTATAAACTATAAACGTATTTTGATTATGTTAGCTATGCAAATCATTTTAGTTTACTTCATGATGAATACGAATATAGGTCTAATAACTATTACCAACGTTGGCAAGTTTTTTGAAGGAATATTAGCTATTGCTGAAACAGGAATTCAATTTGTATTTGGTGGTCTGGTGAATGAAGGTGAAGCACCGTTCATAATTGTCGCGTTATTACCGCTTGTTTTCTTGTCAGTCTTAATAGGGATACTTAATTATATCAACGTATTACCATTGATAATCAAGTTCCTAGGTTTAATTTTAAGTAAAATAACTGGAATGGGTAAACTTGAAAGCTATTTTGCAGTTTCTACTGCTGTACTTGGACAACCAGAAGTGTTTTTAACAATTAAAAAACAAATTCCGCTATTATCTTCAAAAAGACTTTATACAATTTGTACTTCAGCAATGAGTGCAGTAAGTATGGCAATGGTTGGGTCTTATATGACGATGTTAGAGCCCAAGTATGTTGTAACAGCTGTGGTTTTAAATATTTTTAGTGCGCTCATAATTGCTAATATTATTAATCCCTATGATTTAGACGATAATGAGGATTTAGTTGAAATTGATGAAAATGAAAGAGCTCCTTTCTTCCAAATGGTTGGAGATAGCGCAATGGAAGGATTAAAACTTATTGTTACAGTTGCAGCTATGCTATTAGGATTTATTTCTTTGATGGAATTGATTAATGTGATTTTTCTAGGTGTAGTTGACATTTCGTTTCAAACGGTTATGGGCTATATTTTTGCACCAATTGCTTTTTTAATGGGTATTCCATTAGCAGAAACTGTACAAGCGGGTGGAATTATGGCTACCAAATTGGTTACAAATGAATTTGTTGCAATGTTGAATTTTGGTGAAATTTCAAAGAATCTTTCCGATAAAACAGTTGCTATTGTGTCTGTATATTTGGTTAGCTTTGCAAACTTTGGAACTGTAGGTATTGTTGCAGGTTCAATCAAATCTATTAGTGAAAAACAAGGGCGTTATGTTTCAAAATTTGCTTTAAAATTGTTGTTAGGTGCTACATTAGCGTCTGTAATTTCAGGTACTATCATGGGGATTGTAATATAAGAGGTTGTTTAAAAAGAAAGGCTGTTTTTCTGAAAGATTGTTGTTTTTGACACAAAGGATATAAAATGCGACGTAACATACCGCTCCGGAAATACATTACGATGTAACTGCTGGTTGTTTTCCGCTCCGGACCGTTGCGCACCTTAGGGCACGGCTTCAGCCTCCTCGGAAGAAACCCACTTCCTGCGGGGTCTTCAGACTCGTGCTGTTCCCGCAGGAGTCAACGGTCCTCCGCTCCAAACAACTTCCATAAATTGCTGGCTGCCTGTGTGATCTAAACAATCAAGTAAATTGAAATTGTTAAGCACAAACCCAGTGAAGGAAATCCACGTAGACTCCTGCTTAGAAAGCGCGAGCCCGTGGAAAGCGAAGTGGATTTCCGGAACGGTTGTCCAAAAAAAACAAGGCACTTACGTCGCATTTTTTATCAACTTCGGTGGTATGAGCAACTAACTATACGAAAACAGCCAAAAGAAAAGGGGAGTAATAGTATGACTATAAAAAAAATTATTATGGATTGTGATCCGGGACATGATGATGCAATCGCAATTATTTTAGCTGCCGTGCAACCAAAATTAGAGATTTTAGGAATTACAACGGTTTCTGGAAATGCAGAAATTGAAAAAACGACTAACAATGCGTTAAAAATTTGTGATTTAGTTTCATTAACTGATGTTGTTGTTTCAAAAGGGGCAAGTAAACCATTGGTTCGATTACGAGAAACTGCACCTGGTATTCATGGGGATTCAGGTTTGGATGGTCCGGAGTTGCCTGAACCTACGCGCAGTTGGAGTGAGGAACATGGTAGTGACACAATTATAAGACTTGTAAAAGAGTCAAAAGAACCTGTTACAATCCTACCAACTGGACCTTTAACAAATATTGCCTTAGCTTTATCAAAGGCACCGGAAATTAAGGATAATATTGAAGAAATCGTACTCATGGGGGGCGGAACGTTTGGGAACTGGACGCCAACAGCTGAATTTAATATTTGGGCTGATCCAGAAGCTGCAAAAAAGGTATTTGATAGTGATATTCCAACAGTAGTCATGGGACTAGATATAACACATCAAGCCTTAGCAACAAAAGAAGTTATCGATCAAGTGAATAAAATTGATAACAATATAGCTAAAATAGTCGGCGAATTATTGGTGTTTTTTGCATCAACAAATAAAGAAATGTTCGATTTTGATGGGGCACCAGTACATGATGTATTAACTGTGGCATATTGTGTTGCACCAGAATTGTTTACGACTAAAGATGTAAATATTACTGTTGAAACTAAAGGAGAGTTTACTTCTGGAACAACGTTAATTGATTTACACGGGGTCACTGGAAGGAAAGTTAATGCTAAATTCGGATTAGAACTTGATGTAGAAGGTTTTTGGAAACTAATGATTGAAGCACTTAAAAAATACTAGAAACGATATAGAAGGTTAGTAATTTTTAGCGGGTAATATTGCCAGGAATTAAGGAAAACATTTTGGGCAGAAATTTAGTGATTAACTCCTTTAAAAACTGATATAGATACACGTATCTAATAGAAAAGACGCCAATAAACTGAGACGTCTTTTCTGTGTTAGTTTTTCAAAGCTTTCGTTTTAATTCTTCAATTTCATCCAGACCTAGATGGGTAACTTTAGCAATAAGCTCAATGGATAATCCTTCTTTTAACATTTCAAGAGCGATTTTTTCTTTTTCCTCTTGGATACCTTTTTCCCGCCATGAATTTGGCAATTTCAGTATCCGCTCTGACTCATCTTGAGATAATTGATTAATTTCCTCCATTAGTTTTTCCTCCTCCGTTTTGTTTAATGATAAATAAGTTTCAAAAAAGCCATTAAGTAGCTCTGATCTTGCTGGATCTATTTCCATTTTAACTAGCATTCGCAAAAATTCCTTTTTGACTTGAATCTTTTCATCCTCAGTATATCCCATCTTGCTAAGTAAAGCTGCGGCGACGGGATTATTCGATGTAATATAGTCCCGCCAATTCATTTTTCGTAACTCTAACATCATAAAATTAAACGATAATACATGAAAGAAAGGGAAGTCCATCATAAATTCGTTTCGCTCATTGTAATTTTCATCATAGCTAAAAATTGCAATTGGTAAAATCGGCTTGCGATACTTATTATAAAGCATACTAAAGTATTGATACATCCGTTCGTGGAAATTCGGTTGGGTGTAGCTCTGTGGTTCCACATGGATAATGATAAGGGTATCTTGTTCCTTTAGCTTTGATTCAATAACAATATCTGCTCTTCGACTTTCTCCTTTGTGTAAATCGGTAAACATCTCTTCAGATAACGGCTTTACAGTTGAAAAGTCAATGTGATCGTGGACTTCTGGAAAAAATTCATCTAGGAACTCTGCAAAAAATGTGTGGATTAACTGCTTGAATAATTGATCATGGTGGACATAAGGCTTATGATCTTCACGAACTATCATTGCTAATGACATAATACCACATCTTTCTATATGAAATAAGAAGTAGTAACCGAGGAGTATTTCTATAAATAGTATACTAAATAACGAAAAAAACAAACAAGTGTTCTTATTTGAAAAATATTTACTTACACAGTGACAGATTCGTCCGCAATACCATTTTATGTGTTACTGTATATGATAAAAGGTAGGATGGAGGTGCTGCGTAATCGAAACGTTAAAAATGCAAACAAAAAGAAACTCTTTCCTATTATTATTCGGCGTAGGAATTTCCACTTTAGGAGATTTCATTTACCTTGTTGCCATTAACATACTAGTTATAAATATGACTGGATCTCCTGCAGCAGTTGCAGGCTTGTGGATTATGGGCCCAATTGCCTCGATTCTCACAAAGTTTTGGTCCGGCAGTATAATTGATCGTGTAAATAAACGAAGACTCATGATAGGTACGGATATTATTCGTGCCGTATTAGTAGTTATTATTCCATTTCTAAGTTCCATTTGGTACATTTACATAGTATTGTTTTTTCTTTCCGTTTCAAAAGCCTTTTTTGATCCTACCTCAATGACTTACATCACGACATTAATTCCATGAGAGCAACGAAAACAATTTAATTCATTTCGAAGTCTTATCACATCAGGGGCATTCCTGGTTGGTCCAGCAATTGCTGGAGTTTTATTGCTAATTACCTCTGCTGAAATTTCCATTTGGATAAATTCGGTTTCATTTTTAGTATCGGCTGTTATGTTGTACTTACTTCCTAATGTAGAGAAGAAGGAAAAGGTGGAGGCATCTCAATCTTTTAATAGCAAGTTACTAAAAAAAGATTGGAAAAAGGTAATCTTTTTCAGCCGGAACAATCCGTATATCGTTAAGATCTATTTTTTAGCGCAATTTTTTATGGTGGTTGCGCTTGGAATGGACGCACAAGAAGTTGTATTCACCCAACAAGTTTTACATTTGTCAGAAACAGATTTTGGCATACTCATTAGTATCACAGGGGTAGGATCGATAATAGGCGCACTAACGGTCTCCATGTTAGCGAAAAAAATGTCAATTAAACTATTAATGGGTGTAGGCTACATGATGGTAGCGGTGGGGTATCTTATTTATGCCTTTTCTTTTTCATTCTGGTCTGTTGCCATTGGTTTTATTATTTTAGGATATTTTAATGCGTTTTCTAATACTGGATCTATGACCTTTTATCAAAATAATGTTCCGATTGACATGATGGGCCGGATATCAAGTGTTTATGGCACATTTCAGAGTTTGTTTCAAATAATTTTTATTCTACTAATTGGCTTTACAGGAGAAATTATTCCGTTACGTTACAGTGTCATTGCAGCGTCAATTCTTATTTTATGTATTAGTCTATTGCAGCTAATGATGATCAATAAGCCTGAAAAACAGAAATATTTTAGTGAAGAGAAGGAAGAACTACAAAATATACGGTGATGAGAAGAAAATAAGTTTTATTAGGAGATGGCGGAATGCGTTCTTTTTCTTTGTTACATTGCTGATAGTTGTCGCACTAATGATCCTAACGAAAAATTAATAGACTTGGACAGTTTTGAAGAAAAACTACTATCAATAATATATAGGGAAAGAATCCTTTCCTGGTTGGCTCGGAGAAGGATTCTTTTCGTCTACGCAAATTCTGGTAAGTTTATAAAGAAGAAATTTTTACAGCATTTTTTCATTGTCTATAATTACGCATTCCCTTTAACTTCACTTGATTTACCCAGTCATCAATCTGCTCTTTAGTCCATCCTGCTCTTTCCCCAATCATAACTTCGGGATCGGGCAATAAGTCCCTGCTTTTATATACGGATAGCTCCCGTGTGCTGTATTTCATACCTTCCTCTTTAACAAAATCAGAGAAGTCTTTTAGTCCGTAATATTGTACCGGTTTTTTATACGACATACAGGTTCACCTCAAATTTTTATTCTAGTTATTTCTCCTTTTCCTCTTAGATATAATAGCTAATGTTGTAAAACTTATTAAAATAGAGGCAATGGAAATAATAAAGGCAGCAGCTTGCACGAATCTCAACTCCTTGACAAATTTAGAATATTAAAGGTATGATATGAATATAATAGTGGTGAAGAAAGGGGCTTCCCCCTTCCTTCTAGGTGTTTTTGTTAGAATCTTTTTCCGGTTGAGTCGGAGAAGGATTCTTTTCTTTTCGTCTACGCAAATCTCGACGGGTTGTTACAACCGAGGTAACAAGTCCAACTACTGCCGTAACAAGACTTACAATAGCCGTTAGAAGTATAATCTCATCCACTATTATCACCCCCTTTCATAAAGGGGTAGGGCATTATCATACCCTTACTAATAATATAATTTGTTTTGTTGATTAGGTCAACAAAACAAACTTATTGATTTTGGATACAGGCTTGACTCTTCATCATAAAATAAAGTGCTTGGAGATTATTCAAGCTCATTCCATAAAATTTCCTGGTTCAATAAGATCCGTATCATACGGTATGTAAGGTAGATAATGTTTCACAGTACTCAACTTGTTCTCTACTGTCCGCTAATAACGCCACAACTTCCGTACTTTTCGTAGATTTATAATGCAAGTTCCTTTTTCGTAAAGGTTTGAAAAAACTCCTCTACTAGTACATAAAAATGTGTTCTCATTGTTTTTGATAAAAACGTCACAATTTCAAAATTTACCGCTAGATGTTGGATGGCTTGGTCGGTTAAAAGGGTGATGAGCGACTGTGTAGTCACTAGTCACCCTATACTATTTACATCCGTACAATAACTGCTCCACCGCCATTACCCCGTACGCATTTGGTATCTTCCTGATCATGCATCGATTGTAACAATTGATTGTTTTGTGCAATCAATCTAGTAAGCCTTTCCAGTTGATTCTCGAGATTGATAATCATTTGGGACATATATTCTATATCAGGGGCATCATGATAGGAACTAGTTGGATAGGGTGAATAAGTATCACCGTAAACAGTTCTTTGTTGTTCTGGGGACGTATACTCCTGAGGCATACTTGATCCGTATATGTCACCATGATGCGTGCTTGATTCTTGTAGCCTAACATGGCCATTATTGTGGAAATCCGCCCTCTGGTTATGATGATAAGCTTGCTGCCGATTCGGGTTATTTGGATTATAAGAAGACATCCGCAAACCTCCTTTCCTATACATCAGTCTATTCGTTACTTCTTATAGCGGGTACAATCATCCAATAAATGATTGTTTTGCCTATGGTAATAGATAAAAATGTTTCAGTATTTAGAGCCTTCCATCTTAAGTTGATGGGGCTTTTTTTGCTTGGGTAGAAAAGAATTGTATGAGTTTAATATCTTTGATGATGGAAATAATAGGAGATAATTATTAAAAAAATATGGAAGGAGGAACGGAAGGTGGATGAAAAATCAAAATCAAATATGTCACGCCGAAAGTTTATCCGGAATTCAAGCTATGCAGCTGGTGGTTTGATCGGTGGAGGGATACTAGGATCTATTATTGGTACAAATTATTTCGGCGAAACAGAGCAACCATCTACAGGTTCTTCGAAGGAATCTAATTTTAATCGTGCTTTAATGTATTTTACTAGGCAATCAGATTTCCAAATACTTAGTGCAGCGACAGAGCGAATTTACCCTAAAGATGAAAATGGTGCTGGGGCAATCCAGTTAGGTGTTCCATATTTTATCGACCACGAACTGGCTGGAGCTTACGGCCATAATGAAAGGGAGTATATGAAGGGCCCTTTCTTCTCTGGAACAGATTATCAAGGGTACCAGACACCGCTGAAACGACATGACGTTTTTATGGCAGGGATTCGAGCAATGGAACAAGAGAGTAAATCGAATTACGATGCTTCCTTTATTGATTTGGAAGGAGAACAACAAGACGAGATTTTAAAGAAATTCGAGAATGATGAAGTTAAGCTGAAACATGTTAGTTCAGCATACTTTTTTGAAATGCTACGAACAGCGACGATTTCTGGGGCATACGCAGATCCGCTATATGGTGGTAATGCAGACATGGAAGCATGGAAAATGAAGAACTTTCCTGGTAGCCAGATGACTTATTTAAACAAAATCGGAAGTGAAAAGTTTATCGAAATGAAACCAAAGTCTTTAAGGGATCATCTTTCATAAAAACTTATAGATTGGGAGGATTACTGTGGCGAAAAAATTAAATAAAGTAGATGTAGTAACGGTTGGTGTTGGCTGGGCAGGGGGTATTATTGCTTCTGAGCTCACGAAGGCAGGTCTGAAAGTCGTTGGCCTTGAACGGGGGGAAGAAAGAACAACTGAAGATTTTCAAATGGTTCATGATGAATATCGCTATGCTATTCGATATGAATTGATGCAAGATCTTTCGAAAGAAACAATAACGTTTCGAAATAGCCTCAATGAACAGGCATTACCTATGCGTCAGTATGGCGCGTTTCTTATTGGTACGGGTGTAGGTGGGGCAGGAGCTCATTGGAATGGGGATACATGGTTTTTCTCTCCTTATGATTTTGAAATTAAATCGATGACAGATAAGAAATATGGTAAAAATAAGCTTCCGAAAGAATATACGCTTCAAGATTGGGGCATCACGTACGATGAGCTAGCACCGTATTATCATCAGTTTGAAAAAATGGCTGGAACAAGTGGGGAGCTAAATCCATTAAGACCTGAACGAACAGAAGAATATCCAACCCCACCAATGAAAAGTACACCAATTCTCGATCGCTATATGGAGGCTGCCAAAAAATTAAAGCTTCATCCATTTCGTCAGCCATCTGCTAATATATCGGAAGTGTACAAAAACCCAGATGGCCAAACTTTAAACCAATGCCAGTATTGTGGTTTTTGTGAAAAATTTGGCTGTGAGTATGGGGCAAAGTCTTCACCAAATGTAACCGTTATTCCTACAGCCTTAAAAACTGGAAACTTTGAACTAAGGACGCATGCAAATGTAACAGGGATTATCCATGATGGGAACAAAGCAACAGGTGTCAGGTACGTAGATGTCCAAACAGGTGAAGAATTTGATCAGCTAGCAGATGTTGTTGTGTTAACAAGTTATACCTTGAACAACACACGGTTACTGTTACAATCTGAGCTTGGACGTCCATATAATCCAGAAACAGGTACTGGTGTAATCGGGAAAAATTATTGTTATCAAATTACTGCAGTTGCAACGGGTTTCTTTAAGGAAAGGTTCAATGCAGCTATGGGGGCAGGGTCTCTTGGAACCACGTTGGATGATTATAACAACGATAACTTTGACCATTCGGATTTAGACTTCATCCATGGTGGATCGATTACAATGAAACAGCTTGGGAAAAGGCCGATTAACGAAAATGGAGCTCCAAGTGGTACCCCGAGATGGGGAAAAGAGTTTAAAGCAGAATCCATTAAATGGTTTAACCGTTCGATACCAGTAACTTCACAAGGTGCTTCCATGCCGCACAGAAACAATTATTTAAGTCTTGATCCAACATATAAAGATGCATATGGAAATCCATTGCTCCGAATGACGTATGATTTTACGAAGCAGGACCAAGCATTATATAAATATATCACGGCAAGATGTGCAGAAATCTTAACTGAGATGGGTGCTGAAGTTGTAGAACCTAAGGAGTTAACGGAACACTTTGATATCGTTCCTGCTCAAAATGACCATATTACTGGCGGAGTGATCATGGGAGCAGACCCTGAGACCTCCGCACTGAATAATTATTTACAAATGTGGGACGTGGATAATGTATTTGTTATCGGAGCTTCTGCATTCGCTCACAATGGAGGCTATAATCCAACAGGAACAGTGGGTGCTCTAGCATACCGAGCAGCGGAAGGCATCTTAAAATATAGAGAACAGAAAGGCCAGCTTGTAAAAAGGGAAAGTAGTAACAAACTAGCGTAAACTACAATAACCGCATGATGCCATACACTCGGTACCACGTGTATGGCATCTTTTTTGGTTAAATCTGGTACTTACCCAAGCTCCCATTCAATGTTTGTGTCTCCGTTATTCCACGTTCATAAGCAAAGTTAAGTAAATCTTTGTAATTGCAACTAACAACAGTAAACCCTTCTTATAATTGAAAACGCTTACCACTAAAATATTCTAAAAATTTAGCAAAAACACTTGCATAATTAACTTCTACAATCTATGATAGTAAACATAACATTTTATGTAAGAAAACCTTACATAAAAGAAAGGGGGAAAGAAATGAAAAAAATTGAAGCCATTATTCGTCCAGATAAATTTCAAACGTTACGTAATAAACTATCCTCAATCGGTATTGGGGGATTGACAGTAACAGAAGCTGCGGGAACTGGAAAACAAAAAGGGCAAAAAGGTGTTTTTCGTGGTACAACGTTCGAGATACAACTTGTTCCAAAGATAAAAGTGGAAATGGTTGTGGAAGCCGAACAATTAGATGAAATTGTTGATTTAATTATTGAAGCATGTGGTACAGGAAGTGTTGGCGATGGAAAAATATTTGTTTATCCTGTGGAAGATACAATTAGAATCCGTACAGGTGAGCGTGGTAAAGATGCAGTTTTATAATTTTTTTCAAGGAGGAAATTAATAATGTTTAAGAAAACTGGTTTTTTATTAATTCTTTTTTCAGCTATAGCAACCCCAACATATGCAGCAACCCCGACAACAGAATCACTGGAATTATCGATTAACTTGGTATGGGTTATGCTTGCTGCGTTTTTAGTGTTTTTCATGCATGCCGGATTTGCAATGGTAGAATCGGGTTTCACAAGAGCAAAGAATTCATTAAATATCTTGATGAAAAACTTTTTAACTATTAGTTTAGCAACATTGTTATATTTCGTTATTGGATTTGGTCTTATGTTTGGTACATCTGCAGGTGGCTTTTTTGGTATAGACGGGTTTTTACTCCGTGGCCGTGCAGATATTGATTTCTTTGTTTTCCAAGCCGTATTTGCAGCGACATGTGCGACTATCATCTCAGGTGCTGTTGCAGAAAGAATAAAATTAAGCAGCTATATCATAATTACGATTGCCATGACTGCCGTTATTTATCCTGTGGTCGGACACTGGGTATGGAATGGTGGATGGTTAGCCCAATTAGGTTTTGTTGATTTCGCTGGTTCATCGGTTGTTCACTTGACCGGCGCTGTTGGTGCGTTGACAGTAGTGTTAATTCTTGGACCACGTATTGGAAAATACAGCGGTAAAAAAATCAACGCAATTCCTGGACATAATATTCCATTAGGAGCACTTGGTGTATTCATTCTATGGTTAGGTTGGTTCGGGTTTAATGGCGGTAGTACGCTTGCAGCAGATCCTAGTCTAGTACCAAGAGTTGTTGCAGCAACTTTACTTTCTACTTCTGCTTCCCTTGTTGCAGCGGCTTTTTACACGAAACTACGGTTCAATAAAATTGACCCGTCTCTCTCGCTCAATGGTGTATTGGGCGGACTAGTTGGGATTACTGCGGGTTGTGCGAATGTATCACTTGGTGGTTCCATTATTATCGGCTTGGTATCTGGCGTTATTCTTGTTGAAGGAATTCGTTTTCTCGAAACAAAAGCTAAAATCGATGACCCTGTGGGAGCAATAGGCGTTCATGGAATCTGTGGAATATGGGGTACGCTTGCAGTTGGATTATTTGATGTTGCTGGAGGAGGCGGACTATTCTACGGTGGCGGCCCAGACCTATTTTTGACTCAGTTAGTCGGTGTAGTAGCAGTTATCGTTTGGACAATGCTTACTGTTGGTTCATTCACATACGCGATCAACAAAGCGTCTTCTATCCGGGTTTCTAAAGAGGACGAAATTGCTGGTTTGGATTTTGCCGAGCATGGTTCCAATGCTTATGAATTAAAAGAAACTTTACTAACTAGTGAGACAGAACCTCTTTATGGCAAGTCAATAGGTAGTGATCTGGCAACCCGTTTAAATAGCTTAGGGAAACCAAGCTGACAAGAACTTTTCCTGGTTATTCGTAATATTTTGTAACTAACATAATGTTTAACATAGAATTTGCTATAAAAAAGCTTGGAAAATTTCCAAGCTCTTTTAAATTCACGTAAGTATAGCAATCATTTCACTTGTAAAACAGGCTTGAGTATATTACTTTATATAATAAGACTAAATATTTAGATATTTCATCATTGCAATAGATCTAATAAATAATAAGGAGTGGTAAACGCATGTTTTCTCCATTAACCCCGCTTGATTGGAAACGCAGAGCAGTGAAATATTATCCAGAAAAAGTAGCTGTTATTGATGAAAATAAACAATTTACGTACAAAGAGTTTGGTGAACGAACAGACAAGCTTTCTGTTGCCTTACATAAAGCTGGTATTCAAAAAGGTGATCATGTTGCAGTAATGTTGCCCAATACCCATTATATGTTGGAAAGCTTTTATGGAATCTGTCAGCTCGGTGCTACAATGGTACCTTTAAATTATCGCTTATCAGCGGAAGACTTAAAGTACATCATTAAGCACAGTGATGCGAAAATGTTAATTGTTGATGAAGAATTTAGTGGACCAATTGAGGAAATCGTAGCTAGTCTCTCCTTGGATCAAATTGTGACTGTATCTGTAGTTGGCCAAGAGACTTCTTTAAAAGGTGTAGATTATGAGGCCTTCCTGCAACATGCTCCAGAAAATGAAATGCTACCAGAGGTCAAAATTGATGAAAATCAACTTTTAACGTTGAACTATACGAGTGGGACTACATCGAAACCAAAAGGCGTGATGCTAACTCACCGTAGTAATTACCTTAACGCGGCAAATTTTATGTATCACCTTGGAGTTAATCATGATGATGTATACCTCCATACTTTACCGATGTTTCATGCAAATGGATGGGGTGGGGTCTGGGCAATTACGGCAGCTGGCGGCACGCATGTTTGTTTGAGAAAGGTCGATCCTTCTCATATTCTTGATTTGTTTGAAAAGGAAAATATCACCTTGTTATGTGGTGCTCCGACAGTTATTAATATGCTGGTGAATGATCCAAAAGCAAAAGAAATGGATATCAAGACTCGCCCACGTATGGCAACTGCAGGAGCTCCTCCAGCTGCAGCGCTCATTAACAAGGCACAAGAAATTCTTGGATTAAATATGATTCATGTCTATGGTCTGACCGAAACGTCACCATTCATTCTTTATTGTGAATGGAAAAAAGAATTTGATGTAAAATCAGCTGATGAGCAAGCAACGATTAAGGCAAGACAAGGTATCGAACTTGCTTTTAATGGAGAAACGAAGGTCATCCACCAAGACGGAGAAGAAGTTGCTTGGAATGGGAAAGAATTGGGAGAAATCATTACCCGAGGCAACGTGGTGATGGAGGGATATTACAAAGATCCTGAAAAAACAGCAGCTGCAATCAAAGACGGTTGGTTCCATACTGGCGATCTGGCGGTCACCTATCCAGATGGCTTTATCGAAATACAAGATCGAGCGAAGGACTTAATTATTTCTGGTGGCGAAAATATTTCTTCTACAGAGGTGGAAGGGGTGTTGTATAAACATCCGGATGTAATGGAAGTGGCTGTCATTGCCGTGCCTGATGAAAAATGGGGTGAAGTACCAAGGGCGATTATAGTATTGCATCCTTATGCAAAAGTTACAGAAGAAGAGGTCATTTCTTATTGCCGATCCGAAATGGCTCATTTTAAAGCTCCAAAGGCAATTGAGTTTGTAGAGTCCTTACCAAAAACTGCAACAGGTAAACTACAGAAGTTCCGTTTAAGGGAAATGCATTGGGATGGGCCGAAGAAGGTGAACTAAATTTAAAACCTGTATCACAAATCAAGCTGCGTGATACAGGTCTTTTTCAAACTTGCTATTGCTCTTTTGTCTTATTAACATGTAATGGTGGTGGAATTAACCATCCTTTTTCTTTGTTCAATTGAAGTAATTTCCCACCCATTTGGACCTTTTTGTTATGGAATTGTCCAAACATCATAGCAATATCCTCTCGGATGCTTTGACCAATTGCTGTACTATCCGCAATAAGACCTTGTGCAATACTTTGAGAAAGGGTGGCTGAAATTTCTGGATCCATAATGCGGGCACCAACTGGTATATCTTCTGAATTTGCTTCAGCGCGTTCCGGTGGGGTTGGTGGTAGTCCAACACCATTCACCTTAAGCATTTTTTCAGTTTCTTCAATTCCTGGTTTTACAATGTTTTGAATCATATCACTGATGAATTTCTTAAGTTCCTTATCTCCAGCATGGTTATAAAGGACCTCATATGCAGCTACTTGTGATTTGGCCATAGAATAGGCACTCCAAATTGCGAATACTTCACCATAATGCATTGGTTCATCTTTCGGATTTCCGCTTAAAATTCCCACATTGTTACCTCCTCATTTAAATTTGACTTTTGTATTATCACCCAATTTAACTATTTTATCCTTTGGGAAATGCCTATCTGAAGAATTGAAAGCCATACTAAAACTATTTTTCATACAGAATTAAATAAAAAAGAGGAAAGGCATGCTTGCCATTTCCGCTTTCCGATTTCATTCTTGGTCTCGTTTATTTTTTTTACTAGTATCTGGTTCCAGTTCGTCACTGAATTCCGTCTGCAGGTTTCTGTCGTAATAACCTGGCATTGTAGCTTGTCCTGTCATAAATTGTTTCTTCATATACCAGTGAACAAGAAGCTCACCAATTGCAATACCAATCGCTGATAAAAGCGAAGCGGATCCAAGTGGAATAGGCCCTTCAAATAAAAAAGAACCCAGTACCCAAACACCTGCAAGAGCTAGAGCGAAGTCAACCATAGCGGCGCCTACATTACCAATCTTGGGTAAAACATACAAATCACCAATAATGAAAGAAGCCCCAGTTAACACGAGACTTGTTATAAGAATATCTGCAAAGGAGACCTCGAATACCGCTCCCAAAATCATCAAAAGCACACCAGTTGTTAAAATGAATTTGATTACTAATGCTGTTATATATTTCATTTAATTAACCCTCCATTCATTTTTTTGTAAATAAACTTTACTAAACTTATTGTAGCCATTTAAACAAAAATGAGCCTAAAAGTTGAGAAATAGATTTAGGAAAACTTTATAAGGAAGTTAGCTTAAGGAGTCATTTCTTTTGTCAATATATAATGTCCCGTCCTTTTGTACCTCAGCATAAAAGACATCTGTAATAGAATTAATCCTCGCTAGTTGTAATTGTTGATCCAACCACTGTTTAGTTAGATTTAGTTTTTCCATGTTACCTTTATCAATTTTACCATCAGAAATGATGCTTGTAGCTATAGGGAAAACATTCGTTGTAACCTGTGGAATGTTCATCTCACTCTTAGTCACGAGTTGTTTTGCTTCCATTTTCATTACTGAAAGCTTGCCACTTGTTTCAAAAATGGCGTAATCAACGTCAGTAACAGAAAATACATTTTTTTGTCTTAAAAGAGCATTTAAAGCATTTATATCTAAACGTGCTTTGCGAAGGGAGCTTTCCATGATTTTACCTTGTTTAATAAGAATTATTGGTTGACCTTCGACAAGTAAGCGGATTTTTTTTGATTTTATATCCAAAAGTCCAAGGACGATTGTGAATGCACTCCAGCCAATTAATGCTAGAAATCCATTACGAATACTTATGGTAGAATCAATCGCTAGTGAAGCACCAATGGTACCAATTGCGATTCCTGATATAAAGTTAAAAAAGGTCATCTGGGAGATCTCTTTTCTCCCCATAATTCTTGTCAATAGTAACAAGGTAAGAAAGGCAATCGCTAACCTTAGTGCTAGTTCTGATAGTGGCATACCCATTCTCCTTTTTCTATTTATCATTACCTTCTAAGCCCATATTTTATAAAACCAATCATTTGCCCATTCATAATCGTTGGCTAAACATAATATGGTATTAATCCTACTAGGAAAGGGGGATTTTTAAATGGGTTATGAAGGATCCGGTGGCGGATTTGCGCTAATCGTTGTTTTATTTATCTTGCTTATAATCGTCGGAGCAGGTGGCTTTGGCGGTGGCTATTAATACAGTGACTGTCTCTAGATCAATATTTTAATGCTCTAACAGAATAAATCTAATAAGTTAGTTCCAAATGGAGCTAGCTTTTTTTACATAGCTTAAATTAGTTCTGTTTATTTCGGTGTTGTTTCTTCCCTTTTTTCATTCCTTACGATTTTCAGCAAACCTTATTTTGCCCTTTTTTTTATTATCAACTCAACTTTTTTAACTATGTATAAACCATACTTTAGTCGTTATCTTAAAAGTGACTCACTATTAAAAGGAATAAATTTTTCTTGTCCATTAAAGATTAAAACACGAGAAAGAACGGGTATAGGAGGTTATATACATCATGAACTAAGAGGAGTGTCGAAATGACGAATTGGAATAAACTCCAAGCCAAAATGAATAAATACAAAAACATGTCAAAAAGGGAGAAATGGCACCAGGTTTACTCAAACCTTTGGGTGACACCAATTATTTATGCAGGGTTGTCTCTATTACTTTTTGCCCTAACCGTGTGGGTGGACCTGAAGATGGAGTTTGGCAACAAGATTCCTTTGATTCTTAGTGCTGATTATCAATTGACCAAAACAATTTTAAGCACCTTAACAGCGGGACTTTTATCATTAAACACCTTTACCTTTTATGGTGTGTTAACAGCTTTAACTACTTTTGCCGGCCAATTTTCTCCGAGAATACTAAAGAATTTTATGATGACAAAGGTGACACAGCGAACACTAGGAATTTTTAACGGGAGCTTTCTGTATGTATTGTTTTGTCTATTATTTCTTAACGGGGAAACAGCCACCCAATATTCCTTGATCCCGGTAACAGCCACATTTCTGACAGCTTTATGTTTAATAGCTTTTGCTATTTTTATTAACCATATTGTCACTTGGCTGCAGGTATCAAATATGACGGGTGATATGAAAAGGGAATCCATCGATATTATTGAGAATTCCTTGCTTAGTGAACTTCAGCCGTACAGGGTAGATGACGAAGGGGTAATAAAAGGTCAAATCCCGGAATCCCAGGGACATCAAATAGGCATGGATAAGTCGGGTTATTTACAAACCGTAGATTTTATTCCATTGATTAAGGAGGCATGTAAGGATGATCTCATCATTCGGCTAGAATACAAAGTTGGCAATTTTGTCTTTGGCTCAACGCCATTGTTAACCTATTGGAAGAATAACGAAGAAACAGCTATTGATGAATTTAAATATAAAAATATGTTTCATATTGGAAATACGCAAACGGAAATTCAGGATATAGAATTCAGTATCAATAAATTTGTTGAAATTGCTATTCGTGCATTGGGCAATGATGACCCCAAAACGGCAACTGGCACCATTTATGAGATTGGAGATTTACTTATAAATATTTCTCGGAAGGCGAAACTCACTCCTTATTTAACCGATAAAGATTATAATTTACGTCTTATTTTAAGAAATCTTTACTTTGACGATTATTTATATATCGGATTCGCCTCTATACGACATTATGCAAGAGATAACGTGGTCATTACCGTTGAGCTATTGAAAGTCCTCGAGGCGATTGCCCAAGGGGTGAGCAAACGAGATTCAAAGCATGTGTGGGAATTTGCTGTTTACACAGCAAGTGGGTTTGAATATGAATATATGCATCAATTGGATAGAAAGAAGTTTTATGATGGTCTCTTTAATATTGCAAAAGCAACGGGTAATGAGGAAGATTACAAGAACCTTACTGAAAAAATAGTACAAAACAATTAAAAAATCCTTTGGAGATAGAAAAGGATAGATAGATGTTTATTGTAGATAGAAAAAGGAAAAGGAATTGAAACATGAGATTGGAGGGATGGAAAACATGAGAACAAATGATAAAAAGTCATCAGATAAAGATAATAATGGTGAACATGTAGAAAAAAGAACGAAACTGGACGAGTTCAAAGATCAACAAATGGTGGATGATATCCCATTGGAAGACTTAAAAATAGAACAAAAAGACGAAAAGAAAAAGTCCAAATCAAAGGACGAATCCCAGAGTGAAAGAAAGTATAAGAAGGACGATAGTTGAACTACCCACCACTTAACATCCTTACGGATTGTTTGAAGTGGGGGATTCTAAAAAAGACATGTATGGTACATGACCGTATCCCGTTCAACTAGGATGCGGTTTTTCCATTTTTCAACTTCAACAGACCTTTTATTTCCAAGTCTGTAAGAGCCCTTGAAGCAAAAAGTTCGTTCGTAGAACGAAACCTGTCTAAGTTGAAAAAATTTGAATGGTAGTACGAACGAATCATAAATTAGGGAAGCTAGTTTTAAAAATTAACTGTCTTTTTATACTAAGTACATTTTCTCTCTATTTTATCAACCAAGCCTTTCACGAAAATCCCCATCAGTATATAAATAGGAAAGGAATACCAATATTTCCACCGTAGCAAAGTATAAATATCAAGTTCGGAAAAAATAGGTTCAGATACAAAAATGGCAAAAAGACTTAGCAACGTAAGGACGACTAAATAGGATTTCCAAGCCCTAAAGTATTGATATAACAACATATAAAATACGGGAATGATTGCTACATCAACGGGATATAATCGACTTACGAAATATGTAAGTTGGGAAGGGTAAGTCCATAAATTTAATGAAATACCGATATCATCCATAATGAGTGCGAGTAAGCTTGTGATCAGACCTACTAGCAAAATGATATTCAATCGTTTTTTATCAACCATAACTGCCCATATCATCCAAAGAACAACTGTTATAGTAACAAGAATCCACCACTGAAAAGAAAACAGAGTGTTTTCAAAAAAGTGTTGTTTTTTTAATTGCGAGTACTTTTCGTGTGTATCTATGATTTCATTCATTATTGCGAGATCCACCCATTCATCCCACCTTCATTGAAGTGTATTACCAATAGGATTTGTTTCGCGTAAATATATATACATTTAGAATAAAAGGCCTTTTTAAGGAAAGCCTATTGATAGACAGTGAAATTATACAATAGGGGATTTTTAAATGAACAATTACACCAATAATAATACGGCTAGACGCTACACAGCACATGTTAGTGTTCTTGGTACCACTCAAATTCATTTAAGAAATCCTTATATAGTTGCTTGGTGGAGCGCTGCTTTTCCAGGATTTGGACATTTGCTTTTATCAAAATATCTTCGTGGATTTGTATTATTTATTTGGGAAGTTGTCGTTAATCTGCAAGCAAAAGTGAATTTGGGAATCATTCTTTCTTTTCAGGGTGATATTGATAAGGTTATTAACGTGTTAGATACTCGATGGCTGCTCATCTATATGCCGGTTTATCTATTCGGGATTTGGGATAGTTATCGAACAACAGTAGATATGAACAAAGTTTTCATATTAGCAGATCGTGAAGAACATCGCTTTAATACATTTGCTATTGGTGCAGTAGAAATTAACTACTTAGATAAAAGAAACCCTTTAATGGCAGTAATGTGGTCACTATTTGTGCCAGGTTTAGGACAACTCTATATCCATCGACTTCTTACGGCTTTTTTCGTTGTTATTTGGACTTGTGTATTTTTTTATTTTTCCCATTTTCTTGAGGCCATCCCCTTATTGATTTTAGGTGGGCTACAGCAGGCTACTGCAGTATTAGATCCCGAATGGCTCCTATTTTTACCTTCGTTATATGGTTTTGCTATGTTTGATTCCTATATGAATACAGTTGAAAATAATAAGCTTTTCGAACAAGAACAACGCAGGTTTTTAAAAGATGAATATCAAAACAAAGATTTCAAACTACTAAAAGGACAAAAAGTGAAGTGAATAGGATGCAGTTATACGCAACTTTTGATCATAACATCTATTTTGAAATGGCTATATCAACGCTTGAAAAGAAAGGGATTAAAAAAGAAAATATATATGCGGTGCCGCTTGATAATCGAACGAAAGAACGCAAGCTGTTTGATAGCATTCATCGGTCAGATGGTACCTCACTAATTGATATTGGTATGGCACTTGCAACAGCTTTTTCAGTTATTGGAATTAGTATTGGCTTTGAATTGGCATGGGGGCCGATTTATTGGGGACTAATAAGTGCGTTTATTGGATTTGTTTTAGGAGTCGCCATTAGATTATTTACTGAATTAGTTATTAAAAAACGAAAAAGAGTTTTAAAAGGGAAGCATATGGAGGTTATCCTAATTGTTGATTGTGAAGAAGGTCAAGCAGAGATAGTAGAGAATATCCTCTGGGAGCACTTTGCAGCAGGAGTAGCCAAAATTAAAAAAAGTTAGTACACGCTTGTGCCTAGTACTTCAGGCACTTTTTTTATTTGGCGAGGGCCATATCTGATAAAAAAGTGAAATTCCTGATATCACTACATAGGTGATAAATTTTGCAAAACCAGCTTACATCATTAGATTGTTCGTTAAAGCTATGCTAACCTAAAACTATATGATGGAATCGACAAATCCATAGCTGGGGGACGAAACTGTGAAAAAGATTTTGATAGGAGCTTTAAGTGGTGCGGTAGTTGTAGGAGCCATTTTCTTTTTTGTCATGTATAGAGAAGAAGATGCTAATCAAGAACAAGAAGTAAAAGGGAAACGCACAGTTTCTGCAGATATGGAGCTAATTAATGAACAAAATTCGATTGAAAAAGTAATTCGTACGACATATGAACAAAGAAGCTATGACCTAAGCGATCCATTGGTTATTTCTGATCCATACAGTGCTGCTCCGTTAACAGCACTTGTTAAGTTTGAAACGGGTGAACCACTAGAAATAACGGTTACAGTTAAAGGCAAGACAAAAGGAACGGATATTGTTAAAACGTATAATGGTTATGATACAAGTCATGCGATCCCTGTACTTGGCCTCTATCCAGATCATGAAAATACGGTAATAGTAGCGGGGGAAAGTGAAGATGGGGTGGTAAAGCAAAAAACACTCTCGGTAACGACAGAACCACTCCCTGAAGGTTTTCTTACGACAGAACTTATTGAATCAGATCCGACAAAAATGGAAAACGGATTAACATTTCTCATTCCAAGTAGTGAATTGGCATATGCAGTCGATAGTAATGGTGATGTTCGCTGGTACTCTACCTTTCCGAATAGCCATGTACTAAAACGGATGGAAAATAGCAATCTACTATATGTAACGAAAAAGGGAGATAAATATAATCTAATACTTGAAATGGACATGCTAGGTCAGGTAGCGAATGCTTATGAAGTAACCGTTAGCAATTATGAAGGATGGGGGATCATTCATCATGATGCGATTGAATTGCCTAATGGAAATATACTCGCTACAGCGCACGATGGAACACAGTATATTGAGGACGAAATGATTGAAATTGATCGTGAAACAGGCGAGTTAGTTGATCAGCTGAATTTCCGTGAGATTATGCCAGAGGATTTTTATCAAGAATATGATGGACCTTCAGCCGAAGATGGCGATTGGTTTCACCAAAATGCCATTTGGTTTGATGAGGATGAAGGGGATATTCTTGTTTCTAGTAGGCACCAGAGTTTAATCATGGAAATGAGTTATCCTGAGGGAGAAATTGACTATATTTTAGCCGCCTATGAAGGATGGCCAGAAGATTATCAAGACTATTTATTAGAGCCAATCGGAGAAGACTTTAAATTTCCAGGTGGACCACATTCTGTGATGACTTTACCTGACTTTGACAATAATGACGCGACAAAGGACATTATGTTATTTGACAATAACATTGCCGTTACGCGGGGAGACGAAAGCGTGAGCGAGGAATACAGCCGTGGGGTCCAATATCGGATTAATACGGAAGAAATGACTGTTAAAGAGATATGGTCTTATGGAAAAGAACGTGGAGAAAACTTCTTCTCCAAATATGTTAGTGATGCCAACTATTTAAGCGAAACAGGAAACAGGTTAATCACATCTGGCTATACACAGCTAGAGGATGGTACGATGCGGAGTATTGTTGTAGAAGTAACAGGGGAAGAGGATCCAGAAGTGGTTTATGAACTGAAAGTAACTGGTTTTGAAGAAGGAGATCACAGACAGATCTACCGCGCAGTTCGAATGCCATTATATCCTGAGAAGTGGGATTTTAATCTCGGACAAACTGGCTAAGAATAATAGAAAAAGACAAGCAACTCTCGCTTGTCTTTTTACCACGTAAAGAAAATATAAAATTTAGCTCTATTAAGCTTACTTATATCAACGGTCATGTCTAGCTCCAGCGCCCAGCAACTAGCAAACTTCACACTCCTCCACTACGATAAGTCAACATCGGTTCGTAGTAAAAGGAAGGCCGACTAAAACCGGGCTTGCCGCCCAACGTCGGCATACCCCTGTTGCAGGGGCATGTTTCCTTTATCTCATTGCGGAGTGCTCCAGTTTGTACGTCGCTAAACAGGCGCTTGCACTTTTCTTAATTTCATTTTACTGTGAAGATGCAGTAGAATAACTAGTTTCTTCTTTTTGATCAAGTTCTCTAGTCTCTACATATTTAACTTGATGTCCTTCCACTTCTTTGACCATGAAGTGATAGTGGCCTTCAGAAATAATCGTTCCTTGCTTTGGTTCGTTATTCTTAGATAACACCCAACCACCAAGTGTATCCAGTTCTTCGTCTGAAATATCAACAGATAATAAGTCGTTTACATCAGAAATTAGCATTTTACCTTCTAATAAATAAGTCTTGTCATCTATCTGTTGAACTTCAGGCGTTTCATCTGAATCAAATTCGTCTCTAATTTCGCCAACGATTTCTTCCAGGATATCCTCAAAGGTAACTAATCCTGCAGTACCGCCATATTCATCAACAACAATTGCCATATGGCTTTGTTCCTTCTGCATTTTAGTTAAAAGTGTTTTAATAGGTGTTGTTTCGATGACGTGAAGGACTGGACGGATATGCTTATCAATATTTTTATCAGATGGATTTTCATCATTAAATAATCCTTTAATATTGACCATTCCTATAATTTCATCCTTATCATCTTCGGCAATTGGGTACCTTGTAAACTTTTCATTTTTCATCACATTAATGTTCTCTTCAAAAGAATCCTCTTTAAATAAGCAAACAATCTCTTTACGAGGGACCATAATTTCTTTTGCTACACGCTCATCAAAATCAAATATCTTATTCACATACTCGATTTCGGAATCGTTTATTTCACCGCTTTTGTGACTGTTTAATAATGTCATCCGCAATTCTTCTTCAGAAAGAGCCTCATCACTTTCCGAGGCAGGGCTAAAGCCAATCAAACCAACTAAAAAGTTAGCTGATCCATTTAGTGCCCAAATGAAAGGATACATGATCCAGTTAAAAAAGATTAACGGAGGAGCAAGTGCTAACGTAACAGCTTCGGCTTTTTGAATGGCAATGGTTTTTGGTGCTAATTCTCCTAATACCACGTGTAAAAAGGTGATAACAGCAAAGGCAACAACAAAGGATATGGTGTGTACCACTCCATCAGATAGATCAAATCTAGCTATCAATGGATGGATAATTTGAGCGAACGCTGGTTCACCGAGCCAACCAATTCCAAGAGCAGTTACGGTTATACCCAACTGACATGCCGAAAGATAGCCATCTAAATTATTAATTACTTTTAAACCAGCTTTAGCTCGTTTATTTCCTTCATTTGCCAAATGTTCAATTCTCGTTCTTCTAACTTTGACTATCGCAAATTCCGAAATTACAAAGAATGCGGTGAGAACTATTAAAACAGCGACTGAAAGCAAACTTAAATATTCCAAATAATCTCCCTACAAATAATGTAGGGATGTCACCTCCTGATATTTTGTTCCATACTTGTAAACGATATAGCTCATCCGAACAATATCGTTATGGTTTGAGCAAGGGATACACCTTGTAAGTTAATAAGTTTCCCTAATGAATTTAGTTGATTTTTATCTAATTGATCGAGATGAGGTTTTAGTTGTAAAATTGCATCTTCAATATCTTTTAATTCACTTTGAAGCGCATGTATTTTTTCAAAAACAACTTTATTATCGTAACTTTCTACATCTTCCATTAGTTCGAAACGTTCCTTAATTTCGTTAAGGGTTAATTTCTCTTGTTTATATAGTTTAATTAGCTTTAATCGTATGACAGCTTCTTCATCGTAATATCTGTATTCATTTGATGAAGACTTTTGGGCATGAATGATTCCTAAATTCGTATAATAATCGATTGTTCTTGTCGATATGCCCATTTCTTTAGAAAGAACTCCTATTCGCATCAACTTCCCATCGTTCATCACCTCTCATGTAAGTATAAGGCAATAGGGGAGAAGTGTACAGTGCAACGTTATAGTTTTTTTACTTCCATTATTTTGTTTCTTACCATGCCAACTTGCAGGCGGAGCAGCTTTAATCTCGATCTGACTCAACTCGCGCACTCCTTCGTTACTTATATGTTAACCCCTTAAGTTTGGACTAGATAAAATCGTTTTTATTATCTTTGATACATCATTACTTTCAACACAGTCATAGAATGTGTCTAAGCGTTTGTTGAATTGTGATAAACCATTTATTAATATGTCAGTTATCTTATCTTCCACGTTGATTGTTGCACTGCTATTCTGTAAATCAAATATTAGTCCTTGACTTTTTAAATAGTGTAAATTGATTTCTTCTTGTCCAGGTAAAGCCTCATAAACAAAGATGGGTAGCTTTTTCCATAAACTTTCAGTAACTGTAACACCTCCAGGTTTGGTAATGATGGCATCGGCTTCATCGTACAATTGATTCATTTCTTTTTTTGAAGATACATAAGGAAGCGGTTTTATATGGGAATGGTTCAGACGTTCAATATAGTGAAGCAGTATTTCGTTTTTTCCGCAAAGTACTTTATAAAGAATGGAACCTGATGGATTTAATCGATTAAGAAGTTTCTGGATAGAACCGGCCCCCATATTACCACCGCTTACCAAAACGGTAAACCTATTGGCTTCTTTATGTGTGGGCGTCACATTTCTAAATAGTGGATCGATAGGAATTCCTGTAACAAAGGTTTGATGGGCTTTTATGCCCCTGGTAATCAACTCATTTTTTACATCTAAACTCGGTACAAAATGATAGTTTATACTATCAACACCCCATAAATTATTAATAAAATAATCAGTGTAAACATTGATGACTGGGCCTGACCAAAGATTCCTCTTTTTTAGTTGTTGAATAATACAGGATGGGAGAGAATGCGTACAAATGATTAGATCCGGTTTTGTTTGTTCAATTAAACGTTGTACTTTTTTTAAAAATAACCATTCATACAAGTAAAACCGTTTATTGGTTCTTTTCTCTTTTACCGCAGCATACTTATAAATTTGGCTATATAGTCTTGGAAGCCTGTGAATCCATTGTAAATAAGCGGATGAGATTAGCGTTTCCAGATTCCCATAACTATAGGATAATAGTTCAACTTCTTCACAATGATAGTCATCGGCTGATTGATTCAATTGAACCTTAATACTATCAGCAACATGATGATGCCCTGATGGTATTTGCAATAAAGGCATAAATAAAATTCGGAACATAATTTAGTCGACTCCTTCACGGTTTAGTTTGTGAAGTTACAGTCTTTACATTCTCAAAACCTTAAATTACCAGTAATAGTTGTACATTATCTAAACAAAATATAACGTATCACTATTATTTAGGTGGGGGAGAACTGGAGTGACTGGAATGAGTAGTAGAATCAGAAAGTATTGCCTTTTTGTGTGGGCTATTTTCGATCCATTATATTTTCATTTTACCCGGTTGCAGTATATTGTAATAAATGGAAATAAGACAATTATTCGCGTTCGTGTAACAAAGTATAAAGGTAAAAAAATAACTTTATCCGACGGAACAGTAATTAATAAAAATGATTTACTCCTTAAAATTCATTTGCATAATGCTAAAATATTGGGACAAACGGTAGGATATAGTGAAATCAGAAGGGCTTTAATCATTTATAAGAGCGTACAGGAATCACTTCCATCTATTGCCCGCTATTTACAGTTTCATGATGACGCTAATGAAATTAAGGGATTGATTGGCATTACAATGCTTTATAAAGGGTGTAAGAAATTAGGCTTTGAAGCCTGTCCCATTCATAACCCATACTATAAATTAGCAAAACAAGTGGCTCTTTCACCAATTTACTTTTTATCATTAAATAAAGCTTTAACTAAGAAAAGGCCGCATCCGATGTACGTGTTTATGTCGAAAGATTGTTTATTTCATAAACATTGAAAGTGTCTAACGGATACCTATCCATAAATTACAAGTTAATTTCCCTCCTTATTCCCTTTATACTAATGTGGAGGAGGAATAAGATAATGTACATTATTATCACGATTTTCACTGTACTAGTAGGTTACTTTTTATATAAAGGCTATAAAAATACGCATTCCGTTGAAATAAATCATATTAAAATAGAAAATGAACCTCAAACAAACGGTGGCACTTCTTTACGAGTTTTGCATATTTCTGATATGCATATTGAAAATATTTCGATGACGCCCAAGCAATTATATGAAAAATTGAAAGGTAAGCCGATTGATATCATTGCTTTGACAGGAGACTTTTTAGATCGAAAACGAAGCATACCAAGGCTTATTCCTTATTTGCAAGTGTTAAATCGATTAAAGCCTGTTTACGGGGCATATGCTGTTTTTGGCAATCATGATTATGTATTGAACAAGCAAAACTTCAATCAGTTAAAAGAAACATTGAATGAACACGGCTTTAAAACACTTCAAAATGAAAATGACAGGATAGATGTGGGCGGCAATTCACTAAATATTATTGGCATTGATAACTTTGGTACAAACCATAGTAACTTAGGTAAAACTTATGATGGACTAGAAAAAGGGTATAATCTTGTTTTAACACATGATCCGAACATCGTTCTAACGATGAAAGACTATCATTTTGACTATCTGCTGTCAGGCCACTTTCATGGTGGACAAATTCATTGGCCAAAGCCATACCACCTTTTTAAAATGGGAAATTTAATTAAGATGAACATGGTAAAAGGGTTACATCAATACAATGGCCGATCATTTTATATAAGCGAGGGGCTAGGCCAAACTGGAATTAATATTCGAGTTGGGAGTCGTCCGGAAATCACCATTCACGATTTGCACATACATCAGATAAATGAAAATAATAGAGTAGAATTTAAGGATTCTACAACAAAAGCCGGATAACTTTATCCGGCTTTAATTTTGGTTTACTGAGATCACAGCAAACATAAAAACATAATTGTTTATTTTGTAAGTTCGAGAATCCATTCCTTATAGTCTACAATCCGTTCATGTTCTGGCTGTGTGTTGGTTCCGGTGATAATCATTGGTGTTAAAGAATCTCTTTTGTGTAAGGAACCGTGCCCGGCTCCTCCATCATGAGTAGGGGAATGCTCTCCAATAAATTCATACCCAGGTTTTGCATCAACGACAAGATATCGGCCTTTATGTGAATGGAGAGCACCATATAATCTCGCAAGTGCGTCAGGATAATCACCATACTTAATTTCGTTTTGCTTGTTTACAGACAGGTCTAATATGGAAAAGTCTCCACTTATATCCCACTCTTGGTGATAGTGATCGGTATACTTTCCTTCAGGCTGAAAAGTAAGCTTTTTATTTGATTCCTCAGATAAAACATGATTACCCTCTTCGTCTTTCCATGCTATAAAGCTAATTCTGGAATCATCCATTAATTTTGATGCCATTTCTGAAAATGTTATCTTATCATCTAACAAATTAATGTAAGCCATGCGTTCATTAACAGCTAAAACGATCTGATCTTTTTTAGTGATAGGCTCTCCCAGTTCCGCAACCTGGTACCTTTTTGAAAGTAAAGTTAAATCAATTAAGGATTCTGTACGATCATTGCCGATTTTTGATTGGCTACTGTCACCAGACACAATTAAGGTCATTTCTTCTATGGCCTCATCCCAAGTAGGGTATGCATCTAGAATCGTTTGAAGATGTTGATCGACTTTTTCAATTCCTTTGAGATCCATTGGACCATGTTTATGAATACGATGATCAAGGTCTGGAAAATAAGCAAGTGTAAAAGAGGGGAGACTATCGTTTTGAATAAGGTGTTTAACTTCATTAGCTGTAAAGGTATCATTAAATCCGAGCTCTTGCCATATGTTGGTTTGACCATTATTTTCAGGGCTATATTGAGACAAACTTCCCATTGATAACAAAGTTGGCCCTTTAACATGGAATGTATCTGGCAATATGTTTAAAGTTGAAGCTATTTTCGGAACGTGCAGGTTATGGTCTTGATTTCCACGATAGATAAGTCCATTAATCGAAGCGGAATGGGCTTGTCTCTCATCTAAATCTTCATAAATAGTTTTTACATTTTTACCTAAGTGTTCCTGATTCAAGTTGTAAATACCGTCTTTTAGAACTTGCTTTACACCTAGTGTGAATACTTCCTTTTTACCGCTCCCATAATTAACCAAGCGATTATCATTTTGACTATACCAGACAAGCCCTGGAAGTCGATGTTGATTAGCGTAAGTTCCTGTTAGAAGCGTACTATCAATGGTGACCGACATAGTAGGATAAGAGCTTACAACTTCATGGAAATACTGTCCATGCTTAGACAAGAACGCGAACGCAGGAGCTCGTCCTTCTCCAATAGCCTTTTGCAAAGGTTCATCCATAAGGGAATCAACAACTACTAATACAACAGGTTTAGAAGTGGATTTCATCTTTAAATTGTTTACATTTTTGATTGGAGTGGAAAGCCCATACCAGTTAATCACTACTAAAATCAAGACTACACTTATAAGGGTTATTACTATTTTCTTCACCATCCCTATTACATCCTTTATGGTTTTACTTTAAATGATTTTATTTGAGACTTAAGGTAGGAGGCTGGACTTTGAATAGCCTCTTTTTCTATTTATACAAAAATATTTTTATTTTATCACTATTATCAATGGTAGCTAGCAACACGTCATCTACTAATACGTTACCTGTTGTTTTTATTTTCTGCATTAGCCATTGCTCATCTTTTCCGAGTTTGCTTAACTCATTATAATCGATCTTTCGTTCTTTAATAATTGTTTTAGGAAAATTAAAAGGTTGTATTGCAGACGTTGAATTTGAATGGGTAATTGGCTGATGTTGAGGATATAAAAATATGGATATTGATCCTCCAGGTTCCCACAAAGCAAGTGCCACTTTTTGTATATCTTCCGTTTTTTCCTTCCTTAATTCGGATAAAAGCAAATCAATTGAAATTCTTGCTTTAGTTAAGTTCTTGTAATTAATTTCTCCATTTTCTATCAGGGGCATGGGAGAAGGATCAAATATTTTTCTGAGTGGTATCCATCGTAGGCTTAGAAACACTCCAGCAAGATATAATATTACTAACACGGTCATGGTAATCATTGAACCACCTAACCCTAATCCCTCGTCTGACAATGGGTGGGCAATAATATTTCCTAAAAGTAACGCTATGACGAAATCTAGAAATCTTAATTGCGAAATGGAGCGTTGGCCCATGATTTTAGCCGATAATACTAAAAAAAAGAAGCCAACAATTGCTCTCAGAACCCACTGTATAGCGGTAAGGGATTCTTGACCTGTAAAGAAATCCATGAAGTTCACGTCCTAGTCTCTAAAATTTTCTACGTCCCTAGTTTGACCATTTTTATTGTTTCCTTTGCTGAATACAGATATGCAGATAAACTCTGAGTAAAACGTCCGTATTGACATCAAGTAAATTTCGTAGTAAAATTTATCTCGAATTGGAAATATATTAATGCGAGATAAATTTAAGTGGAGGTATATACAATGAACGGACTAAAAGGAATACATCACGTTACAGCAATAACAAGTAGCGCTGAAAAAAATTATGAGTTTTTCACCTATACATTAGGAATGCGTTTAGTCAAGAAAACAGTTAACCAAGATGACATTCAAACGTATCACTTATTTTTTGCGGATGATACAGGTAATCCAGGTACAGATATGACATTTTTTGATTTCCCTGGCATTCCAAAAGGAGTCCATGGTACGAACGAAATTTCAAAAACCTCTTTTCGTGTGCCTAGTGACGAAGCGTTAGATTATTGGGTAAAACGTTTTGACCGTTTAGAGGTAAAACATGAAGGCATTAAGGAACAGTTTGGGAAAAAGGTGCTGTCATTTGTAGATTTTGATGACCAAAATTACCAACTGATTTCAGACGAAAACAATACAGGTGTTGCAGCTGGTACACCATGGCAAAACGGACCTGTCCCATTAGAATATGCCATCACCGGACTCGGACCAATCTTTGTTCGTATCGCCAACTTTGATTATTTTAAAGAGATGATGGAAAAAGTATTGCAGTTTAAAGAAATTGCAAAAGAAGAATCGTTTCATTTATTTGAAGTTGGCGAGGGAGGAAATGGTGCACAGGTAGTAGTTGAATATAACACCGTTCTACCTCAAGCAAGACAAGGCTTTGGTACGGTTCACCATACGGCTTTCCGGGTTGAAGATCGTTCCGTGTTAGAAGAATGGATTACTCGGATGGAAAGCTTTCAGTTCCAAACTTCTGGCTATATAAATCGTCATTTCTTTGGATCCTTATATGTAAAGGTTGCACCACAAATTTTATTTGAATTTGCTACAGATGGTCCAGGATTTATGGGAGATGAATCGTATGAAACGCTTGGAGAAAGCTTATCCTTACCTCCTATGTTAGAACCAAAACGGGAGCAGATTGAAAAATTAGTTCGCCCAATTGATACAATAAGAAGCACAGTCAATTTCACGAAAGAGTAAATTTGAAATTCTGTCTGGTAAAGGATTGATAATGGTGAATCGAGTAGAAAAGATAGATAAAGATAGTGAGAATTCGTTAAAATTATTTGTTGTTCTCACGCGTGCATTACAATCCATTGAAAAACAAGTTATCAAAGACATAAAAAGCCATGGATTGAATCTAACGGAGTTTTCCGTACTGGAGCTGTTGTACAATAAAGGGGAGCAGCCCATCCAGAAGATCGGGCAAAAAATATTACTTGCTAGCAGCAGCACGACCTATGTAGTAGATAAATTAGAAAAGAAAGACTACCTAAAACGTAAAGCATGTCCTACTGATCGTCGTGTTACGTATGCAGTGATTACAGATGAGGGAAAAGAGCTGATGGACGAAATTTTCCCTAAGCATGTTGAGGCGATGAATGAAATATTAGGTGGCCTTGATTCTGACGAAAAAGAATCTATGATTGTACAACTGAAAAAATTAGGTTTTCATGCTCAAGCATTATAAGTAAAAATCCCTCATCCATTCATTTGGATGGGGGATTTTTACTTTGTTAAAAAGATTGTTCACTGTCGAACTTAAGGGGAATACGGTCCAATCAATTCTTTTTGCTAGTAAATGGCTGTACAAATATGTCATGCCCCTCGATCCATTCTGCGTAGAATACATCTCGAACCGTTTTTATTTCTTGTTTCATTAATTCATCCATGAGCCATTCTTCAGTCAAGTTTGCTTCTTTTAGGTTATCCCATATAACTTCGCCATCATTTATTAGCGTGACAGCGAGATGGGTGGCTTCTGGCTGCAGATTGAAATCATTGCGGTTTGGCACTTGGTAAGTTGACTTTTTTAAAACAGAAACCGTTCCATCTGTTTCTAGGATTGCATATTGAACTTCTTGAATCGAAAAGGCATCCTTTGATCGTAGTAAATGCTGGAGCTGATTTATGTCGAGGTTACTCTTTTTCATTTCTTCTCGAATTAGTTTTCCTTGATGGATGATGATAGTCGGACGACCTTCAAGAAGAGCGCGTGTCCCTTTGTATCGTTGCGTAATTAGCTCTGTTACATAAAGAATCACGCCCCATAAAACGATTGCAAATCCGATTTCCAGTATCCCTTTTTCGTCATCAAAAAGCGCGTTTCCGACCAGCTCACCAAGTACAAGAGCAGCAATGAAATCAAATGGTGTAAGCTGCGTTATTTGGGTTTTTCCCAATACCTTTGTTAATATAAATAATGCAACAAATCCAAACAAGGATTCTAAAAAAATTGGTAATAAATGGTCCATGTAAGACAACCCCTTTTGCACATATCCATTGTTTAGGTTATCCAAAATCAACATTTGCATACAATATTTTGAGGTGCGAAATGCATAAAATTTGCTGGATTTGACTTGTTGATATCTGATATAACGAAATGAGTAAATCAAAAAATGTCAGCTTGCAGACAAGAAGTCCAGCAAACTGACATTTTCAAAAGTAAAGATAGTATAAAATTGGCTCTATTAAGCTTACTTATATCAACGGTCATGTCCAGCTCCAGCGCCCAGCAACTAGCAAACTTCACACTCCTCCACTACGATAAGTCAACATCGGTTCGTACCTCACCGTGTTTCCTTTATCTCATTGCGGAGTGCTCCAGTTTGTACGTTGCTAAACGAGCGCTTGCGCTTTTCCTATTTATAATTCTTTTATCATCGTCACATGTGGTATACCAGCATCCATGAATTCACCTGATACTGTTTCATATCCTAGGCGCTGATAAAATATTTCTGCATGTGTTTGTGCATTTAATTTGGCCTTTTCATACCCATTATTCTTTATTTCCAATTCCATTCGCTGTATGATCATTTTTCCATAGGATTTTCCACGCTCGGTATCTAATACACAGATGCGCTCGAGTTTTCCAGAGGAATCAACGAACCGCAGACGACTTGCTGCGATGGGAACACCATTTACACTTCCAACAAAATGAATCGCTTCTTTGTCGTATTCGTCAAGCTCCTCTTCGGGGGGAACTTGTTGTTCATCAACAAACACTGTGGTACGTATATGGTAAGCTTGTTCAAGTTCTTCGTTTGTTTCTACAATCTTAATATCCACTATTCATCTTTCCCAAACACAAATGATTCATAAACGGTCCATGATCCATTCTCAAGTTGGTAAGACAATTGGAAACGATCAATTTTATCTTCTAATTGCGTATCTTTAAGTTGCAGGCTACCATATACATCTGCATATTCTTGATCTGATAGCTTTTGTGCGACTGTAATATGTGGCACAAAAGAATACTCCTTATTAGCAGGGAGGTTACTTGACTGCAATTTTTCATATAAATCAATTATTGCCTGTGATGCTTCCACTTTCATGTAGATGGTGTTTGTTACAGGTGCAAATGTACTTACTTTATTGATGTTAATTGCAAGTGGAGCAGTTTCGTCTGCAATTGCTCTTAACTCTGGGATAAGTTGATGAACAGTTTCATCATCTGCTTCAAAAGCTTCTATTAATGTGATATGTGGTGGAATTAACGAATAATGTGGGTCATAACGTTTTCTTAAAGCATTTGCTTTATCTTGGATAGGCTTAGATGGAAATATTACAATACCGTATTTCATAGTAAAACCTCCTAGTATATTTTTGCGTTTATTACTATAATGATGTCTATTGTATAAGGTTCTTTGGTTTACTCTCTATTATAACAAATAGTTAATGGAAATAGGTAAAAACATATTACATTTTTCAAAAAAATTAACTAAACATAGCTGTCAATGCGCGGGGAAGATCCTTTTGCCAAGCTTTCCATGTATGTTCGCCATCTAATTCATAGTAAATATAGCTGACACCAGTTTCTTTTAAAAGTTGATTTAATTCACGATTAGGTGCTAGGAAGTCTTCTTTCGTACCAGCCGTTGTATCAACGTTTGTTTCCTCAAGGCCAATTGTATGATAAATATCGATTGAATGGATATCTTTTGCATTTTTGACGGCATCCATCACTTTTTCATCCACATATGGGGATTGCATAATAACTTTTCCAAATGTATGTGGGTAGCGAAGGGCAGTCATCAACGCGAGTGTGCCTGCCAAAGAATCGCCCATTAATGTACGGGACTGACCCATATGGTAGGTAGGAAGCAGATCATCGAGAAGCGGTACAACCTCATAGATTAAAAATTTGATATAGGCTTCTTGTTTCGCGCCGCTTGGATGGTATTTATCCTTGCGATCATATCTATCATTGTAATGTATCCCAACAAATACTGTATTTTCAATTTCATCATTCGTATGCAAGCGATCACTTACTGTTGCAGTTCGCCCAAGCTGGTAGTAATCATTTCCGTCCTGCATAATACAAATATGATACTTATAGAGAGGCGAAAACGATTCAGGTTGATATAGTTTTAATGTCATGAGTTCATCTAAGTATTTACTGTTAATTTCTTCTTCGACCATTGTTCCTTTTCTTCCCATCGGTACACCTCTGCTTTCGACTAATTCCCGTATATTTTATCATGTCATTAACCAATTTTCCATTTAAATTGTTTAGCCCCGCCCAAGCTACGTTAACTGGCCTTGAAAAAGATTATAGTAGTGACTCTTATTCTGAATCAATTCACTGTGGCTGCCTTTTTCAATAATCTTTCCATGCTCCAGCATGATTATTTTGTCTGCTTCCTGAATGGTATTTAACCGATGGGCGATTACAAAGCTTGTTCTGCCAAGCATCAATCGTTTTAATGCATCTTGAATCGTAACTTCGGTAATCGTATCAATATTACTTGTCGCTTCATCTAAAATTAAGATAGAAGGATCGGCCAACAATGCGCGTGCGATAGTCAAAAGCTGTTTCTGTCCCTGACTAATGCCACTGCCTTCTTGATCTAAAACTGTATCATACTGATTAGGTAAACGCTCAATAAAGTCATGAGCATTCGCATTTTTCGCAGCCTCAATTACTTCATTGTCTGTTGCATCTAACCTGCCGTAGCGGATATTTTCCATAATCGTTCCTTTAAATAGGAAGGAGTCTTGTAAAACAAATGCCATATGCTCACGCAGACTAGATCGTTTAATGTTTTTAATGTCAACATTGTCGAGCGTGATTTTACCATCATCATAATTGTAAAAACGAGCGATTAAATTAATGATTGTTGTTTTCCCAGCACCTGTATGTCCAACAAATGCAACGGTCTCACCAGGATTTGCTTCAAAGGTAATATGATTCAAAATCGGTGTACCTTCATAGGCAAATGACACATCGTCAAACATGACATGCCCTGTGGTTTCTGACAAAACTTCTGCAGCTTCCTCATCTGTTTCTTCTTGCTTCTCATCCATTACATTAAAAACACGCTCCGCACCAGCGACGGCCGAAAGTAGAATATTAAACTGGTTGGATAGCTCATTCAATGGCCGAGTGAACTGCCTTGCATATTCGGTAAAAATAACGATGACACCAACTGTTATGATATTTTCAACTGCGAGAATCCCACCAACTAATGCAATCAATCCAAAGCTTAGGAAATTCAGCATGTTCATGACTTTTGGAATAAAACCTGAAATCGTCATGGCCCAAAAGCCGGTATGGCGGAGTTTTTTATTCCGTTCTTCAAATTCGCCAATCACACGGCCCTCCTGAGAAAATGTTTTAACGACATGCTGCCCAGAAACCGTTTCCTCTACATAGCCGTTTAATTCACCTAAATCGCGTTGCTGCAATTTATATAAAGGACCAGTTCGCTTGGTAATCCATTTCATTCCAACATACATGAGTGGGATAATCGTCATTGTCACAAGGGTGAGTAATGGACTCAAGATTAGCATGACGACAACCGTACCAACGAGCGTTAGGATACTTGCAAAAATTTGTATAACCGATTGGTTCAGTGTGTTGTTAATGTTGTCAATATCATTTGTAACCCGGCTCATCAGCTCGCCGTGCTGGCGTTTATCAAAATAAGAAATCGGCAGACGATGGAATTGCTTGAATAAATCTTCCCGAAGCGAATAAACCGTATTTTGTGCAATCCCAACCATCCAATAATTTTGCAAAAAGATCGAAAGGGAGTGGAACAAATAAATGATTACGAGCCAAACGAGCAACATGCCAAGCCCAGTATTATTTTGCGTGACGATGTAATCATCGATGGCCATCCCAATTAAATAAGGTCCAAGTAGGGCAAGACCTGAGCTAATGACAACTGCCAGAATTACAAGACTAAGTGTAGCCTTTTCCCTAATTAAATACGACCAAATCCGTTTGACGGTACCTGCCGTATTCCGCGCTTTCTTAGACTTTTTACTTGATACATTATCTAGTGGAATCCGTTCTTGTTGAAAAGGTTCTTTGAGTTGATTAATTGGCATGGATATACTCCTTTCCAAACTGCGACTCCACTATTTTACGATAAAGCGCTGATTCTTTCAGCAATTCTTGATGAGTTCCGTTCGCCAAGATTTGTCCATGATCCATCAATAGAATTCGGTCAGCGTCCATAGCAGTTGTGACTTTTTGGGTAATCATTAAATTGGTACAATGGTATGATTCAATTGCAGCAAGTAAGTTAGATTCAGTTTCTAAATCAAGCGCACTCGTGCAATCATCCAGCATTAAAATTTTCGGGCGGCGAATGAGCGCACGTGCAATTGAAAGACGTTGCTTTTGCCCACCAGAAAGGTTGACACCTTTTTGTCCTATTTTTGTTTCATAAGCATCAGGTAATTCTATAATCGTTTCATGGATTTGTGCATCTTTTGCCGCCTGGGTCACTTCTTCTTTGGTCGCGTTTTCCTTACCCCAAGCTATATTATCGAAAACAGATCCACTGAAAAGAAGCGGGTTCTGCGGTACGTAACCAATCGCACGTCGCAAGTGATCCAATGTATAGGAAGTTATGGCCCTATCATCAATCGAAATAACGCCACTATTCACATCATAAAGACGTGGCATCAGCTGAAACAACGATGTTTTCCCAGCACCAGTCGCACCAATAAGCGCAACAGAATCGCCAGCCTTTACGGAAAAAGATATGTCCTGTAATACGTTTGTCTCCTGCGTACTGTAGGCAAAACTTACATCCTTGACGTCAATTTTCCCATGTCGTACAATCGCATCAGCTTCCGCATCATCGGACTCATGCAAATCAATATCTACATCTAATACCTCACCAAGCCTGGTAGCAGAAGCTTTTGCACGAGAAAAAGCTAAGATGATAAACGTGAACATCGAAATGGCCATCGAAACACGTAATGCATAATTAACAATTGCTACGATGTCACCAACAGAAGAGTCACCAGCAACGACCTGGTTATTTCCAAACCAAAGAATCGAGATCAAGCTAAGATTCATCACAAAAAGTAGAACAGGCATCGAAGCCTCAACGAAGCGGAACGTATAACGCGTTTCTGATGCCAAATCTTTATTCGCTTTCATGAAGCGACTTTCTTCATGATTCCGCCGCAAGAAAGCCTTGATCAAGCGCATCCCAGCCAAGTTCTCCTGCATCACGCGATTCACATTGTCAACGCGTTGCTGCACACTTCGAAACAAGCGACTCGCACGTTTCAGCACCCAAAGTAAAAAGAAAATAAGTAGTGGAACCGTAATTAAAAAGATTAGTGCAAGCTTGGCATTGACAATAAACGCCATCATCACACCACCAAGTACAATCAATGGCGCCTTCACCATAATGCGAAGCCCCATGAAAATAGTATTTTGCATCTGCCGCACATCATTCGTAAACCGTGTCATCAAGACCGACGTCGGGTACTGATTTAAATTCTGAAACGAAAATTCCTGTACTTTTTTAAACAGCTTCTCGCGCAGATCATACCCAAATCCATAACTTGTATGTGACGCATAAAATGAATTAATAATACCTGCAAAAAACGCGGCAAAGGCAAGCCCGATCATAATGCTGCCCCACATTACAATAGTGCCAATATCTTTATTGAGCACACCTTCATTTATCATCATTCCAAGAAAAAAGGGAAGAAGCAACTCTGTCGCAAGCTCAATCAACGTTAATGTATAGGCAACCCCAATCGGGAGTTTATATGGTTTCAAAAAAGAAAGTACACGTTTCACAGTAGACCTCCATTTATGTAGTGATTCTATTATATAAGGAAAAGGGAGGATTATCTATTGTGGAGTATTTTTGGGTGCGTTAAAGAGATTGAAGGTTCAAAAAACTGTTGAGTTTAGGCTACCTTTTCCAAACATACATTAAATGCTTAACCAGTGTAACTAAAGCAGATATACCTTTTTAATAACGAGGTAGAATATTTAAAAAAGAAACCTTTTATAAGGATGATTCGTAAATATTTATAGTTGAATTTTGCAAGAAGGAGAGGTAATAAATGAGAGAATGGTGGAATAGAAAGAAAGAAAAAATGAGAAAAAGGAAGGAAAACAACGATAATTATAGATTTTTAGATTTTATGCTTGATGTGCTTTTTTGGATACCCGAACTGGTTTTATTGCCTTTCAGAATGATTATTTGGTTATTTAGTGGTATAGGAAGATTACTAAGGGGTTTATTTGATATCGTATAAGTACAAGGAACACCTTATTTATTTATAACTTTAATAATATACCGTTAATAGAAATATATTGCAGGAAGATGATCGAAACGAAAAGGATAACAAGTTTAATTATCTTGGTTAGTATAATAGTTTTACTCATGAGTTGTTCGAATGATACATCAAATGAGGATGCTGGTTCAAAACCAATCAATCAACCCTCAACAAAAATTAAAGACAGGTTTTTCTTTGGAGATTCTAGCAAAAATGTACCTAAATGGGCTAAATATAAAACGGGGAACAAGATTATGGAGAGCTTTATCGAAGAAAATCCAAATGTATCTATTGCTAATTGGACTGATATGCGAGCAGATGAAATTCTTATGAAAAGTAAATATGAAGGTCGATAGCAAGTGAGCTAAGTATGAAAATGAAAAAAGTTTATTAGTGATAAAAACAGTGGCATTCAGCGAACCAACATTAATTATATTTGTTAGAACCAAGAACCATATAAGAGAAATTTTGATAGAGGTGGGATATAGTTGTTTAAAAGGGTATTAAAAGGCTGGATCCCTTTTGTAAGTGGTGTATTGGTAGTCACATTCTTAATGAGTTTATGGCAAGGTGAAAAAGTAGATTGGGGATTTGTTATCACCTTTAGTTTAGCGGGTTTAATAGGTACATTTATTGGAACTGTGTTAAGAAAAGCCAGTAAAAAAGAGTAAAGCAGGTAGTGGTTACTTATAGCTTACGGAGGTGCTATACTTTCAAATAGTCTAAAGCTTTTAGCCGTCATAATCCAGGCAAATATGAATGCTTCAAGAAAAATAGCCATTCCAATGTATTTTGTATTTTATCGAGGTATATTGCCAAATCTGCATTAAATGTAAACTATCTTATTGACATGGCATTTCAAAGTAATATATAGTAGAAAAGTAGTAATGAACTTCATACGATTCCGTAGCTCAGCTGGGAGAGCGCTTGCTTGACAGGCAAGAGGTCGTTGGTTCGAGCCCAATCGGAGTCATAACTTAATGTACCTGGAACCCTTATTTTAAAAGGTTTCAGGTTTTTTGTTTTCTTTTTCGTCCTAAAATTATATGTCAGTATAGCTGATTTTTCTTCGGAACAGACATCAGCTCAAGGGTAGAATATTTAAAGAAACCTTTTATAAGGTTGATTCGTAAAACATATATAGATGAATTTTGCTAAAAAGGAGTAATATGAAAGAATGGTGGAAATGTCCTTGCAGCAACTAACTTTTTTTCTTTACTGTATTATGATTGTTGTTTAGATAGAATTTGTAACCTTCAAGGGAGAAATTTAAATGAATAAAGAAAAAAAGAAAAAGAATGCATATGTTTATATTGTAATTAGCTATTTAGGTATACTTTTAATAGCTATTGCTGCAATGAGAGTTACAGTGTTCAATGATGATCGGATAGGATTCTTCATAACTATATTCAGTTATCTATTGTTGATCAGTTTTATAAGATCTTTGGAGAGGAAGATAGGGTTTAGTAGTAGGACAAGGATAATAAGTAGAGGTATTTTTATGGTTCTCCTAGCAATTTCATTTTTACTCTTTTTATAATTTAACAATATTGTAATCAATAATCAACTGACTATTTTAAAAATGAACAGAAAAGGTTGATGTGAAATGGAGTACACTATTAGAAGTATGAGAGTGGAAGATATACCACAAGTTCAACACGTAGCAAAAACGACCTGGAATTACACGTATGAGGGGATTATCCCTTCCGAAATCCAGAAGCGGTTTTTAGAATCTGCTTATAATTATGAAATGATGAATAGACGATTAAATGGATCTTTTATGTTCGTTTCAGATGTTCAAGGAAAAATTGTGGGCTTTGCGAATTTTTCTCCTGTCAAAGAAGGCGGGGTTGCTGAACTCGGAGCGATTTATATCTGCCCAGAATACCATGGGAATGGGATAGGAACGGCTTTACTAAATGAGGGCATAAAGAATATTGAAGGTGCAACCGAGTTTTATATTAATGTAGAAAAAGATAACAAAATTGGGACAACCTTCTACAATGCGAAAAGGTTTGAGGTTGTTTCAGAATTTGATGATGACTTTGAGGGGCATATCCTAAAAACAGTAAGAATGAAATTAAGGATATAATACTTGCCAAAAATGATCCTATTGTAATTGGATTTCTTTTATAAAATAGTTATCTCAATAGTATAGTTAACACAATCGTTAAGAGATGGAAGGCATGTAATGAGAGTCAATCAAAAAGAGTTTTATAGTCATAAATTACGTTATATGGTAAGGTCTGCGATAGAAAAAGATGCGAAAAACTTGTCTGAAGTAAGATTGGAAATAGATGGTGAAACAGAAAATTTAGATAGAGAAAAGGGCGAGGATTATATAGATGAATCAGGTTTTAGACAGATAATTGAAGATGATACAAAAAATGATAGTAATCTATTCTTAGTTGCTGAAGTTGATGAAAGAATTGTAGGTTTCTCAAGGTGTGAAGGGAACAAATTGAAAAGAACTTCGCATAAGGTAGAATTTGGAGTCTGTGTATTAAAAGAGTTTTGGGGATATGGCATAGGGAAAAGTCTTCTGAAAGAATCTATTCATTGGGCAGACTCAAATGAAATTAAAAAAATAACTTTAAATGTTCTCGAAACCAATGATAAGGCTATAGCGCTTTATAAAAAATATGGCTTTGAAGCGGAAGGTATTTTAAAAAAAGACAAACTTTTATCTGACGGAAATTACCATAATACCGTATTGATGGGAAGGTTTAATGGATGAGAATTAGAGAATAATCCAACTTTAAAATTTATGTTTAAATGGTGCGGACGTTTGTTTTTACTGTTATCATAAATTCAATCTGAAGATTCCAGAGGAGAATATAAAGTATCTATCCTAGATTAGTACTATTGTCTAGTAGAATCAATGAGTATGCTTTACAATAAAAGAAATCTCTTTTGGAGGTGTTTAAAAGATGGATACGAAGTCAAAATTGGATCAAGTTGAAAATGTCTATAATCAACGACTGCGAGGCGGGTTCTTTATATCCACGACTGATGGTAAGCGGACTCATTTCCATAATGGATGTTGGGTGACGCAATGTTCACATGAGCCACCGCAAATGCTCGTTTGTTTTCCCAAGGAAATGGAGGGAGCAGCGATTGTTAAACGTGGACGAAAATTTGCACTTAGCATGACTGCTGAGGATCAAGAGCCCTTAATGGATCGTTTTTTTGCAGGGGATCAGAATATTGCTGCTATGGGCGAAGAGGAATTTATCTATAAAGAAACTGGATGTCCAATCTTAAAAAACGCACAAGCTTATTTTGATTGTGAAGTCTCACAAATTTTAGATAACCGCGATTTCCTAATTGTTATCGGTAATGTCTTATCTGCTGAAATTCTTCATCCAGAAAAACAAAGTCTTACCGTTAATCATCTGATGGAGCGTGAAGGCGGTGTACCAGAGGATGCAATCGTTCCATTAGTTGGGTTTGACCGTAAGTAAAATAGAGGGTTCAGTTATTAGGTTGAACTTGTTATATAGTCTAACCAGCGCAAGTTTTAAAAAGAGGATCGTCATGTGGCGATCTTTTTTTAAAATCTCCAACTATTTTCCAACTCGCTTCACTCCCCTTAATTTAGCAACAACAAACAGAACCAATGGAATGAAAAGGCTGTAAATTAATGCTGTATTAAAAAGAATTGATCCGTATGATTCTACCTCGATTATGTCTTGCGGAAACATGCTTATGCTATATACAATCGGAGCTAGCAGGAAGATGATTTTGACCTTTTTTGTATGCTTAAAAATAGAGTTAAGTGACATTACAGCGATATCTAATGCCATTGAAGTTGTATTAAAGATGGCCATAATCCAGACAACAAAAAAGACAGACTCAAATCGTTCAAAAAATCCACCTGGTATTACTACGTTCTTAGCTAACTCAATAGTTGGATAAAGTAGATTAGATGTTACCGCGTGGCCAAATACCCCAATACACGTAATAAAAAGCAGCAAATACAAAACAATGGGTATAGACATTCCAATTGCAGCCATCTTAGGAGTTTTCTTAGGATTTTCCACTAGTCCAACATAAAATAAAACAATGACAAATCCTACATAACTTAACGTTCCCGTCTGGAGCCCCTTTAGATATCCCGGTATGTCTGTTTCAAACATGGGTAACAATTGATTTGCATCAAAGCCCCCTATATTAAATACAAAAACAACTAGAGTAATAAAAAGAATAATAGGTAAGAACATCATGTTTAATCGAAATAACCCTACTCTAGAGCCTGAAACAGCGTACACAACAATAAGTAAAAAACTAAGTGCAATCACCTCGACAGGCGTTTGATCAAACAAATATTGCTTTGAAATATCAGCAATTTTACGAACCTCAAATGCGGTAACATTTATAAAAATTACAGCAAATAATAACGAGATAACGACTGCCACCGGCTTTGAAAGAATGGTTGATGAGTATGTGAAAAGGGATTGATTTGGAAATCCAATGACGAACTTAGCCAACAACCACATAATGATTACTGAAATTATTCCACCAGCGAGTAGAGCTATCCACCCATCTGAAGAGGTAGTTGCAACCGCCAGGCCCCTTGGTAATGAAAGTATTCCTACACCAATCACATAGGAGGGTACAGCAATCATAATTTCTCTATCACTAATTTTTTCATCACCATATTCAAAACTTTTCATTATGTTGTATCTCCTTTAGTTGGTTACAAATAGCTTGGTAGCCAAGGTAGGGGAATCTCTTTTGTATTTTTAGATTCCTGTGATTGCACGGTTAGTTTCCTTCCTTCTTTTGTCCATAGTCTTGCTTTTTTATACAAAGCAGGGTAGGTTGAACTACTGCGAATCTCCTTTAGAAGCTTTCTATGTCTGGTTTTGTCCAAATACGAGTATTCTTATTAAGCTACTTCAATTAAAACTGAAATCGGCTATTATGGGGTTTTACTAAAAGTGTAAACAAAGTTGTTTATAGTTTAACAAAGTCAGATTATCACAATTCAAACTTCAACATTACAAAGGAGTAATTGGCATGACAGAGACAAAAGCGACTTCAATCAAAACGCTTTTGATAGAAACTGAATAACAGGCTGTTTACCACTTCATACCTTCTAGATGATCAAAGCTAAAAACTCATATTTTTTGTATCGAAAATGTTATAATTCGATATAGCAAAGTGTTTAGCCCTTATTAAATATATCTATCAAAGCACACGTTTTCTAAAGCAAGTAGGATGGTCAGAAGAAGCGTCTGGTTTAATTGCATACGATTTGTTACAGGTTTTGAATAGGTGGGAATAAATCCAGTAATAACTTACTTTTATAAAGTAATTAGCAGTTTAAATATTTTTTTCGATCTGGTCAGACAGGGTCTGACCAAGGTTTCGGAAACTTTTTACGGTAAGCAAGTTAACCTACAAAATTGCTTGTTATGTGAACGCTAAGACCTTACTAAAAAATAACCCAATATAAATAAGGGGAGGAGACTAGGTAATGAGGCTTAATTTTGTAAAGGTTAGCCCTTCAAAAAATATGACAGTTTTTATAACTAACTATGTTGAACCCATTCATTATGCAGAAATTGCTAATACTATTATGGACTATGAATATCTTAATGCGGAACAGGTTGGCTTCATAGTTGCACCAGAAAACAAAAAATCTGTACTTAGATTAGAAATGGCCGGAGGAGAATTTTGCGGAAATGCAATTTTAAGCGCTGCTGCTTACTGCTCCTATAAAGGTTTAAGCAAAAATAATAGATTCTTATTAGAAACTTCTGGTTCCGAGTCGCCACTTGCTTGTGTTGTAGAAGTTAAATCTCCTTCTCATTTTGAAGCTAAAGCAGAAATGCTACATCCAATCTCTACCAATGAAATTGTTATTAGTCTTAATGGTCGTAGCATTTCAGGGAGTGTTGTGCAACTAGAAGGTATAACTCATTTCTTAACGGATTTTTGGCCAAGCAAGAATGATTTTAATCTTCTTATTGAGGCGGTTACTAAAAAAATTGAAGATAAAGCTATTGGGATAATCCCCTATAGAAGACTAATGGAAAAAGAATATGAAATATGGCCTTTTGTTTACGTGAAAGAAACGGGAAGTAGATTTTTCGAACAAGCTTGTGGGTCTGGCTCTCTAGCTTTGGGTGTTTATTTGTCAAAGAAAAATAAGGAGTACAAATTAAAAATCCATCAGCCAGGCGGGATAATAAACGTAGAAACAGGCGTCAAAAATTATATTTCAACAGATGTTCGTTTTACTTGTGAAGGATTTGTCAATCTCGATTTATAGTTTTGACTCTACTTCTCACAGTGTAACCGTCAAATAATCCCATCTGATCAGATGGGATTATTTGACGGTTATTGCAGAGAATTTCTATTTTCCATCACTTCAGCTAATGCCTTAGAATTTAAATCTTTTTCCTCATATAGTTTATTAATGATGTTTTGATAGTCCTCTTCATTTCGATTTTGGCTTAATTTATAAGCAGCTTGAACTTCTTGTATTTTAATTTTAAATCCAACAATACCTTTGATTTGTTTTTTAGTTTGCGAAGAAAGATTCTCCCATAAAGCTGGATTCTTACGATGTTGCTCATATTTTTGTAATAGTAGTTTAAGGTCTTCTTGCAATTCTTGTTCACTCATTATACTAGCTGTTCCATATATATGGACAGATTGATAATTCCATGTTGGTACATTTTCAGACTTATACCAAGAAGATGAAATATAAGCGTTGGGACCTTGATACATTACAAGGACGTTTTCATTATCACCCTCGAATGTTTCCACCTGAGGATTTGCATAAGCAAAATGTCCTGTTATATAGTAATCATCTCCTTGTTTATGTAACTCTAAAGGCAAATGAGTGGCAATAGGCTTTCCTTGTTTTGTCGTTACAATTGTTCCAAAAGGGTTATGCTGAATAAATTCTCTGATTTCATCAAAGTCTGTGACTTTATAATGTTTAGGAATATACATAAAAATCCACCTTTCAAAAGATTATTTAAGTGTTTTCATCATGATGAAGTCTATTTGTTCTTCATCACCCATATAAAAAGAGTGGGCTCCAGTATGAACAAAACCTACTTTCTTATAGAAAGCAATAGCATTTTCATTCTTTTCCCATACGCCTAGCCAAATTTCCTTTTTATTATTCTTCATTGCAATTTCCATAGTTTTATCAAGCAGATACTTACCAAGACCATGCCTTTGGAATTTGTTCTTTATATAAATCCTTTCAAGTTCAAGAGCTTCATCCCCCTTTTTTTCAGACTGGGCATCGTCGGTATTGACCTTTAAATATCCAGCAACTTCATCGTTGTAGTAAACAAAAAAGAATTGGGAAGAAATATTGGATAATTCTTTTTTTAATTGTTTTAAGTTAAATGCCCGTTCCAGATAGGTTTTCATATTTTCGGGTGAATTCTGGTCCTTAAATGTCTCATCAAATGTTTCATAACAAATTTCTTGAAGTATGCGTAAGTCCTTAATGGTGCATTTTTTTATATTTATAGTCATTCTATATATCGCTCCTTTATATAATCAATAATTTCTTTCGTTTCCCTTTTTTACAAATTCCCAGTCTTTTTCTATATTTTTTCTTACTCTTTGAAGAAGATTGAAAAGGGTTTCTGCTTCTCTTTCGGAGAGTCCCTCTAACGCAATGGAGTTGGAATAATCATTTTCTCTTTTTATAAAAGGATAAACATTTTTCCCTTTCTCTGTTGGAAAGAGTTTTTTTATTTTTTTGTTATGTTTATCTCCATTCTTTTCAATAAAGCCATTAATTTCAAGTTTTTTTATGGCGCGTGCAGCTGTTGTTCGATCTACTTTTATCATCTCAGCCAATTTTTCTTGAATGATTCCTGGGTTTTCACAAATTCGCACAATGTACAAATACTGCCCTTTTGTAAGGTCATACTCTTTAAATTCTATATTACTTATAGAATCTAATGCCCTAGCTATCATTCCAATTTCACGAAGAATCTCCATGTTAATTAACTCCTCAATACGTTTTTTGTTGCAAATGCGATAAAATTATGTATATTAAATATAGCTCAATTTCGTTGCATTTACAACAAAAATGACAGTTGGACTTGATTTGATTATCTTAAAAATATTGCCTAATTTTATGATCTATTCAAAATAGCAATAAAATAGCATACCTACATTATTTTTAGGAATACTTTAATTGGAGGTGAGTAGCATGTCAAAAAGAAAAGCTAATCCATCAACGATTGGTTTGGGGTCATCAGAAACTGAAGGGCAAGGAACGACAACTAAGGAAACTGGAAGAAAAAAGGCTGATTCTTCAAGAAAGAAACAAAAGCGTTCTTAATAAAAATGAACAAAACAGGTGGAAAAAACTCCACCTGTTTTTCTTTGATATAAAGCCTTTTTTCAGCTTTTTAAAGGTTCACGAAGTAATACGTAATACCCCATCCTCGAAACTTTGAGAGCTGTTAAAACTACCAACAGGAAAAATGAATGTCCATGGCATGCTGGTTTGCTTCTCTACTGTTATAGGTGAAGGGAAGGTGTGCTCAGCGAAAATGGTGCCGCTAACCACATATGTCATTATTTGATCAAGGAAGGTGAAATTCCGTTGACTGGTATTATGAATAAGAACAGCAACTAATAGTTCTCCGCGATGATTTTTAGCTTGCCAAAGTGAAGTAAACTGAATGTTGATGCCAGGATCTAAAATTGTTTTCTGAAATAATTGCTTAATCCGTTCCCGGTCCTGATCAGCAATTGTTTTATCCCATTTGGATTCAAACGTAAGTTTTTGCAACAACTGACACCTCTTTCTAATCATTATTGTAAAGGAGTTTTTCTATTAATAGAAGTGATCTTTTTTCGATATTAGTGTTTGTTAAAGAAATCAAACAATCCAATACATGAGAGAGGAACGTATATAATTAAGCCTCACTTACTTTAGGTTATTCCTAAAACACGAACATTTAACAATTAATTAAAAATAATATTCGTTTTTTGTTGATTATCTAGTGTGAATTTGGTATATTATCAAAGTAATAATCTTAAATATTGTTACTCGTATATACTCGGTAATATGGTCTGAGTGTCTCTACCTAGTTCCCACCTGAAAGAACTGGACTACGAGTTAAAGTATTCGGCTGTTTGGTAATATTTAGCTGTCGTTTTATGATTTAGCATTAGCTTCATTTTTTGCTGAGTTATCTATACTTTAACTTTCGTAGGTCTGGAAGGTAGAATCATTCTACATTTTCTAGACCTTTTTTATTTGATCAAAACTACGAGTATATCAAACAACAAGGAGGAAACGGAATGAAAGCAATATTTTATAAAACACAAAGAAAAAGATTGTTAAATTACGCTTCATTAGCACTTATTACTGTACTGTTATTATCGCTAGTTGTAGGATGTAGTTCTTCTTCACAATCTGAAACTGTAAAAGAAAGTTCTCAAAGGCCTATTATAGTTCAAGGTCCGATGCCAATAGAAGCTGAGGATTTTGCACAAAGGTTAGAAAATGTTAAAAAAGAAAAATCAGGAACTTTTGAATTTTATATAGGTACTGTAGACAATTATCCTGTAATAGTAACTAAAACAGGTAAGGGAATGGAAAATACAGCAGCTGCTACGGCCGTGGCCATTGAAAGATATGACCCCATAGCAATAATTAATCAAGGAACTTCGGGTGGGCATGATCCTGATTTACACGTATTTGATATTGTTTTAGGAAAAAGAGCTGTAAACATAGGCTCATTAAAAACGGCGAATAAGGATGAAAACGAAGGAATTGATCCAACTGAATGGAAACCGATGGACTTAATGGCTTCTGAAGGAAGTGCAGGAGAAGATCCTAATGCTGAAAAAATCCGTTACTACGAGGGAGATAAGGATTTACTCGCAGCTGCCAATGCAGTGAAAGATAAATATACGAAGGGCAAGGTTGTTGAGGGTACTATAGGTTCTGCAGATGTATGGAATAATGAAGTTGATAGGATTAAATGGTTCCATAATAAGTATGGTACCTCTGTAGAAGAAATGGAAACTGCCTCAGCAGCACAAATTACCAAAGCTTATGATGTACCATTCTTGGGAATTAGAATACTATCTAATAATAAAGTGAATGGTGGAGAATATAACCCAAATACAGCAGCAGCAAATCAAAAATATGTTTACGAAGTAGTTAGAAAATATATATCTACGTTGCCAAGCGAATAATATATAGTAATATCAAATTAATTTAATTCCATCCATAACCTTTTTCAAAATTAAACTGCCATGATGCATGATCATGGCAGTAATAGTGTTTATTCATTATTTTGTTCAGCAACAACAGTAAATCGTTCGTTTATATGTTGCGGATTTTCGATTTCGTCTAAAACGGCAATAGCATAGTCTGCATAACTGATGTAGCTTTCGCCTTTTGAATTCATAAGCAGGTTGTCCTTTCCTGCTTGATAAGAACTTGTTTTTGGTCCTTCAGGATCAAAAATAGCTGAGGGACTAATGAAGGTCCAAGTTAGACCTTGTGACTCCTGTAATTCTTGAAGATTTCGTGCTTGGCCTTTTGCTGTTGGTTTAAATTCATCAGGGAAATCCGGTGTATCAATAACCTGAGTGTCTTCATTAACATAAAGGCTCCCTGCTCCTCCGACTACAATTACTCTTGTGTTCGTACCTTTTAAAGCTTCAATTAACGCATGTCCAGCTGTAACGTGAGGTTCTTCCTCCCCAAGGGGCGCACCGAAGGCATTAATGACTATTTCATAAGGCTTGATATCCTCTGATGAAAGTTCATAAATATCCTTCCCTACAACTTCCACATGCTGATTTGTGATTTTGGAGGCATTTCTAACGATAGCTGTTACGGTATGCCCCCGTTTGACAGCTTCTTTTAAAATGAAATTTCCTGCTTTACCACTTGCTCCAATAATCCCAATTCTCATTTTTTGTTCCTCCAATAAAGTATTTGTAACTATAAAAGTTACATTTGGGTGGTGAAAAAATCTCTTTTAAGCAAAGAGATCATCTAATATGTCTTGAAGTGTTTGGTTGGATAATTCCTTTTCAATAGCATCCTGAACTTTATCGAACGTTGTATTCAAAGTAGATTGTATGTTAGCTCCTACTTCACAGTCAGGGTTTGGGTTCTGATGTATGGAAAAAACGGATTCCTCTTTTCCATAGATGGCTTTATGAATATCCAATAAAGAAGTTTCAGAAGGGGATCTTGTTAATTTCACCCCAGGAATTCCCGGCTGAGAAGTTAAAAGACCAGCTTTTTTGAGCTTACTAGTAAGCCGTCGTATAACTACTGAATTCGTATGAACACTACCAGCTATAAACTCGGACGTTACCCGTTCGCGAGCATTTAAGGCAGCTAAGGAAAGAATATGAATGGATACAGCCAAACGGTTATTTTTCACGTGTTTTTCACCACCATTGTAACAATTATAGTTACAATTAAAATGAATGTCAACTGGATTTGTTTAGGCTTATGGAACATATATGCAGTGACCTTTAAATTAAAGTTTTCTATTGCTTCTAATGGAAGAGGGGCTGGATCGATCAACGACAAAATTTTAACTTGACATAAATTTGTTACTAATATATAGTTACTTACGTAAAGTAACTTTTGCGTAACGATAGTTATCTGGTTATTGTTTTTTGTTAGGAGCAAATAAATCATTAAAAAGGAGTGTCATGTAAATGATAAGTAAAGACGAAATAGGTGTCATTATTTTAAGGGTATTTTTAGGTTTAACGTTTTTCCTACATGGTCTAGATAAGTTTCAGGGAGGCATTGGGAATACTGTCGGTTTTTTTGAAAGCCTAGGGATTCCAGGTTTTGTAGCTTATGTAGTAGCACTCATAGAGTTAATCGGTGGTATTGCGATGATATTAGGTATTGGAACAAAGGTTATTTCTATTTTATTTGCACTAATTATGGTTGGAGCAATTATTAAGGCAAAGTTTGCTGCTGGATTTTTAGGCGGATACGAAATTGACTTAGCTTTATTGGTAATTTCAATTTTTCTTGCTGTTTCAAATAGAAACCTTTTTTCATTAGATAACGTATTATCTTCCTCGAAACAGGGTTAATTTATTTTTATTACAAGGGGGTAACAAACGTGGAACAGAAATTTTTTCAGGAACCGAATGCGTTCGTAAAGGCTGTTCATTTAAAAGTTGAAAATTTAGTACGTTCTTTGGAATTTTATAAAGAAGTAATCGGCTTTCAAATACTAGATAAAACAGAAAAGAAAGCTGTACTATCTGCTAATGGTAAAACAGCCTTGTTATCAATTGAACAACCTGAAAATGCAAAACCGAAGCAAGCTAATACATCGGGATTATATCATTATGCACTGTTATTACCTAATCGATTAGAGTTAGCGAAAATATTAAAGCACTTTATTCAGCTTAATGTTCGGTTAGGATCATCTGACCATCTTGTAAGTGAGGCTCTTTATTTGAATGATCCCGACGGAAATGGAATCGAAATTTATACTGACCGACCATCTTCCACATGGGCCTGGGAAAACGATGAGGTGGCAATGGCCGTAGATCCATTAGACGCCAAGGGTATTCTTTCCGAACTTGATGATGAGAGTTGGGACGGGCTTCCGGCAGAAACAGTTGTGGGACATATTCATTTGCATGTATCAGAATTGCAAAAAACGGAAGAGTTCTATGGCAAGGGGCTTGGTTTTAATATTGTAAACCGATTCGGCCAGCAAGCACTTTTTATGTCTACTGGCAATTACCATCACCATATAGGTTTAAATACCTGGGCTGGAGTGGGTGCACCTCCGACCTCAGAAGAAAGTGTTGGATTGAAATTGTTCTCTCTTGTATATCCGAGTGAACAAGCAAGAAAAAAAGTAGTAGATCAGTTACAACATTTAGGTTATGAAGTACAAAAAAAGGAAGACGTTTTCGTTACGAAAGACCCTTCTGAGAATTGTATTGAACTATCGGTTTAATAGGCAATTATGGTACAATGTTGGCCCAAACTGTCAACGGGTGAAAGTAGTTTGCGTCCATATTGAACTTGAACACGTTAATAGATGGAAAGAGCGAATAACGCTTGGTTTAAAACCAAGCGTTATTTGTGTCGAAGGTATTAAATTTGTTATGTAAATCTAACTATGTAAAAGCAAGGGAAGGGCCTGGTGGTAGTTTCAAACCATTGTATATCTTTTGCCCTCGAAAATCTAGTAGAAGTCAACCAAATTGACATCCGATAACGGGTTTTGTATAGTAAGTGGCGAAGGGTATGATTGGAGTGAATCGTTTGACTTCTAATTCTGAATTACAAAATTTAGACCTTATAGATTTATTAAGCGAGCGTCACACTTTGGTCCGAAGAATTTCAGAGAAAGCATGGAACGATCAAAGTGAGATTTATATTTCAAATTCTGAATGGTATATCATGGCCAGGATTTATAAAAAGCGACCAACCATTTCGTATGTCACAAAAAATGTAGATATCTCTCGCCAGGCGATACATAAGTTTATCAAGAATCTTGCTGCAAAAGGGTTGGTAAAAATCCAAAATGTAGAAAACAACAAGAAAGAGAAGTGTATCCAGTTAACAGCTTTAGGAGAAGAATGCTACGAAAAAAATGCAGCTCTTAAAGCCCAGCTTGAGAATGAAATTGCAGAAAAAATAGGTGTAAAACAAGTAAATATTCTTAAAGATATATTAAAGTTAGATTGGAGAATATAAACTTTAATCGGCTGCATTAATTCATCAGTATAATGAAGGTCATTTAGGCAGCTTTTTTAGGCTGTTTTAACCTTCAACGGCTCTATGAAGGTCATTTCGACTGTGCCTTTAGGCTGTAGTAATCTTCATCAGTACAATGAAGGTCATTTAGGCAGCTTTTTTAGGTTGTTGTAACCTTCATCGGCTCTATGAAGGTCATTTCGACTGCTCTTTTAGGTTGTATTATCTTCATCAGTATAATGAAGTTCTTTTAGGCAGCTTAAATAAGATACCCCTTTTTGTCATTTTAGATTGACAAAAGGGGGTTTTTTAATTGTTTGTTTCAAGCATATTTTTATTGATTAACCGTACTACCATTTCATTTATTTTATCATAAGTCGTGTTCAATGAAATAGCTAATTCTTTAAACAGTATATCTTGTGTAGTGTTCAGGAGTTTACGATCTTGTTCATAAAGTTTTCTTTCATTTAGTTCGGCTTCCGCTTTTTTCCGCATCAGCGTATTTACAACCTTCATGATTTCTTTACGGTTACCTGTATTTACAATGTCTGAATATAGATGGAGACGCATGTTAGCTTTGTCGTTCCATTCTATCCCCGGACCTTTAAAAGCTTCAAGTATTTCATTGGCTTCCTCTTTATGAATCAGTTCAAGCATGACTACTTTATCGTTATTAACGGGAGTACTTATAGTTAAGTGCTGATTATTCTCCATCGGGTGCAATACGTAATAAGTTTTTGTTACCCCTGAAACTGTCTTTTCGCAAATATCGTCAATTTTACAAATACCATGCGCGGAATAGATGATTAAATCTCCAATAGTAAACATTTGTTCCTCCCAATATATAGTTTCAACTAAGTTAATTATAATTTAATAAAAAATATTTGTCAACCTAGTTGACGTTATAAGAAAATTTTTGATATAGTTAGCTAGCTCGTTAGTATGTAGAGGTGTACTACGGAAATGGATAACCGCTGATAATCGAAATCACGACAAATCTTTTTCAGCAGAAGGGATACAATGGCGTAAATTAAACGACATCTTATAAGCATGTAATACCACTTTTCGCAGGTATTACCAAATTTATTGAAGGAGTTTTAATAATTGAATACACAAATCAAGACAGACCCGAAAACGAATACAAGAAATGAAACAGAATCGGTAGCGAAAACACAAATCAAAACAGGGCCAATAATGACTGCTCTTTTAGTGGCAGGGTTTGTGGGACTTTTTAGTGAAACAGCACTAAATATTGCCCTAGGAAATTTAAGTCAACTATTCAATGTCAATGCTACAACAGTACAATGGTTAGCAACAGGTTACTTTTTGACATTAGGTATTTTAGTACCAGTGACAGGTGTTTTGATGCAAAAGTTCACAACAAGACAAATGTTTATGACTTCCATATTCCTGTCCCTTATAGGTACGGTTGTAGCAGCAGTAGCACCTGTATTTAGTGTTTTATTGTTGGGACGTATTATCCAGGCAGCTGGATTAGCAATTAATTTACCCTTAACACAAAATGTTATTTTTACCATCTATCCTCCAAATAAACGAGGTGGAGCGATGGGGGTTATGGGATTAGTTATGTTAGCTGGTCCAGCACTAGGCCCTACACTCGCAGGACTTATATTAGATACATTATCATGGCAGTGGATTTTCTGGGTTACCATACCTTTCCTACTGTTTTCGCTAATTTTCGGGGTCATTTATTTACCGAATGTTAATGAAATACGTAAGGTTTCGATTGATAAATTGTCTGTAATACTTTCAACGATTGGTTTTGGTGGAATTGTTTATGGAGTAAGTTCAGCTGGAAGTGCTGGTTGGGCAAGCCCAATTGTTATTGGAACCATTATTATTGGATTTATAGCTCTAGCAATTTTTGCGATTCGTCAAACTAAAATGGAAAATCCAATGTTGAATCTAAAAGCATTTAATTACCCATTGTTTGTTCTTGGAGTCATTATGAGCTTTATAACGTTCTTTAATATGTTGTCAATGCTTGTAATTTTACCATTGTATATGCAAATGGCTTTATTAATTGCCGCTTTTACAACAGGACTCGTCCTTCTACCTGGTAGCTTACTTAACTGTATATTAGCTCCAATGATTGGTCGTTTATTTGACAAATATGGCCCAAAAGCGGTCATCACACCTGGAACTATTTTAGTAGCGATTAGCTATTTTATCTATGCACAATTTGGTGTAGACACAGCTTTATGGATGATTGTATTAAATCATGTTGTCATGATGTTAGGTGTAGGTGCGGTACTTGCTTCTGTACAAACAAACACGTTAAATTCTCTTCCGAAACAATACTATCCAGATGGAATTGCTTTAACGCAAACGATCCAACAGGTAGCTGGTGCTATTGGTATTGCGGTAATGGTATCGTTACTAGCTGCAAGACAAAATAGTTACTTAGCAACCGTTGCGAATGAACCAGCACAAGCAGCAGCAATGGGGTCTTCACTTGTATTTCAAATCGGTTTAGGATTAGCGGTAGTTAACGTTGTATTGTCTTTATTTATGAAAAAGCCGAATTTAAATGAATAAAATTTTAAAAGGAGACTGTCACAATGAATCATTATAAAAATATTGTAGTAGCAGTAGATGGTTCAAAAGAAGCTGAATACGCATTTCAAAAATCAATTGATGTGGCAAAACGTAACAAAGGCTCAATATTGAACATAGTGAACATAATCGATACTCATTTATTCGAAGCTTATGACGGTTCAAGTGTTGAGGGTGCAGAGCAGCAATCAACGGAACTTTTAAATGGCTATAAGGCAAAAGCTGAGGCTGAAGGAATTGAAAACGTAAAGCCAGTAATCGAATATGGTTCTCCAAAAAGCATCATCACTAAAGAGCTTTCTGACCTGGTCAACGCTGATTTAATTATCTGTGGTGCTACGGGAGTTAATGCGGTTCAGCGTTTCTTAATCGGTTCCGTATCTGAAGCAATTGTACGTTCAGCTAAATGCGATGTTTTAGTTGTCCGTACACCTGTTTTACATGCTGTTAAATGATAGGTAGGACGCAGGGACAGTGGTCCCTTTGTCCCGCCCAACATCAAGGAGCGTGTATGATTTTTATCATATACGCTCAATTTTTCTGGTTAAACCTAGAAAAAAGCTTTTAAATTATTTACTTCTGTGTAATAATAATGAAAATATATCTGTTAACCGCAATGATGAGGAAAGTAAATCAACCGCATTTTCTAAAAGAGAGCTTCGGTAGCTGAAAGGAAGCAGGAAATTGTTGATTGAAAATGGCCTTGGAGCTACAAAATCGACTTTCATTTGTAAATTAGATTTTGACGAGATTTGGCACTCGTTATAAATGTCAAAGTATAAGAGTGTTCATTCACTCCGTACTTACTGAGGCTAATAATGCAAGTTATTAGTAAATTAAGGTGGTAACACGAGATATACCTCGTCCTTAGACAATCATATGTCTAAGGGCGGGGTTTTTTAGTTTTTAAAATTAAGGGAGGCATAATCAATGAGTATTTTTATTGGTGGGGCATGGCCCTATGCAAATGGTTCTTTGCATTTAGGTCACATATCAAGTCTATTACCCGGGGACATACTAGCGAGGTATTTTCGTCTAAAAGGGGAAGATGTTTTTTATGTGTCAGGAAGTGATTGTAACGGCACACCTATAGCTATTAAGGCTAAGCAGGAAGGGGTATCGATCAAGAATATTGCTGATAAATACCATAATGAATTTGAGGAAAACTTTACTGAGTTAGGATTTACTTATGATTGTTATACCCGTACAGATACAAAATTGCATCACGAAGAGGTCCAATCTATTTTTCTTCAGTTGCTTGAAAATAATAAAATTTATAAGAAGGTAGTTGAGCAATGCTACTGCAATACCTGTGAACAGTTTTTACCAGACAGGTTTGTGGAAGGGGTTTGCCCACATTGTAATCAACATGCCAGAGGTGATCAATGTGATTATTGCTCCACTATCTTAGACCCATTGGAGCTTTTAGATAAAAAATGTAAAGTTTGTGGAGACGCACCAATTACAAAGGATACGGAACATTTTTATTTTGAATTAAGTGCTTTCCAAAACGAGCTTGAAATATATGTTTCCCAAGCAAGGAAAAGTAAATCGTGGCGAAATAATGCGATTCAATTATCTGAACGCTACCTAAAGGAAGGGCTGCATAATCGTGCAGTTTCAAGAGATCTTCCTAATGGGGTAAGTGTCCCAGTTGAAGGATATCGAAACAAAAAAATATATGTTTGGATTGAAGCAGTTTCAGGTTACTATTCGGCAAGTCGACAATGGGCTGATGAGAATAATGAGGATGATTCTTTGTTTTGGAATGACGAGACAACCTCTTATTATGTTCATGGAAAAGATAATATCCCATTCCATACGATTATCTGGCCATCCATACTTTTAGGTATTAACAAAGGATCTCTCCCTACTCACATTGCTTCTAACGAATATTTAACAATTGAACAAAAGAAGCTTTCGACAAGTCGAAATTGGGCTGTTTGGATTCCAGATATTTTAGAAAGGTACCATCCTGATTCTATTCGTTACTTTTTAACGATTAATGCTCCTGAAAGTAGGGATGCAGATTTTTCCTGGCGTGAATTTGTTTATAGTCATAATAGCGAATTGCTGGGGGCGTATGGCAATTTTGTCAATAGAACGTTAAAGTTTATCGAAAAGTCATTTGATGGTCAAACACTTGTTGGTACGATAGACGCAGAATTTAAAACTAGCGTTGTTGAACTTTATGAAAAAGTTGGCACATTAATTTCCAACACTCATTTTAAAGCAGCCTTAGAGGAAGTTTTCAAATTTGTGCGTCACTCTAATAAGTATTTTGATGAGCAAAAGCCTTGGGTTCAGATAAAGGAAAATCGCTCTTCGTGTGAAGAAACACTGGCAAATTGCGTTTACATCATCGCAAATCTCGCACAACTGTTTAGTCCTTTCCTTCCTTTTTCAAGTCAAGAAGTTAAAAGAATGTTAGGTTTAGGTGATCTGAAATGGGAGGAAATTGAGGTGAGCTCTATAGTGCTAACGGATGTAAGACCACTTTTCGAAAAGATTGATATAAATAGGATAGAAGAGGAACTAGAAAAACTAAACAGCGGAGTATCCTAGGCACAAGGCGATCGGGTATTTATGTTAAAATATAAGAAAATTGTAAGGCTGATTTTTAAAATTACAGGTGGGGTGTAGACCATTGAATTTATCCATCGTTAAGCCACATACCAAGCATACAGAAGCTATTGTGGCTATCTGTGCAGCGGGTTGGAGGCAAACAGTGGAAGGGAAATTAAGCGAAGAATATCAATTGAAAAATGTTGATTTCTGGTATAACTATGAACGGGTTTATAGTGACATAGAAGCTGGTTTTTATACTCATGTGGCACTAATAAACTCGGAGATTGTTGGAGTAATTGGAGGCGCAATAACTGGACCGTCTGTAGGGGAGATATTTGTACTTTATGTAGATGAAGCGCATCGGTATAATGGGATAGGAAGACTCCTTCTTGAAGCAATTACCGGGCAGCAGAAGGATAGTGGCGCAAGTGAGCAATGGGTATCTGTGCAGGAAGGAAACAAGCATGGCATCCCTTTTTACGAAGCGAGAGTTTTTTTGTATCGGGAAAAAAAGATTACATCTACTGACACTGGAGAGAAGCAGGTCTCATTAAGGTACTCAAGAAGAATAAACTAGCTATAAGGGGGATCGAAAGGAATAAAGTTTTCTTCGATAAGAATTTATCTTACGTAAAAGCTTTTTTTACGACTCCCCAAAAAACATAATCAGCAAGAATGATTAACTAGATACTTCTCTGAAAGAAATTTCAATTATTTGCTCTGTGTCGGTCGCAAATTTAACATCTATATATACACCAAATTCACTATCTTTTCCTTTTAACCATAATTTGAATTTTTCTGTTGTAAGATTTGTACCTTCCTCTTTTCCAACATGCAGATAATCAACTATATCGGCGTCAGGATACTTTTCCTTCGTTTTTTGCATGACGATTCGTCCCCACTTTGCATAAGACGGGACTTCCTCATTGGCATGTATAACCTGATTCTCAGATAGCTCCTCAGATAGTTCCAATGAAACAAACGATGTAAAAGTAATTGCAGTGCAGTAGAATAACGTAATCAACAGTTTCATGATATACCCCCTTTTTAGTTAGGGTTTGTTATTTTTTTAAATTCATTCATCTTGGTCGTCAATGGGATGAGTAGAAAATTAGCGATATCTTATGCGGATTCACTGTCAATTGAATAAGAAGTATTATTTACTTTTTAAAATTAGTGGTAATAAGGAAGAGGTGTTAGGAATGATTAATCGTGCAATGAATGTTGTTGTCACAAAATATGATGAAAACTGGGTTAAGTTATTCGATGAGGAGGCTGCAAAAATTCGCGAAGTTCTTTCTGATGAAATCGTGGATATTCATCATATAGGTAGTACGGCTGTTCCGGGTTTACAAGCTAAGCCAATCATTGACATCATGCCCACTGTTAAAGATATTGAAAGGCTTGATACGTATAATACAAAGATGGCTGAAATCGGATATGAGCCTCTTGGAGAAAATGGGATTCCAGGACGCAGGTATTTCCGAAAAGGTGGAGAAAACAGAACACATCAGATACATACTTTTCAATCGGATAATGACTCTGAAATTGAACGTCATATAGCTGTTCGTGATTATTTGAGATCACATAAGAAAGATTTATTAGAATATGGAAAGTTGAAGGAACAACTTGCTAGTGAGTTTCCTAAAGACATTGAAGGATACTGTGATGGGAAAGACGATTTTGTTAAAAAACTGGAACGGAAAGCGGTTGAATGGAGACAGGGAAATAGAGGGTAATCTTTTGTTTTTAATAAGGGGAAATTTAATTTGGAAACAATTTTCATGGCAAATCCAAGTGAAGTAGATAATATTGTGGAAATCGACAGGGAAGTAATTGATAACAACAGCAGAAGAGAATACATTGAAGAAGCTATCAAGACTGGAAGATGTATAGTTGTGAATAATGAAATCTCTATTGTGGGATTTCTGATTTTTGATACTCACTTTTTTGGTAATAGCTTTATATCTTTGATAGTAGTATCAACGTCACAACGGCGAAAGGGTTATGCAGCAGCCCTAATTGATTATTTTGTAAACATGGCACCAACACCGAAAATATTTTCTTCAACGAATAAATCAAATAAGAATATGCAGAATGTGTTTACAGCAAATGGATTTGTACAAAGTGGAGTTATTGAAAATTTAGACGAAGGTGACCAGGAAATAATTTATTTTAAAACTAAATAAAGAAGGCGATGCGCTTGTTGTTTGAAAAAGAAGCTATAAGAGTTCGACATTTGCAGTCTGATGATAAGCAACTATTGGTTAAATGGCTCTCCACCCCATCAGTTCTTGAATATTATGAAGGAAGAGACAATCCTTTTGATCTGGAGAAGGTAAATAAGGATTTTTATAGTTTGGATAATGGTGTCAGTAAATTTCTTGTTTTATATGAAGGGATAAATATTGGCTATATACAGTATTACCAGGTGAATGACAAAACAAGTTCGATAAATGATTATAGTGAAGATGAAACCAACTTTGGTATTGACCAGTTTATTGGTGAAACAGAGTATTGGAATAAAGGTATTGGGACGTTACTTGTAAGCTCCATGGTGGAATATTTAGTCGAGCAGAAGCAGGCAGAGAGAGTAGTTATGGACCCTCAAGTAACGAATGTCAGGGCATTAAAATGTTATGAGAAATGTGGGTTTAAGAAGGTTAGAATCCTGCCTAAACGCGAATTTCATGAAGGGGAATTTCGGGATTGTTGGTTGATGGAGTATAAAGAGCCAAAAAAGATGAATATGGTATAATCTAAGGTATCTAAAAATTCACTCATGTAATTTGTAGGAAACTTTTTAAGGAGGCGGCCATTATGACAAATAAACTAACTAATGCAGGGAACAATTTTAAGGGGAAAGTTCAATGGCTTTATGTATAGAGCAAGCAAGGATATGATTCTTTTGCTTATCAATTTTAGAGAAGGTTATAATCACGAACTTATTGAAAAGTTACATGACCTGGTTGTAAAAGTAATCAATGTGAGCCGAACTATCTTTGTTGAATTTGAGTAGACCAAAACAAAAATACATGTTTGCCGCATACGATCGGGCGCTTTAGCTGAATAAAAGTTGTGCCAGAATCGGGCCAAATAACGGAAGAAAGAGAAGGAATGCTAAGGAATAAAATTGAATCCTTTTAATTGGTCACTTCTGTAAATGGGTAGAAAAATATTTTTCTTTGGAGGGATAATGATGGATAATATTTATGTTATTGCTCCTTTCGATTTGACAAAAGAGCAAATACATCTAATGGAAGAACAGATGATTGATCGACCTTATAAAGTGACTTTCATAGAAACTTTGTTCCCATATGAGAAAACATTACAAAAGATCCCTGCATCCGCAAGTGTTATTGTCTCTAGAGGTGGACTCGGTGAATATTTACATACTGAAGCCCAAATTCCCTACGTACATATACCAGTTACTCCGTATGATTTATTACGTGCAGTTGCTCAGGTATATGTGAAAGGGTACCGGAAAATAGTTGTTTTAATGTTCCACCAAATAATAAATGATGCAGAAGCATTTTCTTTAGATTTTAAGGATGCAACAGTACAAGTCCTAAGTTATAACCACTTAAAAGATTTAAATCAAGTGCTTCAGGATCTAATTAAAACGGAACAGGTTGATGTGATTATTGGAGACCGACGTGCAGTGTTATCTGCTGATCAATACAGTCTTGATACACGTCTTATAAAGTCTGGTCAAGAGGCTTTACAACTAGCATTGGAACAAGCGATTCGGACAATTGAATTGAAATATCAAGAACAAAGTAAAATCAAAGAACTTGAGTTGATTTTACACTCCATGCAACAAGCAGTTATTGTTGTTGATGGTAAGAACAAGATTAAAACGTATAATGAGAAGGCAAAAGCGATATTTCCGCGCTTGATTCAATCTAATGCATATCGCAAAGTGGTTTCGAACGAAACCCTCATTCATCATATCGATAATCAAGAAGATTATCGGAATATTCTAGTTGAAGTTGAAAGTCAAAAAGTACTGGCCACAACCTTAATAACGAGAACCAACGGACTGAATGCTGGTGCCATTCAAATGTTTGAAAAACTTGATGATATTCAACAATTAGAATTAAAAATTCGAAAAGAAGTGTTTAAAAAAGGTTTGATCGCTAAACATACGTTTTCAGACATTATAACCGTAAATGAAGAAATGAAAAGTTTAATACAAACGGCTGCGGTCTATGCACGTTCAGAAGGCACGGTTCTTATTTATGGTGAAACGGGCACGGGTAAGGAATTGTTTGCACAAAGTATCCATAATGCTAGCCACCGACAAAAGAATCCTTTTGTATCATTAAATTGTGGTTCATTAAGTGAATCTTTATTGGAAAGCGAATTGTTCGGTTATGAAGAAGGCTCATTCACTGGTGCAAAGCGCGGGGGACAAGCTGGACTTTTAGAGCTGGCACATGAGGGGACGCTGTTTTTGGATGAGATTAATGAGATGTCACGTGCCTTCCAAACAAAAATGCTTCGGGTTTTGCAAGAGCAAGAAGTTAGACGAGTCGGTGGCAAACGTAATATTCCAGTTGATGTAAGAATTATATGTGCTTCCAATGTACTAATCGAAAATCTCATTGAACAAGGGGAGTTTAAAGAAGACTTCTTTTATCGTATCTCCACTCTACCTCTTGATATATTGCCTTTACGAAATCGAAAAGACGATATTATACCTTTAGCCCTCCATTTTTTAAAGACCGAAATGGATAGGGAAAACCGGTATTTAACGTGGCAGGACACGTCACCCTTTTCACCGCTACTATTTTATCCATGGTTGGGGAATACACGAGAACTTCAGAATATCATTCGACGTATAGTCATTACATATCCACACAACGAAATTACAAAAGATGGGGTAGAACAATTTTTCAAAACATCCTTGAGAAAAAGAAAAAAGGAAATCCTCATTCCAGTGCTGGACTCCTATAAAGATATGGAGAAAGAATTGTGGAAGAAACTCTTTCACCAATTCACCGGCACCAAAGAAGAATTTTGTCAGAAATACAATATTAGTTCGACAACATTGTGGCGAAAAATTTCAAACGGGAAATAAACCATTTCATATTTGAAATGGTTTTTTATTTTCTTTAAAATGGCTTACCTTTTTCATCATCCATAATTTAACTTTTATAAATAAATGTTGAAAAGAAATTGGGATTTACTTTGCTTTTATGTTTCCTATTAGCACGCCAGTAGTAGTCACTCTTTGGGACAGGAAGAATAGTGATGTTATGGTATTAAATTAATTTCAAAAGAGTTGTTGCAATAGTTGGCACAGAATTTGCAATATAAATAAGTGAAAATAAATAAGGAGTGATTAATCAATGAAAATTGTTAGTATCAAAGAAAAAGCTGTACCAATTAGTAGTAATATCAGCAATGCATTCATCGATTTTAGTAAAATGAATGCTTCTATTGTTGCAGTAGAAACAGACGTGGTTCGTAATGGTAAACATGTAGTGGGATATGGATTCAATTCCAATGGTCGATATGCACCAAGCGGTTTATTGAAGGAACGATTCATCCCTCGTTTACTAGAAGCGTCTCCGGAAGAAATTGTAAATGATACAGGCACTAACTTATCACCAGAGAAGATACATCAAGTGTTGATGAATAACGAGAAACCCGGAGGTCACGGTGAAAGAACTGTCGCAGTGGGTACCCTAGATATGGCTGTATGGGATGCGGTTGCGAAAATAGAGGATGTCCCTCTTTACAAATTTCTTGCGGATCAGTATGGCGATGGGACTATCGATGAAAAAGTATTTGTATATGCGGCAGGCGGGTACTATCACCCAAACAAGGGGCTTCCTGAATTACAAGATGAGATGAAATCCTATTTGGATATGGGTTATTCAAAAGTGAAAATGAAAGTTGGAGGTGTCCCTCTCGAAGAAGACCTTAAACGAATTGAAGCTGTTATTGATGTTGTCGGATCCGGACAAAATTTAATGATCGATGTGAATGGGCGATTTAATTTGGAAGAAGCTATTCATTTTGGTGAGGCCATTAAAGATTATAATTTATTCTGGTATGAAGAAGTTGGTGATCCACTGGATTATCACTTACAAGCAGAATTATCAAAAGTCTATCCAAATGCTATCGCAACAGGGGAAAATCTTTTCTCTGTTCAGGATGCCACCAATTTAATTCGATATGCGGGCATGAATCCTAAAACAGACTTTTTACAATTTGACTGTGCGCTTAGTTACGGGCTCGTAGAATACATGAAGATTTTAAAGATGCTTGAAGAGAACGGTTGGTCTTCTAGAAATTGCATTCCGCATGGAGGTCATCAAATGTCACTAAATATTGCAGCGGGATTAAAATTATATGGAAATGAGTCCTACCCCGGTGTCTTTCAACCCTTTGGCGGCTTTGCGGATGGTTACGCTATAGATAATGGTTATGTAGGTCTTCCGGATGTTCCAGGTATTGGATTTGAAGCAAAAGAGGACTTATATCAACTTTTAAAAACATTGAATTTGGAGCAAAAAAAGGCTTATATCAACTAAAAACACTATAATTCAAATGAATAAGGTGAATTTTATTGAAATCTAAATGGGGTATATCTTCTAGATGTGCCTCTCTTCACCTTCTTATAAAAATTTAAATGAAATTTTCGGGTTCATGGATAGGTCAAAAAAGGAGATGGTAATTTGTTAAAAGTAAAGACACAAATGATTGTTCGTTATTTAGCCGATGATCAGTCACATTACGGATTACGTGAGGGTAACAATATCATACAATTATCAAGTGATTTTTCTGAAATTGCTAATGGAGATTTTAAGAAAGATGGTGTCGTACACCAATACAATAATGTGAAAATAGTGGAACCTGTTCGTCCATCAAAAATTGTAAATTTTGGCTGGACGTATGCTAAGCACGCCATGGAAACAGGTGGTAAAGCACATCTTAAAGAACCTTTTCTATTCTTAAAACCATTATCTGCGCTAATTGCAGACAGGGAAGAAATTGTCCTTCCGCATAATAACATGACATCACAAGTTGAGTTGGAAGGGGAAGTGGCGCTGATCATTGGCAAACGAGGAAAAAACATATTAGAAGAAGAAGCGATGAATTACGTTTTTGGGTGTACCATCTTTAATGATATTACAGCAAGAGACCTTACAAGGGATGACCCGCAATATACAAGGGGTAAAGGGTTCGATACATTCGGCCCTCTCGGCCCACATGTAGTAACTGGCCTTGATCCATCCAATTTGCAAATTACATCAAGGCTAAATAATAAAATTGTACAGGACAGCAATACAAGTGAAATGACGTTAAAAATTCCATATTTAATTAGTTGGTTATCACAAATTATGACATTAGAACCTGGGGATGTTATAGCAACGGGATCCCCTTCTGGCAGCTGCGCAATAAAATCTGGAGACACTGTCGAAGTCGAGGTAAGGGATGTTGGGAAACTACAAAATTATGTACGATGACCGTTTCTTATGTTGGATTTAGGGATCAGAACAATTTTAAATAGTTGGCATGAATGAAAGGTTTATTGCTGTTGTAAGCCAGGTAAAGTGCCAGAATACTTTCATCTATCACGAAAGGTAAGCGATTTCACATAAAAGTTAGGAGCCCAAAATGTTTTTTGTTAACGTATATAAAAAAATGTTTAATTAAATGTTGGATAATGGATTATTAACTCATTATATAAAAGGAGAGAATCATTATGGGCGAAAAAAAACCAGAGGTAAAAAAGAGTTTATTTAAAAAGATTATGGAAATGGATTTATTTACGAAAATCATGATTGGTTTTGCCTTGGGTATTATAGCAGGCCTCATACTCCAAGAAGAAGCGGCAATGTTTGCTTTCTTAGGTACTATTTTAGTGAATTTACTACAGATGATCGTTGCCCCTTTAGTTTTCTGTGTGATTGTAGGTGCTATCGCAAATATAGGTAAGGGGAATAAGGTTGGTCGAATTGGCTTAAAAACCGTTATGTGGTTCTTAGGAACAACGTTATTTGCAATACTTATAGGTTTATTCTTTGCTAATCTGCTGAATGTGGGAACAGGGGTAACTATTCCAACACCTGGTGATGCAGCGGAAGTAACCGAATCTGCTGAAGGATTTTCTATAATAGATACAATCGTGAATATTGTTCCAGTTAGTATTTTTGAAGCTTTAGCAGAAAACAATTTACTTGCAATTATCTTTTTTGCACTTTTGCTTGGTTTTTCAATCCTCGCATTGGGCGAAAGTGGAAAAAAAGTACGGGATTTTTTCAATACAGGGCAAAATTTGATGATGAGATTAACAGAAATCATTTTAAAATTTACTCCAATTGGAGTATTTGGTTTAATGGCAGATGTTGTGGGGAGTACTGGTTTAGATATACTTTTCCCTTATGCTAAAGCAATTATTGCACTTTTCCTGGCTTGTATTTTATTTTTAGTAATTGTACAAGCAGGAATTTTAGTAGGCGGAGTTGTAAAAATATCTCCAATAAGATTTTTACGAGAAATGAAAGATCCAATGGCTTTCGTTTTTGCAACCTGTTCTAGTGTTGCAACTCTACCTTTAACTTTAAAAGCCACTTTAAGATTAGGAGCAGATGAAGATACTACAAACTTTGTTGTGCCTTTAGGATCAGTTATAAATATGAACGGTACAGCCATTTATCAGGCGGTTTCTGTTATTTTTGTCGCTCAAATTTATGGTGTAGAACTTTCTATAGCAACTCAATTAATGGTAATGCTTACCGCGACATTAGCATCTATAGGTACTGCTGGTGTTCCCGGATCTGGATTGATTATGTCTGTAATTGTACTCGAGGCTGCAGGTTTACCATTGGCAGGTGTAGCATTATTAGCTGGTATCGATCGTATTATGAATATGGGTAGAGTTGTACCGAATATTGTTGGAGACGCTGTAACTGCTTTACTAGTTTCTAAATCTGAAGGTACTTTAAATGTTAATAATTTAGAAGAAAATAAAAAGGCAGGATGAACTCAAGTTGATGAAATGGGAGGATTCTAAAGTAAAGAAATTCCTTGGGGGTGTTCTGCTTTTGTTCGGTGGTGGTCTTGCCATTGCTGCAGGTTTCACTGCGACCGGTGTTTCGGGTTGGATTGGCGAGGAATTACAGGTACTTGAAGGCATGAACTTTATTATCATTGTCCTTGTATCTACCGCTGTTGTAATGTTCCTCACATAAATTACGTCGAACATGGCAACAGCTACAATGATTCTTCCGGTGGTAGCTTCATTTCTACCCATATGCGCTAATGGTACCGTGTGCTATGGCCGCAAACCTCGCATTTATGCTTCCAGTTGGAACACCGCCGAACGCTATTATGTTTGGAACAGTTAAAGTGAAAATCATTGAGATGGTTAAAAACGGATTTTGGCTAAACCTGATTGCGATTATACTGATTGTTTTAGCAGTCTATTTTATCTTTCCTGTCCTTTGGGGCACCAATTTGCAAGAAATCCTGGCTGGAATTCAATAATATCTGTATCTTAAACAAAGGGGTCTGGCTCTCTAAGGCTAAGATCCCTTTGTTTTTAGGTTCTATTATATAACAGAAGGATAGAGAATTACTGAACAGTTAATAAGTACTGCTACAGAATTAGGTTTATTCAATTAAAGGGACCAGATTGTGGAAGATCATAGATAGAAAACGATCAAACTTTTTAAAAAAATGTACTAATTCACAAGAGAAGAATCAATTTTGATCAATTTTTTCAAAACGGATTCTTTTTATTTGCCCTAAAATGGGTTTTGCGAGATACTTTTGATCAACTTTAGATAAAGCTATAAAAGAAGTAATCGAAAAGTACCTTACAGCCGTAAATCATCAAATGGGCTGCAGACTACGCTGAACATATACATCCGTATTTCGAAAAAAAGTATCCATCTATAATTATTCTTTTTTTGTAGAAGAATATACAGAGATAGAACTATGACAAAACATTCTAAGGAGATATGATGACACAGAATAATGAAATGGGATGGAACTTTGATAACAGTTATCCACGGCTTCCGGATATATTTTTTGAAAGCACTGAACCAACGCCAGTAGACTCACCTGATTTGGTCATTTTCAATAATTCATTGGCAAAATCTCTGAGGCTGGACGCGCAGAAGCTGCAAGGCGATGAAGGTATAGAAGTTTTGGCTGGGAACCAGATTCCAGAAGCGGCTTTGCCGATTGCTCAAGCTTATGCGGGTCACCAGTTTGGGAACTTTACCATGTTAGGGGATGGTCGGGCTGTAATGCTTGGCGAGCAGATCATCCCATCAGGTGAACGGTTTGACATTCAGCTGAAGGGTGCAGGCCGAACGCCATTCTCCCGCGGGGGCGATGGCCGGGCGTCACTTGGACCGATGCTGCGCGAATATATCATCAGTGAGGCAATGTATGCACTTCGGATTCCTACCAACCGTAGTCTTTCTGTTGTGACAACCGGGGAACCAGTCATTCGCGAAACCGAACTGCCCGGAGCTATTCTGACTCGAGTGGCTGCAAGTCATCTGCGCATCGGTACCTTTGAATACGCGGCAAGGTGGGGAACCGAGGAGGAGCTTCGTATTCTTGCTGACTATGCAATCGATCGCCATTTTCCGGACATTGAAGATAACGAGGATCGATATCTTGCTCTGTTTGAAGAATTGATTAAGCGGCAGGCAGAATTGATTGCAAAATGGCAGTTGGTCGGTTTTATTCATGGAGTGATGAACACCGACAATATGACAATCAGTGGAGAAACCATCGATTATGGACCATGCGCCTTTATGAATGAATATGACCCGGCAACAGTATTCAGTTCCATTGATGTTCAAGGCCGCTATGCTTACCAGAATCAACCGGCAATTGGCCAGTGGAATCTCGCGCGTTTTGCTGAGAGCCTTTTACCACTGTTCCATGAAAAACAAGATCATGCGGTCGAGCTGGCCCAAGAGGTTCTTTCCAAGTTTGAGGAGCTGTATCATAGTCATTGGCTTGATGGAATGAGAAAAAAACTAGGAATTCAAAATGGAGAGGAGCAGGACGAATCATTAATTGAAAATCTGCTTCGTATCATGGAAAAAAATCGTGCAGACTATACCAATACGTTTCGCGCCTTAACGTTAGATAAACTAGAGGACACGGCCATGAATGGGACATCAGAATTTAACGAGTGGTATGAGCAATGGCAGGCAAGACTGGAAAGACAAGAGGAGTCGAAAACTTCCGCCTACCAATTGATGAAAAACGCGAACCCCGCGGTTATCCCCCGCAACCACCGGGTAGAAGCGGCGCTTGAAGCAGCAGTGAAAAGAGGAGACTATAGCTTGTTAGAGCGGCTAATGAACGTTCTCTCAGCTCCTTACGCGTATTCTCCTGACCAAGAGGAATTTACGAAGTTACCTGAACCAACAAACCAGCCATACCGAACCTTTTGCGGGACATAGGGGACAGGTCCCTATGTCCCTTTAAAATGGGAACTCCCCCCTTTTTCCTCCTTTTCAAAAACAACAATAGGAGATATAATAGGTGTAATTGGAGGTGAGGATAATGGAACAATCAGGTATAAAAGAAATATTAAATGCATTAGAACTTCATTCGCAGCAAATTGACAAAAAGTTGAACCAACACTTTGAGAAAACTGATAAAAGGTTTGAAGGACTTGAGAATAAGTTTGATGGACTTGACAAAAAGGTGGATGGACTTGAGAATAAGTTTAAAGGACTTGATGAAAAGGTGGAAGGTCTTGACAAGAAGATGGATAAACGATTCGACCGGCTCGAGAAAAAGTTTGATGGACTGGAGGTAGGCTTGAGGGAAACACAAGAAACAGTCGACTTTCTATCCAGCAAATATGTACAGCATGAAAAAAAACTCCGCAATATATAACACATAAGAACAAAGAAATTCTTCAAATAAACAGCTCAATTATTTTACACACCAACTTCTTCAAATTGCTATCGTTCAACATGAAATGGAACGCGGGATCAGTGAACTCGTCCCATAATAGCCTTTTATTTGTCAAATCGTTTACAAGTAATAGGGACAAGGTCTGCGCATCGCTTCGTACCTCAGATAGCCTTACCTAACTTTATACTGAATCTGAAAGTATTTACTGCCTAACCTCTAAATTGCTGTACGCAACGTGCAGAGGTTAGGCATTTTTTTGCCTCGAGTAGTACGTGTAAACATTTTCCATAGTGAAAAATTTATTACCTGTCGATCTTCTTTTATGGTATGATGAGAACGAATGTTCCTGATATGGAGGTAATTTCATGAAAAACATGCTAATAAGGTCAATCCAGAGCAAGGAAAAAATTGAGATGATTTATCTTTCCAAGGATAACCAGGCATCCCAACGAATTATTCGCGCTCTTAAAATCAATGATGAAATGATACTGGCTTATTGCTATACCAGAAGAAAGGTAAGAACGTTTAAACTGGAAAATATACTGTCAGTCGGATTAGTCAAGAAAAGGATGGGGGCTTAGTAATGAGTTTGCATGATAGAGGAACGAAAAAATGGACAGCAATGATGCTGCCGGAGCACATTGAATTGCTGAAGAAGATGTGGGAAGAAGACGATTATAAGGAAAAGCCTATTCTTGATGAACAACAAATTGAAGAAATGGAATTCAAACTCCAAGATGCCTTGCATAATAATTTAACTGTCGAAATTAAATATTATGATAAACCCCATTATTGCATGGCGAGAGGGAAGCTCAAGTTGATAAATGCACGTACTGGTTTATTGCGACTGGGAGAAAAGGAAATTGCTATTGAAAATGTAATTGATGTTTATATTGATTAGGTTTATTTATCCACGTTATTAAAAATACAGGGGTTGTGAAGGGTTAACTTAAACGAAGCAGAATAGTCAAAAAAATGAATTTGAAACTAATTAACATAGTTAAACGTATTAATTAGAAAGGAGGGAATTATATGAAAAAACAAACGTATAGATTTTTTGCAACCGTATTATTCGCCTCACTTATTTTATTTATTGTTGGCTGTACCGAAAAAACAGAAACGAAAACACAAGACGAAAATATACAAACAATTGAGGCTGTATTACAGAAAGCTCTTAATGGTCCAAGTGATGAATTGAAACAAGCGTTGGAAGGTGAGGGACTCGAAGATTTAGTACAGTATGAAGAAGACCTATATAAAGATTATTTTGCAGATGATATGTCCTACCTGGACTTTGTAAATAATTACAGTTCAACATTAATGATGGAACCGATGAGAAAAAATTATAAAATAAAGGTAAAAAACATCGAATATGAGAAATCAGAATCTAAAGAAATAATTTATGATTTCACCGTAGAATTACAGTACCAAAAAGAAGGCAGTGAGTCATCAGAAGTTGAAATGGTGACCGGTGAAGCTAATATGAGTAATGAACATAAAATAGAAGTTATGGTAATTCGTGACTTTCATAAACTTTTTCACAATTAAAGGCAAAGTCAGTTACTTTAATACAGTAATTGGTGCAAGAATTAACAAGTGAGGTGTTCAAATGAATGATGAAAGGGAAACTCCTGAAAGAAGAAGAGAAAAAATGAGGCAAGAAGAACTAAAAAGAAACCCTGCTGGAAGTGTTCACGGTGGAGGACTTTCTGATTTAGTTGGGAGTTTAGGGTGGAAAGGTACTGGAATACTTATTCTTGTAATAATAGTAGGCATTTTAATCGCCTCATTATTCTTCAGGTAACTGGAGCTATAGTTTTATTAGATCAAATGCTTATGGGTAAAAGTAATAAAAAACAGACAGAAATTATTGTCGAATTAGTATTAACAAATGGCAGTAATTAAGCGAAATAAGGAGATAGGAAGATGAAAATAGTTCATCCAAAGTCTTTTACATATAGAGGTGGAGATAGAGCTGTCTTGTTACTTCATGCATTTACCGGAAATACAGTAGACGTAAAAAAGTTAGGTAAGTACTTGCAAAAATATAATTATACTTGTCATGCGCCTTTATATAAAGGGCATGGATTAGAACCAAATGCGCTTATAAAAACAGGTCCAAAAGATTGGTGGCAAGATGTAGTAAATGGTTATCAGTTACTTAAGGATGATGGATTTGAAAAGATTGCTGTTGTAGGACTTTCTTTAGGTGGGGTTTTCTCGTTAAAGATAGGAACTGAATTGAACGTGAATGGCATTGTTTCGATGTCTGTTCCAATTCGTAGAGAAATTGATGTTTTACATGAGCGTGTTTTGACTTATGCCAAAAGATATAAGCAGTTTCAAGGCAAGAGTGAGGAACAAATCACTGTTGAAATGAGTGAATTGAAAAACAACCCAATGCATGGGCTGTCAGAATTTCAAGAATTGGTTGATAATACAAGTCAAAAACTGGATTTAATTACTTCCCCAATCTTTGTAATGTACGGATTATTAGATGATTCATTGTATAAGGAGAGTGCTAATTTTATATACGACACTGTACGTACAGATTGTAAAAAAATAAAAGAGTATACGCAATCTGAACATATGATGACATTAGGGAAGGATGCTGAAGAATTGAATGAGGATATACTTATATTTTTAGATAGTTTGGATTGGTAAGGTAAGTAGCTTGAAGGTGAGAAATACTAGTTATGGGAGATGCATTCGGAGGCTATGTCATGAAAAAGTTATACATCGTGTTCATCTTAATTTTTGTTCTGTTCGGTTGTTCAAACGAGGCTAAGGATCCTACTGCAGAGGCTAGTATGGAGCAAACTGTCACAGAAGAAAGTCTGTCATTGGAAGAGCAAATCAGCAAGGTCATGTCAGAAAACAAATTAAGGGATAAAGAAATTATTGATTATGACTTAAAAGATGATTTTATTTACGTGATTTTTAAAAATAAACATGGTAGCAACAGCCATAATCCCGATTTAGTTATTTTAAAGAATAATAATGGGAAATTAGAGTGGATAGCAGGTCCAAAAGACCGCACCACGTCAATGAGTCTAGAGCATATAGAAGCTTTGGTTTTTGGCAGGGATGATGGTCCTTCAGTTACGATTATTATGCCAGAGGAAGATGCAAGTGATACAAAAATAAAAGAAGTCAAAGTATTAGGGGAATCAACAAAAGCAGTAACATACGTAAAACATATTATGGAGGGTTTTTCTAAACAATACATGTATTGGATTGCCTACACAGAGGAAGCGCCTACGCATGAAGATTTTGAAGTTATCATGCAGTAAAGATATGGCTTCATCAATTAACGGTTGCAATTGTTGGAGAAGGAGTTTGCACAAAAGTTTTTTGTAACAAGACTACGGAGAACTAGGGAAAGATAAGTTTGATAAATAGACAAATAAAGTTATTGGCTTTATTTTCTTGATATGCCACAAAGTTTACCTCTCGTCGCCACAGTAATGACCAATGGGATTTAAAGAAGTGTAGATTATAAAGTTTAAGATTTTGAAAGATAGAAAAGCCAAATTCCTCCGTACCTTTAGTGAGAAATTTGGTTTTTGATGTTCCACAAATGCCCCCTATTGCTTAACAATTTAGTTTCTTCAAAACACTAATACAAACCCAACCTAGCAATAACCATCGAAGGACCCCATGTTTCCTTTCTGTTCAATAACATGACAGTTTCAAACAATGTCGTACTTGTAAGAACAGCATATTTAATTTGGATTCCAAATCTATTCAATACCCCTATGGTATCAGGGGAGGCCACTGAAAAAGTAGTGGATTTTTAAAATTTAACTTTTCACATCAACTTAGCATCCTCGAATATACGGAGACTCCTCGAAAAAGAAAAGCACTTTTTCTTCGTGCGATGCCTTTTCAGGGGAGCATTCCTTATCCTGCGGGAAGTAAGAGATCGGCGAGACCCCGCAGGACGACAGTCCGAGAAGGCTCGACACTCGCCCGCGGAAAGCAAAGTATATTCGGGGGTGCGATGGTAGATCCGCATATTTTGTACTATATTTAACTTTTTCAGTGGCCTCTATCAGGGTCTATAGTGTCTGGCATCTTCATGAGGGAATGTTATATTGGTCCAAATAGTGGAGAAAAGTCCTCAACTTTATAATCGATGCCTTATCTTATTCCATTATGACAAACTAAGCCTATAATTCTGCCATTTCCAGAAAAACAACTCAAGGATCATTTTAGAATTCGTTAAATAACTTTAGGGTTGACTTTATAGGACTACAAATGTAATACTGTACTACAGTTGTAATCACGTGAATTAAAAGGGGGAATAAATACTTACAAATACAATAGATAAACGGAGAAAAGAGGTATAAGAAATCCACTTTAATAGAAAGAAGGTATCAATGTGAGAAAAACAAATCTATACAAGTCCGGTGTACGTAAGTTAACACTGTACCTAGTATTGCTGACCCTACTAATACTTACCGCATGCGTAAATGCAGACAATAAAACCGATGCATCATCCGAAAAGGAAATCGAAACAGAGCAAACGATCAATAAAGATGAAAAGTTTGCCCAGCTTGAAAATGAGTTTGACGCACGAATCGGTGTTTATGCAATCGATACAGGTACAAATCAAACCGTCAAGTACCACCCGGATGAGCGTTTCGCCTACTCATCTACATTCAAAGTTTTGGCCGCAGCAATCCTGCTGAAGCAAAACGACATCAAAGATCTTGAAAAAGTCGTTACGTACACCAAGGATGATCTGGTTACCTATTCTCCGGTTACCGAGAAACACGTGGATACTGGTATGACACTGCTGGAAATAAGTGAAGCGGCCATTCGAAAAAGTGACAACACCGCGGGAAACCTTCTACTTGAGGCGCTCGGGGGTCCTGATAAATTTAAGCAAGCTTTACGGAACATTGGCGATGACGTTACCCAGCCCGAACGATATGAAACCGAATTAAATGAATTCACGCCGGGGAATAAGCGTGATACCAGCACACCCAGTACCATGGCCATCAATCTGAAAAAAGTTGCACTTGGTGATTTTCTTCCAAATGAAAAACGTGAATTGCTTATCGATTGGATGAAAGGAAATGCAACAGGAGATGCACTGATACGTGCAGGCGCACCTCAAGGATGGAAAGTTGCTGACAAAAGCGGGGCCGGAAGCTACGGTACGAGAAATGACATTGCTATTGTTTGGCCGCCGAACAGAGAACCAATCGTCATAGCGGTTATGTCCCGGCACGATAAAGAGAATGCCGAATATAACGATGCGCTAGTTGCAAAGGCTGCCGAAATCACACTAAACGCTTTAAAATAAGAAAATCAGAGGTCACACATGTCAGTCAGGGTTGGCATGTGTGACTCTTCACACAACTATTTATTTACCAATTATGTTTGGCCTTTTCTAAATTGGAGAAGCTGACTAGATTTTTTTGCATGTACGCTGGAATCACTTGCCTCATATACCATTATTCATAAAAGATTTATAATTGACGTCATGGTAAAATTAAGGTACTTTGAGTAAATAACTTCGCGGTTAAGGAGATGAAAAAATGTCTGTCCCCCAACTGGCTGTATGCATGTTCATATCTTCTTTTGTGGTCATTGCAATTATATTAACCCGGAAAATTTTTCAGAAACAATTGTCCTCCAAATGGCAATATAATTTATGGTTTCTTTTACTGACTGCGTTAACACTTCCCTTACTTCCAACGCATTTATTGGATTTTGGGGGTAAGTTCACGTGGAACGGGAACCAAAACAGCAATCCGTCATCAACCAACACCACAACTGAAAATCCTGCATTGGAAAATGGAAATTGGATGCACGATTTTTCAACCTCCGTTAACCGGTTTGATCTGACATTTTTCAACCATATCATAACAATGATATGGATAACAGGCATTCTCGTAATGATTGCTTTGACAATTCATGGCTGGATAAAACTGCGGAAATTAAAAAAATCCACCAGCGTCATTAAGAATCAGGAGGTTCTCACATTATTCGAACAGTGCAAACAACGCCTCCATATTTCGCGGCATCTTGTATTGGTGGAATCACCACTTGTCAAGTCACCCTTGACGTTCGGTATTTTTAAGACATACATTATCCTGCCACAACATGTTGAAACGTGGATGTCCATGGAAAATCTGAAATACATTTTGCTGCATGAATTAAATCACTATAAATATAAAGACATTGCCACGAATCACCTGATAGTCCTGTTCCAGATATTGTACTGGTATAATCCATTGATCTGGATTGCTTTCAGGGAAATGCGGTTGGACCGTGAAATCGCCTGTGACAGTGCTGTCTTAAAGATGCTTAATCAAAACCAGCATGCAGCATACGGGAACACGATTATTAATTTTGTAGATAAATCCTATCTTTCAAGGCATTTCGTGATGGCTAACCATCTTGCTGGTTCAAAAAAGCAATTAAAAAAACGGATTGAACGGATTGCAGCCTTCACAGTTGAATCCAAGCTGTTAAAATTGAAAAGTATCCTGATTTTTATGCTTTTGGCGGGGGTTGTCGTGAGTCAGATTCCAATAGTTTCTGCAATGCCTTATGGTGACGACCGGATCAATTTTGAAAAAAAGCGGACCGTGTATGAGGATTTAAGCGCATTTTTCAATGGCTATGACGGCAGCTTTGTATTATACAATTTGCAGGAGGCACAATACCATATCTATAATAAAGATAAAAGCACGTTACGGGTTTCGCCGAATTCCACGTATAAAATATACAGCGCGTTATTTGCATTGGAGTCCGGTGTGATTAAACGACATCAGACCTCCATGAAGTGGGACGGAAAAACATATCCTTATAAAATCTGGAATCAAAATCAAAATTTATTTACCGCGATGGAAAATTCCGTGACTTGGTACTTCCAAAGGCTCGACAAAAAGATTCAGATGGAAAATATCCAAGCATATCTTGATAAAATAAATTATGGAAATCAAAATGTGTCCGGGGGAATCGAAGACTATTGGCTCGAATCTTCTTTGAAAATTTCACCGATTGAACAGGTGCAGTTACTCAAAGACTTTTATACAAACCAATTTGGCCTTGATAAGAAAAACGTTCAATTAATAAAAGATGTCATCAAACTAGAGACGAAAGACAATGTAACACTTTATGGCAAAACAGGCACAGGAACGGTCAACGGAAAAAATGTGAATGGCTGGTTCATTGGCTATGCAGAAACGAAACACAACACGTATTTCTTTGCAACTAATATCGAAAGCAACCATCATGCGAATAGCAGTATAGCAGCTGAAATTACGAAATCCATTTTGGAAGACAAAGGCATTTATTAAAAGAGTAAAGGCAGGGATTCACGTGACGAATAAAATACCCACTATTTCAGAGTCGGAATGGGAAGTGATGAAAGTGCTTTGGCAAAAAGCACCGCGAACAGCAAATGAAATCATTTCATCCTTGCCAGCACAAACAAACTGGAAGCCGAAAACCGTACGTACCCTGTTGGATCGGCTCACTAAAAAGGAAGTCATCGGTGTTCACAAGAATCAGCGAGTCTATACATTCTATCCGCTATTTTCCCAGAACGAATGCCAGCGCGCCAAGACAGAATCTTTTGTGAAACGATTCTATGACGGCACCTTAAAGTCGATGCTCGTTCAATTTATTCAGGATGAGGATTTGTCTGACGATGATATTAAGGAGCTGCGGTCTATTTTGGATAACAAGCAGGATGAAGAATAAGACAGCCTGTCATTCATTAGTACAATCTTTGTCAGGTTAAAAAAATGTCAAGGGTGTACATTTCATTGGCTATAATTATAGAGCATTCTTTGTAATGAGGAATGCTTTTTATTTTTGTCTAAAACTAAAAGGATATTTACATAACAATAAAATAATCATTAAAATTGATAATTATTTATTGTAAAACGATAAATTGCATGTTAAAATCAAATTTACAATAAATAAGTGAGGTGTTTGTATGGAAGGGAAAACACTCATTTTAGTCGGTTAACATAAATAAGGGGTGGTTGGTAGACGTATTGAACATATGCTGCATGACCGCCGCAAATGATGGATGCTGGCGACTTTTTTTTTACTAATCAGGAGGTACGTGAGCGGTTGCTAGCTCTGGAACTAGAAAAATACTGAGGGGGTGAGGTCGGATGTATAAATGCAGTCCTGACCATGTGGCAATTATCATGGATGGGAATGGTAGATGGGGTAAAAAAAGACGTCTGATCCGAAGTGAAGGCCATTACGCGGGAGCAAAGCGAATGGAAGAAATTATTGACGCCAGTATTAACCTGGGAATCAAGGTTCTGACGTTATACGCCTTTTCCTCGGAAAACTGGTCTAGACCTCCTGATGAAGTAAATTACCTGATGGATTTGCCGGTAAGATTTTTTAATAAAAAGCTTCCTGAATTTATGAGAAGGAAGATTCAAATCAGGATTTCCGGAAACATGGCCCCTCTACCCAATAAAACCCGAGAAGCGCTGGCAAAGGCGGTTGCTTCTACAGAGAATAATACCGGTATCATCGTCAATTTCGCTTTCAATTATGGGGGCAGGGGTGATATTATCCAAGCCGCTAAAACGCTGATTAAGGAAGTCAGAAACGGGACAATTAGCGAGAATGACATAACTGAGGAAAGAATGCAGCAGTATTTGTACACGGGAAATCTGCCGTCACCCGATATAATTATCCGGACGGGTGGGGAGAAGAGAATAAGTAATTTCTTGCTCTGGCAGTCCGCTGAATCACAGCTGTATTTCTCGGATGTGTATTTTCCAGATTTCACGGGGGAGATGCTTGCCGAAGCGATTGGTCAACAGCCGGTGAACAGTTATTTGAGCGGGTGAATTACGCTTTATAAAAATGACTGCCATCGTTAGGTGACAGTTGTGTAGAAAGTGGGTGTTTTTTATGGAACAAGGTTCAACAAATTTTTTGAAAGCAGTTGTATTTTTTATAGGAATGATAGTGCTTGCTGTGTGTATAGTGGGGTTGCCTAGATTTGACCCGGATTCTCCGTATTGGCAGCTTCCAGAGCTTGCTAATTTGCAATATCCTTTATTAATCGGGATGTATGCAGCAATGATACCGTTTTTCTTTGCTTTGTATCAGACGTTAAAACTTTTAAGCTATATTCACAAGAACGTAGCCTTCTCGGAATTATCTGTAAAGGCTTTAAGGAATATAAAATACTGCGCAACCACAATCAGTATTTTGTATGTTGTAGAGATGCCATACTTATATCTTCTTACAAAGGTAGACGACGCGCCAGGTATAATAATCGGATTGGTCATTATTTTTGCCTCATTTGTAATTGCTATCTTTGCCGCTGTGCTGCAAAAGCTTTTAAAAGACGCAATTGATATAAAATCAGAAAACGATTTAACGGTCTAAGAGAATAAAAAAAAGGGGGGGTTCTGAAAAAGTTAAACGTAGTACAAAATAGGTGGATCTACCATCGCATCTTCGAATATACTACGCGCACCTTAGGGCGAGTGTCGAGCCTCCTCGGACTGCCGTCCTACGGGGTCTCGCCGATCTCTTGCTTCCCGCAGGATAAGGAATGCTCCCCTGAAAAGGCATCGCACGAAGAAAAAGTGCTTTTCTTTTTCGAGGAGTCTCCGTATATTCGAGATGCTAAGTTAAGGTGAAAAGTTAAATTTTTAAAATCCACCACTTTTTCAGGGGGCCACTAAAAAAGGGGGAGCTATCCATGGATTTAACCATTCAAAAATGGAGGGCACAAATCATGAGACCGCTAAAACAACTCGCTCGTTTTGGGTGGGGTCAGGCTCTATCATGTTTGTTCCCGGTCGTTATTTTTGCCTCACTTGCTTTAACACAAATTACGTCACTACCATTCCTCCCGCGGTATGACTGGCTGCTAATTATCTGCCTTCTGATGCAGGTCTGGATGGTGCGTTCTGGGCTTGAAACACGGGATGAACTAAAGGTTATCACACTGTTTCACCTTATTGGTCTTGCACTTGAACTTTTTAAGGTACATATGGGCTCCTGGTCTTATCCAGAGGAAGGATACTCCAAAATCTTTGGCGTGCCTTTGTATAGCGGATTCATGTACGCAAGTGTAGCAAGTTATCTTTGCCAGGCGTGGAGGAGGTTAAAGGTTGACCTTGTTAAGTGGCCGCCGTTTTTAATAGTTGTACCTCTTGCGGCTGCGATTTACTTGAATTTTTTCATCCATCATTTTTGGATTGACGTTCGATGGTGGTTATCTGGACTAGTTATTATCGTTTTTTGGCAATCATGGGTCACATACGAAATTGATGGAACCCGTTACCGTATGCCACTCGCATTTTCTTTCGTGCTTATCGGATTTTTTATATGGATTGCCGAAAATATCGCAACGTATTTTGGAGCTTGGGAATATCCATACCAAACCGAAGCATGGAGTCTTGTCCATCTAGGAAAAGTGAGTTCATGGCTTTTATTAGTGATTATTAGCTTCCTTATCGTAGCGACATTAAAGCGGGTTAAGGGACAAAATCATTAGGGTGGCGAAAATTATGAAAATAACATGTTAAAATCAAATTTATACTAATAAATGAGGTGCTTTTAATGAAACGAGGATCAACACTCTTTTTAAAGATAGCTGTTATTCTTATGGGAATCCCAATTCTTGCTCTGTGCATATTTGTGGTGCCTGAGATAGGAAATTTTGCAGCAGAATTGTATCCAGAAATGGCTTATATGAAATATCTCGTGTTAATCGTTATGTATGCGGCGGCGATACCTTTTTATTTTGCCCTGTATCAAGCTTTTAAACTTTTAAGCTATATCGACAAGAATAAAGCTTTCTCGGAACTATCTGTAAGTGCTCTAAAGATTATAAAATACTGTGCAATCACAATCAGTACCTTGTACGTAGCAGGCATGCCACTCTTTTTTCTTATGGCGGAGAAAGATGACGCTCCAGGTATCATACTAATCGGAATGGTCATTATTTTTGCTTCGTTTGTGATTGCAGTCTTTGCCGCTGTTCTACAAAAACTTTTAAAAGATGCGATTAATATAAAATCAGAAAATGATCTAACGGTCTGAGGTGAATAATATGGCAATTATAATCAATATTGACGTGATGCTGGCAAAAAGGAAAATGAGTGTAACGGAGCTTTCAAATAGCGTTGGAATAACAATGGCCAACCTTTCTATATTAAAAAATGGAAAGGCAAAAGCAATCCGATTATCAACGTTAGAGGCGATTTGTAAGGCACTGGATTGTCAACCTGGTGATATTTTGGAATATAAACCTGATTTGGACTAGGGGTTGGGACAGGTACTCTTGTCCCACTCTTCTCTCGAGCTTTCAACAACTCTTCTTTTCAAAAGCAGCGAAAGCAGATATAATAGATATAATTGGAGGTGAAAATAATGGAACAATCAGGAATAAAGGAAATATTACGTGCATTGGAACTTCATTCTCGACAAATTGATAAAAAGATGCAAAGTCGCTTTGAAGAAACGGATAAAAAGATCGACGGACTTGAAAAACACATGAATGATCGATTTGACCGGCTTGAGAAAAAGTTTGATGGCATGCAGGTAGAATTGAGGGAAACCCAAGAGACAGTCGATTTTTTACACAGTAAATAGTACAGCATGAGAAAAAACTCCGCAATATATAACCTGGTAGTAACAAAATTCTAAAATACCCCTATGCTAAGTGAATCACCTTGGCATGTGCCTCATCTTGAAAATTCCCACTAACATTATAATCTTCGCAAGAGTTCAGTTCAACCGTGATTTTTGACAGATTTGAAAGTGTCTAACCCAAAAAACGCGGTTCAGCCAAATGAAAATATAATTATTTCATTTTCACTATTCTATAAATTGTATATGATATAGTTGATTCAACGTTCAAATATAATCGTTTAGTCATTTTATACAAGGAGATAGAGTCTATGAAAAGAAACAGTATTATTTTCTTTGAAAGAAAATTTCCAAGTGCAAACATGGTTCTTATTAAGGATCAGCTCCCAATCCTTATTGATACTGGGTTTGGGAGTGATGCGAAGGAGACAGAGCAATTAATTAAAGAAGCAGGTGTTTTACCAGAAGAATTACATCTTATTGTGAATACGCATTATCATAGTGACCATGTAGGAGGCAATTTTTATTTTTAAAAAAATTATGGTGTTACGATTGCTGCTCATAAATGGGAAGCCGTTCTAATTAATTCTTGTGACCCTGAAGCCTGCAGTGCAGAATGGCTTGATCAGCCTGTAGAGCCTTATCATGTCAACACAAAGCTCTCTGATAATGATGAGATTAATACAGGAAGTAGAACCTTGAAAGTCTTGCACACACCGGGGCATACGTTAGGGCATATTTCTTTATATGACACGCAAGAAGATATATTAATTGGCGGGGATCTCTTTCACAAAATAGATATCGGATGGTTAAATGTCTTCCGGGAGGGTGTTGCATCTATCCAGCGATCTATGGAGAGTTTGGATCGATTATCCACGCTCCGGATCAGGCAGGCATATTCAGGGCATGGGCCTCAAATCGATAATCCTCATGTTGCCATTGATGCAGCAAAGAAACGGTTTGAAAAGTGGCTCAAGTCACCAGAAAAAGTTTCATGGCATGCCTGCAAACGGATTTTTTCATTTACATTAATCATGAAAAACGGATTGGCAAAAGAAGAAATCGATAACTACTTGCTTAGTTGTGGTTGGTTCCAAGATTTTGCACGTTACTCTTTCCAGCTTCAGCCAGAAGAATTTATACAAGTCCTGATCGATGAAATGATCCGTTCCGGTGCAGCAAGCTGGCACAATAATCATTTAATCGCTGCCGCCCCATACCAGGCACCACAAAAGGAATGGGTGAATAAGAACATAATGCCGAAAGATTGGAAACCTCAGGATTATCTCACCTAATAAAGAAGTAAATTTTGAAGGTAAAGGGATATCAGAAGAATGGGGGGCTCTTAGAAATAAGTAGTTTACCTTTGGAGGAGGAAAATTGAAAACAAGTGAGGTAACAAGCCAAATTCATTGGTATGTTATTTTTATTGCTAAAGTTTAAATGTAAAAAAGCCAATGAAGAACAAGAGCCCCCGTAAATGCGGAAGAAAAGTTCTTCATCAAGCCAATGAAGGTTGAAAGAACACGGAACGCGGAAGAAAAGTCCTTCATGAAGCCAATGAAGCACATTAACCATAGAATTCTGCAATAATATACTATATGCCATTTAATTTTAAGATGTATGATTACATGAGAATACCTGTAAAGGAGTTTTCCTCATGAACATTACATCTTTTTTACTATACTGTTTTATTGTTACTTGTACGCCAGGACCTACTAATATCGACATATTATCCACCGTGCATAATCAAGGGACAAAAAAGGGAATGGAATATACGTATGGAGCAACGATTGCTTTCGGATTATTACTTGCTATTTCTGCTATGTTGAATACAATGCTGATAACGGTAATCCCCAAAATATTGATTGTTATGCAGATAATCGGAAGCATTTATATGCTCTATCTTGCTTATCAAATTTACAGAATGGATTCATCAAAACCAACTGTCAAACAGACTGGTACCTTTAAGTCAGGCTTCCTATTGCAGTTTTTAAATCCAAAGGTAGTAACATTTACAATGACAGTATTTCCTAGCTTTATTTTGCCCTACTATACCGCAATGTCTGCTTTGACAATAAGTGTTATAATTATAACTCTTATTGGATTTTCAGCATTTATTATCTGGGTTCTTTTCGGTACAATCTTTAAGAAGTTTTTACAGAAGCATGAAAAAATTGTTAATGTAATAATGGCATTATTTTTGGTTTATGCTGCAATCATGATATGGATGTAGGTAAGCTAAATTAGAGGTGAATGAAATGGACAAATTTATCTATAAAAAATCGGCAGGTATTACCGCCCTGTCAGCAAATATTACTGATTTTACGTATAAAAAGCACTCTCACAAGGAGTATGCAATTGGTGTAACATTGCGTGGTATTCAACATTATAATTTGGATGGAAGTTTACAATTATCCTATCAAAATGGTGTTATGCTATTTAATCCAGAACAGGTACATGACGGAATGGCACATGATGAGACAGGCCTTGATTATGTCATGCTGTATATTGATCCACAACTGCTTTTAGAAGTTAGTGAAAAAAAGGATTTAGTACGTTTTCGGACTCCAATTGTGTATGATGATAGACTAGAAAAAAGAATAGTAAGTCTTGGTCATGCAATATTAAGTGAAAAGGATGAGGCTTTGTGCAGTGAACTTCTCGTAACTCTCACGGATAGCCTTATTCAAACTGATTTTTCTGCAGACAATAGGAAAGATAATGCTTTAATCAGAAAAGCGAAGGATATGCTTCATTCCAACTTAGATAAAGTACTTAAACTTGATGAGATAAGTAAAGAGCTCGGATTATCAAAATTCCAGTTCATCAGATTATTCAAGGCTCATACTGGAATTTCACCATACCAATACTTTCTTAACTGCAAGATAGAACGTGCTAAGCAATTAATAGAAAAAAATGGAGATATTTATTCAGCAGTAGCGGAATGTGGTTTTGTTGATTTAACACATTTAAATAAACATTTTAAAAGTGTATATGGAACAACAGCACTTGGATATATGTCACACATAAACTGAATTTAATAAGGGAGGAATTAAATTGTCTTTAAATAAAGGTGATGTGATTACATTTGAACGGAGTTTTACAGAAGAAGAAGTTGAATTATTTACTAAGGTTTCAGGTGATGAAGGTTCACATCATGTTACTCCTGATGAGAAGGGGAGACTTGTCGTTCAAGGGTTATTAACAGCAACTCTACCAACAAAAGTTGGTGGGGATTATAACGTACTGGCTCGTAATATGAATTTTGAGTTTTTAAGACCTGTATTTACAGATGATACAATTAAATGTGATGTAAAAATTGAAAAATACGAAAAGCAAAAAAATAATAGAACAGCTATTATGGCAACCTTCACATGTAAAAATCAGAATGAAATAGAAGTATTAAAAGGTGATTTCTCAGGAGTAATACTTTAAATGCGAATGAATTAATTTACATATTCCGCAAGCAGGTGCAGTTGTCGAACAACACGAAACTGTTTTCTTTACTGAACATTCTAGAAATGATAGTATAGGCTGTGTAAGGGAGGAAAAAGCATGGCTAGAAGCAAAGAGTTTGATGAGAATGCCGTATTACATAGAGCTATGAAACTTTTTTGGCATCAGGGCTATGAGAAAACCTCCATGCAAGATTTGGTAGCGCACATGGGAATTCATCGTAGAAGCATTTACGATACGTTTGGAGGAAAGCATGCGTTGTACATGAAAGCATTGGAACGCTATAGCGAGACGGTGGAAGCTAAAATAGAGAAGCAAATAAAATCGCTGGATTCAGTCAAGCTGTCCATCAGGCGTTTATTGGAGATGGCGATCTATCGAAAAGAACAACGACCGAGCGGATGCTTGACGGTGAATACAGCGGTTGAGTTGGCTTTGCATGACCAAGAAGCAGGGGAAAAGGTTATGGATAGTTTCTCTAATACAGAGAAACTGCTGTATGGGCTATTGTTGCGTGGTCAAAAGTCGGGAGAAATATCCAACCATCATGATGCGGAAAGACTATCCCAGTTTTTCCATAATTCGTTTGTAGGATTACGCGTATTAGCAAAAACCACTGATGACAAGCAAAAAATGGAAGAGATTATCGATACCACACTGTCGATCTTGGATTAGCCTTTTTTTTGATAATTTTAGAATGGTCGTTCTAAAATTGATACAACTTGAATCAAATGCAATAAAATTTTAAGGGGTGAGCTAAAATGAAACACTTAGAACAATTAAACAAAATGTTAACTGGAGACATTCCCGGACCACCAATAGCTCAATTACTAGGCATAGAAATAATAGAGGTGGAAAAAGGAAGGGCCGTATTGGAAATGGAAGCCTCAGAAAAGTTACACAATCCAATGGGTACACTTCATGGGGGCATACTATGTGATTTATCTGATTTAGCTATGGGTTATGCTTTTTTTAGCACATTGGCTGACGATGAACTATTTACCACAGTGGAATTAAAGTTAAATTTCATGAAACCTATTTGGGAAGGTAAACTTCGGGCTGAAAGTAAAATTATAAAAAAAGGGGGTACAATTGGCTTAGTTGAATGTCATGTATATGATAAAAAAGGAAGTCTTGTTGCCCATTCAACTAGTACGTGTATGGTTCTAAAAGGAAATGCGGATGGTAAAAGGGACAAATCATAAGGCTTATTTAGAAAACCTTGCTGTTGTATTTGTTTTTAATAGAAGTAAAATAGTTTCTAAAAATACTTCTTTGCAAAAGCGACAATAGAGAATATAATAGGCGTAATTGGGGGTGGAAATAATGGAACAATCAGGAATAAAAGAAATTCTAAATGCATTGGAACTTCATTCGGGGCAAATTGATAAAAAGTTACAACATCACTATGAACAAACCAATAAGCAGTTGGTAGAACACTATGACAAAACTGAAAAACAATTGAAACTTCACTTTGACCAAACCGAAAAAACGTTGAAGCATCACATGGAACAAACGGATAAAAAGTTTGACGGACTTGGAAAGAGGATGGATAATCGATTTGACCGGCTTGAGAAAAAGTTCGATGGCATGCAGGTAGGCTTGAGAGAAACACAAGAAACAGTTGATTTTCTATCTAGTAAATATGTCCAACATGAGAAAAATCTTCGCAATATCTAACCTGATAACAAAGAAAGTCCTCAAGTAAGACATCTACAAATCTAAATTGCAATATTCTTCAAATGACTATATAAATTAGAACATAGGGACAGGAAACTTAATGTTGGCGGTACCCTTTTAGAGTGAAACCCTACAGATTTATTTCTATATTTTACATCTTATTTCACCAGGATAAATGGACAAGAACCTTGTTTAAATTTTTTCTAGAGCCATAGATTTTAATGAAGAGCCAAACAAAGAAGGCAAAAAAGTAATTATAATCCAGAGAGATTGTGAAGTTAAACAAAATAGCGCTTTTATTGAAAATGGCAAGCCTAATTACTCACTGAGAATACTGAGTAATTAGGCTTTTTTTCTTTCAACGTTGTAAATCCGTATTTATCTGTACTTTGAAAAAAACCCATAAACTATCAGATAAACTGGCTTATGCTAACATGGTAGAATACTCGTAATTACTTTTGGTATATACATAACCTTCCAAGATCGTTCTTGCTGTACGCACTACCTTTATAGCGCTTAGGTGGCCTGCAATGAAATCAACCTTAGTTTCCATAACGCCAGCAGGATGTCCTAATCTAACTACATGTTGATTAATTGTTACAATGTTAGATAGTATAGTATCCTTTAAAAATGCTGCGGAAGTTGTACAAATGGCCCCCGTTATCGCAAGAGCTTGATGTGGTTTTTGCATAGACAACATTCTTATCACACACTCTATATCAGAGGCTTTTCTTTCTACACCTGTTGTATCAATGTAATCCATTGGAGGTGCAATTACAGTAAGTTTGGGAACAGCGGGTGATTTAATGGTTGCCTCATCTTTGCTGGAAAATTCGCAAATCTCAGCTGCAATTGATCTAATTTCCTCCAATTCAATTAACTTTTCTTGCGTAAATTCATGTGGTAATTCAGTCCCAATAAGACCGACATCTTGAGCTTTTACAAAAACAAGTGGGTTAGCAACATCAATGATAGATACACTTATTGGTCCCATAGAAGTCTCAATCACGTCAATTGGATTCCCAGAAGGAAATAGTTTTCCGGTTACTGCACCTTCAGCATCTGTAAACGAAAGATAAATCGGCGAACCTTTCCCAGGTACTCCTGGAATGGAGCACATTCCATCTGTTTTGACTTTCCCATTTTCAACTTCTACTTCAGATATAATAACCTTTTGTGTATTTGTATTAAATATTCGAACCGTAGTAATAGGTTCTATAACTGGAACTAACCCTTGCTCTATGGCATAAGGACCTACAGCAGAAGAGATATTCCCACAATTCCCTTTAAAATCAACTAATTGATTTTCAATGCTAATTTGTGCGAAAGTATATTCTACATCTATTTCTTTTAAATCAGACCTTTTGATAATAGCTGCCTTGCTTGTTAAGGAATTTGCTCCACCAAGTCCGTCGATTTGTCTATGGTCGGGGCTTCCCATAATATCCAATAAAAAATCATCCCAAAGCAAACGATCATTTGGCATATTCTCGAAATCAAGAAACACACCTTTACTTGTACCACCACGCATAACAACAACAGGCACTTTCATTTCGATAACCACCTTTTTTCTAATAAAGTTCCGTTTCTTTTAAATGTATAGTATTATAAATATAATCATAAGTAAAATAGATATTTTTTGGTTTATATGCCAAAAAAAACTTATAATCATAAAGATTTAATAGGGGGCTGAAAACATGGATGAAAAAGATTGGAACGCTATAAGAGTTTTATACGAAGAGAATAATATTAGTCGCGCAGCTGAACGCTTATACATTTCACAACCAGCGTTAACGTACAGACTTAAAAATTTAGAAAAAGAGTTTGAAACCAGTTTATATTTTAAAATAAAAGGAGGTATTGAATTTACCTCTGAGGGTGTTCATTTAGCTGACTATGCAGCTGATATGCTAAATAAATTACAGAAAACAAAGGATTATATGTTAAATATGCAGGATGAAGTGAAAGGAACTTTAAGGATAGGGGTATCAAGTAACTTTGCTCAATATAAACTACCTAAAATGTTAAAAGACTTTTCAAGTAATTATCCAAATGTGCAATTTAACGTGAATACAGGCTGGAGTAATGAAATTATGAATCTTCTTGATTCTTCAAGTGTGCAACTTGGAATCCTGCGTGGTAATTACGATTGGTATGGAGTAAAAACATTATTACATAAAGAAAGACTGTTCCTGATTTCTAAAAAAGAAGTAGATATGACAAATTTATTCAATCTTCCATTCATTAATTATAATACTGACAGTTCATTAAAGAATCTAATTAATGAGTGGTGGCATGATAGGTTTCCGGAACCGCCATTTGTTACAATGGAAACGGATAGACAAGAAACATGTAAACAAATGGTCAAAAATGATTTGGGAATTGCTATATTGCCTGAAATTTGTCTGCAACCTTCTGATAACCTATATACGTACGGTTTATCCTATAAAAACGGCGATCCGGTATTAAGAAATACTTGGTTAATGTATAATAAAGACTCTTTACAACTTTCTACAGTTAATAATTTTATTAAGTTTTTAGATAATGGCTCAACTATTTAAAAAGAAAATGACTTAAGTTACATAACCCTATTTCAAATTAAAAGTGACCCTATTTTCCTTTGATTATGAAAATAGGGTTTATGCTTTTTATATTCTACTAACCACTGCTTAGAATCCTATTGTGACTTCCTTGGTAGACAAAAAAGTCACAGATCTTGTTACTATAGATGGTTTAATTTTAACGATTATAAGTTTTTTTTAGGGAAAACATTAAAAAAAATATATTTTACTTATTTATTCACCTGTAATATTCTGAAAATAGATTCAACAAGCAGAAATGATTGAATACTATTTTAAAAAAATATTCATTTTCGCTTATGTTGTAAGCGATTACTTTACGGGAGGGATTAGCTATTCTTACTTTTTTAGGAATTTCGATGGTCGTAGTTTTTACTTATTTAATCATGACAAAAAAATTGTCTGCAGTCACAGCCCTTGTGGTAGTGCCTATTTTCTTTGCAATACTTGGTGGGTTCGGATTAGAGCTGGGAGATATGATGATGGATGGACTTATACAGGTCGCTCCTTCAGCTGCTTTACTCTTATTCGCAATTCTATTTTTTGGTATTTTGATAGACGCAGGGTTATTTGATCCACTTATCAATAAAGTAATGAAAGTTGTTAAGGGAGACCCTGTTAAAATAGCTATTGGAACTGCGGTTATTGCAATGACTGTTGCTTTAGATGGTGATGGAACAACTACACATATGATTACAATTTCTGCTATGTTAGGACTCTATATTCGTATAGGCATGAATCCACTTGTTCTCGCAACTATTTCTATGCTTTCTGTCAGTATTATGAGCGGTATGACACCTTGGGGAGGACCAGCTACAAGGGCCATTGCATCTTTAGGACTGGACGCAAATGAGTTCTTTATTCCAATGATTCCAACAATGTTAGCGGGGATGGGATCAATTCTCTTTATAGCGTATATTCTTGGTAAAAAGGAGCGCGCAAGAATAGGTATTATTAATGTCGAAGAAGTTTCAAAGGATTCTATTGAGGTAAGTGAGGCGGCTGCATCTTTTGCATTACAAGAAGATCTTAAGCGTCCTAAGTTAAGGTGGATTAACTTAATCTTAACATTAGCCATTATATCAATATTAATAATGGGATTGTTGTCTCCCTCCATTTTATTTTTAATTGGATTTGTTCTCGCTTGTTTGATAAATTACCCTAATTTGGAACAACAAAGAGAACGTATTACGTCACACGCAGGAAATGCTTTAACAGTCGTCATATTAGTGTTTGCTGCTGGTATTTTCTCAGGCATTTTTTCGGGGACAGAGATGGTAGACGCAATTTCAAATTCATTGATAGCAATAATACCAGAATCTGTAGGTTCTTTCTTCCCGACAATAGTCGCGATAACCAGTATGCCGTTAACATTTATGTTATCAAATGATGCATACTACTTTGGCGTTTTGCCAATTTTAGCAGAGGCAGGATCTGCTTACGAGGTCAGTGCTCTAGAAGTTGCAAGAGCCTCTGTATTAGGGCAACCTGTTCACTTTCTAAGTCCACTTGTAGCATCTACTCTTCTACTAGTCGGGATGGTCAAAACAGACATTGGTGATCTTCAACGATTTGCAATTAAATGGGCCTTATTGTGTTCTATAACCATAATAATTGTTGCCTTCTTAACAAATGCTATTTAATAGATTATAAACGATTATTCTTCCATCCCAATTCATAATGAATTGGGATGGTTCTAGTTATTTAAAATCATCTAATTGACGGACATTGTCTAATGCATTGATTTCATCTTCTGCTACATTTTCTACAGTTGCTATTTTTGTAACAACAGTTGAAATAATTTTTGCTAGGTTCATAACCATATACAACCGGGTATCGTTTAAAAATTGAGATGTCGGTAGTGGATCGATATAATTTACTATCCCTTGAAAATGATAATCTCCAACCTCAGGTAGCATTTTCTCAAGAGCTTTTCCTGGTGCAAGTGGCCCCTCTTTAAAAACAACATAACCGACTTGATCTTTATTACCCAGACAAGCATCAATACTTATAATAAGAGGTTTATTAAATTGTTTATGGATTTCTTTTATTGTTCCTTTTAAATTAAATGCATGAATTGGTTCTTCTAATGTTCCATAAACTTGGTATGGAACACGACTATCTAGTAACATAGTTCCTACAAGTGGACCTAATGAATCACCGACATACCGGTCTGAACCGATACATAAAAAGACAATGGTTTTATTTTCAACAGCTGATTCTTGTATAACTTTTTTTAATTTAAGTGTTAATCGATTAATTTCTATTTCTTCATTTCTTCCATTTGATTTTATATAATAGGAACTGTTTTGCTTTTTTCCGTTATAAAAGGTGTTCAATAGTAGCCCTCCTTTCATTTCAACTATGAATTACCTGTTAGAATCATTATAACTGTTAAATTGGACAAAGACTACGCTGATACGTACGCTTTATGTTTCAACTCCCTATTGCTTAAGAATCTAAACAGGGGAGGAAGAACGACACAAACAGCAACCAAACGGAGCACTTGAACTGTAACAACAAATGTTGAATTTGCGTCAAGAACAATGGCAGTAGTTGTCATTTCTGCTATTCCACCCGGGGCAAATGCTAAGGCAGAAGTAGGAAAAGTAATATCTGTCACAATGGAAACAATATATGCACATATAAATATAGAGAAAATAAGACCAAATGTACTCAAAAATGAAATAAATAAAATTTTCTTTAACCCTCTAAACATATTCTTTTGGAAACTAGACCCAATACTTGCGCCAATAAAAATTTGAGAAACAATCAGTAAGCTTTGCGGCCACCACGCTACAAGTTCATAACCAAAATATAGTGAACTAACGGACTTTACTAGAGCAATACTTATCATACTTCCGACAAGCCAAGGAGCAGGTAATTTTAAATAGTTTCCCAAATAAAATCCAAGCCAGGCTATCAGCACCAATACAATTGTCCCAAGAATGTGTTCTAATTCAAATACCCCGGTTGCTGTAGTAGAAAATGTAGCGCTAGATCCCGAATTATTAGGATTACCAACCCATAAGGACATAATTAGTGGAATAGTTAGGATGACCATAAATACGCGCATCGTTTGAATAATACTGACAATACCTGTGTTAGCACCAAATTCCTCTGCGATGCTAGGAAGAGAGGATAGTCCTCCAGGGGCAGAAGCAAAAAGGCTAGTTAGCATATCTAGCTTACTGAACTTCCATAAAACTAGGCCCGTCAGTAAGGAAAGAAGGATGGATAATAAAAGCATAATGAGAATGCTTACCCAATTTTCTTGAAACGTATATAAAACAGAAACATTCATTTTTTGACCTAGTTCAATACCTAATATACATTGTCCAATATATAACCAATACTTTGGTAAACCTTTTTGATTATAATGAGTCTTCAAAAGGCTAGGATGTAGGATAGACAGAAAGGTTGCGACTAGAAGTGTTCCAATCATCCATCCAATAGGGAGACCTGTAAGGGAGAGTAGAAATCCCCCTATTCCACTTATTATAATAAATCGAATAAAATGCAACGTACCTTTTTTTTCATCCATTACTATCCTTCTTTCACTATTTTCTACTATATAAATACAAAATAAATTTAAAATCACTACCACATAGTTAGCATGCTATAACAAATATAGTATACTTTTAGAAATAAATAAAATATCGAATTACTATGTTTATATATAAATATTAATTATACCTAAAGGAGAGATTTAGTTGGATGAGCGAGATTGGATGATTCTACAAACGCTTTACCATAAAAAAAACATTACAAAAGCAGCACAGCATTTATTTATTTCACAACCAGCTTTGACTAATCGCTTGCAGCAATTGGAGAAGGTATTTGGCGTTCAGATTGTGAACAGAGGTAGAAGGGGAGTACAGTTCACCCCTCAAGGTGAGTACTTAGCTGGGTGCGCTGAAGATATGATACTAACCATTCAAAAAATGAAAGAAAATGTTCTAAATATGGAGGGAAACGTTGCAGGAACGATAAGATTAGGCGTATCTAATTTTTTTACAGATTATAAGCTGCCAAATCTTTTGAAATTATTCAAGGAGCAATATCCCAAAATTGAATTTAAGGTGACGACTGGCTTTAGTAGTCATGTTACTCAACTAATCACAAATCAAAATGTACATATTGGTTTTGTTAAAGGAGATTACAACTGGAAGGGTCAAAAAAGATTGTTATTTGAGGAGAATATTTGTATCGCTTCCAAAGAAGAGATTGATATTCGAAATCTTCCTCAGCAACCAAGAATTGATTATCACACTGATTCCCAACTTAAGGCTTCCATAGATGGATGGTGGTCCGAAAACTTTACAGCACCACCATTAGTCAACATTGAAGTCGATAAAGCAGATACATGTAAGAAAATGGTCTTAAACGGATTAGGTTATGCTATATTACCAAGTATGATTTTAAATGACGTAGAAGATTTGTACAAAATCATGATTAAAATGAAAAATGGAAAGCCAATCATCCGAAAGACGTGGATGTTTTACCACGAGGATGCTTTAAAGTTAAGTATTGTTAAAGCTTTTATTGATTTTATAGAGAATACCGACTTGGAGAATAGCGTTTGAGTTATTTCCTACATTTTTCATCCAGAATAATAAATATCTTAAAAGTGTAGGTTTGTAAAAAAGTTGAATAAACGTTATTAGATAAAGAACAATTTCATTTTTTAACTTAGACGGATTAACTAGTAATTGCGTTAGTTAAGCCGTCTAAGAAAAAAACAACTTTTGTTTGAATGGAGAGAAAAACCTTTTTTGGAATTGGAAGCCAAAACTATTGAACCTCAAAGAAACGTTGCGTAGTTCCAGAATTATGTGTTTTAATAGTAGTTTTTTCAGTGGTCTCAACCTCCCCCTCGATCTATTCCAAATGTAGTGCGATGTCGATTGCTCCTTCTTTTAATTTTTCGATATAGGTGTTGATGTTGTCTTCTTTTATCCGGAAGGCTGGTCCTGCGATTGAAAGTCCACCGAGAATGTACTTTCCCCCGCTAAGAATGGGAACTGATATGCCAATTGCGTTATCATCGACTTCTGAATTGGTGATGGAGTATCCGGCTTTTCTAATGTGTTCTATTTCTTGATTTAATGCTTTTCCTTCCTCGGGTGTGAGGTTGTATTCAATCAGGAATTGGCGATGTTTTTCTTCTAAATTGGCCAATAATACTTTTGATGAGGCGCCTTTAAAAATATCCAATATTTGTCCTTCTACAAAGGAAAACTTCAAATTATGCATACTTTCGAAATGGGCAAGCACTCTTACTTTTGTCCCATTAACAACCGTTAAATTAACGGATTCCCCACTATCTTTATTAATTTCTTGCATAATCGGTAAGGATGCTTTAATTAATGGATCAAGTGAATCCCTTTTGACTCTTGAAATTTCATCAGCTAACCATCCTGGTGCATACATCCCTTTCCCAACAGTTTCTATTAATCCAGCTTCAATTAACTTTTTGACTTGTCGATAGAGTGAGCTTCTTGGCACATCTGTTTCACTCAATATTAGATCAATATGTAATGGTGTTCCGTGTGTATGAAATAAGTGGAGAATTTTATAATTCATATCAACAACTCCTTCTTTTATGTCTCATTATATAAGATGTCAGGTTTGCCTAAATATTCATCATAATATATCATTCTAAACACAAAATCAATATTAAAGGAGGATTTAGCTTGAATACAAATCTAATTTTATTCATAACGATTGCGATTGTGCTTTTGAGTATAATAACTTTTTCTTATTTTTTAGGACGAAAAAATAAAGGAATTGAAAACTGGTATGTCGGAGGTAGAGCCTTACCGCTATATGTACAAGTTGGTACGCAATTTGCTACTGTTATGGGTGGTGGAACTATTGTTGGTCTTGTAGGGACTGCCTATTCAAGTGGTTGGTCGACTTTAACATATGGGATATTAACAATGATAGGATTTCTCCCATTTTTATTTATGGCTAAATGGCTTAGAAATAGTGAATTTGAAACAATGCCAGATATTATCAGAGACATTTATGGACGCAATCCAGTATTATCGATTCTTACAATTCTGTGTACGTTAATTGTTCCGTTTGGCTGGATGATTACGCAATTGGTCGGTTTCGGGAAAATTTTTGCAACTATCACAGGTATGAATGCATCGCTAATGGTAGCCATATTTGCGATTATTAGTTTGGCGTTTGTATTGCCAGCAGGAATGACATCGGTTGCATGGACTGACTTTATTTTTGGCTGTGCTATGGCAATTGGTGCGGTTATCGCCTTCTTCATGGCGTTAAATATGGGAGATGGCTTTCAAACGATCATGTCGAACACACCAAGTGAAATATCTGACTTCCCTAAAGGATTAGTAGGTGTTGGAATGGGGACGGTGTTATTTTGGATTTTTGGTGTGATGCCTGGTAACTTAACGAACCAGCAGCTTTATCAACGCATTTATTCAGCAAATAATGCCAAAAATGCCAAGAAAGCTATAGGTATAACAGCTGTTCTATTTGCCATTGCAACGTTTTGGTCTTCAACGATTGGTCTGACTGTTCGTTCACTTAATCCTTCATTAGGGAATGCAGAAAATGCAACAGGCTGGTTTTTAATGCAAACCCCTGATTGGTTTTTAATTATGTTTTCAGTATTTATTGTTGCGACGATTATGTCTACGTTAAGTAGTGCTGTTCAATCAGTAGTGGTAACGATTACAAAAGATATTTACACAAATCACATTAACCCTGATGTTAAAGAAAAGAAGCTCTTGTCTATTTCTAGAATCGTGTCTGTTGTTGTGCTTACCATTGCCGCGTCATTGGCAATTTTCTATCCACAAGCTTTAGGTTGGATAGTCGCATCGTTTGCTTATTCGGTATCGGCATTACTGGTTCCTATAATTGGTGGGTTTATCCTTAAAGATAAAAACGTTCTTGATAATCGTGCAGGAATCGTTAGCATTGTTATGGGGATATCAGGTTCGGCAATTGCTCACGGATTAGGAACAAGTATGTATGTCGTTTACGGGTTAATTGGCTCATTTTTAGGATTAGTCATTATGGCAGGAATTAATAAAGCGACAAAGTAAGGGTATAGCGAAGTATCAATATAAGGATGTAACAAAGCAACGAAGGAGGATTAAGATGATGGTTGAAAAAGTAGTAAGAGGTTATATTGTGACACCAGAGGAAAATTTTTTAGGAGAAATTGGTATTACCAATGGCAAAATAGTAGAGGTTTCAAAAATACAAGGTCATCTAGACGCGGAAACGGTGGATGACTTTGGACAGGATTATATTTTCCCAGGGTTTATCGATACGCACGTGCATTGCTATAGTAATCCAAATGAAGGGATTCATCGGGCATCAATGGCAGCAGCAAAAGGCGGCATAACACTCTTTATCGATATGCCTTATGATTTACCAACACCTGTAACAAATAAGGATATACTGAAAGAGAAAATTGATACGATTTCTAAAGAAGCTGTTATCGATGTTGCCTTATGGGGTACAGTTCCGAAAGAAAATGGTGCGGCTGTCGTTGATGAATTAGCTGATGGCGGTGTGGTAGGATTTAAACTTTCAACATTTGAGACAGATCCTTATCGATTTCCGAGAATATCAGATGCTGATATATTGGAAACGATGAGAAAAGCTGCAGACCGAGATTTAATCGTAGCTTTCCATGCCGAGAATGATGAATTATTAACACGTTATATTGAAGATGCCAAGCGAGAAAATCGTGTTGAATCTATTTATCATAACTTGACTCGGCCACCTGTTACGGAAACTACAGCTGTAATCAAACTGCTAGATATGGCTTCATGGGCACATGCGAAGTTGCACATCGTTCATGTTAGTCATGCGAAAAGTCTTGAATATATTAATTGGTTTAAAGCACAAGGAACGAATGTGACCGCTGAGACTTGCTATAATTATTTGTTATTAACGACTGAAGATTTGAAGAAATTTGGTCCAAAAGCAAAAATTAACCCTCCATTAAGGGAACCGAATGAGTTGAAAGAATTAGAAGAACAGTTACTTAGTGGAGGTATCGATTTTATCACGTCTGACCATGCGCCTTGGCAAAAAAAGGATAAGTCAATTGGAGATGACAATATTTTTAAAGCAAAATCAGGATCCCCTGGTTTGGAAATTATGATTCCATTACTTTTTGATTATTTGATTGGTGAAAAAAAGGTTACGTTAAGTAAATTTGCAGAATTGTTGGCACTCGCTCCAGCTCAAAGATTTAACTTGAACAATAAAGGGTCTATTGAGCAAGGTAAAGATGCCGATTTTACAGTTATTCATAATCGTGGATCATGGCAAATTGATGAGAATGAGTTTATTTCGATTTCTGATGTCTCACCATTTCATGAGCATACGGTAAATAATCGCATTGAGGCGACTATTGTTAGAGGTGAAATGGTTTATACCCATGATCATGGTGTTGTAGAGAATAATAGAGGTCAATTTGTTAAACCGAATTATTAATGAAGGATTGTGATGATCAATGAAAATAAATAAGCAAAGATTAATGACTATGTTGGATGAAGTGAATCAAATTACTTCCGAATCAGAAGGTGTTACACGTTTGGCTTATTCAGAACAAGAAGAAGCGGCACTCGACTGGTTTATTGATAAATGTGAAGCTCATGACATAAGAACGTACCGTGATGCAATTGGGAATGTCTTCGGTACAATAGGTCCAGAGGGTGAAAAAGGCGTGTTGATTGGCTCGCATTTAGATACTGTCAAAGATGGTGGGAAATATGACGGTGCGCTAGGTGTCGTGGCAGGACTTGAAGTATTAATGACGTTAACTGAAAATCATGCGGAATTAAAGCGACCTGTCACAGTTGTATCTTTTCGTGGTGAAGAGGCCAATATATTGGGGGGTACGTTTGGCAGTCGGGCATTTTGTGGCATGATTGATTTTAATGATGATTTTATTGACAGGTTAAAACGAACGCCTTTTTCGCTTCAGCAAGTCAAGGATACGGTGAATGTTGATCAATATAGTGATTATATTGAGCTCCATATTGAACAAGGAAAAACGTTAGAAAAAGATAATATAAATATTGGTATTGTGAATACGATTGCTGGTATTAAACGATTAGATGTGACCGTTCACGGTGAGTCTGCTCATTCTGGGACGATGGCAATGACTGAGCGGGACGATGCTTTAACACATACGGCTAACGTATTATTAAATTTTGAAAAGATTGTTAAATCATATGGCCCTCCTAATGTGGGGACAGTAGGAGAATTATTTGTCCATCCGAACTTACCTAATGTCGTGCCAGGGAAAGTAGAATTTGTTCTGGAAGTCAGAGGAACAAATATCAAGACGATGCATGATATAACAGAAGAGGTTTCAAACTATGCGCGTCAAAATCATAATGTGACGATTAAACCGAACGTTGAAAAACATCCATCTGACTTATCAGAAATAGTTTTAGCAGCAGCTGAAGAAACTTGCCAAGAAATAGATATGAGCTATCACGTGATGGCTAGTGGTGCGAATCATGACGCCAACTCACTATCCACAATCATGAACTCAGGACTCATATTTATCCCATGCCTAAACGGAGTCAGCCACAACCCTAAAGAATACGCCGCACCAACAGACATCGAAAACGGCGCAAACACACTACTAGGCACAACCCTTAAATTAGTGTGACCGGGGGACAGATGTCTCGGTCCAGTTGCTTATTTTTCACAAAAAACGAGGATGGTCATTTATAACTCAAGTGACAATCCTCGTTTTTGTTTGGTTCTAAACGATATAATGATTGCGGGTAAAACAATCCCTTCAAAATTATTCCTTTGACATGTCAACAACTAACCATTATTATAAAGTAATTCCGACTATTTTTATCAGGAAAGGGTGTTTTACATGTCACCAGTAAATGTTCAACCAATAGATGAAGTGAAAGATCCCGTTCAGCGGGAAAATACTGAACTGAACAGTCCACAAACGCGCTTAATCATTGGTGGGTTAGTCGTTGGTGCAATATTGTTTATTTATCTACTGGCCACACAAGCTATTACGCAGCCAATACTGCTCGTCATTGGATTGTTGCTTGGTTACACCTTATTCCATGCACGCTTTGGCTTTACATCGGCATTTCGTAGGTTGATGTCTGTAGGAAACGGGCAGGCACTACGCTCACACATGTTAATGCTGGCAGTAGCGGTTACCTTATTCGCTCCGATTCTAGCATTCGGTTACTCCTTTTTTGGAGGGGGCGTTTCCGGTTATGTATCGCCCGTTGGAGTTAGCCTTGTAGTTGGTGCTTTCATATTTGGAATAGGCATGCAGCTTGGTGGAGGCTGTGCATCTGGTACGCTCTACGCAGTCGGTGGCGGACGCACCGTCATGTTTATCACGCTATTATTCTTTATCGTTGGCGCAACAATAGGAGCCTACCATCTACCATTCTGGACAGAAGAGATGCCAGCATTCGAACCCATTTCCCTAGCAACCTCAACAGGACTTGGCTATGGTGGTGCCTGGGCCATATCAATCTTGCTGTTTGGTATCATCACGTGGATCACGTTAGCTGTAGAAAAAAAGAAGCGTCCACCAAGAATGGCACCTAAACCATCTGCAAATGGCTGGAAGCGGATTTTCCGTGGCTCATGGCCATTGTTCGCAGCAGCGATTGCTTTAGCTGTTCTGAATGCAGTGACATTAATGACCCGTGGTACACCATGGGGTGTCACTTCAGCTTTCGCATTATGGGGTTCTAAAATCGCCACGTTCTTCGGCATCGATGTTGCATCTTGGGGTTATTGGCAAGGTGCAAGCGCACAAGCATTGCAGTCATCCATTTTTGCAGATTCAACAACTGTATTGAACTTCGGCGTTATTCTAGGGGCATTCCTTGCTTCAGCAGCAGGCGGGTTGTTCAAATTCACGAAAATAAACCTGAAAAATGTAGCAGCTTCTATTATTGGAGGCCTATTAATGGGCTATGGCGCTCGTCTTGCATTCGGTTGTAATATCGGTGCATACTTCGGCGGAATCGCCTCGTTCAGTCTCCATGGATATGTCTGGGGAATCTTAGCGTTGGCAGGAACATTTTTAGCACTTTATCTCAGACCACTGTTTGGATTATCTGTACCGAAATCGAAGGACTCGTTTTGTTAGGAAATGAAAAAATCACCATGTGAGCGTTCGCATGGTGATTTTTTGTTTTAGGTTGGTATGTGGGAAGACAGGATTTTGTAAGTTCTATATTACAAACTAACTTTCTTCAACATCTGTTCGATAGCAAAAGCAACCCCATGATCATTATTTGATTTGGTAGTGTGCGAACAAAGTTCTTTGATTTCATCAACAGCATTACCCATTGCAACACCGATTCCAGCCATTTGAAGCATCGATGCATCATTAAAGTTGTCTCCTAACGCCATCACATCTTCCATTCGTACTCCCATGCTATCTGCTAGATTTGCAAGAGCAATTCCTTTTTGAGCATCGGGGTGGTTAAATTCAAGATTAATGTCGCCAGAAGAAGTTATTGCAAGCTCTGTTTCCTTATCTAGTTGACTACGTACATTGCTTAGTTTCCCTTTTTCAAGAGAAAAAGCTAGGATTTTATATATTTCAATGTCATCCATTGAAAATAAATCATCATAATTATGTACGAATTGCACCCGTTCATTCTGAAAACGTTGCTCAGCAGCTATTCGAATTTCCGCTTCAGAGGAATTTGGATGTGTTGAAGTCAAAATGTCTACCATCACTTCCATAAAGTGTTCTCTATTAGTTGAATAGACTCCATTATTTGTGAATAATTCGAAATACACGTCTTCTTTCCGACAGATGGCTTGAATTTTGCGAGAAACCGTTAAATCCATCGGGGCATTTCTTAGCAGTTCTTTATTCAAAGAATAGGTATTTGCACCATTTAGACAAATAATTGGACACGATAATCCAACTTCTTGAAGTGGTTTACTTGCAGCATCATAAGATCGCCCAGTTGCAACCACAAATTTGATTCCACGATCCATTGCCATTCGAATCGCTTTTGCATTTTCAGCACTAACTTCGCCTTTTTTGTTTAATAATGTACCATCTAAGTCTGTAGCAATTAGTTTCATTGTAATCCCCTAACTTTTTTTATACTACTTCTATTATACACTTTTTCGCATAAATTTTCGGCTGTGATTACTAGTGAAGAGAAATTAGTGAAAATAGATATAAAGTATTTTAAAGAAAAGAAGCGGAAGATCGTTTGCGAGACAAAATGAGCAAGCTTGATCCGTTTTAAAATAAGAGGGACAAGGGCCCTGTCCCTCTTGTCCCTGACAAATATGACGGATAAAAAGATCATAGAGGACTTCCTGATTTAATAAAATTAGTAAAGGGGGGAGTCGAATGGATTTTACGATTGATGAATATAAGATGAGAATCAACCGCACAAAGCAAAAAATGCAAGAAAGGGGAATTGAAGTATTAATTATCACGAACCCTTCGAACATGAATTATTTAACCGGTTATAATGCTTGGTCGTTTTATGTGCCGCAGTTTATCATTTTGACTATCGATGAAGATGATCCCACATGGATTGGAAGGGAAATGGATGCAAATAGTGCGAAATTAACGTCCTGGTTAAAAGAAGAAAGTATCGTTCCCTACAGTGATGATTACGTACAATCTGAATTTAAACATCCCATGCACTTTGTAGCGGATTTTCTAATCAAACGAAATGTTGAACAAAAAACGGTTGGAGTTGAGATGGAAACGCACTTTTTTTCTGCACGATTTTATAAAGAATTTATATGGATGCTGCCGGAAACGAAAATTGAAGATGCCAGTGTTTTAGTCAACTGGGTTCGTTTAGTTAAGTCCGATCAAGAAATTAATTATATGAAAAAAGCAGCGAAAATAGTAGAAAAAGCAATGCAGGTAGGATATGAAAGTCTTAACGTGGGAGCACGTGGGTGTGACGTGGCAGCTGAAATTATGCGAGCCCAAATAAAGGGTTTTGAAGAATTCGGGGGCGATTACAGTGCTATTGTACCATTAATTCCTGCTGGAGAGGAAACATCAGCGCCTCATATGACATGGTCGGAAAGAAGATACAAGAAAAATGATCCCGTTATCATCGAAATAGCTGGGTGTCATAAGCGATATCATAGCCCAATGGCGAGAACAATGGTGTTAGGCGAAGCGAATGATAAGTTACTAGATTTATCAAAAGTAATTAACTATGGGATAGAAGAGGTCATTCACTGTACGCAACCTGGTATGACGAGTGAACAAATAGAAGAAGTATTTAGAAAAACAATTAAAAAACATGGGATAATCAAAGATTCGAGATTAGGGTATTCAGTTGGGCTAAGTTATCCACCTGATTGGGGCGAGCATACAGTCAGTATCAGAAATGGTGACAAAACAGTTATCGAGCCAAATATGACCTTCCATTTTATCCCCGGTATTTGGTATGAAAACTATGGGTGCGAGATAAGTGAAACAATCAGAATTACCGATAATGGATGCGAGACATTGGCAAACTTCCCAAGAGATTTATATATGAAAAAATAATTTACGGGGTGAACATATGACAAATAAAGATGTGAAAAAAGCGACTAAATCGGTATGGGCTGGGGAAAAGAAATATAGAGTACACGGTGCAACCCAAGTGCCGACCGTATTTAGTGTTGCTTATAACTATGATGATATAGACGAATGGTATGATGTAGCAATTGGAAATAAAGAAGGGCATATTTACGGAAGGAACACCAATCCGACTGTCCAATCGTTTGAAGATAAGGTGAAAATACTAGAAGGCGCCGAGGATTCCACAAGTTTTTCAACTGGGATGGCAGCGATAAGTAATTCGCTAGCTACTTATTTAAGACCAGGTGACCGTATTGTATCGATCAAAGATACATACGGTGGCACAAATAAGATATTTTCAGAGTTTTTACCGCAGTTAAATATCGAGGTAGAGTTATGCGACACAGGAGATCACGAACAAATTGAAAGAGAAGTAGCAAAAGGATGTAAAATTTTATATTTAGAGAGTCCGACAAATCCAACAGTGAAAATCACAGACATCAAACGAATGGTCAAAGCAGGTCACGAAGCAGGTGCTCTCGTATTTGTTGATAATACATTCGCAACACCAATTAACCAAAATCCATTGGAACTAGGCGCTGATCTTGTTATTCACAGCGCAACAAAATTCTTGGGAGGGCATGCTGACGCACTAGGTGGTGTGGTTTGCGGAAAAGCCGAACTCGTGGAGCCAATCTATCATTACAGAGAAATTAATGGTGCAACAATGGACCCGATGGCAGCCTATTTAATGATACGTGGAATGAAAACACTAGATTTAAGAGTGAAAAGACAGTGCGAAAGTGCCATGAAAATTGCGACCTATTTACAAAGTCACGACTTAGTCGAAGAAATATACTATCCAGGGCTTAAAACCCATCCAAATCACGATATTGCAAAAGAGCAAATGAGTAATTTTGGTGGTATGTTAAGTTTTGCTCTCAAAGGTGGAATGGATACCGTCCGAAAAGTATTACCAAAATTGGAATATGCAAACCGTGCAGCAAATCTTGGTTCAGTTGAAACAACCGTAGGACCTGCCAGAACCACAAGCCATGTAGAATGTACACCTGAAGAAAGAAAAGCACTAGGGATACCGGAAGGATTGGTTCGTTATGCGGTTGGAATTGAAGATGTGGAGGATTTAATTCAGGACTTAAAGCGAGCATTGGATATAAAATAAAACCTTTTAAGCAGGTCGGGTAGACCTGCTTAGATTGCTCTTTGCTATTACTTTGAACTCGAGAAGGTCCTTATCAAATTAATCGTGACAAAACCGATTACCAAGGCTGAGGTGACAATATTGAAGGACTATCAAAAGTTGTATGCGTATTTACCTTACTTCGAAAAACTGTCTAGAGATAACAATGGTTTGACGGACGGGAAGAACCCCTTTGTAAGTGAACAACATCTCTTATATACCGAGTATGCAAAAGAGATGGTGGAGTTCGCTGAATGTTTTTATGAAGTGGGCTTTGTTGATGCAGATTACATGGAAACGTTAGACGAATATGGTATAACTAATGCTGACGAAATGGATTGTAACATTCCAACCGCGGATGAACGACTGACTAAAGCCATTTTAACAAAAATGATTAGGGATGAAAGGTTTACATCTGATGCATGGGTATCCTATGTCGAAAAGTCGGGTTAAGTGGCCTTAGCTTGTATGAAAAGTTTACCGGAGTGGCTGAAGATGATTTGCATTATAAGAAGCGGGTAGATGGGATTGATAGGTTAACGAACTTACCAATAAAAAATGGAAAAATAAGAGACGCACGCTAAAAAAAGTTCGTACGGCTCTTATTTTTCTTATGGTTTCAAAATTACTTTGATATTTCCATCTTCCTTTTTATCAAAAATTTCGTAGGCTTTTGCAGCTATGGCGAATTACCAAACAGAGGTGAGAAAATTGAAGAAGCTATCCAACTTTGTATGTATATTTGCCGTATTTCGAAAAACTGTCTGGATATAGCAAGGATGTGACGGAGGAAAAATCCCTTTGTACGCGAACGAAATCTCTTAATACCAATTACGCACAAGAGATGGGGAAGTTTGCTGAATGTATTTAGAAGATATAGCATCCTGATTTTTTAGGATAATAAATTTTTGTTGTTGGATGCTCTCTGTCTAAGTGTGTGGCAGAAAGCTACTTGGTTGGTAATCAGTTTATAAAAATACTGAATAACTCCTATTAAATTTTTCTATTATAAATAAAATACAGAATTTATTGAAAAATAAAAAGCGATAGGTTATTATAAAAAAAACTTCATAATTTAATTAACAACTATGTCTAAACGGTATCACTATGAGGTGATTAGAAAAGAATAAAGCAGGTTTTCATTATAAAAAATTCCTTTATTCCTGGAACCAAATTTTAGATTACCGGCAATGGACTCATTTTATTTTAATATTTATGCGACTCTAGTGAATCCTTCCTTAAGTGGAGTTGTTTATAATCCTAAACTTAATAAAACCAAGCCCTAGATATTTGTCTCCAAATCTGAGCGTATAATAGTCCATCAGCTTAGACCTCCCTAAAAGTTTTTAGTTATATATTTTCTAGTTCAAAAACTTGTCATAGGTAGCATATAAAAAGACCTGAGTGGTCCTTTTTTTCACCTTTTCCAAATATAAAAATAATCAGAATCTAATTATGTTCTGATTTATATAATAATAAAAATCTTTAAGTAGAGTTTGAAGAAAGACTTAAGATAGTTGAACCAACGACAAATGATAATGGCTGGATGTTAGCTTCATGGGCCAAATAATTAAATCTTCCATCTAAGATCAAAAAGTTGTAGGTCGTGCCTTTACTGTATTAGTCAAAATTTGGTTTATACATTTTAAATGAATCAAATATTAAAGGAGGATTTTTATGCAGAAAAGAGAACCAACATTCACGGAGTCAATGTTTGCGCTTTCTTTTATTGTTATTTTTGTTTTCGGTGGTTTTTTTATTTTTAACCTTAATGTTGCAATTATGTTAATAGCATCAGCTGCTTGCGCAGGATTATTGGCCAGGAGACTGGGTTACACATGGAGTGAATTAGAAATGGCCATAGGCGAGCGTCTTATGAGAGCCACTCCTGCTATTTTACTTATTTGGATAATAGGGATGATTATAGCTACATTTATTTTCAGCGGTTCGATCCCAATGTTGATTTTCTATGGAATGCAAATTATTGAACCAGAATACATTTTCGTAGCTTCCTTTGTCATTTGTATGATTTTTTCAACTTTAACTGGGAGTTCTTGGGGGTCTGGTGGTACAGCAGGCGTAGCACTGATAAGCATAGCTGCTGGATTAGGTGCTCCTTTAGATATAACGGCAGCAGCTATTATTTGCGGAGCGGTTTTCGGTGACAAAATGTCTCCTTTGTCGGAAACAACGAATTTAGCTTCGTTGACTAGTGGAGTAAATATTTATGAACATATTAAATCCATGACATGGACTACTTTTCCCGCTACAATTATTTCGTTTGTCGTTTTTTTTATTGCTGGGAAGAGTGTAAATGTTTCAACCCAAGATGTCGCTGTTAATGATTTAAGCCTCGTGAATGATTTGGGAAATATTTATTCCTGGAATCTTTTATTACTGGTTCCATTCGTCATTATCCTAGCCGGGGCTGTATTAAAAAAACCTGCTGTTCCAATTATGATTTTGTCTTGCTTTATAGCATTAATCATTGGTGTAGTTTATCAAGGTTTTTCTTTGGTAGATGGGGTTAATGCGGTTTTAAATGGTTTTGAAGCCAGCATGGTTCCAGGTGTAAGTCCAGATCAAATATCTTCGGACACACTCTCGTTGCTCAATCGTGGCGGCTTTGTATCAATGTTAGGTGTGATAATCATTATATATTGTGGTTACGCGTATACGGCTATTATCAGTGAGGCTGGCTTTTTTAAAAAGGCTTTATACCCGTTGACTAATAGGGTTAGAAAACGCGGGTCTCTCGTGATGATAACACTGCTTTCACAATTTTTATTATTTTGTTTTTCTGGAACTTCTTACATTGGATTTCTCATGGTACCGGAAATGTTCAAAAAATCATTTTTAAAAGCTGGAATTGCTGCTAAAACACTGTCGAGGAGTTTAGAGGATGCCGGTACAGTGATTGGGCCTCTAGTGCCTTGGAGTTCAGCAGGTGTCTTTTTTGTGAGTACATTAGGTGTTTCTATTTATGGAAGCAATGGTTATGCGATATGGTGTGTACTATGCTATGGCTGTCCTGTGATAGCCGGTATTCTGGCTTATACGGGAATTGGTATCTATAAACTGAATAAAGAGGAGAAAGAAGAAGCATTAGCTCAATATGAATTGGATAAAACATCCTAGAGTAACCAAAAGTGATGTAATCGAATGAGTTATGAGAGGAATGGTAAGATGGTTAACAGAAATTATAGTGTGATTGTTGTTGGGGCGGGGTCTGTTGGAATGGCGGCAGGGTATTATTTGTCGAAGAAAGGTGTAAATACGTTACTAATCGATGCATTTGATCCTCCACATGGGAAGGGGAGTCATCATGGAGAAACGCGAATGATTCGACATGCTACTCATGTTTCTTCTAAAGGGGGACAACATTTTGTTCCGCTCGTCCAAAGGGCGCAAGAATTGTGGCTTAATCTTGAAAGGGAACTAGAAGACACATTATTTATTCCAACTGGAACATTATCAGTAGGAGAAGCCGATTCGTTTTATATGAAGAAAAATATTGAAGAAGGAAGTATGTATTCTCGGCTGGAGGTATTAAATGCGAATGAAATTAATATGAATTGGCCAGGATTTTCAATTCCAGATCATTTTATGGGTTGTTTTGAATTTTCATCCGGCGCACTTCTTAATGAAAAATGTATATATGCTTATAGGGAGCTCAGGTCAAAGAATAAGGCGACGCTGCTAACAAATACCGAGGTTAAATCTATTGACTTTTTTACCCAGGGGGTCACTGTAAATACCAAAGAAAACTCATATCATGCTGACAAAGTGCTTATTTGTGCAGGAGCTTGGACGGGGAAAATTCTTTATTCATTAGGTTTACCTTTACAACCAGTACGTAAAACTTTTGCTTGGTTTGAAACCAATGATTTGGCTTTTCAACATCCACAACTTCCATGTTTTCATTTTAGTTTTGAAAATCAACTTTATTACGGTTTCCCAAATATAAATGGGAGTGGAGTTAAGCTTGGTAGAACAGATTCTGAAAGGAACATCAACCCGGATCTAATGAGACAAAATTTTGGCAAATACGCTAGTGACGAAGGAGATTTAAGAAAATTCTTAGATAGATTTTTACCAAAAGCGTCAGGAAAATTTAAAAAAGGGAAAGCCTGTTTGATAACAAATACTCCCGACAAACAATTTATTGTTGATCAACATCCTGAATTTCCTCATGTTTATTTTTCGGGTGGCTATTCCGGAAAAGGTTTTCAGATTAGTAGTGTTTTAGGAGAAATACTAAGTCAGCTAATAACTGAAGGAAGTACCACCCATGATATTTCTGCTTTTTCTTTAGCCAGAAAGGCAATTCAAAAATAGTATCAATATATAAAGATGTACGGCTATAAAGTCTAGTCAGGTCAATATCTACTGAATCAACCGAACATTAGCATAGTAAAATGTTTATCGTACCGGTCGTAATGTACTGATAGAGACATTGGTTGGAAATGAAGGCGCTCTATCTGAGGCGGAATATAAAGTAGAGGGCTAAATTGTTCGACTAAGTTTAATATAAGGATTTTTAATCCAAAACAATTTTAAGAAAAAGTCTAATTAATAAATTGTTCTTCTTAAATAAAGGGGTGGTAATAAGAATGGAAAATAAATATAGTGTAGTGATTGTTGGAGCTGGTTCAGTTGGGATGGCAACTGGCTACTATTTAGCAAAGACCGGAATTGATGTTCTGTTAATCGACACCCATAATCCCCCTCATGATAAGGGCAGTCATCATGGAGAAACAAGATTAATCCGTCATGCAGTCGGAGAAGGTGAAGAATATGTAGATTTAGCATTAAAAGCACAAGCCAACTGGCATCAGTTAGAAAAAGAATCAGGGAAAACGCTGTTTATCCCTACTGGAACTTTAATGGTCGGTGAAAGTGATGCTCAATTTATCCAAGAAACAGTAAAAAATGCCAAAACTTTTGGCATGGAATTAGAAGAGTTCACTGCCGAAAAAATAAAAAAACAGTGGCCTGGTTTTGAATTGCCTGATCATTTTAAGGGCTATTATGAACATACATCTGGCGCCCTTTTAAATGAAGAATGCATTTTAGCTTATCGACAACAGTTATTAAAATATAACACGGAAATATTAGAGAACACAAAGGTGAATTCGTTGGAATTCCATGAAAACGGAGTTGGGATAAAGACAGCTAAAGAAACTTTTTATGCGGAGCAAGTAATTATTACTGTCGGTGCTTGGATTGGTGAGTTACTATCATCACTAAAACTTCCAATACAAACAGTCCGCAAAACTTTGGGGTGGTATAGTACTGACGAGTTACTTTATAAGTACCCTTTTCTTCCAAGTTTTTATTTTTGCTATGAAGGTCACAAGTATTATGGTTTTCCGGATATTACAGGCAATGGTGTTAAAATAGGACGGAACGACTCAGAAAGAAATATTGTTCCGGATTTGCTGGAACAGGATTTTGGAAAATATGATAACGATAAACAGGATTTAAATAAATTTGTGGAGAGGTTCTTACCAGGTCTTTCAGGTCAATTAAATTATGGAAGGGCTTGTATGATTACCAAAACGCCAGACAAACATTTTATCATTGACAGACACCCGGAAAACAACCATGTTTTAATTGCCGGCGGCTTTTCTGGGCATGGATTTAAGTATGCTAGTATCCTTGGAGAGATACTTAGTCAAATAGTAATTGATGGAGAGTCGAAATATCATATACCTGACAATTTTTCCATTTCCAGGGAACCCATAAAAGACCATAAGGTTATTAATTTCGATAACTCATATAAAACGGTATGATTTATAAGTAAAGGTCTAGGTAGTTGGGATTGCAGTAGAAATACTATAGAGATAATAAATATAATGAAAAGCATAGTTCCAGAGTTTAAAGAGTTCATAAATCGCTTTGCAGAAAATTGCGGGTCGAAGAAAACTCCGATTGGGTGGAAATCGAAAATGTTTATTATTATAAGTGAAATGACAAAAGCTTGAGTCCTGTACTCAAGCTTTTGTCGTGGAGAAGAAAAGAAAGTTGAGTTGTTTGAAGGAAAGCAGACGGAAATACAATCCTATGATAAACAAACTTCCTATCTAATTTTTCGCCAACAGCCAGGATTATAGTTTTTCAATCGTTCCGACGCTATGTAAAATATGCTTTGTTGTTCGTCTGAACTTCTAGTTTCTTTTGCGTTTCTCCATCCAACAGCTAAAATATAAATATTTTTATAGTCTCTGTCATAGTAATAGACGAATCTCATATCCGGTTTATCTTTTAGGGATGGGTCTTTCATTGAAAAAAATTTATATTCAAACCATTCCTTCAGGTCGTAACGCAAATCCCATCCTGGTCGGAATGGTTTTTGTTTAGCTTTATTTATAGAATCAGTGAAAGAATCATAAAAGACATCGAAGTCTTGTATTTGTGCAGCAATAATGGTTAAATCGAAGTTGATAATTTCTTCATGCCAAAATTCATTCCCCATATTCACTTTTATGCCTTTTGAACCCTCGTTTAATGTCGCTATAGGTTAGTGACTGTTTAGCATCTTTCGGCAAAACGACACTACTGGAATCGAAATCTGTATTAGGTATATCCTCAGTTTCATCTTTTCTTCTTTGTTTAAATGTCGGATCTACTTCATTTATTTCATTTTCTGTTTGGAATTGATCTTTCGGGATTTGGTAACCTTTTCGTTGTGTTTTGCCAGGACTATTATCTTCTTTGTAGTCAATCTTTTCTTCTGCAATCCACTTATAAACTGTTTGCTTATTAACATCAAATAATTCTGCAACGTCTCTCACTGAATAATAATCCTGATTCCTTTTTTCATCAGGAGCATTGAAATCAGCAAATCGAGCTACAGCATTTAATTCATAGATTAGTTTTTGTATACTAGGATCATTTAAATTAATGTCATTTTTAGCTTTTTGAGCCAATTTAATAATAATGTCATGTGCTTCCTTATTCGGATTCATCATTTCCATCACCTCATTCTTAGTATAACAGATTATTAAACTTATTAAACTTTTTATATTTATTATTTGAGGAAACCCTCTAAGTGTGCTTTTGGGGATTTTAAGTCAAATGGTACGTGTGGATAGGCTTCACTTCCCACAAATTTTGAAAAACCATATAACATAGTGTTATAAATCATACATCAAAATTTCATAAACTAAACTTTTGCCACTTTTTAAAGTGTTTTATAGGACAATGAACCTGTCAACTTGTCCCGTTCTGTTAATTTTGTTGCGTTTGTTGATTATATAGGGATGGGTATAATATGTGTAGGAGGTGAGACGCGATGACGCACATCATGGACCATGAACAGGATATAATATGGGAAAGTATCCACACGTTAGCCAAGATTGATGTAGATCAAGCAAAGTCGGTCTTGAAAGTGGCTATCGAGCGATCACTCCAACAATTAAATATACTTCCCCCTATAATATCCAAGTTGTGTTTAACATTACCAAGTACAGATGATCTTGTTGAACTTCAAAGGATAGAAAAAAGTATGCTAGCGCCTTTTTTCATCAAGAAGACAAAAGGTATGAATTATTAGTAGATTACATTGAGTACTTCAGTTTCATGGTAGAAGATGATGATTGTCGTACCATTCGAAAAAAATTGTTAGCCTCTTTGTTATCAGAAAGACATACGCGGATAAAGGAGCAACCTAGGATGTATCGTTTAGCTTCAACGAAAACAGCGACCGTATCGCCAACTCCAACTGCACAAATAGAAACTAACTACTTAACATCTAGTGAAGTCGCCAAAAAATTAAGATTAAGTGGTCAAACTATTCGAAGACTGTGTGATAAAGGCAAATTTGAAGGTGCCTATAAAACGGATGGTGGTCATTGGAGGATTCCCAAAGATGCCTTTATTACCACAACTGAACAAGATGAAAAAGCAGAATCCGTATTAAGGAGAATTAATGAAAAAAATCAGGAAGCTGGGGAAGTTGATGAATTTGATTTATGACACCTCGAGTCCGCAGAAGGTGTTCATTGACACAACTGTACTTTGTGGCGCCTTGCGGGTCGATGGTGTCAATCGAAAAATTCTTAAAGCAGCTCGTCACTACTAAGCTATTAACATAGTAGTGTTTTAAAATGTTTGCTTGTTCACATCAAAAGATTCCGCAACATATTTCAATGAATAATACCCCTGGTCCTTTTTTTCTTCACACCTATTACTGTAGTCGATTTATTTGCTGCTGCATATGTTCCATTTTCATTTTCATTTGTTCTGTTTCTCGAATCATTCTCATCATTTGTTTTTGCAATTCTTGTCCCCGGCCATTCTCTAATTGTTGATTTGCTTTTTCCTGTTTCGCTTGCTCCCTCTCCAGTGTCACACCATAAGTTGTTATAAGGCTAGCAATTGTATTTAAAATTAGTCCGATATATTGCAGATTGTCGGGGTAATTGCTGTAATCATTCTCTACATAATTGTCAGGTTTTTTAGGCACAGAACCCCTCTTTTCTTAACAAAATTTCAATGTTACATCATTTAAAATATCATGATAGTGTATTCAATTGTATCCTTATTCGTACCTAAGTTTACAACAATTGCTTTGTGGCTAATGGGATTGGTTAATAGTAGCAATTCACACCGTTAAACAGTGGGCTAAAACACATTATAGGGGTTGTATTCATGGTTCTATTAGGAATAATAGGTTTCTTGATGAAACCATTCACTAGGTAATAACAGAGCATTAGCCCTCACGTTTTTGGCGTGTATTTATCTAAATTAAGTTCACCAATACTCGTAATCATGGTAGGGGAATTGGTGAAATTATTTTGGTAATAGTATAAACCTCTTTCGATATGTCTATATCTGCTTCTTTTTCTATCCCAAGATATTGCTGGGTGGTTGCTAATCCGATTTGCGCCATTCCAAGTTTATATTGTGATTTAATTAGCTCTATCTGTTCACTATCATGGATCGAACTAATTTCAGCTAGTAAAATGGCAAGCTGCAAATGCAGAAGTACTGCAGTCAACCATTTTTGCGGATTCAACAACTTTATTAAACTTAGGAGTTATTTTAGGAGCATTCCTTGCTTATCAGCGGGTGGACTGTTTAAATTTACTAAAATAAACTTAAAAAATGTAGCAGCTTTTATTATTGGAGGCCTATTAATGGGCTATGGTGTTCGTCATGCATTCGGTTGTAATATCGGTGCATACTTCAGAGGCATTGCCTCGTTCAGTCTCCATGGATACATTTGGGGGATCTTAGCATTAGCAGGTACATTCTTAGCACTCTATCTCACCAATGTTTGGGTTGTCTGTTCCAAAATCGAAGGATTCGTTAAGTAATGAAAAAAATCACCTTGTGAGGGTTCGCATGGTGATTTTTTTGTTCTTCTATTTTAAATTATTAAAAAACCGTTGACGGCGCTTTCTTTTCATTATAGTATTTAAGTTGTCGAGAGGTCGTACCTCTTTCTTAAAAACTATTAGATGGGGTGATATGATGAGTGAAAATATTGAATTAATGCCAACAACAAGGATACCAGTAAATGGAATTTCACCACTTGTAATTGTTTGTGGCGATCCTTTTCGTGCAGAAACGATTGCAAAGAAGCTAGATAATTCGAAAGAGATTGCTTATTCAAGGGAATATCGTACCTTCAATGGTACATATAAAGGAAAACAAGTTACCATTTCAAGTCACGGTGTTGGTGCCCCGGGCGCTGCGGTATGCTTTGAAGAACTAATTAAAGCAGGTGCCAAAGTCATTATTCGTGTCGGCACAGCAGGATCTTATACGAAGGATTTGCCACCGGGAAGTCTCATTATTGCTAGTTCTGCGGTACGTGCTGATGGATTAACAAAGCAACTTGTCCCGGATGGCGTTCCTGCCGTGGGGGATTATAGAGTTGTACATGCCCTCAATCAGGCTGCGGAGAAAAAAGACGTTACCTATAGTACAGGAATGATTGTAACCCTTGATGCATTTTATGCAGGTCCTCTAGAGTTTCCTCATAAGTTATATAAGGATTCAGGGGCATTAGGCGCCGAAATGGAAATCGCGGCATTATATACCATCGCTCAATTACGTGGAGTCTTTGCTGGGGGAATTGTAGCCTTAGATGGATTTGCTTATGCTGATATGGATTACTATGATCCACATAAAGATTTTGTAGCACAAGCTGTTGAAGATGAAATAAATATTGGACTTGATGCACTTGTTTCTGTAACTATATAATGTTCCATTTCGTTTAGTTTTAAAGTGTGGTTGATAATTCTAACTAATATTTTTTTTGGGGGGACATGTATGAGCTTTCTTAATGTAATATGGGGTCTCTTCGGAGTTTTTGTAATTTGTGGGATTTCATATTTATTTTCAAATAATAGAAAAAAAGTAAGTCCAAGATTAGTCTTAAGCGCACTTGCTTTTGAAGTTATCTTTGCTTGGTTTGTGTTGTCTACCAAAATAGGCTCCATCATTTTAAAAGGAGTAACAGACTTTGTAAACGTCATTATCAGTTATGCAAATGAAGGGATTAATTTCGTCTTTGGTGGCCTTTATACTGAAGAGTCTGGAATTTCCTTTGTAGTTGCATTTAATGTATTACCAATGATTATTTTCTTTGCATCATTGATTGCAATTGCTTATTACTTAAACATTATGCCCTTCATTTTTAAGTACGTAGGAGGATTATTTTCAAAATTGTTTACAACCACTAAACGTGAATCCATAGTTGCAGCAGCAAACATTTTTCTTGGACAAACAGAATCACCACTTGTCGTTAAACCATATCTTCCAAGAATGTCTGTTTCCGAAATTTTTGCTGTGATGACATGTGGATTGGCATCCGTTGCTGGAACCATGCTTGCATCTTATGCCCTATTAGGGGTTGAATTGGAGTATTTACTTGCAGCGAGTTTTATGGCAGCACCTTCCGGATTAATTATTGCGAAGTTATTCTATCCGGAAACAGAAGATGTTCAAGAAGAAAAAAATATTCAAATTGCTAAAGAAAATGAATCAACTAACATTATTGATGCTGCAGCAAACGGTGCTCGTAATGGTTTACAAATTGCGCTGATTGTAGGAGCAACCTTAATTGCATTTGTAGCCTTGATTTATATGGTAAACGGTTTTATCGGCTATATAGGGGGATGGTTTGGCGTTGAAACAAGCCTTCAGCAAATGCTAGGTTATGTTATTGCCCCATTGGCATTCGCAATTGGAATTCCATGGGATGAAGCTATAATGGCCGGTTCATTAATCGGCGAAAAGCTTGTTTTAACCGAATTTGTTGCATATATAAACTTTATGGACGGAATTACACAATTCAGTGAGAAATCTGTTATGGTCATCACATTTGCTCTATGTGGCTTTGCAAATTTTACATCTATGGCAACACTGGCGAGTACACTTAGCAGCTTAAATCCAGAGAGACAAAAGCTATTTATGAAATTGTCGTTAAAAAGTGTCTTTGCAGGAGCTTTAGCATCGATGCTTAGCGCGGCTATAGCTGGAATGTTTTTCATATAGCAATAAGATTAAACGGATGAGAGGAGTAATATTCATGACTTCAATAAATCAAAAAAATGAGCCATTATTGGCGTATTTAAATAATACTGTAAAATACGAGGATCATAAGGTCGTTCTATTAAACCGTCGCCTCTACCCCGAAGAAACAAAATATGTCACATGTAGTAGCCATTATGAGGTGGCCGTGGCCATTGAGGAGATGACTATTCAAGGGGCGATAGTTATCGCCATCGCTGCAGGCTATGGATTTGGTCTTGCTTTCGAACAAAAGCCTGAACTATCAGGAGATGCACTGAAAACTTATGCCCAAGAGGTTTATGATCGGCTTATGAGCACACGTCCTACGGGTCAGCGCCTAAAAGTAATTCTTGACAAGTGTATGACCGAAGTAAACACTGGCATTGCAAATGAGAAAAAAGGTGCCGAGCTTGCTAGAAATCTCACTTCCCTTATGAATCAAGAGGTGGAAGATGCTGATAATATTGCGATTGCATGTGGTAAAAACACAGCTAACCTGTTGGAAGACGGTGATAAAGTATTGACTCACTGCTTTGCCGATTCAGCTCTTATTCACATGCTGCTTGAAGCCAAACGTCAAAATAAAGAAATCGAAATGTACTGTACCGAAACTCGTCCTTACTTTCAAGGTGCCAGATTAACAGCTCACTCCATCAAGGAAACTGGAACGAAAGTAACGCTTGTGACGGACAATATGCCAGGCTTCCTTATGGAACAAGGAATGGTTACAAAGTTAGTGACTGCCGCAGATAAGATTACATTGGATGGTCATGTATGTAATAAAATAGGTACTTACCAGTATGCTGTTGTCGCACAGTATCACAACATTCCTTTTTATGTATTAGGCTATGAAGGTCCAGATGAAAATTCTCCAAATACTGATCAAATTGAAATTGAATATCGTAATGCGGAAGAAGTATTTTATGCTAGAGGAGTTCGAACAGCTGTAGAAGGAATTAATGGACTGTATCCTTCATTTGATATTGTGACACCAAACTTTGTCGATGCAATTGTTACAGATAAAGGTGTTTTTGCGGCTAGAGACATTAGTCAACATCTAAAATAAGAAAAAGCTAGAATTGTGACGGTTTTAGGTAGTACTATAGAGTAAAGCAAGCTCAAGGAGGAAAACTCTATATGCGTCATATACAAGTTGAAAAAAACCCTTCTCTTCCAGAGATTATTTATAAAAAATTACTCGAGCTCATTAAAAATGGAAAATTTGAAGTGGGAGTTAAGCTACCCGGGGAAAAGGAATTAGCTAAATTTTTAAATGTAAGTCGAACCGCTTTGAGAGAGGCTCTTCAACGACTTGAAATGGATGGTTATGTCAATCGTAGACATGGTGTTGGGACATTTGTAATTTCAAATGTACCTAAGCTGACGGCTGGTCTTGAAAAGCTGGAAAGTATAACGGAATTCGTAAAAACGAAAGAATTACAACCTGGAACAGTTAAAATAACTGTGAAAGAAGAAAAAGCGAATTCTGCCATCGCTGATCATTTACAACTTAAAGAAGGCGAAAGCGTAATTCATCTTGAAAGGGTACGTACTGCAGATGATAAGCCATTCGCATTTGATATTGCAATTTCTTCTCCCAAAATGATTGATAATGATTTTGTTCTTAATGATCCTGAGGAATCGCTCTTTGCCCATTTGGAAAATGACAAAAATACATTTTTAACACATTCTCATTGTAATATTTATGCTGAAAACGCAACAGCTGAATTAGCCGATAAATTACATGTTCCTGTTGGGGAAGCGGTACAAGTCTTAGAACAGGTTTATTATACAAAAGGAAACACACCCGTTTATTATGGAAAAAGCTATATTCGCAATGATGTATTAAACTTCCATCTGATTAGGAGAAGATAGGAAAGGTGCTGTACGGATGATGAAAAACTTATTAATTACAAATGTTACCATCGTACCTATGACGGCTGAAGAATCGTTTATACAGAATGGTTATATATTTATAGAGTCTGATGTCATAAAGGATGTGGGACATACACCACATCCACCTCATCTTAAGGAGCAGGCAAAAATCATCGATGGAGAAGGAATGGTGGCAATTCCTGGTCTAATTAATGGTCACACTCATACACCGATGAGTATTTTGCGTGGTTATGCAGATGATTTCCCATTAATGGATTGGCTTAAGAAAATGTGGGCGGTCGAGGACCGAATGACAGAGGAAGATATATATTGGAGCTCTATGCTCAGCATGGTTGAAATGATTAAATCAGGTACTACTACGTTTTGTGATATGTATTATGGGATGGATCGTATCGCTATTGGAGTCGAAAAGTCTGGCATGAGGGCATTGCTTTCACAAGGCATAATCGAAGGGGATTCAGGCGGTGAAGAATTATTAACTGAAACTGTTGAGTTTGTGAGAAATTGGGACAAATCAGCCAATCAACGTATCCATGCGTTATTGTCACCCCATGCTCCCTATACATGTTCTCCTTCACTAATTGAAAAAATGGTTGAACAGGCGCATATACTGGACTGTTCCATTCATACTCATTTAGCTGAAACAAGAGAAGAAATAAACATTATCAGTGAAAGACACGGAGATACACCGATTGCTTTAATGGAAAAAATCGGTCTATTTACAAGGCACGTCGTTGCCGCTCATGGTGTATATCTTACAGATGAAGAAATAGATATTTTAAAAAGAAGGCAAGTTGGATTAATCCATAATCCGAAAAGTAATATGAAACTGGCCAGTGGGGTTGCTCCGATTGCTCAAATGTTAGACAAAGGAGTCACCATTGGAATTGGAACAGATGGTGCCGCAAGTAACAACACACTTGATATGTTTGAAGAAATGCGTTTTGCAAGTCTCATGCAGAAAGTTAGCTTAGAAGATCCTATGGCTTTACCAGCTTACGAAACCTTGAAAATGGGCACTTCACGGGGTGCTGCCGCATTAAATATTGTTGATCAAGTCGGAACCATTGAAGCTGGCAAAAAAGCGGATATTACCCTCATTGATTTTCGAAAAGCACATCTTTCACCTGTAAATGATGTCGTATCACATTTGATTTATTCTGCAAAAGCGAGTGATGTGGCATACACCATTGTTGATGGCAGCGTTTTAATGAATAACGGAAAGCTTACAACCATCGATGAAGAAGAAGTTACATGGCATATTGAAAAAATAAAAAACAATTTACTTTAAGAGGAAGATCGTTCCTTGTCAATATCTTTCATTATAACTACTTTATTATTTTGCATTAAATTTATTTTAGAAGCTATTTGGTTTTTTAAGAAGTTAAGAAAGTATAAATCCTTTCTTACTGCATAAGTGCAACTAAGGCTTTCGCCATTAAGGCTTGGCGATAAGCCAAGTTTTCTAATAAAAAGGAGTTGACAACAAGGTGAACATGAAAAAAGAAGTAGTAAAATATGCAAAAATGTGTTTTGATAATGGCCTAACAACCGGAACATCAGGTAATGTCAGTCTTAAGAAGGAAGATGTAATATATATAACCCCATCAGCACTTCCATATAATGAAATGGAAGAAAGTGATGTTTTAGAAGTGGATTTAAAATCTGGGGAAATTACTGCTGGACACCGGAACCCTTCATCAGAAACACAAATGCACCGTTTTATTTACTTACAGGACCAAAATATTGGGGCAATCGTCCATACTCATTCTACTTTTGCAACAATTTTTGCATGTGCAAACCTGCCAATTCCTCCAGTTCATTATACTATTGCAGATATTGGGCGTGGAGTATCGGTTGCACCATATGCCAGATATGGCTCTGAAAAGTTAGCAAAAAATGTTGTTGAAACCTTAGGGGAAAATAACGGAGTGTTATTGGCTAATCACGGAGTAGTAGCGGTCGGTGCAACTTTACAAGACGCATATCGCCGATCAGAAGTTATTGAAGAAGTGGCACATTTTGCTTATGGAAGCTATACATTAAATAATGTGAAACCTTTGTCAAATGAAGATTTAGATGATGCTTTGGAAGGTTTTAAGTCTTACGTGAGTGGATAATCTTCACCTGTAAATAAATTGTTAAAGTTGAAAACAAAACTTCAGAATGAAAGGAATCAGGGAAACCCTCTGATTCCTTTTCTTCGTTAGAGAGGAAAGCCTTTGTCTTTTACTTATTATATTGAGTATGTTGATACTATGCTTTCTGTGGCGTGGGGTAAGGTTCTAGTTTTCTGTCCTTCATATTCTTTTAAACCACATTAAACATAACATCGCTTTCTCTGAATTATCTGTAGGGGGCTTTAAAATAATTCACTTTTCTTAATTGTTTTCATCTCCTATCTATGATAAGATACTTTTGATATTGAAAATCATTATCAATTACCGTGGGCAGATTAAAATCTAAACGTAATTACTTATTATGTGTTTGGTAACCCTGTTTTACAAAAAAGATTAATTGCATTAGTGAAGTTTCAGAAAGAATAAATATCTAAAAGGAAAGGGGTATATAAATGAATACACAGGAATTGTATGACCTCACCATTATAGGAAGCGGTCCCGCGGGATTATACTCTACGTTTTATAGCGGGCTAAGATCTATGAAAACGAAACTGATTGAATTTCAGCCAAAATTAGGAGGGAAAATACATGTCTACCCACAAAAAATGATTTGGGATATCGGCGGACTAACTCCTATTACAGGTGAAAAACTCATTGAGCAATTAGTCACTCAAGGATCAACATTCGATCCGACCGTAATATTGAATGAAAAAGTAGTGAAAATTGAGCAAAATGAAGATAAAATCTTTATGCTGCATTGTGAATCTGGGCAGATACATTTCTCGAAAACAGTTATCGTAGCCATCGGTGCGGGGATTTTGAAGCCACAGAAGCTTGATATTGAAGGTGCGGATCGATTTGAGGCTTCCAATTTACATTACATAGTCAAATCCTTGAAAAAATTCAAAGATAAAACTGTCATTATTTCAGGTGGTGGTAATTCAGCAGTTGATTGGGCTATTGAATTATTACCCTTTGCCAAACAAGTGTATCTTACCCATAGAAAGGATTCTTTGAATGGTCATGAAGCCCAGGTTTCACTACTTAATAGTAGTTCGGCCAAGTGCTTTTATAATACTTCCATAACCGAATTGAATGGTTGTGATAACCAGGAATCGATCCAAAGTGTAGAATTAACGAACCACCATACTGATGAAGTGACTAATCTGAACATCGATGAGGTAATAATCAACCATGGTTATGAACGTGATGCTGAATTATTAAATGAGTGTAGCTTAGACATTAAAAGAGTAAATGATTACTATATTGAAGGTGATTCAAAAAGTCAATCCTCTGTGGATGGCTTGTATGCAGCTGGTGATATCCTTATGTACGATGGTAAAGTCCACCTAATAGCTGGAGCATTTCAAGATGCTGTTAACGCTGTAAACAAAGCAAAACAATTTGTTCAACCAGATGCTAATCAGATAGGTATGGTATCCTCCCATAATGAAATTTTTAAGCAGAGGAACAAAGAATTGCAGTTAGAAAATTAATGGTATAAAACCATCAGTCCACTGAAATACCTGAGAATTATTTGTACAGGTAAAATAATAAAAAACCGTACATCACAATTAACTCCATTAAATTTCATTGACAACCTGGGAATGTGGATCTATTATTAAGAATGATAATCGTTATCATTTAAAAAGAAGATGGTAATAGATCCTGTGAAACAACTCAACATATTCACCGGGAAGCTGAATATCATCAAAGGCAGTTAGTCAGCAATACAAAAATTACTATTTATAAAAAGGATGGAAATGCAAATGAATGCAAAACGAAGAATTTCATTAACGGCTTTATTTATTTTGTCTATGAGCATAATATTATTATTTGGTTGCTCGGCTCAGGAATCCAATTCAACTGCGGATGAGAAGGCATCATCAAATACGGAAAAGACTGATACAGGATCATCTTCTTCCAAAGAAAAGAGCTCCAAATATCCGATTGTAATCGAGCATGCTTTTGGCGAATCAGTAATTGAAAGCAAACCTGAACGAGTTGCCACCATTCAATGGGCAAATCACGATGTTGCTCTCGCTCTCGGAGTTGTGCCTGTGGGCTTCTCGGCAGCGAATTACGGCGTTCAGGATGACAGCGGAATGTTGCCTTGGACAGCTGAAAAGCTCAAGGAACTTGGCGTAGACGATCCAAATATTTTTCAAGATACAGACGGCCTTGATTTTGAGGCGATTTCAGATACAAACCCAGATGTAATTCTTGCAGCTTACTCCGGTATCACACAAGAAGACTATGATATTCTTAGTGAAATCGCTCCTGTTGTGGCCTATCAGACCAGTCCTTGGATAACCACATGGCGTGAGCAAGTTATTTTAAATGCAACAGGTATGGGCATGAAGGCTGAGGGAGAACAACTAATTAAGGATACCGAGAATCTGATTAAGGAAAAAGCAAGTGAATATCCTGAGATGCAGGGAAAAAAGGTTGTTTGGGCCAACTTCTCAGCTAAAGATATGTCTGAAATACATGTTTATACTCCTGTAGACCCTCGCGGTGCATTTCTGATGGAGCTAGGAATGGAGTATCCTGAAAGTGTTACGAAAGAGATTACGGATTCCACTAGCTATTCAATGACATTAAGTGCTGAGAATGCTGACATACTTAACGATGCTGATATACTAATTGGGTATGGTGATGAAAGTTTATATGAGGCAGTTAAAGCAGATCCCCTGCTTGGCAAAATTCCAGCAATCCAACGAGGCTCTGTTGTGTTTATTGGTAACGGTACACCTTTGGCGGCAGCTGGAAACCCTAATCCGCTCTCTATAGCTTATACCATTGATGAGTACCTGGAGTTAATTGGAGGAGCTATTGAAAAGTTAGATGAATAGTTCACTAGATTCAAAAAACAACCAGTTAAACTTACATAAACCGAGAAATATAACGGCGGTACTGGTGGTTTGTTTGGTCTTACTGGTCATATGTGTTTTCGTATCCTTGGTCTTTGGCTCTCGACCGGTGAGACTTAATGAACTGATAGATGGCTTATTTCACCCAGGTGTAGATTCCTTCGGGGCAAACGTGGTTCGCAAGAGAATTTCCCGAACCATATTCGGTTTATTTTGCGGTGCTGCACTTGGCGTTTCCGGAGCACTTATGCAAGCGGTCACTCGCAACCCGATTGCAGATCCAAGTATACTGGGAGTGAACACAGGCGCATCCTTGTTCGTTGTATGTGGAATTGCGTTCTTGAACATAAGTACTGCAAATCAATATATATGGCTAGCTTTAGCTGGGGCTGCGATTACTGCAGTTTTCGTATTCGGAATCGGATCTATGGGGCGTGGTGGCGCCACGCCCCTTAAACTTATTCTGGCGGGAGCCGCCACAAGCGCGGCCCTTTCTTCTCTGATTACGGCCATAATGATTTCTCGCACTTATGTCATGGATCAATTTAGGTTTTGGCAAGTGGGAAGCGTTGGCTCAGCAACCTGGAACTCTATTGCTACTTTCGCCCCATTTCTGACAATTGGAATACTGATTGCTATTATTTCTGCTCCTGCGCTAAATGCGCTGGCACTGGGAGACGAAATGGCGAGTGGACTGGGCGTTCGAACAGGAGTACTGAGACTTGTTGCGGCTTTTGCGGCTGTTCTTTTGTGCGGCGCAGCTACTGCCCTGGCTGGACCTATAGGTTTTATCGGGCTTTTATCAGCTCATACGATACGGCTTATGCTTGGCCCCGACCTGCGTTTTGTTATACCCTTATCAGCAATTTCAGGAGCAATTATTTTAACTGTGTCAGATGTAATTGGAAGGCTCATAGGCAACCCTGGTGAACTTGAAGTCGGTGTAGTCACAGCATTTATAGGAGCTCCGTTACTAATAATACTGGCTATGAGAATGAAAGTGCGTTCATTATGAAAAATAAATCTGTTGAATTTATTATGGCAGGCAGACGTCAAAGACACCGCCGATGGATACTTGTAACCAGCTTACTTGCGACACTTTCAATCATTTTGTGCAGTGCAATGCTTTTAATGGGGAACACGATTTATTCTGTTGAAGATGTAATTCGAGTGCTTTTGGGAGAGCAGGTCGAAGGTGTGTCTTTTGCGGTTAATACCATTCGACTACCAAGAATGCTGGCAGGTCTTTTTGCGGGATTTGCTTTCGGTCTTGCTGGAAACACCTTCCAGACAATGTTGCGTAACCCCCTTGCTAGCCCGGATATAATCGGTATTACCTCCGGCTCGAGCGTAGCGGCTGTTTTTTGCATAATCGTCCTACATACAAGCAATGCAGTTATTTCCATTGCTTCGGTGATTGCTGGCCTTGCTACAGTCACATTAATTTATATATTATCCAGAGGGAGTTCCTTTTCAGTCGGTCGTATAATCCTTATTGGAATAGGTATACAGGCCATGCTTAACGCCGTGGTATCGTACCTTCTACTGGTTGGTGCACAACAAGATCTCCCAGCAGCAATCAGATGGCTCAGTGGCAGTCTCAATGGCTCTCAAATGCACGAGCTTCCGCCTCTTGTTATAACGGTTTTGATCTTTGCTCCTATCGTTATAGTGCTAAGAAAACATCTAGGTATATTGGAGCTAGGAGAACATTCGGCCACTTCTCTCGGGATCAACACGGGCAAGACAAGAATTGCACTTATTTTAAGTTCCGTCTGCATGATTGCTCTGGCTACAGCTACTACGGGTCCAATCGCCTTTGTTGCTTTTCTTTCAGGACCAATCGCGAAAAGACTAGTCGGAGTTGGCCTTTCAAGCGTAATTCCAGCGGGTCTTGTTGGCGTGAATTTGGTTTTGATGTCAGATCTAATCGGTCAATTTGCTTTTGAGGTTAGATATCCTGTTGGCATCGTAACTGGCATACTTGGAGCACCATATCTGATCTACTTGCTAATTCGAATGAATCGAAAGGGAGATTTATAATGAAACCGACACATGTTTTTCAAGCCGAACAAACGGTAGCAGGCTATGATAATAAAGCGGTTATCCAAGGAATAAGCCTTAGTATCCCCAGTAATAAAATAAGCGTTATTATTGGGGCAAACGCCTGCGGAAAGTCTACGCTTCTTAAAACACTGGCAAGGCTTATCAAACCTATATCTGGAAAAATCACCCTTGATGATAAGCCGCTTAGCAAAATTCCTTCAAAACAATTGGCTCGCACTTTAGGACTTCTTCCACAATCTCCTATTGTCCCGGAAGGAATATCTGTCGCTGACTTAGTTGGAAGAGGAAGATTTCCACACCAATCGCTATTTAGCGGATGGACAAAAAAGGATTATGAAGCTGTTGCTGAAGCTATGGAAATTATGAATATTACTGAGCTTGCCAATCATCACATTGACGAGCTTTCAGGTGGTCAGAGGCAGCGTGTTTGGATTGCTATGGCTCTGGCTCAACAAACCGATATTTTATTTCTCGACGAACCAACAACCTTTTTGGATATCACCTATCAAGTCGAAATTCTGGACCTACTCACAGACCTTAACCGAAAATACGGAACAACGATTGTAATGGTGCTTCATGATATCAATTTGTCCGCGAGATATGCAGACAATATTTTTGCTCTTCATCAAGGAAAGCTTGTGGCAGAGGGCGATCCATCATCGGTTATTACAAGTACATTGATTAAAGGTATTTTTGGACTTCGATCCACTGTGATAAAAGATCCCATTTCAGGCTCTCCTTTTGTGGTACCAATAGGAAGACATCATGTTAATGGTGGCGTGGAATCCTTAAATCGTGACAATCTTCCGGTATCTGCTTTTACTCGATAATGCTTTTTTCCAGATTCATGCTAGAAAGCTTGGATAGTAAGGCTACTTTTAATCATACAAAAAGAGAAGGACTTTCCCAAGTTAACGGGCAGTCCTTCTCTTTTTGTTAAAATACTTTAGTTGTCCAATCCTCACAGTTCCAAACGTCTGTGACGATGTCTTGATAAAAATCTGGCTCGTGTGAGATTAGTAGTACACTGCCATTATAATCTTTCAACGCAAGTTTGAGTTCTGCTTTTGCGTCAACGTCTAAGTGGTTGGTTGGCTCATCGAGTATGAGTAGATTGGTCTCTTTGTTTAACAATTTACAAAGGCGAACTTTTGCTTTCTCGCCTCCGCTCAATATGTGAACCTTGCTTTCAATATGCTTTTTGGTGAGTCCACATTTGGCTAAGGAACGTCGAACCTCCTGCTGTGTGAGGTGAGGGAATTCATCCCACATTTCTTCAATACATGTTCTGTTGGTTGTTTCTTTTAGTTCTTGTTCAAAGTAACCGATATGAAGATGCTCACCTAGCATGACAGAACCGGAAACCGGCTTAATTTCTCCGAGAATACTTCGTAAAAGGGTGGTTTTTCCAATTCCATTCGCCCCTGATAATGCAAGCTTTTGGCCACGTTCCATGACTAAATTAAGTTTTCTTGATAGTGGCTCTTCATATCCAATGACGAGTTCGTTTGTCTCGAACAAATACCTTCCAGCTGTCCGTGCTTCGTTGAAACGAAATGTTGGTTTTGGTTTTTCTGAATCTAATTCGATGACATCCATCTTATCAAGCTTCTTTTGACGTGACGTCGCCATTTTACTCGTTGCCGCATTCGCTTTATTTTTTGCAACGAAGGTTTTCAAACTAGCGATTTCTTTTTGTTGCTTCTTAAAAGCGGATTCAAGTTGTTGTTTTTTCATATCATAAACACGAAGAAATTCATTATGATCCCCTGGGTAACGGGTGAGCTCTTGGTTCTCCATATGATAGATCAAATTTACGACGCTATTTAAAAACGGTATGTCATGTGAGATAAGAATGAATGCATTTTCGTAATCTAGTAAATATTTTTTTAACCATTCGATATGCTCGACATCAAGGTAGTTGGTTGGTTCATCGAGCAGCAAAATATCGGGTTTCTCTAAAAGTAGTTTGGCAAGCAGGACTTTCGTGCGTTGGCCACCACTCAAATCATGAACATCACGCTCTAAACCAATTTCGTCCAGACCAAGTCCATTGGCTACTTCGTCAACCTTAGCATCGATGGTGTAAAAGTCATTGTTTGTTAAGGCATCTTGAAGCCGACCAGTTTCTTCAAGTAATACTTCAAGTTCCTCAGGCTCGACTTCTCCCATTTTCGCAAAAAGTACGTTCATTTCTGTTTCTATATCAAATAGATATTTGAAAGCCGTCCGGAGTACGTCGCGCATTGTCATGCCCTGCATTAGATCGGCATGTTGGTCTAAGTAACCGATTCGTGCGTTTTTAGACCACATTATCGTTCCCGCATCAGGCCCTAATTTACCCGTAATAATATTCATGAAAGAGGACTTACCTTCACCGTTAGCACCAATAAGCCCAATATGTTCACCCTTTAATAAACGAAAAGAAACGTCTTCAAAAATAGCCCGATCACCGAAGCCATGGGTCAAATCTTTAACTGTTAGTAAGCTCATATAAAACACCTTTTCTTTGATAAGTTTCGCTTACTTATTATAAAGGTCTTTGGTGAAAAGTGATAGAGGGTAAGTGATAAATTATAAAAGTTGAAGTAGCGTTTTTTATCAGCATATTGACTTTCAACATAAATCCATTGTGTGAATCTATAGTATCCAAATTTGACACTTTGATCATGAATCAGAGTCCTCAATTTTAATGATTGATGAAGCAGATCAAGCGTGTAAAATGACATCCTAAAATTAGTTTCGGACACTTTTAATTAACCTTTTGCCATCTTGTTTGAGTAAATCATCCCCTGCAAGGTGTCCTTTTGAATCATTTACATAATTGAATCGATCTAAATCCATAAACATCACAGCAAGGTCGTTGTTACTTTGTTTACAACGTGTTATTGAATTTTGTAGTTCATTTATTAGATTATATCGATTAGGTAAACCTGTTAAAGCATCACCCCTTTTACGTAGAAAGGGGTAATGCGATATGACAGATTTTCAAGCAATCTTCTTGAGGATCTCTTTTGCAAGTCTGATTGTAACCATTCTGTCAAATCAAAGTTATGGTTCATTCCTGTCCTTACTCAGTCAACGGAATCCTACTATCATCCCCAACTTCAAGAATGGTATCTTCGCGATCCTTAACTGGTGCGAAAAACATAATATACTCATTAAGGGAACTCTCTACTTCACCTTTACTAAAAACAGGAACAACTCTCTCGCCAGCTGATTCCAAAAATACACCAGATTTACCTTCGTCAACGATATAGCCAAGTTCTTTATCATTTTTCCTTGCATTATAAAATAGTCTTTCCAATTTACTTCGCTTATGATACTTGTTTCCATCTGGGCCAATGTAGGGTTTAATGTCAGATCCAGTAACTACAACCCTTGTTTCTAATCCTGAATACTCGACATGCTTAATAGTGTATGTTTCATTCTTAAAAGTAAATTCTTTATTTACTTCTACTGTTTCCCTGTCTGAAGTAGCGGATTCATCAAGCGTGAACTCAAGTGGCCAGGTTGTTTGTACACTTCCTTTACCTTCATCCCATATAGTTAGATCTTCAATTTCCAGCCGAATTTCCTGTCCTTCATATTCTTTAATGGACTCAAAAGATAGTGCTTCTGCCTTTATATTTTCTTCACTGTTGTAATAGTCACTGCCCCAACCTACATTATCCAGTGTCTGCCTTTGTCCATCTTCCGTAATCAATTGTATCGAACTAACACCTTCGAAAAGGTCAATATAATAGTTTTCTAAATTTGTTGAATCACTTTGATAGGTTAATAAGAGCTTTGTTTCTTTAGCATCAGTTAGAACGCTCTTAAAATGTACGGTTATATCATACTCTTTATCATAATAGGTTTGATCAAGAGATTGACCAAGGCCCGCGTGAAGTGCCTTTCTCACACCAGCATCATCAATACGCTCGCTCGTAAATATTTTATCATATACCTCTTGGATAGCCGCTAAAACGGGTGTAAATGTTAATGTCATAATACAGATCAAACACGCTGCTGCAGCTAATGATAACCGCTTGTAAAGTATTTTCTTTTTCTTTAGTGGACTAACATTATTAGGATTAACAATCTTTTCACGATAGCCTGATTCTTCTGCTTTATGTATCCTATTCTCAACTTCATCCCAAACGTCCGGCACTTGCTTTTCTATAGCATCGTCCAAATGCTTTCGAATTTTATCTTTATCCATCAGAATTCCTCCTATTCCAAAGCTTTTCTAAGTTTATTCAAAACTACACGGTACTTCCAAAGGACTGTTCCAAGCGGCATTTCAACAATTTTGGCGATTTCCTTGTGCTTCATCCCTGAGATATCCTTTAAGATGACAATCTGCCTTTCCCCGCTATCGAGTAGCTCAAGGTATTTTGCCAACACCATTTTGTCCAGTGGATCTTCCGAAAGATATTCCAACCGTTCAAAATAACCATCATCGAACCCTGTTAATTCCCGCTTTTTCTTTCGGTACAGATCCAGTGCAGTATTTCTGGATACGGAAACAAGCCATGCTTTAACATTTGTAATCTCATTTTGTTTTTTATACTGGAAGAGTTTGATATACACTTCCTGCAACACATCTTCAGCTAATTCAAAGTCTCTAAGTATGGATAGCGCCATCGCAAACACATCTTTCTTATGTTCGCGGTATAATTGTTTAAATTCTTCTAAGTTATTGGATCGATTTGATTGCTGGAAACTCATTTCATTCATTTTGCGCCCCCTTTCATATAGTAGACGTTTTAACGTTTCATTTTATTGGTAAAAAATTTAACTTTTTCCATTATAATAGGTAAGACAGTCTTATTAGTGTAATATAAAGTTATATATAATGTATGAAAAAATTAACCATGACAACCAATACGGAGGTGATACCAATGAGGGACTATCAAAAGTTATATGCGTATTTAACGTACTTCGAAAAACTGTCCAGAGATAACAAAGGGTTAACGGAAGGAAACAATCCCTTTGTAATCGAATCAAAGCCTCTATATACCGAGTACTTGAAAGAAAGTCATAGGAGGTAATCAAAGACAACAATTCCATTTATGAACGAAATCAATATTTGGATAGGCTGAAAAGGTTTCAACATTGCTACCCATGGAGGTTTTTAATGAGTAACAAACAGTTATATTGTCCTAAATGTTCTAATCTTGTGGTAGTCAATGATTATGTTATTTTGGATATATTAAATACAATTACACATAAAAAATGCTATGACTTATGTTTTGCTATAAAGGATTATGGAACTTTCGAAGAGCTAGTAAGCAAATACATTTTTTTAGATTTAAACAGTATATAAAAAGTTTATAGAAAATTTCGGGAGTGGAGAAGTGTTAAACTATAAGGTTATAAAGAGACCAAGCTTGATTGTGAAGATGGTGTAATAGTCTATTATGGTTTGCACTTTGTTTTTGATAATTGTACATTCAATGTATGAATCTACAATTATTATACCAGCTGAAAAGAATATCCCAGAAAAGCTAATTAGATGAATGTAAGAAAAGATACACTTTCTTACATTCAGTTAAATATAGCCCAATATAGCCCTATCTATCGTTTTTGCTGTCACTTTAGACGCTATCTTGCACCTGTTTTAATCGATATTTTGCATGTTGGGTATTACCACCAACATTTCTTGAAATTTTGTACCCTAAGTGAGTTTCAATCTAAAAAAGTCGAAGTCCCGTATGCTAAAGGATTCGACTTTTTTAGATTGGCTTATTCCATTAAAGCATCAGTTACTTTAAGGATATTTTTTCACAATCTCCATCTATCTAGCTTATAAACTGTAATAATGTAATTCTGGTTTATCAGGGAAATCTGATTCTAATTTATTCTTTTGCTCATATAATTTTGTTTTTATTTCTTCATTTTCACTTAGTACTGGACTAAAGTGAAGTTCTATATCATCAGGTTCATCAAATCTTCCAATATGCTTCCCAGTCTGTACTAGTTGAAAGCAATCTTCATAAATTTTATTTGTTTTGTCTTCGTATTGTAAAAACACATATAATTCCGGAGAATTAATTGTTCCGTCATAAGCAATAATATTCAATACGAGGTAATAAAAGGGTATAGTACATTCTAAATTATTTGTAGTATGTAGAGCATATGTTTTGCTATATGAAACAATATTTGGTCTGGCTTTTTCTTTGCCAAATTCGTTATTTAAAAATGAATAATATTTATTCCAACCATCATCTGGTAAATAAATGAAAGTTGTTACACTTATATTGTAGCAAATATTATTTGATAAATTTTTAATATAGTAAGTATGATCAGGATTTATTATGATATTAACCTTTGATTTATTATTATCTATTTGAGTGTATTTTATAGACGGAATATCAAAAATTAAGTCTGGCTTGATACTTAGTTTAAATTGTTCACTTTGCAGTTGTTGTGATTGTTTGGTGATTGCGTTTGCTTTTTTTGCATTTGATACTGATTTCCAAGTAATTACTAATAGTATTATTGAAGATAGAATAGTTAACAATTCTCCAAGAGAGACAGGCTCAATTGTAATAAAATTATTCATATATTTCCCCTTGCTTCCTAATGTTAAATATTATAAATCTAGCCTTAAAATATTATCTGAATATATCCTTTTTCTCCATCTAATTCTGTGATCTGTTCTTTACTAAAGCACCAGATAGTTTAGTTAAATAAAGTCCGGAAAAATAAAAAGGAGGGCCCTCTCGGTTATCTCCTTTTTATTTTTCTAGTGTTACCACAGTTTTAATTGGTTTATTCGCTCATATACTCAGCACCAACGGCAAGTCCAGCAAGGGCAGTCCAAATTGTTTCTGATACAACGGATATAAGGAATCGTACCTTTAGAGTTGATAATAGGACAGTTTTCATAGACATTTCCCTTTATAATTCACCTTTTTCTTTTTCTAATTGTTCAATTTTCTTTTGAGTAGCCTTATTCTCCAAATTTGATTAAATAAAACTACTCTTTATCAAATCGCTTGAATAATATAATTATAGTGTAAGGGCGTATCAGTTCTAGCCTCTACACTATATTAAAACTAGCCGTTATCTTCACTGTCTAACTAAGTGTAACCTATCTAATATTACAATGAGTGAAGGCAAAGGTTTTATTGAAACTAAAGAATATAAGAGGTTTGCTGAATTCTGTGATGCATGCATAAAGTATAAATACATTGGTATTTGTTATGGATTACCAGGTGTTGGTAAGACCCTATCTTCACGTTACTATACAAATTGGGATTACATTGAAAAACACATTAAATAAAAAAAATTAGGGAAGATGGGGAAAAATGTGGATTCAAGAATTTTAAATTGCAGCACACTTTTCTTTACTGCACCTGCTGTAAAAGCTACAAGGATGATGAGTGATATAGATATTCTAGGCCATAAATTAAATATGGTTAAGGTGATCTACATGAGAGAAAATATGAATCAAGAAGAGACCTTTCCTGATCATTGGGATGAAGACATAGATTTAATCATTGTAGATGAGATAGACCGATTAAAAATGCAAAACTTAGAACAACTAAGGGATATGTATGACCAAAGCGATATTGCTATGATTTTAATTGGTATGCCAGGGATAGAAAAGCGTTTAGCAAGGTATCCTCAATTGTATTCTCGAATTGGTTTCGCACCTTTTCTCGCTCGTTGGTGACCACCGGCTTAGTGACCGATAAAATAATAAGGCTAGTACTATATTTTTGAATCAGTACTAGCCTTATTTTAATTTTGGAGTTTTTAACGTCCTTCACAAGTTGATAACAAAGTTCTAGCATATGCCTTAGAAGTACTTCTTACCCAATCCTTTTTTACGAAGAAAGTCCACATAGAAATAAAAATAATACTAATTAAGAACGAAATTATCACTTTCAAAGGGAGGTTAATTAAAGATACTTCGTATTTTTGGTAAATACCAAAAATGTTAATTGCTATTGATATAAAAGAAAAGAATATACCTAGTGGTTTAATACCCAACATATTTCTACTGAAGCCATAGTTTATATTATCTTGATAGAGAAGAGAGTATTTTTTATTATCCCTTGTCTTTTCAAGTAACCAATGAACTGCAGAATTATATTGATCGTTATAAAAATTCGGAGATTCTAATTCTTGTTCTTTAGTAGGTAATTGAATACCTTCTACATTTTTACTGAGGTATTGATGGTACCTTTTCTTGGTATTTTCATTAAGCGTATTATCAGTGTGTTTAAGAAAGGTGGTGGATGGAAATTCACCACACTCATCTAATAGCTTCTGTTGTACTTTTTTTCCATTTTCTCTAGCTATCTTTGCCAAGAAAAATAAGATTATTACTAATACAAGAATAGTAATAAAACTAGACTCGAGGCTGATAAGACTCGGATACCACATTAAAATAGTTAACCCAAAAGGGGCGACGATTAATAGCGCTGGGAATATTCTAGCTTTTAGCTCATATTGACTAAACATATCTAGTATTTTGTCAGACATGAATACACCTCGTCTTCAAATATTATATGATTATAAAACATTTACAAATAACAAAAATAGTTTTAGTGTAAGTTGTAGGTTTATTTTATCTTTCGGGTAGTATGTGCAATTTATTGTTGTATATAGATTTTGATTTATTCTAGTATGGAACTAGTCAGTAATTAATTTTATATTGATAAGAGGTCTATACTGAGAATACAAAGTACAGACTCAATTTTGCAACTTAAAGATTGCATTTTCATAATCTTTTTATTTTTCAACTTCAGAATTGAAGCTAAGTGGTGTAAGAGAAGTCCAACCAGGTCTTGGAGGCATACCTTCGTGTTGTCTAATAGTAGATCCTCTGGTTTCAAATACTTTTGCACCCCTTCGAATGAAAGCATTTGTTACAACTTTCTTAGGGTGGTCTTCTGTTTTTTGGGAAATTGATACAAAGGTAGTAGTAGTTGGTTCTGTACCTTTTTCACTTTTTTCACCTATAATTCTATCAAGAACACTAGGTGAAACATTTCGTCGACTTCCATGGTGAGGCATTTGTACAAATTTGCAATCACTTAATTTAATTCCTAAATTCTCTGCATAATCAGCACTATTATGAAGTGCTTGCTTTCCTGCATCTCCTGTTAGTAAAACCTGATATCCCCCTATATTTCCATATAATACTACACTACTTTCATTTCTAGAACCTGTAGTACCATAGTTTTCACTTAGGGTTTCTTTATCCCAATTTTCTTCGATCCACTCTAAAATTTTCGTGTAAAATTCAGAGAATGATTTTCTTATAGCGTTTTCCTCTTTCCTTTCCGGCATATTAGGAAAATCAGGTAATAAATAATTAACGTACCAATCCTCAAAAGGAGAGAGTACTTGAAATTCTCCAATGTATGCCCCTTCAAAGGGTTCCTTTATTGAAATTTCCTTTTCGCAAGCAATTTCATATAATTCATGTGCTCTATTCAAAGATGCTTTAATCTTTTCAGATAAACTATTATCAGTGATTCTACCATCATGAAATAAGTCACGTATTTTAGAAGAATGTTCCCAAGGTAGATGCATCCATAGTTCGCCAACCTCTAACTCTTCAAGTACAATTGTTAATCCAGACACGTGGTCGCTATCTGGATGAGTATTAACAACGTAATCTACATAGCTTGTATTATAGTAGTCTTGTATATGTTGTACTATCTTACTCCCTGAATCTTTAGTACCACCGTCGACTACCATTATTTTATAGTTTCCCTCTTCGCCATATCTCACTACAATGGCATCTCCATTTTTAGTGTTATCTCCAACTGGAATAAATTCGATTTCAATTCCCACATGTACCCTCCTTGAAATTCTATTAGTAATATTTTACCATAAATTAATTATGATTTAACCATTTTATTAGTAATATTTAACCATAAATTAATTATAATTTAACTTTGAGAGTTGAAATAGTCTTATTTTTATTAACGACTGTTAGATGTGTAGAGACGAATACTAAAGCTTTTGCGATATGGATTTCCCTTATCTAAAAAGGCTTGAACTTGACTTTTCCCTTTGACAACATCCAGACCAATGACTGCATTCATACATTTCTTTTCCTTAAATTAAACGCTAAGTCTTCTTGTAATGTCGTAGGTTCGCTTGTTAAACGGGGCATTGTCCCAATCAGCCTGAAGCACGTTTATAGAAGTGGGGGGGGTGAACAGTTTAGCTTACGGGATTGGCGTCCCACGGGTGCTCCACCCCCGATTACCGTAATCATAAGACCATATAAAAAAAGGTCAACCAGAAAAAAACTGGCTAACCTTATATTACAAACAGGTGCAGTTAGTACAACAAGAAAATTTTAAATAACGAACTTCCACAATCAGGCGTGTTTGTTGTGCGAAATGTTGCTAGCTTAAATTAAGGATGGTAAAGACCTTAGAAAAGAAGCCAAGTTTAAGGATATGACCAGTACGCTACAGAAACATTATAAAGGATATGAACCACACTTCTATAAGATACAGGACATAGTATTTGTCCCCATCTATGCCCAACGGCATAAAACGAATTTGTGTTTTTCGCAAGATGTCTGTAACTATACTGCCGTTGGCAGAACAAAGATACACCAAAACTTAAAAGCGATTCAGAAAAACGTACTTCATCATGTCATGACAAACTTTATTCCAAATCGAACGATAGAATACAACGATAATCGCATTAGTAAGTTTATTGCCCAATATGGTAGGTGTGCGGTAACAGGGGTGGAACTCGGTCTTTCGGATTGGCATTGTCACCATAAAGAGCCTTATCATCTCACAAGAGATAATCGGTTTTCGAATCTGGTCGTGCTATACGAACCTATTCACCGACTTGTCCATTTAAGGGATAAACTCAAAATTAAAGCTACACAGCATTTCACCTAAACTATAAACAAAAAGAAATGATTAACGACGTATGTGCAACTTTCATCGCGTACGGCACGGCAAGTCAACTCATTCTAATCTATGTATTTAATGAAGTCTCTTTTATTCCAATCCTAGATTGCTTGAAGGTTGCATGGTCTACGAAGTTGCAAACAGGGGAAAAAGGGAGCGATAACTTCAAACCCTTACCTATCTGTATTAAGATCATAAGCCTAATTTGTCACAAAAAATACGGAGGAATTAGACTTTTTTTCGTTCAATATCCTTAAAGTTGGCGGTTCCCCATGTAGGAACTGATACCTTTTCTTACATTCGATTAAACAAATTATAAAGTTTTTTATAATTTAATTTCTTAACCGTTTCATCTTCGTTAAGAAACAGGTTCTGATATAGAGAGGGGATGTGGGGAATACCCCAATTGTAGAAAGAAATTATAGTAGGGAAGTTGTTACGGATGATTTGAGGTATTTAGAAATAATGAAAAGCCTTTTAATAGCTTTAAGATTGTAAGGAACTGTGAGTACAGTTCTTTTTTTGTGACATATTATAGTTTTAGTAATTCAGGAGAATTACTTGATGTTCTGTTATTTACGTGATAATATTAAACCCATTGTTTAGTAATTTTTTCGAACTACTAAAAGGGGTGACACTGTGAAAATAAATGAGGTTGCAATTATTAAAGTAGGTCAAAATGTTTCAAGGATCTCTGATGAAGGATTAAAGGAACATATTTTTTATACATTTGATGACTTGAACTTTGACCTAACTCATATAGATGATGAATATTTGAAACAGAATAGAAATTCACAAAGTAATTATCTCACTCATACGGGCGATATTGTGGTTAGCTTTGTTGGTACAAAGGCAACTGTAGTAACAGAAGATAATCAAGGGAAGTTGCTTAATCAAAATTTCGCCAAAATAATTATTGATGAATCATTGATTGATCCGTATTATTTCTGCTATATCTTAAATGAATCAAATCAAATTCGTAAACAAAAACTTGTGCTCATGCAAGGTACTAATTTGCCTAAGATGACACCATCTATCTTAAAGGATCTAAATGTTAATTTACCTAATCTTCAAAAGCAATCACTTATTGGTAGAGCTTATTTTAACTTATGTAAACGACAATATTTATTAAAACAGCAATCTGAACTAGAAGAACAATTTTTTTTGAAATTCATTCAAAAAACAGATGTGAAAAATGACTAATTTATTAGGAGTGGGAAAATGGAAGAAATAAAATCAAAAACACTATACCAGGCATTATGGAATTCAGCAGATATTTTACGTTCAAAAATGGATGCGAACGAATATAAAAGTTATTTATTAGGGCTGGTTTTCTATAAATTCTTGTCAGACAAGATGCTTATTCATGCCGCATCATTACTCGAAGAACCAACAACAGACTTAGAAGTCGCACAGAAAGTCTATGCAAAAGCGTACCAAGATGAAGATGTAAAAGGTGATTTACTTGGCGAATTACAATATGATTTTTCTTATACACTTGAACCGAACTTAACCTTTACAGCACTTGTACAAGCAATACATAAAGGGTTATTCCAATTAGAAGATTTAGTACAAGGTTTTCGAAATATTGAACAATCCAGCGAAACATTTGAAAATTTATTTGAGGATGTCGATCTATACTCGAAAAAGCTAGGTTCAACACCTCAAAAGCAAAATCAAAGTATTGCCGAAGTAATGAAAGAATTATCCGTATTAGACGTTGCAGGACATGACGGTGACATGCTAGGCGATGCTTATGAATATTTAATCGGTGAATTTGCATCTAATTCAGGTAAAAAAGCGGGTGAATTCTATACGCCACAAGCTATTTCAACACTGATGACAAGAATCGTCCTAGATGGCAAAGAAAATCAAAAAGGCTTCTCAGTGTATGATCCAACAATGGGATCGGGGTCACTTCTATTAAATGTGAAGAAATACTCGAATCAAGCTGGAACGATTTCATACTTCGGACAAGAGCTAAATACGTCGACATATAACTTGGCTCGTATGAACATGATTTTGCATGGTGTAGATACAGCCAATCAACACTTGAGCAATGCGGATACATTAGACCAGGACTGGCCTACTGATGAACCAACGAACTTTGATGGTGTATTAATGAACCCACCATATTCGGCCAAATGGACTGCAGAAAAAGGTTTCTTAGATGATCCACGCTTTTCAATGTACAGTGTATTAGCTCCGAAATCGAAAGCAGACTTTGCTTTCTTACTACATGGCTTTTATCACTTGAAAGACAGTGGTGTTATGGCGATTGTATTGCCACATGGCGTTTTATTTAGAGGGAATACAGAAGGGAAAATTCGTAAAATTCTATTAGATAATGGCGCAATTGATACGGTGATCGGGTTACCATCGAATATTTTCTTTAATACATCTATCCCAACGACGGTTATTATCTTAAAGAAAAATCGTTCAAAAAAAGATGTGTTATTTATCGACGCATCAAACGAATTTGAAAAAGGTAAAAATCAAAACGTCTTAAAAGATGAACATATCGACAAAATGCTTGAAACATATATTCAACGTGAAGGTGTTGAAAAATACGCACATCTCGCTTCTTTCAAGGAAATCGTTGAAAATGATTACAACTTAAATATCCCTCGCTATGTAGACACATTTGAGGAAGAAGAGGAAATTTCACTTGTCGAGCTATCGGGTGCAATGCAACAAACACAACAAGAACTCCAACAAGCTGAGCAAAATCTATTTGCGATGTTGAATGAATTGAAAGGTACGAACGGAGATGTTAACAAAGAACTTCAATACTTTATTCAAGTATTTGGATTAGGCGGTGGGAAGAATGAGTAAGAATGTTCCCAAAATACGGTTTGAAGGCTTTAGTAGAGAGTGGAATTCAACAATATTAGGTGAATTAGTCAATATTTCTTCGGCTTCAAGGGTTCATAAAAATGAATGGAGGAATGAGGGGGTCCCATTCTTTAGATCAAGTGATGTCATTTCAAAATATATGAAAAAATTTAATACTCCGGTATTTATATCGGATAGTTTATATCAAAACCTTTCTAAAAAATCAGGAAAAATGGAAATAGGTGATCTTTTAGTAACTGGAGGTGGAACAATTGGAATACCATATTTAATAGAAAATGCAGAACCCCTTTACTTCAAAGATGCTGATTTAATTTGGTTTAAGAGTTCTGATATTATAGATGGTAGATTTTTATTTAATTACTTTGTTAGTCCTCAAACAAGACGTTATATATCTAGCATTACTCATATTGGTACAATTTCACATTATACAATTGAGCAAGGTAAAAATACTCCTATAACTTTACCAGATACAGAAGAACAACAAAAAATCGGCTCTTTTTTCAAACAACTAGACGATACAATTGCTTTGCAACAACAATTGGTCGAACAGCAGCAACAATACAAAAAAGCGATGCTGCAAAAAATGTTCCCCCAAAAAGACGAACGTGTGCCGAAAGTTCGTTTTGACGGGTTTATTGGGGATTGGGCAGAAAAAACTTTAGTTGAGATTTCTAAAATCATAATGGGACAATCTCCAAATGGAAAGAATTATACAGATAATCCTGAAGATTATATTTTGGTTCAAGGAAATGCTGATATGAAAAATGGTCGAGTAGTTCCGAGGATTTGGACAACACAAATTACCAAGACAGCTAGTCCGGGAGATCTAATACTTAGTGTTCGAGCTCCTGTTGGAGAAATAGGAATTACAGACTATGATGTTGTCTTAGGACGCGGAGTAGCTGGGATAAAGGCTAATCAATTTATATATCAAACTTTATTGAGAATGAAGTTATTTGGATTATGGAAAAAGCTAAGCACGGGGTCAACATTTGATTCTATAAATTCAAATGATTTAAAAAATATTATTTTATTAGTTCCGTCTCTCGAAGAACAACATAAAATAGGTACTTTCTTCAAGCAACTAGACGATACAATTGCCCACCATCAGAAAAATCACGAAAATTACCAACAACTGAAAAAAGCGTTATTACAGCGCATGTTCGTTTAAAAAATCATAATGAGGTGAGTATATGGTCCATTCTTTCGTGTCTGAGTCAGAATTAGAAGATAACTTAATTAAGCAATTAATTCGCGGTGAATCTCAATGGACATATCGTGAGGATTTACATACGGAAGAAGAGTTGTGGCAAAACTTTAAACATAAGCTTGAAATCAATAATAAGGACGTACTGAACGAGGTTTCTTTGACGGAACAAGAATTCCGTCAAATTAAAGAGCAGCTTCATTTCGTGAATTTCTATGAAGCTGCAAAATGGTTATCGGGTGAAAATGGCATCGCTAAAGTTCAAGTACAGCGAGAAGATGCAACACTTGGTACGATTCGTTTGAAAGTGTTAAATCGTGCCGATATTGCAGGTGGTATGTCCTCTTATGAGGTGATTAATCAATATCAAAGTAATAAACGTACAAAAGAAGATCAAGAACGACGATTTGATGTAACACTACTCATTAACGGTTTACCGATGATTCATATTGAATTGAAAAATCGTAAGCACTCTTACATGGATGGCTTTCGTCAAATTAAAAAGTATCTAAAAGAAGACAAATTCACAGGTATTTTCTCAACTGTACAGATGTTTGTCATATCGAATGGCACAGATACTCGTTATATTGCGACTGCTCGTGACGGGAAATTGAATGAACAGTTTTTAAGTAAATGGGTGGATCGTGAAAATCAGCCAGTCAATAACTACTTAGACTTTGCTAAAGATGTGTTATCCATTCCACAAGCACATAAAATGGTAACGCAATATACGGTCCTTGATAGTGCGAAAAAAGCATTGATTTTACTTCGTCCTTATCAAATCCACGCGATTGAAGCTGTAAAAGAAGCTTCAAGACGTCAAGAATCGGGTTATGTGTGGCATACAACCGGTTCTGGTAAAACATTAACATCATACAAAGTAGCACGTAATTTACTTCAAATTCCGTCCTTACAAAAAACGATTTTTATCGTGGATCGTGTCGATTTAGACCAACAAACAACTGGCTCATTCGAATCGTATGCAGAACATGATGTGATTGAGATTGATGAAACGGAGAATGTAAATGATTTAATTAAGAAGTTACTGTCCAAAGAAAGAAATGTTGTCGTGACAACGATTCAGAAGTTAAATCATGTCATGAAAAGCTTTGATGGAAAAGGTGATACAAAGAAATCCGATACTTTGCGCCAGTTGAAAATAGCGTTTGTTGTAGATGAATGTCACCGAGCAGTGTCACCTCAAAAACAACAAGAAATTAAAGAATTCTTCGTCCGTTCGTTGTGGTATGGCTTTACAGGTACGCCTATTTTCGCTGAAAATGCGAAACAGGTTGTAGGTAATCTCCCTCGTACAACAGAAGAACAATATGGACGACGACTACATGAATATACGGTCAAAGAAGCTATTTATGACAAAGCAGTGCTAGGGTTCCAAATCGAATATAAGAGTACCTTCTCAGAAGAAGAACTCGATGAAGCCTTGATTCAATTAGATAGTGAAATTGAATTAGACGACCTTACACTTACGGATAAAGAAGCACGTCTACCAAAGCGTGTGTATGAACATGAACGTCATATGTTAGAGGTCATTCAATCAATCGTTAATAAATCTCGAAAAAAACTCGGTTTCCAGAATGGTGTCGGTAAGACGAATAATGCGATTCTAACGACATCTTCGATTGCTCAGGCACAACACTATTACGACCTGTTTAAACGAGTAAAAGCAGGCGAAACAACTGTTCAGATTGGCGAGAAAACAAAACGCACTTTACTAGACTTCCCGATAGTTGCGATTACCTACTCGATTTCCGAAAATGAGGAATCCTCTATTGAGAATCAAGAGAAGATGAAAGAAGCACTTCTTGATTACAATGAAGCATTCGCTACAAGCTATACATTGGAAACGATGCGTTCATACAACCGCAACGTCAATGACCGTTTAGCACGTAAGAAAGAAAAGTTCTTACCTAGATCGGAACAATTGGATATTATCATTGTTGTGGATCGTTTATTAACAGGTTTTGATGCACCTTGTTTATCGACATTATTCATTGACCGCCCTGCAATGAAGCCACATGATTTAATTCAAGCCTTTTCACGTACAAACCGTCTGTTCGATAAGTCAAAAAAATACGGTCAAATCGTAACATTCCAAACACCTATGATTTTTGAAGAAAAAGTGAAGCAAGCACTTGTCCTTTATTCAAATGGTGGCGAAAATGAAGTAGTTGCTCCAACGTGGGAGGAAGCACACGAAACCTTCCTAACAGCAATTGAGGAATTACGTGAAATAGCCCCAACACCTGAAGAAATAGACGTAGATGGCTTAGAAGCTGCGCAATTAAAGAAATTTGCGAAAGCCTATCAAGTTTTAGATAAGGCCTTCGCGAATATTCAGGTATATACCGAGTATAGTGATGCGCAGCTTGGTTCAGATTTTCCAATCCAAATGGACGAAATAGAAGAATATCATGGCAAATATGTCAATGTATTAGAGAAGCTTCGTCAGGATAAAACAGGACCTGAAGAAATAGACGTTAATATTGAGTATGAGTTGGAATCTGTAAAAACAGACGAAATCAATTATGAATATATTTTACTTCTAATCCAAGCCTTTTTACCGAATACGCACGATGAAAAAGGGAATCAACCACCGGCTGAAAAGACAGTAGAAGAAATTAATCAGTATTTAGCAAGGTTGAAAAAAGGAAATCCAACACTTGCTGGATTAATGGAAACATTATGGGCGAGCATTCAAGCAAATCCAGAAGACTATCGCGATCAACATGTATCCTCTTTATTAGAACAAATGATACAGCAAACGATTAACACACTCGTTGCTGATTTTGCAAACACGTGGTGGGTTCAGAATGATGAATTAGCATTTATGGTCGCTAATTACAAATCAAACCTTCAAAAACAAAATGGTGAAGCTGAATTGAAGCGAACAAGTGATTATGAAGGATATAAAAATCATACTAAAAATCCTAAGAAACGATTAACGTACTGGAAATCAGTCAGACAAGCCTTTGATGAAATGATGATTCAAGATATTCTACCATTGCAAAATAGGTAGATTAAAAGAGAGTGCTTTTAAAAAGAGTGCAGTTTGTGTTTTACAAAACACATTCATTTTATTTACGTCTTAACTAGGGTAGTTATCTTAAATGGTAAATATAAAATTTGCCATTTAAGATTGATTCAAAGGTATTATATATATAGCAAAAGATCGGAAAATCGGTTGAAAGACCATTATGACATGTAAATACTATTCAAACGTAGGATATTTTGGCTTTCATATTCCAAATATTGAGGGTGTAAACTAAACTGTGTAGAAAAAGACGCGTATTTTAATCAAAAACAAAAATGTCGTGAAATCAGGTGTGATGAATGGCTATACAACTCAATAAAGTTACTGTTCGTGAACTTACCGAAGACTATCAAGACCATGAAGAAAATGGAGTAGTTGGATATGGTGGTAGACTAGATATTAGACCACCTTTTTAACGTGAATTTGTTTATAATGACAAGCAAAGAAACGCAGTAATTGATACCGTTACTTTGATGTCATCTTATACTGATTTACTGACAGAAAAGGTTATTTGCTTTCTGATCAGTTACAGATTATCGTACATTTTAGAAGCGAGATGCTATTAATTTGATTTTTTATAAATAATAATTTAAGAAAATTATTTCTCTCCATTGGAAATACATGGTATATTAAGAATGCTAGTTATTCATCTTTCCTCTGACGTCTCAAATAAAGTTTACAGGAGGAAAACAATGAAGCAACTAAAAAAGAAAAACTCTAACCCAAAGAAACTTAAAACTGATTTAAAACCAGAAGGAGTCAATACTCACTGGACCCACCACTGGAACCTGTTTTCACAAGGGTTTTTAGAATTTGCAAAAGGACTAAGAATTATAGTCTTAGCGCTTGGAATTTTATGGGCGTGCATCAGTGGAATTGACCCATCACCATTGTTAGAACATCTTATAGCACTAATATAACTAGATATTTGGCTCTTCTTTCTTGATTCTTTAAATGGCAGTCACATGGGTAGTCTTTAAATCAGAGCTGTCACTCTGAACTAATTGACAAACGCTGCAAAAATTGTCAGAGCGCAATCACAAAGGTGGGCTATGGGGATTGTTATATACCGATGAAAGTAAAGACGGTGATTTTAGCGTAGAGGTCACACCTGTTTCCATTCCGAACACAGAAGTTAAGTTCTTCAGCGCCGATAGTAGTGAAATTTAGTTCGCGAGGGTAGGACGTTGCCAGTTAGAGTCCAAAACAAAAAGCAGACTTCCGTCCTGTCAAACGGAAGTCTGCTTTTTTTGTTGCAAAATCATTACCTAATTTTAATTAGGTTCCCATTATTAGGGATGTCATGGAACAAAACTTTAGTGGATCTAAAAAGATACTCATAGTAAACACCACACTTTTCTAAGCGCAATTACTCAAACATCATAGTCCACTTGGATTGTTACGAATTCCACAACTACATTATAGAAAACTCTACCCACTTCTAGTATAACCCCTACTTCTGGAATAGTAAAAGTATTTTTGATGGGATAAAAAATCTTAATATAATTTGCTTAATCAAAATCTAAGCTTTATTCTAGTCTTTTCTTTTGGGCCGCCTGCAATAGTTCCACTAAACGGACAAAAGCAAAGTCAATGGGAGCGGACTATATCTAATCCATTGATAATTGCCGAATGGTTTATCTGCTTTTTGTAGTAGATAGGAGAATTTAAGATTTTACACCTTAGAAGTAAAGTATTTTTAAGAATATAAATTGTGATTTTTAAAAGTTGATTAACATTAACTCTTCTTCCGTAATTCCATATAATTCATATACAATTTCATCAATTCGAGTTTCATATGATTTTATTATTCTTCTATTAACATTAAGTTCATGACTTGTAATGGTACTTATTTGGTTTTTATATAAGTCTATCAACTTATCAACATTATCAACTATTTCATTATGCATTATTGCAAAATGGTTATCATTTAATTCTTTTACATGCAATGGTATTTGTTTAAGATCATTTGTTTTAAGCTGCGGCATACTATTTTTATTAGTTAAAAGACGATTTTGAACATAAAATGTTATTAGTGATGAATTTAATACACCAAGGTAATATTTATAATCCAACTGTGTATTATTATCAAAAAGAAAATATAAAGACTGTTCTGGGAAAATACCAGAATAATCAACATTTGCAATTATTTTGTTTCCGGTCTTACGGATAAGAATCTTAGGGTTTGCACCAAGTTTGTTTTTGTCTTTTGTCCGTCCTGTTAGGTTTTCAGCTTTAAATTCAAACCAATAATTTTGTTTTGTCATATATCTCTGAACTGAGTCCCCTTTAACTATTGAAATTTGATTTTGAGATGTTTTTTCAACTTGTATTAATTTTGACTTACCGCCAAACCCAGACGTTACCTGAAAAATATCAGAAACTAACCTAATATTCTCTCCATTCCATACTTTATTTATTAGCTTCATTGTTTCTTTATTTTTATAACATTCAAATTTATATTTATCATTTTTTAAAAGTTCACTTTGCAATATATTGACCTTACTATCTCCATCGATCTCTATGGTTGTGTAATGTTCGCTTTTTGCTATTTCATTTGTGATTGTAAAAATAAGGGTATCTGCTGTGATACCAGGGAATGGAATGCGATATATTAAATTATTTAATTTTTTGGTTTGTAGTATTTCTTTTCTTAGTTCTATAAATTGATCATTGAAACCTAATCTATCAGGCACTATAAATGAAAAATATCCACCATTTTTCATGATTGAAAGTCCTTTTGAAACAAAATATTCATACAAATTTGGTATTGTTGGATTACCATTATATTTTTTTATTAAATATTCAATCTCGTTATCACTATATACATCAACCCCAAATTTACCTGAAAGCGATATCCAGGGTGGGTTACCAATTACTAAATCAAATCCACTAGTATTTTCATTAAAGATTTCAGGGAATTCCTCTTTCCAATTAAATACATTTATTCTGTGTCTTTCGTTTTTATCCATAGGGTATTGAGTATAGAAGTTTGTATCGATTATTGCGTTACCACATTTTATATTTTTTTCTAAACTAGGTAGCAGTCTATCGGTTACAGTAATGAGGCTCTCTTCTGTCTCTCCTTCAATAACTTTAAGAAGTAGTGACATCTTTGCTACTTCTACTGCTTGGGGATCAATATCAACTCCATATATATGAGTGGTTAATATTCTTTTCTTTTCAGATAAAGTCAATCGCCATTCATTTTTTGTGTCCTTGTAAATTTGAGGGCTATTACTTTTGGCTATCTCTTCTGGGTTATTATTTTGATAATAGTTTAGGTACCAGTTTAATAGATAATCATAAACAATAATTAGAAAGGAACCAGATCCACATGCAGGATCTATAATAGTAAAGGGGGATGAATTATCTTTATTTTCATTAATATTCGGAACTTTTTGGTTCAATAGTTGTTCCTTTAAGGTTAAATCAACCATTATATTAACAATATTTGATGTTGTATAATATACACCTCCAGTCTTTTTTATTTCTGGTTTGTCTTCAACTTGAATTCTATTATCACTAATCTTTATTCTTTTTCCTAAAAACTGTTCATAAACTTGACCTAAAATAAAAGAGGGGATAACTGAAAATTCGTAGGGGCTGTCTGGAAAATATAATTCTTTTAAAATAGTGTTAATAACATTATCATCAATTTTAATATTTGGCGTTAAATAGTCAGGCATACTTAAGATGTACTTGTTTTTCTCAAAATGAAAGATACCTGAGTTGTACCGTTTATCTGCCTTCCTAAATAACTTCAGAAGTTTTGGATATACTTTATTCTTATTTTGTAATTCTTTTAGTGACCCATATTTCTCAATATTTCGGCCCTCACAAATTCGAAGAAAGATAATTCTATTAAGAGTTACTTGTACTGAAAAATTAAGTTGAGTTTGATCAATATTAGAATTATTCTGATAGATGTTTTTGGCCAACATAAGTCTCCAATTTTCAATTTGAAGAAGGAAAGCCTTATCAACCGTATCTTCCCCGTGCTTGTCTTTAGCAGATTCTATTAACTTATCAAAAAGACCCTTTGGTATAGATTCTTTTGAAAACATTGAAGAGATTTTGTTCCATTTAGTTGAGTAATCTTTATATTTAAAGTAATGAACCCTTGCTATTGAGGCTCTGTCGTTCTTTTGAGGTTTTATAGTGCAATTGTAAACTGAAAATTCTTCAAAGTTCGTTAGTATGCATAAAGGTAAATTAGCTGACCAACCATACCTCCTTAGTTGGTATGCTGCAGAGCTGCTTTCTTTAATATTTATTAGTGGCCTTTTTGTTTCTACAAAAAACTTCCTTGCTCCTCCATATCTAAAACAATAATCAGGTGCTTTATTTATTTGTCCTATCTTAATGCTGTCTTCATGGATAACCTCTTTATAATTTTGTGCATATCCTTGTTTGTTGATTACGTCCCAACCTAGAATCGAAAAAAATGGGTCAATAAATTCTTTGCGTAACTGTGCCTCGTTATAACTATTAGAGCGGTAATTATCTTGATGCTCATCGAATTTAGAAACTAAGTTGTCAATACCTATCATAATTTCCCCCTGATGTGTTAGGTTTTATTGAAATATTGTCTACCTAACACATTTTTATGAGGACAAGAGCAAGTCCTATTACACAAAAACTTAGACTTCCCAATCTTAATGAGGATTTATATAAAAAAGGGTACTTGATTTATTTTCTGTAAGGATCCATGCAAATAAAGGGCAGCATGATGTAATTAAATAAAGATTGATCAAAATACATTTTTTAGGTGCTTTTTTTACACAGCTTCATAGAGGTTTTGTTTTATTTGCTGATCGTCCGAAAAAGTACACTTTTACGGACGACTTAGTTTTTCCTTTGCTAGATATCTTTTGGCGTTCGTAAATAACGGAAAAATATTTATGAACGGTCACTGGTTTGCGTAGACATTTATGAACGTTTCTAACCAAAGTATGAAAGTATGGTGTAATACAGAGTAAAGTGAACAAAATGAACTAATTATTCGTAAAAATCGCCCTTTACCCAAAATTGTACGTACTATTTGTACAGAAATAACTGTTTTTAGCGTTTGATTAATACACACTAAAGATATACCATTAAAAAGGTTGCTCTTGATGAAAAGATTTGCGAAGTTCTGGAAATGGAAGTAATAGCAATATATAAAATAGAGGAGTGTTATACAACATGAGATTCAAATGGAAAAAATTAGGGTTAATTTCTGGTTTATCCTTATCCCTTATTGTTGCAGGTTGCGGATCGGATGATGGAAATGTACAGTCTGATGCCAGTGTTAGTGAAAAAATGGAGTATACCATTACTGGTCTTGAGCCTGGTGCTGGACAAACTAAAAAAAATGAAAAAGCTATATCTGCATACGATAGCCTAGATGGATGGGAACAGAAACTGTCTTCAACAGGTGCAATGTTATCAGAATTAAGTGAAGCCATTTCTAATGAAGAACCAATTATTATTACTGCATGGTCTCCTCATTATATGTTTGCCAAATGGGATATAAAGTTCTTAGAAGATCCTAAAGGTGTCTATGGGGAAGAAGAATCAGGTACAACAATTGCAAGAAAAGGCCTAAAGGATGAAATGCCTATCGCTTATACAATTATTGATCGACTTCATTTTGAAATACCAGAAATAGAATCAGCCTTGTTAAAAGCCCAAGAAAAAGATATTGAAGAAGTAACACAAGAATGGGTAGATGAAAATAAGGAAAAGGTTGCAGAATGGACAAAAGGAGTAGAGACCGTAGATGGTACTCCAATAGAATTAGTTTTAACACCTTGGGCCGATGCAACTTTTACAGCAAATGTAGCTAAAATTGTATTGGAACAACAAGGTTTTAATGTCACACTTACACCAGTTGATCCAGCTATTTTGTTTAAGTCAATAGCAACAGGTGATTCTGATGCATCTCTAGCACCATGGATGCCAATAACACATGGTGCATTATATGCTGAGTATGAAGGTGATTTTGAAGATCTAGGACCGAGCTTTACAGGTGCTAAGATTGGATTAGCTGTACCATCTTATATGGACATTGACTCCATTGAGGATTTACAGCCGAAAGAATAACATCGCAATTGAGTACAATTAAATCAAAACTACATCTATTTTTAGTGCAACATAGACAAAATTAGGTGAATAAACCCAACCTATACAAAATCAAAACTAATTTGCTTAAAATCGCTTTGATAACATCAATATTTGCTTTGATTCAACCAAAGTGAAAATTTTTCCATTTTAATTAATGCAATCTTCCCACTCCAAAAACCAGCAAATGCCTGTCCACCTAGAAGATTTTTCTAGGAAGCCAGGCATTTTTTTATTAGTATTTAACATATTTTTTAAAAAAGTTTAAAATAAATACCACCAAATCAAACCTTTTTTCGATTATAAAGATAGAAAGTGTTTTATTACCTTTGATTACGTTTTTTCACTTCATCTTCAGCATTTTTTTATTGAAAGGGGGACTTACATTGGAACGGCAAACACTAACAGTAAAAGAGGTCGCAAATTACCTTGGGGTTCATACGGATACCATTTATGCGATGGTTCATGGAAAACAGATTCCACATTTAAAGATTGGAAATCGGATTTTGTTTACGAACAAAGGCTGCAGCATGATTTACAAGGATAAATTTACCGGAACCAAAAAAGAACGTCCTGAATTTGTAAAGCTACTAGAAGAGTTAAGGCAAGGTGACACCTTGGTAGTAACAAAATTAGACCGATTCGCCCAATCAACAGCTGACGGGATCAATACAGTGAAAGAACTGTTTGAAAGAGGAGTAAAAGTCCATGTCTTGAATATGGGTCTTGTAGAAGATACACCTACAGGAAGATTAATTTTGAGTGTCATGCTTGCCTTTGCGGAATTTGAAACAGATATGATTGTAGAGCGAACGCGCGAAGGTAAAGCGATAGCAAAGCAAAAACCTGATTTCAGGGGAGGAAGACCAAAAAAATTCAGTAAGAAACATATGGAAGATGCCCTTTCCTTATTGAAAAATCATTCCTATAAGGAAGTAGAGGAATGTACTGTCATTTTAAAAAGCATATTGATAAGAGAGAAGAAGGAAAAAGGTTTATTGTAAAAATACTAAATTAAAGGTTAGGTTTTGCTTAAGGGGTAGAACGGATTCAAGAATGATTGCAGGAATTCGCCAGTATCACAGCGATAATAAGATTCTTGAATTTAATAAAACCAAGAATCTTATTGAATTCTAATTCACTCATTTGAATATTTATATTACAAATTGTAATAAGCATCTAACCAATATTTACTTTCATATCTTTATACTATTAATCGTTAACACGCTATCATTTGTACTTCTGAATCAAGGCGTACAGCTGCCACAGCCTGATTCGCACCTTTCTTTCCCGCCTGGTGAAACAACAAATTCCTGTCCCAGTATTGTTTCACTAAGCGCGGGAATGTCCTTCACTTTTACAACTAAATGTCATGATTATGGTTCTGACAACTGTTATCAAGCTACTCACGTCTTTTGTCTATAATTGTTCCCAAGGCAAAGGAACCTACTTCTCATTCTAAGAAAATTCCTTCACTATCTCATGAATTTTCTCTGGTTTCAAATAGGAGGAATTAGTTTTTTCTGTTTTTAATGTTAAATAAAAACCGGCAAGACCAAATTTGCATGCGTTCAGTAGCGGTTCATCATTCATCAATTCGTAAATGACACAGGAAGCAAACACATATTTATTAGCCGTATCGTCAACCACATCTGTTTGATATAGAGAAAGATGTCCGGATTCTTTTCCGGAAAAATAATAAATTCCCTCACCTTCTAAAGTAATAATAACATTTTGCACACCACGCTTAACTATCCGTTCACAAGCTTCCTGACAATCATCAATAGTGGCAATGGTCATTTCTGAAAGCACTTCTGCCTCTGCCTTTGTAGGGTTTAACAATACGACACCTTCCAGACAACGTGGCAGTTTGCGGACTTTGGCAGGTGATACTGGATCAATGAATATTGGTGTTTTTTGATCTTTCAGTCGTTTTATCATATATTCGATACTTTCTTCTGGTAAGTTCGTGTCCAGTAAAACAGCTTTTGCCGCAATAATTTGCGACCATTTTTCTTCCAGTACCTCAGGTTTTAATTGATCATAGATATTCATATCGGCCATAGAGACAACGCTCTTTCCAGTAGTATCCAGCAAGTTGGTGTATGTGCCAGTCCGTTCGGTTGGGAACACCCACACTTGACTAACATCTACCCCTTGACTTTTTGTTTCGTTCAATAGCCAGGATCCTTCTTTATCGTCAGCAACACATGTTATAAGTGATGTACTAATGCCAAGCCGGCTTAAATTTTCCGCGAAATTACGTGCTACACCACCACAAACTTCTGTAACTATTACCGGATTTGACGAATATAAACGAACTTTCTGGCTTGTACGTGCTTTCCTGTCGATGTTGGCTCCGCCGATACAGACGATTGATGACTCCTCCTGCAAAATGTAGGCGCGTCCCTTAATCAGACCGCGTCTTGTCAAATTCGTTATATAATTAGCGACTGCCGGCCTTGATAACCCAACCTTATTCGCCAATTCCTGCTGTGAACTAAATGGATTTAGCCGAAGCTGGTTTAGAATTTGCTTTTCCTTATCCATGTGATATCCACTTCCTTATTTATTCTTTAGTCTCGTTCTGTAAAATTTGTTGTTTTTAATTCAGGCAGTTGATGTAAACTATTTAAAAGATTCAGGTTAGATGAAAATTCACATAGAAGCTTACTATAGGATCATACAAGATGTAATACCATAAAAATTTTCAATAGCCAGCGAGAACAACTGCCTTAAAGACTATTACACCATATTGCAATAGATTGTACCATAACATCAGGGAAACACGAAGACCCTCAATTTCCTTCGGGTAATGAAACACTGACGATTCTTTGCTTTTCATGCAAGAAAGCGAAGGTGATGGGCTCCGCAGTAAGCGGTTTGCTTGCAGGAGACTCATCGTGAGCTCTTAGGACCGCAAAGTGTATTTCCACAGTGATAATCAATCACCCATCAATTCATGTCGCAATCTATTGATTTTATGTCAATAACAACAAATGTTTTCGAGGGGGCGAATCGTGTGCAGACCCAAATCTATTTCGGAGGGACAGCCCAATGGTGCAATCCACATTTGTTAGAAAAAAGCCTTTTCTTTATTTTGCTTATTTTTCAGTTTGCGCCCCGAATAATAAACCCTTGATTTTCTAACCATCCGGCAGGTAGGACACCCGAACCTTTCCTGCTATTTTTTTGTCATTTTTCAAAGTTCGATAATTTATAATAAAGTTTGATCTCGTTATTGGTATGTTTTGCAAATGGATCTCGATAACATCTAGGTAAACATAATTTTTATATTTAACCAACCATGACAAATTCCCCACAACGCAAACGACTAATCAAATTTCAACCCCTATTTACTTTTTAAACTCTTTCAAATCCTTTCTTCATCTACGTTTTAATCCTTTATAAATAATTTTATCTACAAAGACAACATAAACATTTTATTATTTAAAAAACAAAAGTTTATAAAAAGTGTTGTAATTTATTTAATCTTTGTTATAATTGGATAAAATAATTGATTTGATATATTCAGAAAACTATATGTGCCAATTAATCGAAACCTCATAAAATGCATTTAAATTTCTTTTGACTGAATTTCAAGTGTGAATTTTTTAGTACTAAGGTGAAAGGGGGGTTAGTAATGTTTGACTACAACATATTTGTCCAAGGATTTCCTGGAAAGTCTTCAACCCATGGAGGGCTTGGATGGAGTACAATTTCCCTGTTATCCCAAAATGACCAGAATATTATTATTGATGTCGGCAGTTTTGGTGTTAGGAAACTTCTATTAAGAAGACTGCATGACAAAGGTTTATCTCCCGATGATATAACAATGGTTCTATTGACCCATACGCATTGGGATCATTGTGTAAATTGGACTTTGTTTCCTAATGCAACCATTGTAGTGGGTCGAGTGGATATGAATTGGGCCTTAAATGAACCACTCGGAGAATCGGACGTACCTGAACTGTATGTTAAGGAATTAAATCGTTCTCCTCAAACAAGGTTAGTTGACCATCTTGAAGAAGTTGTTCCTGGTATTGTTGCTCATCAAACTAAAGGCCATACACCAGGTCACATGGCATACAGTGTAGATAATGGTGATTATGATTTGTTATTTAGTGGTGATGCAGCTAAAAATAGGACTGAACTTTTATCAGGCAATGTAGACATGACGTTAAACTTGTCAGAAAGTCAAAACTCAATTGATTACTTATGGAGTTTATGGATGAGAAAGACAGGCAGTATTTTGGTACCTGGACACGATATACCGATGAAACTTATTAACGGGAAGTCACTTTATCTCTATAAAAGGGAAGCTGATTTACAATGTTGGTTTTCTGATACGTTAGGCGATTACACTACTATAGTATTGGAATAGGGAACGATATTTGCTGTATATGTAACCTAGAATAACTAGTGTATAAAGATATAAGGGAGGTGAGACAAATGGTGTAAATCAATTTAAATAACAGATTGAAAGAACAAGTGGACTTTCGCTGTATCCAAATGCAGGAGCAAACTGAGTTTGAGTTGACTAAGCCTTATATTCAAAGGGAATTAAAACCCAGGAAAATTTAATACTTGAAATTTTCTAACAGAAATATTGAAAAGGCTTACATAAAACAACTCTTAAAATTAGCAGCCACAAATAGATTAGAGATTATAGTGTAACAAGTGATTGAACTTTGCCAAACATATTAATAATTGAAATCGGATGGAGTGTGAATACAATTGAGTGATAGACTACAGCAACGAGTTATCGTGACCGGTGGTGCAAAGGGACTCGGTCGAGGTATTGCCCTAGATTTTGCTGAAATAGGTGCTTCGGTAGTTATCGCGGACGTTGATACAGACGCCGGCGAGAGATGTGTGCGGGAAATCGCCGACTTGGGGGGGAAAGGCCTTTTCGTACATACGGATGTCTCGTCAAAAGACGATGTAGAAAGGCTTTTTGAGCAAGCCCATAATTTCCAAGGCGGTATTGACGTGCTGGTTAACAATGCGGGCATCGCCCACGGACCACACTCGGAACGACACTTTCTCGAAACAGACCCCGACATGTGGGATAACCTTATGAATGTGAATCTTCGTGGACTTTATCTCTGCAGTCAGTTGGCTGCCAAAGCCATGGTCCGCCAAGGCGATGGAGGATCCATCATCAATATGAGCTCTGGAGGGGCTACACGGGCACATCGAAATCGTGTCGCTTATGATGCGACTAAAGGCGCGATTGAGGCTGCTACCCGAGCAATGGCGCTCGACCTAGCTCCGCGGCAAATTCGGGTTAATGCTGTGATGCCGGGCGTCTTCTTGGTCGAAAACCGAACTGCTGTCGGGGGAGAGTCCTCGCCCGCTGATCTTATCCCACTTGGAAGGCTTGGAATTCCCGAAGACGTAGCGCACGCTACTCGCTTCTTAGCTTCACCGGAAGCTTCATATATTACAGGTCATGTCCTAGTTGTCGATGGGGGAATCACAGCGCAACTCCGACCACCTAGTTTGGATGCGGATGTTGCACTGCCAATAAATCAGATTGAAAAAAAGATTGGGAATCATGCATAGACTTGCCTTGTTACCCGAGGGGAATTTTTTCGTGAGAACAGAGGTGGTGCTCCCTACCGAGCCCACTGTTCTAACGATCAAAGCTTCGGCTGGCTGGCGTGGAAACCCCACGCTAAGTTGGGCGGATTCTAAGGCACAGCCAAAGGTTATCGATTAGATAATTAGAAGATAGTAATGTGAATCGTATGACAAGAAGTCAACGAATAATAAGGAGGAGTTTACTTTGACAGTATTAAATGATGTTTTTGGTGTAGAAAAACCAGTATTAGGTATGGTTCATTTAGAAGCTCTACCTGGTTCACCTCTATATAATGGGAATCTAGATCAAGTTTTGGAATCTGCTCTACGAGATGCACGAAGTTTAAAAAAGAGTGGGGCCAATGCCGTTATAATAGAAAACTTCAACGATTATCCTTTTTACCCTGATACGATGGAACCTGAAACTGTGGCATCGCTGACAATGATAGCTCACGAAATTCGTAAGGAAGTCGATCTTCCTATGGGTATTAATATACTAAGAAATTCTTGGAAAGCTGCGTTAGCGATAGCTGGGGTGGTTGGAGCTGAGTTTATTAGGCTTAATATACTTACTGATGCGTATATAACTGACCAAGGTTTTATCAATGCTGAAGCCCACTTAGTAATGAGGTATAGAAAACATCTTGGTCTAGAGAATGTCAAGGTCTTCGCAGATATTCAAACAAAACATGCTGCTCCATTAGCGCCTCGACCTTTGGGGGTTTTGGCACGAGATACAGCTTATCGTGGAATGGCTGACGCACTGATCTTGGCCGGAGAGGAATCGGCAGATCCTCCATCAGTAGAAAACTTAAAGGCAGTTAGAGAAGCAGTGCCTGATGTGCCTATAATTATTGGAAGTGGAATGAAAGTCGAGACCGCAAATCTTCTTAAATATGCTGATGGGGCAGTTTTTGGATATGGTTCCAAGATTGACGATATAATGACAAATCCAGTTGACGAAGAAAAAACGCGTCGTTTTTGTGAAGGGGTAGATAAGGAAAGACAAAGTAGCAAAGAAACTTTCACAGTTTAAATATGATGATGGATATAAGGGGCTAATTGAGCCCCTTATATAAACTAAACTTCCACTCAAAGAAGAGTTAGTCTTAAAAAAACGATGAAATTTATACCTAAACAATATTTTTTTATCGTTGGCATTTGTGATTTTTCTGTGTATCATGATGATGCTTTTATATTTTGTAGAACCGACAATAAATTTACTTATATAAGGGGAAATTAATATGGTGGAACGAGTAATTATTGATACTGATCCTGGTACTGACGATCTTGCAGCAATCTACCTTGCGCTCGCGTCCCCGGAAATCCGTATCGAAGCTTTGACGACAGTATTTGGGAATATAGAGGTGGAAACTTCGACATACAATGCTCTTTCTTTACTTGAAGTGGCTGAAAGAACAGATATTCCCGTCTACCGGGGGGCTGGCAAACCCCTTGTTCGTCAACCAAACTTTGCCAAACACATTCATGGAGACAACGGACTTGGTGGCATTGAGCGCCCTAAGCCTACTGTTTCAGAGTCCAAGGAAAATGCTGCATTGGAGATCTTGAGACGTTGTAACGAGGCACCTAACGAAATCACCATTATAGCTTTAGGACCTGTAACCAACGTGGCGCTCGCCCTCTCCATCGACCCAGGTCTCGCACAGAAGGTGAAAAGAATTATCGTAATGGGCGGCGCAGTCCGTGTTAGTGGCAATGTTACCCCTGTGGCGTCAGCCAATATAGCCAATGATCCGGAAGCCGCACGCGTGGTGTACGAGTCGGGGGCGCCAATCGTTCAGGTAGGTCTCGATGTTTGTTCAAAGGTGAAGATTTCGAACGAAAACCTTGATCGTATTAAGGCATCGAGTACTCGCCCCGGAGATTTCCTTCTAGGAGCTACCGAATTCCGTCGGAAGGCATACATCACCTCGCTACAAGTCGAAGAAGCGGAGTCAGGCATTTTTTACAACGACGTCCCTGCCGTAGCTTATGCGCTTTGGCCTGAACTTTTTGAGGTGCAGCCGGCTTTTGTGTCAATTGAGACGTCGGGTTTGCTGACATCGGGTCAGACCGTAACCGAATTTACGGGACAGTGGGGTAATCCCGACCCCAATACCTCGATTCTTATGGGAGTTGATGGGGAGAGAGTGGCAAACCGTTTTGCCGATCGGATTTCTGCCTTAAAAGCTCTAGCTCGATAGGTCCACCAGAAAAAGAACCAGAATGCGACTTTCGGTATTCAAAGCGTGAATCTTTCATCTTGTTCCACAGGGGATAGATGCCCCTAGTGAAATTTAAACAGAAAACCTTATCCATTTGGGAACATGTGGAACTAAACAGGATGATAAAATACAGGCGATTCGGAATCAATTAAAGAAAAGAATGGAAAACAGTATTTTTAGTCGTCTCTTTTCTATTAATATACTTAATCGATATTGGGGTGGCATTATGTCAATACTAATTAAAAATGCGACTATTATCACGATGGATGATAAAGTAGGTACTATTCAAGGCAGTGTTTTGGTGGATAATGGAATCATAAAAGAAGTTATCCCACATTACCCCGGGAGTGAACCACCAATTCGTGCCAAGGAAACAATTGATGGATCCGAAATGATAGTAATTCCTGGTATGACAAACGCCCATTATCATTCCTATTCAAATATGTTAAAAGGGACTACCAGCCATTTACCGTTAGAAATATGGTCGCTGTATACAACGGCATATGGACATTCTCTTGATGATGATGATATATATAATGCAGTGCTATTAGGTGTAATAGAGATGATTAAAAGTGGTGTTACCAGTTGTATTGACCATTTTCCTCATGTTAAAAGATCAGAAGCTGCTTTGAAAGCGTATGAAGATTCATCTATTAGAGTCGGATTTGCACCAATGATGCACGATATACCAGATCATCATTTTCTCCCTGTTGAATTACCCATAAGTTTAAAGAGAAAACTTGATGATATTTCTCCAGTTATAGTCAATGAAATGAAAGCGCTTTATGAATCTCTTCTTAACAATTGGCATCAAAAAAATAATAAAATTAAAATTTTATTGGGACCAAATGCGCCACAGCGATGTTCGAAGGAAATGCTTGCATTATGCAAGCATTTGAGTGAACAAGAAGGGGCATTTATTCATACACATCTCTTGGAAACGAGAATTCAAAAGGATATAGCGGATGTTAAGTTTCCTGGTGGAATAATAGGCAGACTACAGGAACAGCAATTGCTTTCAAGAAAGTTATCCGCGGCCCATTCTATCTGGCTTGAAGTTGATGAGGTGGACATTTTAGCAAAGCATGGTGTTTCCCTTATTCATAATCCAGTTAGTAATATGATGCTCGGAAGTGGGAGAGCAGATATTTCATCATATTTACAAGCCGGGATTAACTTGGCTTTGGGAACGGACTCCTCCAATTGCGGAATTACTCATAACCTGTTTGAAGCAATGAGATTCGCAGTTATGCATAGTCGACACGAACAATCCAATTTCAAAGAATGGCTGAAGCCTATAGATGTTTTTAAAATGGCTACAATTGGCGGCGCATATTTACTAGGCGAAGAGAAGCAACGTGGGAAAATTAAACAAGGTTATGAAGCGGATATAGTTTTATTAACCAGGAAATCACCTACCTTTGCTGTAGATGCAGATATCATATCTCAGATTGTTTATTATGAGAGCGGAACTTCGATAGAATCAGTAATGATTAGGGGTGAATGGGTTCTTAAGAATCGCAAAATAATATCATTTGATGAAAAGGCGATTTTACAATCAGTTAAAGATAAATATGAATCCCTTATTGAAAAAAGTCAATCAAGCCTTCAGTTGGCCGAGGAATGCGAACCACATTTTTCTAAAATGTATTATAAATTCCATCATAATTTAGAGGAGGGAAATGTATGAAAGGAATAAAAAAGGATTTTACACTTATGGCAATTTTGCTTATTCCCATTGGCGTTGCAGTAAATGTGGTTGCTGGAGAATTGGTCCATTTGTTGAAGGTACCTATCTTCTTAAATCAAATAGGCACGATGATTGTCGCTATGTTAGCTGGCCCATGGGTTGGAGCGGCAACAGGAGCGGTATCAAAACTGTTTTTCGGGGTATTTGACCCTGCCCAGTTAGCGTTTTTGCCGGTTTCAATGGCTACAGGGATTGTAGTAGGTCTCCTAGCTAAGAAGGGTATGACAACAAAAATTTGGAAGGTTACGGTTACCGGTTTTATTGTGGCTATTGTTGCGATACTAATTGCGACGCCGATAACTATTATGGTATTTGGAGGAGCATCCGGAACTGGATCAGATGCCTTCACTGCCGTTCTTTTAGCTTCGGGGCGTGAAATATGGACTGCCGTCTTTACTCAAAAAATATTCGTCGAAAGTTTTGACAAAATATTTTCCATATTTGTTGCTTACTTTGTAGTTCGAAAGATGTCAGATCAATACCTTTCTAAACAAAACTATGGATATTTATATATTAATAACAAGAGTAACAAGAATAACAAGAATAACAAGAAGGTAGGTTGAAAGAATATATTAATGCATTATAGATTAAAAAATTAAGCCTATTTCAAAAATTGGAGTAGGGAAAATTGATGTATGGATTCAAGCCGTGCGGGGGGCGAGTTTTATCCACATATATTATAGCAATTAGTGATTGAGGATATTGTCATCCAATTCCCCCCCTTGAGTCCAATAAATATATGATCCTTAAAATAAAAGGGAGGTACACCTATGGAAAAACTCAGATCCTTTATTCTAAATCTATATCCAACTACGAAACTTTTTTGCACACTATTTGTATGCATAATTCCGTTTCTTTTACCAGGATATTTATATTCATATTTGATCCTCTTGGTTTGCTTATTCATTGCTATGTTAGCTGGTAAAGCAAAGTTTTTTGCAAACTTTGTTTTCAAGGGATTGTTTCCAATAGTTATAATGATTTTTCTTTTACAATCATTCTTCTATCCGGGAGATACAATATTATGGTCATGGGGTACATTCTCAATTAAACAAGAAGGAATTGATTTCAGTTTACAATTAACGTCCAAAATTGTGGCGATAGGATCAGCACTAATTTTATTTTTCCAGATTACAAAAATAAATGATCTAGCTCGTTCTTTAGAAATATTAGGAGTTTCGCCAAAAGCAACCTTTGTGCTTGTCTCTTCATTTAATATTATTCCGGAGATGAGACAGGATATGATAAGAATTATGGATGCCCAAAGATCTCGCGGTGTGGAAACAGAAGGTAAGCTTAGGGTACGAATGAAAGCCTTTATACCCGCATTAACTCCTTTGATTTTATCGTCATTTTCAAGCACAGTGGAAAAAGCTATAACTTTAGAGTCAAGGGCTTTTACTGCTCAGACCAAAAAGACAAATTTACAACAATTGGAAAAGACTAAGGGTGATAAATTAGTTAGGACTATACTATTGATTTTACTAGTTTTTATCATAATCTGGAGGTTTTCCTTATGAGTGGAATAAAGATAAGAAATCTATCATACCAATACCCTACTGGTAGCGATGAGGTTTTGCATCATATCAATCTTGATATTGAGAGCGGAAAGCTGTATGCCTTAGTTGGTGTCAATGGTGGGGGAAAGACCACACTTTGTAACGTAATTCGAGGATTTATTCCACATTTTTATAAGGGAGATTTAAGTGGTGAAGTGTTGATAGACGGTAAAGATGTTCGTACTTGGGATCCAAGTGAACTTGCGGAAAAGGTCGGCTTTGTCTTCCAAAATCCTTTTACTCAAATAAGTGGAGTAAAAGAAACTGTTTTTAATGAGATTGCTTTTGGCCTTGAGAATTTAGGTGTTGAAGTTAGTATTATTAAAAAGAAAGTTCAAGACATAATTATGTTGTTTGGCATTGAGTATATGCAACACAAAAATCCGAATGAACTCTCAGGCGGACAAAAACAAAGAGTAGCTCTAGCATCTATCTTGGTTATGGAGCCAGATATTCTAGTTATTGATGAACCGACATCACAATTGGACCCACAGGGTACAGAGGAAATATTTAAAGCAATAGATATTATGAAGAAAAAGGGGAAAACAATTATCTTAGTAGAGCATAAAATGGAGTTAATTGCTGAGTATGCAGACTTTGTTATTGTTCTTCAGGATGGGCAGATTATGAAACAAGGAAGAACGGAAGAGGTGCTATCTGACGAAAATACAGAGCAATATGGTATGGAGTTAACTCGGTATACACAATTAAACATAGAAATGCGTAAACACAATATGAATACGGATAGAATTCCAATTACTGAAAAGGACTCTATTGAAACGATAAAAAAATTGATATTACAAGGGGTGAAACAATGAGTTTTTTAACTTTAAATGACGTTACTTATAGTTATCCTAATGGTTTTACAGCTGTTGAAAATGTCAGCATGTCTTTTGAAAAAGGTGAATTGGTAGCCATAATTGGACAAAATGGAGCCGGTAAAACAACTACGGTGAAAATGATGAATGGATTATTAAAGCCGACACAAGGTGATGTCATTATTGATGGATTAAATACAAAAGATTATACAACAGCGCAGATATCTAGAAAGGTAGGATATGTATTTCAAAATCCTGATGATCAAATTTTTCATGATAATGTAAAAAGCGAAATAAGTTTTGGTCCTAAAAACCTTGGATTTTCGGAGAAGGAAATTGATGAAAATGTAATGAAAGCCGCAGAATTGACAGGAATTGTGCCCTTTTTAGATATACATCCGTATCATTTGCCTTATTCCCTGAAAAAATTTGTCACAATTGCCTCGGTGATTGCAATGGGTACAGAGACTATTATCTTAGATGAGCCAACAGCTGGTCAAGATTCTATAGCAATTAAAAAGTTGGGTTTCATAATGGATTCATTAGTTCGAGAAGGGAAAACCATTATTACAATAACACATGATATGGAGTTTGTCGTTCAGAATTTTGAACGTGTCATAGTGATGGCAAATAAGAGAGTAATCTCGGATAGTAATAAGCAAGAAGTATTTTGGGATTTAGACATTTTAAAAGAAGCGATGCTAAAACAGCCCCATATCAGTAGATTAAGTAATAAACTAAATTTCAAAGACAGAATATTAGATATTGATCAAATGATTGATGTCTTGAAAAAAAATCAAGTTACAGAGGACCAATCTGGAAATACTCTAATAAGGGATGGCGCTAACATTTGATGGAATGCAGGACGCCAAGACGGTTTCCTCCATAATAATTATTGAAATCTTGGGTGATGAATTATGTGTACTTATGAATGCACGAGAACAAAGTAAAGATATTAGATAATATTAAAGTTTTCGAAAGTAACAACTATTATCGGTGTTGTAACATAAACGCCAAGTAAACTGTCCCCAGGGTATTGGACAAATTTCTACGAGTAAAAAAAGGAAACCTACAGTCCAGAAGAAAAATACAATGCAGTTTTATAAGTGCTCAGGGAAGAACCTCTTTTGAAGAGAGGCTCTCAGAATATGGGGTCATTCCTCAGCTCATCACCAGATGGAAGGCAGAATTTATGGATAAGGCTGGCTGTACAGATTAATTAGGTAGACTTTATGAAACTAGCTTACTACTTAAAGATATGAGGAGAATAGATATGAAAATTGGTATTATTCATGCGACCTGTAACGCTGTACCACCTTTAAACGCAGTATTCAAAAAGTTAGCACCAGACGTAACTGTTCTAAATTTTGTTGATGAAAATATTCAGTATTATGCAAATCAAATTAGTGGTATCGATGATAAAACACATCGAGATTTTTTCAATATTACTAATACAGCGCAAGAATCAGGGGTAAATGTGATTATCGTTGCATGTACTGTGCTGACACCTATTGTAGAGTCTATAAAGCCATTTGTAAAAGTACCAATTTTAGCAGTTGACTACCCTATGTTAGAAAAAGCCATTAAAAACTATTACAAAATAGGTATCGTTGCCACGAATGCACCAACAGCGCCAGCAACGAAAAATCAACTCGAAAAACTTGCAAAAGAATTAGGTAAAAAAATAGAGATTGATACACAAGTCGATACACAGGCAATGACTGAATTAAAAGCTGGAAATGAAACAGAACATAATCGTCTGAACCGTCTTGCAGCTGAAAAATTGAAAAAAAGAGGTTGCGATGTAATCATACTTGCCCAAATTACGCAAGCATCCGCTGAGAAGGAAGTAGCATCATTAGGTCTTCCGGTATTAACAAGCCCGAACGAAGCGGTTAAAACGGTATTGAATATAATACAAGAGCAAAAAAGTAAAGAAGTTAAAATCTTACAATACACAAGCAATGACTGAATTACAAGCTGAAAATGAAACAGAACATAATCGCCTGAACCGTCTTGCAGCTGAAAAATTGAAAAAAAGGTTGCGATGTAATCATACTTGCCCAAATTACGCAATCATCCGCTGAGAAGGAAGTAGTATCATTAGGTCTTTCGGTATTAACAAGCCCTAACGAAGCGGTTAAAATGGTATTAAATATAATACAAGAGTAAAAAAGTAAAGAAGTTAAAATCCTACATTCATGAATTAGATAGAGTAAATAATTTTATAAAGTATCTCTGTTAAAATTTTTACACAGCAATATCAAAGGAGGAGTTTATAGTGAAATTAAGTTTTATTGGTTTAGGCGTAATGGGATTGGGAATGGGATTAAACCTTGCAAAAGGTGAGCAAGAAGGTGAGTACGAGTTTCTTGCATGTGATGCACACCCTGGACCATTGAACCAGTTTAAAGAAAAGGGGTTTAACACAACTACAAACATTGAAGATACAACTGATAGTGATTATATATTTCTTTGCCTACCAAATTTGGAGATTGTAAGAGAGGTTGTATTAGGAGAAAACGGGCTTCTCAAACATTTGAAATCAGGACAAGTTATTGTTGACTTTAGCACAATTAGTTATATAGGGGTCACAGAAATTGCAGACGAATGTCAATCGAAAGGAATAGATTTTCTGGATTGTCCGATTTCAGGTCAAGAAAAAAAGAGTTTAGATGGAACACTTAGTATCATGTGTGGTGGTAAAGAAAAAATATTTAATACTGTAAAGCCTAAGCTAGATAGAATGGGATCGCAGATTCTTTACATGGGCGGTAATGGTGCTGGACAGCTTACGAAAATGATTAATAACTGTGCACTGAACATCTGTGTTGCAAGCTTTTCTGAACTTATGCCTGTTGGTGTTAAGCTTGGCTTGGATCCCGAAAAACTTGGAGACGTATTAATGACTGCAACTGGTTCCAGTTTTGCTTCAAAAACGTTAGTTCCTAAAGTATTGGAAGGAAACTTTGAGCATGGATTTTCGTTGGAGAGAGCATATAAAGATATGGAGAGTATGTATGAAGTGTTAGTGAAAGAAGAGATTCCACTACCAACGTTGAATGGGACAATGCAATCCTATCAACTTGCATTACGAGGCGGACAGCGTGATTTCTATAAACATGCAATGATTCGCTTCTATGAAGATATGCTGGATGTAAAGGTCCGTAAAGAAGGCTTTAAATAACAATTTTTTCAGAATCATCGTTTAAGGATTTTTATGTAAAGCATTTAACATGTAAACTGCTATTAAACAAAGGCTTTAGAAATAATGATAGTTTATTTTCATTTCTTGCAGGAGGTTAAAAAAGTGCGATTTGGTTGTATTGCAGATGATTTTACTGGAGGCAGTGACATAGCCTCTTTTTTTGTTAAAGGAGGACTACGTACCGTTTTATATAATGGGGTTCCACAAGGTGATGTGATGCCAGATGCAGATGCCTGTGTTATTGCTTTAAAAACTCGTACGCAAAATACAAAAGAAGCGGTCAAAAGTTCCCTTGTAGCAATTAACTGGTTAAAAGAGCAAGGCGCACAACAATATTATGTAAAATATTGTTCTACGTTTGATTCTACACCCGAAGGTAATATCGGGCCAATTTGTGATGCGGTCATGGAAGAAATCAATGTTCCTTATACAATTCTTTGTCCAGCACTTCCGGTTAATGGACGTACGGTTAAAGATGGTTGTTTATATGTACATGGGGTTCCATTACATAAAAGCCCCATGAAAGATCATCCACTAACACCAATGTGGGATTATGACTTAGTTCGTTTGATGAATGCACAGAGCAAGTTCCCTAGTGTAAAAATACCTACCTCTCTTCCAGAATTAGAAGCAGAAGAGTTTATCGAAAAATTTATGAATAAAATAGATACTTCCCGATTTTACCTTGTACCTGACTATGAGAAGGAAGAAGACGCAGAAAAGCTGGTACAGTTATTTGGGGACTTGAAATTGATTACAGGGGGCAGCGGTTTAGCTGAGCCATTGGCCAAGGTCGGTAATAGGAATGTAGAAACTAATACATTTGAACAATCCAAATCACCAGCGTTAGTTTTATCAGGAAGTTGCAGTGAAGCAACTAGAAACCAGATTGCCGAATATGAAAAGTCTGGCGGTATAAGTTATTTTATGGATCCAGTGAAACTATTATCAGGGGAAGAATCTGTGGAGAATATTTGGAATGTGATCGCTAAAAACAAAGACACTTCTGTACTGGTTTATAGCAGTGATACACCTGAAAATGTTAAACTAATTCAAGAACAAGGAAAGGCAGAAGTTGCTGAAAGGCTAGAAAAAGCGACCGCAGATATAGCGGAACGTGCTGTTAATGCCGGGTATCATAGAATAATCGTTGCTGGGGGGGAAACGAGCGGTGCAGTAACAAAAAGACTTGGATTTACTGGTTATCATATTGGAGAAAGTATAGCCCCAGGAGTTCCAATTATGATTCCAATACAGGAGACCCGTATTCGACTAGTACTCAAGAGTGGAAACTTTGGAGAATCTGACTTTTTTCTTCGGGCATTATCTTTAACTTAATCGAAAGTAGGGATAAGTATGGATGAAACATTAGAAAAAAAACTTGATGGTGCTATATGGGTTGCCCGTAGTCTTTTTGAACGGGGGAAAGCTACTGGAAGTGTGGCCAATTTAAGTTTTCTTCATGAGAATAAAGTGTATATTACCGCTAGTGGTACGTGTTTTGGGACGTTACAACCAAACGAGTTTGCAATAGTGGATATGGATGGCAATCAGTATGATAAATTACGGCCTAGTAAGGAATTATCACTACATTTATCTGTTTTTAAAGCAAAACCAGATGTAGGGGCGGTAATTCATGTACATAGTACGTACAGTGTTTTATGGAGTTTTGTACCTGATTTAAATGAATCAGATTGTATTCCGGAGCATACCCCTTATTTGAAAATGCAATTAGGAACCGTTGGATTAGTTCCATATGAACATCCGGGAAGCCAGGCGCTTTTTGATGCGTTTGATAAACATGTGGAAAACAGTGATGGATGGTTATTAAGTCACCATGGTCCAGTTGTACCAGGAAAAGATCTGAAGAACGCATTTTTTGTATTAGAAGAAATGGAAGAAAGTGCACGAATTGCTTGGGAGTTACGCAATCGATTATAAGGAAAATTTTATGTTAGGAAAATGTGAATTTACAACATTTAGTCATTTTTTGTGTAAAAATTCATCTTATCGAGGGGCTCTTTTTTTTCAAACCTTAAATTTAAGGTTCTATGGTATGCTAACAGGCGCGATTGTGGAAGTTTACAGCGAGAAAATGGTCAGACTTTATTATAAAAATTCTCTGGAAAGAAAAACTGTGAGAGCCTACTTTGATTAATCTTTTTCAAAAGTAGGCTCTGATTTTTTGGCTTGATCAGACTGTTATAGAATTATTTCTAATTTACAAATGTGCATCCCCTCTTTTATAGTAATCTTGTACGTAGATTGCACTAATTTTTACTGGATTTATAGGGAGGTGAAGTAGTTATAACGAACGATTATTTTGGTTTAATAAAAAAAATTGCACTAAAGGTAAGTTCCTCTTATCCTATTAAGTTATTTTTAGAGTACAAAATACTTGGTTTTCTAACGTTATTTTCTTCATCTTTTTTCCTGTTTTTTGCAGGATATTTATTCTTATGGGGATACTATTTTGGTGGGAACGGGGATTTATCATTACTTGGAATAGTAATAAACTATATTCCCTTAAATAAGTCTATTGTTGCATTAATTGGTTTATTTTATTTGTTAATGATTGTTATCCTAGCGTTGCTCATTTTATCTATTGTAAAAGAAAAAACTTCAATAACTTCATTATTTTTCGTGCCCTTTTCGCTGCTCTTAGCTAATTTAGCACTAGTTTTATTCTTTCATGGTGAAGTAAATTGGTTATTATTTTTTGGCATGTTTAAAGTTTTCTTATTTCCAATTGCATTTGTGATTGTATTAATATATTTTTATATTTTTAATTTTTTCCCCTACACAGCCATTAAATATGTATTATATTTCGTTTTATTATACAGCAATTTAATTGTAGTAATTCAATTAGCGAATATAACTAAAACTAATGTTTTGCTCAGCCCTGAACTTTTTTCTTTGTTACTATATATTGGTTTACCTATATCAATAATTTTTCATAAAATAAAAAACGTAAAAATACTGAAGTTAATTAAGTTGTTATTGTATCTAACATGTTTAATACCTTTAGTTCCAGTTTTAATATTTATAGCGGTAACCACAAATTTTCTATTAATCGGGTTACTCAGCATTATTACTTGCACGGTTAGTTTCTTATTACTCGAAGTAGTTATACCGAAAGCTATTTCTATTAAATGGATTAAAGAAAAAAGATTTAAAGAGCGAGAAAATAAAATGGCAAAACCCGTATTTATTAGAAAACCAATTATGACATCTCTTTTTTTTATTGTTATCTTGTTTATCTCTTTAATAACTGTTCCAAGTTTCTTGGTCAGAGGTGGTTATTATTTTCAATCAATGGTTAGCAATAGTCATTATCAAGAAATTTCCTATATATGGGACGGTAAAGAGATTGATACAGAGGGCATCTTGGTTTCTAAAGAAGGAGATACGTATTTTATTTCGACAAACGAACAAAAACTTTTAATAATACAGACTAAGGAAATCAGATTGGTTTCAAAATAATTACTCATAGGAAAACTGGATATATTGCTATTCTATAGTCAAAAGCCATCGCGATGCTGAATTTTTCCCACTTTAATTAATGCAATCTTCCCACTCCAAAAATCATAAAATTCATAGTAAATGCCTGACCTCCTAGAAGATTTTTATACGAGGCCAGGCATTTTTTTATTAATATTTAACATATTTTAAAAAAAGTTTAAAATAAATGCCACCAAACCGACCCTTTTTTCGATTATAGAGATAGAAAGTGTTTTATTACGTTTGATTACGTTTTTTCACTTCATCTTCAGCATTATTTATTGAAAAGGGGGGCTTACATTGGAACGGCAAACATTAACAGTAAAAGAGGTCGCAAATTATCTTGGGGTTCATACGGATACCATTTATGCGATGGTTCATGGAAAACAGATTCCACATTTAAAGATTGGAATTCGGATTTTGTTTACGAAGGAATCGATTGATTTATGGATTCAAGATCAAGAGTACACAAACCTACGTAGTTAATATACGTGGGTCTTTTGTCATTAATTTAAAAAATGCCTACGTAAAGGCTCTGGAAAGGGATAGATGTTACATGAATTATATTAAAGAACTGAACGCGTTCAGACAGTGGCTACTTATTAATAAACTTCCTACAAATGCAATTCTTTTATGGCATACGTTAATGATGGTTAATAATCTTGCAGGGTGGAAACGAAATTTTAATGCGCCGAATGTCCTTGTGGGACAATTTTCTGGCTTATCAATACAACGAATAAACGAAGCAAGAAAACAGCTCATGGAGCATGAGTTGATAATTTGTGAAAACGGTAAAAGAGGGAAGGCGCCAGTCTATGAAATGATTTCCTTTATGGATAAACGGGACCATTACCAGGACCAATTGCCGGATCAATCCCAGGATCAATATCAGGACCAATTCCGGAACATACTTAAACATAAACAAAACGAAATTAAAGAAAGAAAAAAAGAAGAGACAGGGAAGGAACATCTTGTAATGATTTACGAAGAAAACATCGGAAAGCTGAATCCACTTCTTGCCTTTGAGTTTACTCAGTGGGTTGAAAGGGTTGGGGAAGCGATCATGCTAGAAGCAATTAAGCTTACAACCAAACATAACGGTCGTACATTCAGCTACCTAGAGAAGATTTTACAAGAATGGACGCGAGCTAATCTAGAAACGTTGGAAGCTGTAGAGGCATATGAGAGAAAGAAAGAATCGCATAGAACGAATACGGTTCCATTCAGAAAACAACCTGCCGCTACAGGGCGATCGATGTTCGATGAATTACGCTTGGAGGTAGGCAGGTGAATAAGCAGGAAGCAATTACTATATTAGAGACAATTCGAGAGATTTATCCGAAGTACGAGGTATCAAAGCAAAAAGCGCTAATCTTGATTCCGCAACTGATACGAATGGATTATACGCTAGTAATGAAAAAGCTATCGGCTTACGCAGGCGCTCGTCCTTATGCTCCAACCCTTGCTGAAATTGCTGCTTACCCAGTTGAAAGCAATGACCATCTGGAAAAAATGAAAATATGGCGTGCAGAAGCTTCCAGAGTTCCAGACGAGATAAAGCAAGGTTTCCACCAGCAAATGATTAAACTGTTAAAGGACAAAACAAATGATAACAATAGCGAACTTTGAAGCAGAAGTATCAGTACTTGGGTCGGTTCTTCAGGACGGGTCACTTTTCAAGGAACTAGTCGTGCAGGAAGAACATTTTCATGAGGTTAATCATAAGATTATTTTCAGGTCGATGAAGCAAGTGGCAGCGCTTGGGGAGTTTATCGATTTGGTTACGGTCACGACAAAATTAGGGGAAGCAATCGCACGTGTCGGTGGGACAGTTTATTTGGTGGAAATGGCAGGATCCGTCCCCAGTACAGCAAGTATGAAACATCACGAGCGATTGATTATTGATGCTTATCGAACAAGAATGGCTAGAACATGTGCATTGCAATTTGCTGAAAACCCAACTGCGGATGGGTTAGACACGTTGATTGCCAGTTTACAAGGTTATCAAGAAACAGGTGTAGACGACCAGGGGAAATCGACCTATGACCACCTACTGGAAATCACCGAGGAAATGTGTTTCCCGTCAAGCGAACAATCTGGGGTTGGGACATCTTTTCATGACTTTGACGAGATGACTGGTGGATTGCAACGAGGTGAGCTGATTATTGTTGCTGCTAGACCTTCTGTTGGGAAAACCGCATTTGCACTTAATCTAGCAGCCGGCTGTGCGAAAAATGGGGCATCACCGTTGATTTTTAGTTTAGAAATGGGGACAAAGCAATTATTACAACGAATGATCTCAGCTGAAGGATTCATAGATAGTCAAAAATGGCGGAACATGATTTTTTCAAGAGACGATTATGAGCATGCGATCCATGCAGTAGGCGAAATATCTAACTGGGAACTTCGTCTTTATGATAATTTACGAACGGTTTCTACCATTCGTTCAGCCATTCGTAAAAGGCTCCATGATAATCCAAGTGATAAGCCTGTCGTTTTTATCGATTACTTACAACTGATGACACCAACAAGTAAACACGAGCGACGTGATTTGGAAATTGGTGAAATAACGCGTGAGTTAAAGCTGCTTGCAGTGGAACTGAATATCCCGATTGTATTACTTTCCCAGTTATCAAGAGGGGTTGAGTCACGTAATGACAAACGACCATTAATGTCAGATCTCAGAGAGTCAGGAAATATCGAGCAAGATGCTGATGTTATAGCGTTCCTTTACCGGGATGACTATTATAACCGGGAGAGCAGTTCGAATAAGGTTATGGAAATTATCCTGGCAAAGCAGCGAAACGGCCCAACAGGAACGGTGAGACTGGCATTTCATAAGGAACATGGACGATTTGAGAATTAGGAATCGAATAAGGAGATGGTTTAGGTGGAAAATCGAGTGTTTGTTGTTTTGAGAGAGTGGTACGAGCTACATAATGAGATTTTGACTGCTGGTAAGTTACAGGGGAGGATGGATGGAAATTGTTCGGCAGGCTATGTTCTGGAAGGGATTTATGTGTTTAATTCTTATTTGGATGAGCGGAGAAGAAGTAGTAGAAAAATGAACTTTTAAGAAATACTTATAAGTTCACCAAGACGGTTTAGGTTTCCTGCTTTACTAGTAATTCTGGCGAGAAGTTTTTAAGAGAAGTTGACAAAGTATAATGAAACAACTAGACTTACGTATATAATATGAACTTGTTCGTCATAAAAACACGTTCATAAAATAAATACATTCACTATAAAGTGAATCATTCAAAACTTAAGCATCCTATTAGTTATTAAGTTTGTAAAGTGAGGTGTAGTTTGGAATTAGGAACAAAATAGTGCTCTAGCTTCTATCGGTTATATGGTTTGTTATCACTACATAATTTTTCTCAAGTAGAAGAGTAGATCATACTTGTTAAAAACTGAGAAAAGTCTGTGTAAACAATGAAAATGGAGTTAGCAGTGCACTTTAATCCAAGGGGGGACAAATTTGATTGAGTTAAAAAATATAAACAAAACTTTTGATGATGGATTTCAAGCATTGAAAGATATTAATTTAAGCTTTGAAGAGGGAAAAATAAACGTATTAATTGGTCCTAGTGGGTGTGGTAAAACGACTACTATGAAACTGCTAAATCGATTAGTAGATTATACAAAAGGCGAGATTTTGATTGATGGAGAAAATATCCAAGACATTAACCCGATTGCGCTTCGCCGAAAAATGGGGTTCGTTATCCAAAATATCGGTTTATTCCCTCATATGACTATCTACAATAATGTAGCTACCGTACCTAAATTATTGAATTGGGATAAACAGAAAATTCATAGCAGAGTTACTGAACTGTTAGAAATGGTTAATCTCGATCCTAAAACTTATATGAAACGATACCCTTCTGAGCTAAGTGGTGGTCAGCAACAGCGAATTGGTGTTATTCGTGCACTTGCCGCAGAACCTTCAACCATTTTGATGGACGAGCCTTTTAGTGCCCTGGATCCCATCAGTAGGGAACAGCTGCAGGATGAACTTCTCCGTCTGCAAACTGAAATTAACAAAACGATTATATTCGTCACACATGACATGGATGAAGCAATTAAAATCGCTGATCAAATTATCTTAATGAAGGATGGAAGTGTAGTTCAAAAGGGTTCTCCTCAGGAAATTTTGGCGAATCCTGCAAATGACTTTGTGAGGGACTTTATCGGAGAAAAACGACTGGGAACGGACAGAAAATTACCGCAGCTTGTTCAGTTTATATCTAAAGAGTATATCGCTATATCGGATGACTCTACAGTTAAGTCAGCAATGGAAATGATGATAGCGCATCAAGTAGCAGAAGCACCTGTTGTAAAAAGCGATGGAAGGTATGTAGGGTTAATCAATTTATATGATATGTTATCAAACAAAAATCGGAATTTGCATGAACTAATCAAGAAATCAAGTATAGTGATCACTGAAAAGGATGAGACGGAAAGTGTTTTAAATAACCTTGACGAGTTGCATGGCTGTACTCCAATTATTAATGTGGATTCAACACTCGTTGGTATTCTAGATAAAAACAAATTGTTACAGGTTTTAAAGCATGTAACAGAAGGTCAGAGTGGTGTTGCCTAAATGGAATTTTTGTCCGAATATTTGACGTATTTATCAGATGAATACCTTTCCTTATTACATTACATGTATGAACATATTCTTATTTCCTTTACAGTGATCATCCTATCGGTATGTTTTAGCGTACCATTAGCAGTCTATATGACGAAGATGAAAAATAATAAAATCAAAGCCCTTATTTTTAATATCGCTAATATCTTCCAGACAATTCCCACCCTTGCCTTGTTAGCAATTATGATTCCTATACTGGGAATTGGTTTCACCCCAGCAGTAGTTGCGTTGTTGTTATATGCATTACTGCCATTGTTACGGAACACATATGCAGGAATGGAATCCGTTAACCCGGAAATCATAGAAGCGGCTAAGGGAATGGGGTTTGGTACATTTCAGAGATTGTTTAAAATTGAATTGCCTGTAGCTTTTCCGTACGTTATGTCAGGAATTCGTGTAACTGCTGTCTATATCATTAGTTGGACAACACTTGCGGCATTAATTGGTGCAGGTGGATTAGGTGACCTTGTGCTAGCAGGTATTGGTTATAATGACAAATTCATGATTTTCACTGGTACTATACTAGCTATCGTGATTGCAGTATTACTTGATTTGGTTTTTGGAAGAGTCGAAAAAATAGTAAAAAGAGCCTAAATATAATATACGGGAGGATTTTAAAATGAAGTTTAAAAGTTTTTTGGCAGTAAGTTTAGTTGCTTTACTGTTTTTAATTGCAGGATGTGGTGATGAGACTTCGGCAGATGGTGGGGAGGTATTTACTGCAGCCGCAGCTAAAAATACCGATTCGAAAATAAATGTACAAATTCTAAAGTTATTAGTGGAAGATCGAACAGATCATAAAGTAGAGATTGTCGAGGATCTCCCAGCAAGTGCTCAAATTTTTGCTGGAATTGAACGTGAAGAATTTGATTTTGCTAGTTTATTTTCCGGAGAAGTTTATAACAATTATTTCGATGCTGTAGAGTATTCTACAAATCCAGACAAAACGTTGAAGCAAGCTCAGTCTTTCTTTGGCGATGAATACGATATTAAATGGTATGATCCGATTGGTTATATAAACAACTATAGTATTGCAGTAAAACAAGATTTTGCAAAAAAAAATAACGTTAAGACGATATCAGATCTAGAGAAATATGCGGATGAGTTAACATTAGGGACTGATAACGCTTGGATAGAACGCGATAATGATGGTTATGAAGGTTTTCAAGAAACATATGGTTACAAATTTGCCGATGCACGTGGAATGGATGTTGCTTTAATGTACCAAGGAATTGCCAGTGATGAATTGGATGTTGTTACTGCTTACACTGTTGATCCACAATTAAAAAAGCATGACCTGAAAGTACTCAAAGATGATAAAGAGTTTTTCCCGCCATATGAGGCTTCTATAGTTGCCCGAAATAGTGTAATTGAAGAGTATCCAAAAATTGATGATATCGTTAAATCTACTGTTGGATTAATTTCTACAGAAAAAATGACTGATTTGATATATGAGGTAGATATTGAAAAGAGAAGCATCAAAGAAGTTTCGAAAGAATTTTTAAAAGAAAAAGGAATGCTAGACTGATAGAAAAGGTGAGAAAATATGGAGTTCATCACTAAACTTGTACAATATATAATTGAAAACAACAGTGAATTGTTATATCTATCGATCGAACATCTTTTAATGGTTGCCTATGGAATAGGGCTGGCACTTGTTGTCGGGATACCACTTGGTGTTATCGCAGCAAAGTTTGACAAATTGGCACCAATTATCATATCACTCACAAATATATTGCAGTTGATACCTAGCTTGGCTATGCTTGCAATATTAATGCTCTATTTAGGTTTTGGGTTTGAAACAATTGTCGTCGGATTGTTTCTATATTCCTTGCTTCCTATAGTGAAAAACACGTATGTTGGAATCAAGGAAGTAGATGACAGTATAATAGAAGCGGGAGTTGGAAACGGTATGACCACATTCCAACTGCTATTGAAAATACAATTTCCCCTGTCTATTCCGTTTCTACTGGCTGGGATAAGACTTGCTGCTGTAATCGCTATTTCTGTGGCTACACTTGGCCCTTACGTTGGTGCGGGTGGTCTAGGGAAAGAAATTATTTCTGGGATTAGTCTTCAACACGATGTTAAAATCTACGCTGGAGCCATTCTTGCTACCTTAATGGCGATCATAGCCGATCTAATTCTAGGTACAGTAGAACGGAAATCGAAGCGGCGACTTGCTTAACCGAATCTTATGTTTATAAAAGTTCATAAATTAGAGTGATAAAGAAACCCCTTGGTTGTCTTGACCAGGGGGTTGCTATGCTAGTAGGTTGCCGTAGTTTTAAAATGTTAAATAATTTGTTGAGGTGTTCGGCTAATGAATAATAAAAGGAAAGAGATTCAAACGGCTAGAATGTGGCGGTATTTTTTAGACGCAACATCCGAGCTTATTCAGGAAAAGGGTTTAAATCATATAACCATCCGTGAAATTGCAGATCGGGCAGGATATACGAGTTCAACAGTCTATAACTACTTTCGAGATTTATCCCATTTGAAGTTTTTTGCTGTCATGCGTGACACGAACAACTACTTTAAAGATCTTCCTAACTATTTGGAAAAAGGGAATAATACAATCGGAAAATGGTTGTACGCATGGGAGTGCTTTTGTAAACATTCCTTTGAATTACCAGAAGTATATTCTCTGCTTTATATTGAAAATCTGGGTACTATTCCAGAGGAACTAATGCGTAATTATTATCAAGTGTATGCAAATGAATTAATCAATCTCTCCGAAGAAGTGCAATCGATTATCACGCATCATAACATATCAACCCGCAGTTCTCTATATATTCAAACTGCTAAAGAAGAAGGATTTATTAAAGAAGAGGATATTGAATATATTGCTGACACCACCATGTTGATCTGGACGGGAATGATAACAAATCTGCTGAATTTGCGGAGAAATGTTTCGAAAGAAGAAGCTGCAAAACAAACAATGGAATACGTATACAAAAGTATTATGTCTACAGTTGTTCCTGAAAAAAGGAAAGACGTTAACTATGCATATGGCGAACGTAACTAAAACAGAAACAGTACATCTTAGAGGAGTTGAATAATTTGGTATTTAATGTAAGTGATTCTACCGATAGAAAAACATTGTTAGATTTTCCTAGAGAGATTGAGAAGAAGGAACATGTGTGGATTCCAATGTCTGATGGGACCAGGTTGGCAGCGACGATCTGGTTGCCAAAAGATGCGACCGAGAATCCAGTCCCAGCTATTTTGGAATATTTACCGTATCGAAAAGATGATTTCACAGCAATTCGCGATTCGATTCGTCATCCTTATTTTGCCGGGCATGGATATGCAAGTATCCGAGTTGATATTCGAGGAACAGGTAATTCAGATGGGTTTTTGCCAGACGAATATTTGGAACAGGAACACGATGATGCTTTGGAAGTATTTGATTGGATTGGTAAACAGTCATGGGCAACTGGAGATCTTGGAATGATTGGAAAATCATGGGGTGGTTTTAACGGCTTACAGGTTGCTGCAAGACAGCATCCAGCATTAAAAACGATTATTACCTTATGCTCAACGGATGATCGATATGCGGACGATGTTCATTACCGTGGAGGCAATGTATTAGCATCTGATATGCTTTGGTGGGCATCAACCATGTTCGCTTACAGTGCCCGACCGCAAGATCCAGAAGTAGTAGGAGAAAGCTGGAAGGAAAACTGGTTGAAACGATTGAACACAACACCATATGTCAACAAGTGGATGAGTCACCAAACCAGAGATAATTATTGGAAGCATGGATCCATATGTGAAGACTACTCGGACATACAAATTCCCGTTTTCACTGTCGGTGGATGGCAGGACGGTTATACGGATGCTGTATTTAGGCTTATTGAAAATCTTCCGTATTCAAAAGGAATAATTGGTCCATGGGCCCATGAATATCCTGAGGTAGCGACACCAGAACCGACAATTGGTTTTCTGCAGGAATGCTTGCGTTGGTGGGACCAATGGTTAAAAGGTATCGATACAGGGGTTAAAGAGGATCCGAAATTAATAACATGGATTCAAGACAACGAGTTACCGAAAGTTAACTATGATGAAAGACCTGGAAAGTGGGTAGTTGATTCTTCATGGCCTTCAAAAAATGTTAATCAAAAACATTTCTGGCTTAAAGACGGTAAACTAGTAAATGAGCAGAATTCTAATGAAAAAGTTGTTGTCCCAAGTGTTCAAGAACATGGCTATTATGCTGGTGTATTTTGTCCATTTGGGGAACCGGGCGATTTGCCGTCTGATCAGCGATTAGAAAATGGAAAGTCAGTAGTTTTTACATCCGATCCTTTTGAAGAAAACTTTGATATGCTCGGACATCCAGTATTTGACATGGAATTTACATCGGATCAGGAGAATGCTCTTGTTGCTATCCGGCTTTGTGTTAAGGCACCTACGGGAGAATCCACTTTAATTAGTTGGGGAATGTTAAATTTAAATCATCTCAACTCCCATGAGCATCCAGAAGCTTTGGAGGTTGGAAAGAAATATCAAGCATCCATTAAATTAGATAGTGTCGGCCAATCTATTCCTGCTGATCACGTACTGGAGGTAGCTATATCACCAACTTATTGGCCGCAAGCTTGGCCATCGCCAAAACCTGTGACACTGGAAATCTATACAGGTGAAAACACGAAATTGAATCTGCCTGTTCGGACACCACAGCCTGAAGTGGATGATTCTATTCATTTCGATACACCGGAAACAGCTCAAGTGATTGACAGAGAAATCCTTAGAACAGAAAATCGGACACGAAACGTTTCTCATAATACGATAACGAATGTATGGCAGCTGGATGATTTTTCAGATGAAGGAGAGCGTTTGTTACCTCATAATGGTTTGAAACATGGAAGTATAAATAAAAACACGTACACGATTCAATCAGGCAATCCACTAGCTGCAAAGGCACAATGTGAGTGGGAGATGACTGTTGGACGGGGAGACTGGGAAGTAAAACTTATCACCAATAGTGAGATGACGAGCGATAGTCATACATTTTATCTAACAAATACAATGACGGCTTATCATAATGGAAAAGAATGTTTCCAGAATACGTGGAAAAAGGAAATACCAAGAGTCTATCAGTAGGACAGGATAAGTTTTATAAAATAATGATGTGTACCTGACATCAAGACAATTAAGAATTGTCAAGGGTGCCAGGTACTTGTCGTTGTTAGTGTATTTGTATTTCATGGTATAAAGATGTAAGCACAAAATCTTTGTTAAGAAAGGTTTTGTGTTTTTATTTTGCAATTAAAGATATATGTATGTTTGCAAAACCCCCTTTCCCCATTGAAATCTTTCCACGTTTTGGTAGTATAAAACAATAAGCATAATTAACTGAAATAATTCGTTTTTGGGAGAAGACAAAACGGGAGAGGGAGGCTTTTATGAAGAAATATTTTTATTTGGTCTTATTATCTATTTTTCTATGTGGGGTGCTGGTTGCTTGTAGTTCTGGTGAAGAAGCATCGTCATCAAAGAAAAAAGAAGCCAGTAATGAGAAATCTGAACAAGCAGAGGAAAAGGAAGCACCAAAAGAGGAAAGCTCAGAGAAAGACTTTGAGGTTGCTACGACGATTGAGGAAATTATTGAACGCGATCAGGGGGAATATGCCGGTAATTCGTATAATGAAGCGGTTATCCACCGTGCATTGGATGAAAAGAACTTTCAGGATAAAAATAGTTTCCAAGTTTATGCGAACTTACTGAATTTGATGAGCGAGTCCGGTAAGTACGAGGAATACTATAAATTTACGGAATCATTCAATCCAAAAATCGAAACAGCAATTTCTGATGCGCCAGGTGGTATGAAGCTTGAGAATGGTCAGAAGGTAAATGGTACAGCCAACATTGTGATTTTGCTTGATGCGAGTGGCAGTATGGCTCAAAAGGTTGGCGGTGAAACGAAAATGAAGCAGGCAAAAGAGGCCATTAATGATTTTGTTGCATCGATGCCAGAAGGGTCAAATATTGGTTTGCGGGTATATGGTCATAAAGGAAGCAATGCGGACAGTGATAAGGAACTGTCATGCAGCAGTACGGAATTAGTGTATGAACTGCAGCCATATAACAAAGGCAAATTTGGAGATGCTCTGGGCAAATTTGATCCAACCGGTTGGACACCAATAGCGAAATCCATTACAGAAGCGAAAAAGGACTTTAAAGATGCGGACAGTTCCAGCCAGAATATTATTTACATAGTGAGTGATGGTGTGGGAACGTGTGATGGTGATCCGGTTAAAGCCGCGAAAGAGCTTCATGATTCCAACATCGAGGCAGTCGTGAATATTATTGGTTTTGATGTAGATAGCAATGGACAGGAACAATTGCTGGAAGTAGCTGAAGCTGGGGGTGGAGAATTTACAACCGTTGAGTCTGAAGATGATTTCAAAGAAGTGTGGGAAGATGAACGCGTCCGTCTGTACAATGAATGGAGCTCGTGGAACGCTGATAATTTCAATGATGTATCCAGTGTACAATCGGATAAAATGAACGAATTGTACGGAGAACGATCGGATTTCATGAACTTGACCTATGATGAAGAAAGCAACCTAAAGGAAGCTGTCTATTATTTGGAAGGTAATGAGCAGATTGGTGACGAAGTAAGTGAAGAAGTCATTAGCATGATCGAACAACGTCAGGAAATACTTGCATCATTTGAAGAGACATTTAATTCACTTCTCGAGACAGTTGAAGAAGAAGGGGATAAATTAAAAGAATCAATTGAGGAAAAGGGCGATGAAATGAAGGAGAAATATGATGATTAAGGGGGAATTGGTTCCAACCAATACCATTTTGTAACCTTTGGATGATTAAAACTGTAAATCCATCGTTTTTGAACTTACATTTTTTGCACATATTAGGTTGATTTTTGGTGAAAGCAGTCTTCTACAATAGGGCCGCATTGTGGGAGATCAGATTTGTTTTGGAGATATGATTGGAGGAGTTATCATGGAGTATATTTTTAGTGAAATGTCACAACAGCAAGCAGAAAATATTGCTTCAAACTGGCACTATGAAGGGAAATATTCTTTTTATGATTTTGCGGCTGATGAGGAGGATCTAGCTGAACTTTTGAATCCTCAAGAACGTGGAGATAAATATTATATAGTCAAAAAGGGTAATGAAGAAATCGGATTCTTTTATTTTGATAATGAAGGCGATTTCGTTGAGATTGGGTTGGGAATGAAACCTGAATTAACTGGAAGGGGTATGGGTTTAGATTTTTTTAAAGCTGGACTAAGTTATGCAATATCAAAATATAATCCCAAAGAAATAACGCTTTCGGTTGCCACTTTTAATGAGAGAGCCATAAAGGTCTACAAAAAAACAGGCTTTGAATCCATTGAGACCTTCATGCAAGATACAAATGGAAGTCGTTTTGAGTTTTTGAAGATGAAGTATGAATGCACAAAGCAAACAGCTTCAAGTTGTTAAGGGGTTTTCTGTTAAAGAGCGCGATTGTCTAATATGATGGTTTTTTTGCAGGGATTGTAAAGTGTTGGATAGAAGTTTTGTCTAAATAATTTTATTATAATCCCTTCGCAAAACCCTGAATTAGTAAATATTATTTATAGTTAAGGAGTGGTGAGTGCCCAATGAAAAAAGGTGTCCAAAATGTAAGGAGATAAATTTGTAGAAGGTAGTGACTTTATGAACATAAGACCATTAGATAACAAGTTATCGGTTGGTTCAAATAAAATTTACACCTTTTGCTTGAATTGTGGGGAAATAGTTTCAACAAGAATTGAAGATCCAGAAAAATTCAGGAACTAATGATATTTGGAATTTGACAAATATTTATTAAGGCGCTTTTCCTAAATGAGAACTGATTATACAGAGAAAGGTAGTATCTTAATGAAAAATAATCATAAATTCTTAATGGTAATGTTAACGGTAGTATTAGTTACATTGGCTGCATGCAGTAACTCATCTGCGGAGTCAAATGCTAAATCAAACAACGGGTCGTCAGATAGCAGTCCCCCGCAAAATGCAAATGGTGAATCCTTAAATAAAAGCTCAAAAGATACAGGTGAAAATAAAACGAAAAACTCTTCTGAAGATACGAGCGACACCCAGATAAATGAACAAGAAGACAGTACTGAGAATACATATACAGATTCAAATGATGAAGATTCATTGAAGTCTAGTAATAGTGACAGTGATATTGCTATGAATAAAGAAGAATATCTCAAGAAACTTAATAAAATGGAAGAAGCAGATAAGCACGCAGAGGCTAAAACAACAATAGTAGAGATGGAAGAACAAGAGGCAGAAAGATATAAAAAATGGGATGCTGAATTGAACGAAATTTACGGAATTTTAAAAGAACAGCTAAGTACAGAACAGATGGATAAATTTAGAAAAGAACAACGGGACTGGATAAAACATAGAGATAAAGCTGCTAAAGAAGCATCATTAAAGTATAAGGGCGGTTCGACGGAATCATTAGAGTATGTGGCTACACAAGGAAGTCTCACAAGAGAAAGATGCTATGAGTTAGTAGCAAAATATATGAAGTAATTTACCGAAGTTACTGTGTGATTAAGTTACTATTTAAATTTTTCATCCAGTAGGCAGTTAAATAAGAATGAAAATACAAAGGGGATTGGATATGATTGGTTGGCTTAATCTCGGCAGCCTCGTGCTGGGACTAATTGGATGGATACTTCCTGTTATTAACCTTATGCGATATGAAAACCGTACACATAGTAATTGGGTTGGTCTTTCCATTATGAGCATCAGTGCTTGTGCTATTTCGCTATTTTTCCAGATTTTCAATGGTTATCATCGGGTAAAGATTGAGGATTGGAGTGCTCTTATGGACACAATGAGTGCTAAGGTGCTCATCGCAGTAGTTCTTCTCATCGTTACTATTATTCTAAATGTAATTACTCTGTTTTTATATCGTAATAGAACAGTAAGTGGCGCGCTTCCTGAATAAGGATTTATTTTTATGAAATGGGTCATTTTTGCAAAGCAAAGGGAATGGAAGAATAGCTCTAACCCTTCCTTTGCTTTTAATCTATTACTTTAATGTACATAATTACTTTAAATTATTACTTACTTTTTTTATAAATTTTGCTGGAACACCTGCAACAACAGTATTCTCTGGGACATCTTTAGTGACAACTGCGCCTGCTGCAATAACAGAATTATCTCCAATCGTCACACCAGGCAGTATTGTTGCGCTTGACCCAATCCATACATTGTCTCCAAGTATAACTGGAGAGGGATAAGTTATGTTTCTTGTTTCTAAAGATAAACCATGGTTAAGTGTAGCAATCGTGACATTCATCCCGATCAAGCAGCCGTTTCCTATACTAATTCCGCCTCTATCCTGGAAAGAGCATCCTGTATTAAAAAATACGTTTTTTCCAATCGTGATATTTTTACCGAAGTCTGTGTAAAATGGCGGAAAACACATAAAAGATGGATCAACTTTAGTGCCGGTCAGTTCACTAAAAATCTCTACTATTTCCTCTTTAGAATGATAGGAGGTATTCAATTCCATCGTAATTCTTTGAGCTTCAAAACTACACTGAGTTAATAGCCCATGTAGTTCTTTGTCCTCACCTGAAATCGGATTGCCTGTCTTACAAAAATTTATAAAGTCTTTCATATCCATTTTTAAGATCACCTGTCTTTCTTTGACTACTAATATAGACTTCCTGAGTAGTTCAACCGCCTTATCCCTAATAGGCATAAGAAAGTATTTGATATAGGTATTTAATAGTTGAATCATATCATTTTATGATGTTACTGAATAGTTAAAGCCTATAAACGGGCGCGGGGATGATTTGAAATTGTTGAACTGTTCCCCTTTCTGCATGATATAATAAACAAAAAGATGGTGAATTAATATGATTGACCGTAAAGAACTACATCGATTAGTATTAGTAGATAAATTACCTGAAGATAAATTGCCCCGAATAGAAGATCTTTACTGTTGTAGCTGACAAGGATGTTGATCATCGTGGAGAAACTGATTACCGAGCTATTGGAAAATACAAGCAAATGGATCCGCCGAACAAATTAGCTTTCACCTTTAAAATGCCTCAATTCAGTGAGTTAGAGGATACCATTACGATAGAAATTCAACAGCTTGAAAATGGTTGTGAGATGAACTTTACTCAAAATATTAATGTGCCCCATGAAGAAGATTGGACTGCCGAAGATATTCAAAAAGCAATTGTAGAATCTAAAGATGGGACTGAACACGGTTTTTCTCTCATGTTTGATAATCTAAAGGCTATTGTTGAGGGAACTGTCTAATAATATTTCGTTGATGAAGTTCATCTTGATGATTATTTTTTGTTAAAGTAAACAATCACTGACGCTATGGAGCATGCTTTTTTAGACATATAAAAAGTACTATTTAATTTTTAAAAAAGGGATTCTAGGAATGAATGTTGAATTAAATTAGGATAGAAAAACATTAGGAGGGGTTGCTTTGTTAGACTTTAAAACTACTGATTTATGCGACGACCATTCAGATTCACTACAAATTAGTAATATTGCATTCCGAAATTTTGGGAAAAAGACACGTTTTTCGGGAAAAATTGAAACTGTAAATGTGTATGAGGATAACGTGCTCATCGTTGAGGCACTTGAAAATGCACCAGAAGGCTCCGTCATCGTTGTAAACGGCGGTGGTTCTAATCGATGCGCACTTCTTGGCGATCGTTTAGCAGGCATCGCGCAATCAAGAAAGCTATCAGGTATTATTATAAACGGTTATGTTAGAGACTCTATTGATCTTGCTAAACTAGATGTTGGCGTTCTTGCATTAGGAACACATCCGTTAAAAAGTAAAAAAAATGGGACTGGCGAACGTAATAGCATTCTTCACTTTGGTGGAGTCGACTGGAGGCCAGAAGAATATGTTTACGCGGATGAGGACGGGGTTATTATTTCTAAACAACCTCTTTTAACGGATTAATCATAGGACCAAAACGATTTTAACTGGTAACAATCTTAGAATTCTTCAGATTGTAAATGTATTTTTGCACTGTCTTTGATCGAAGGGCTGGATTTCAAATTTATAAGTTCTATTCCAACTAATGTGCGCGATTCTGGAGTAAAGGATCGCGTTTTAGTATTTGGCTATTTTCCGAAATAACAACGAAATGAATTTACGATAGAGTGGAAGGAATTAGGGGGAGGAGTGAATGAAATGTTAATCGGTCATATGAAGGAAATTGTTCGTCATCCAGTAAAATCTTTTTCCGGAGAAAGTGTGCAAAAATCTAAAATAATGGATTATGGTTTATATGGAGACCGCAGCCACGCTTATTTAGATGAATCGAAAAAAGAAAGTTTCTTAACAATAACATATTTCCCGGAAATGGTTCGATATAAAGCAAGATTTGTAGGAGAAGAATCGATGGAGGCATATCCGAAAGTGGAAGTCATGACACCTGAGGGGAAGGTTTTTGATTGGGAAGACGCGGAATTAATTAAAGAAATGGAAAACAAATCGAACCGAGCAATTTCTACTATTGAATATACGCCTTCACACGTGCCGATTGGACCAATTGCAGTAGAACACATTCAGCTTGTAACAGATGCTTCAATAGATAATTTGGAAGAAATGTGGGGGAAAGATGAGGTTGATTTTCGGCGTTTTCGTCCTAATTTATTTATTTCATTAAAAGACAAAGTATCGTTTATTGAAGAAGAATGGATTGGCAGACGGATAAAAATAGGAAGCGAAGTAGAAATTCAATTAGTAGGACATTGTAAAAGATGTATGATTATTACCGTTAATCCTGATAATGCTGAACGAGATTCAAGTTTGCATAAAACGGTTATAAAAGAAAGAAAAAATAATTTTGGCGTTTATGCTTCTGTGATAAAAACAGGTGATATTCATGTGGATGATGAAGTTCATCTTCTTGATTAATTCTTGAGCTATGGAGTAAGCTCTTTTATACATAATAAATACTCCCCATCAAGCTAATGGGGAGCATACCGTTTCGTATAACTATTAAGGTTACTTACTCTGCAGGTTTAAGATCTTCAATCGAATCGATGTCCATATAGGATGGTACAGCTAACCCAATCCGGGCACCTGTTACGTTTGCTCCTAGATCTTCAAATTGACCTTCATACTCCTCATAGAAAGCACCATGTGTTGCAGGCATCCATGGAGAAAGTGAAGCATCAGCCTCACCCGAAGCAATTGATTCAAACATAATAGCCGGATCAACTGATGTAAGCTCAACATCGAATCCTTGTTGTTCCAATACAATTTTAGCTACATTCGCTGAAAATTGTTCTGTGTCCCAAGGAGTTGTAACTAATTTTAAAGAGGTACCATCTGCAGAATCTACACCTTCTGTCCATTCTGCAATTGTTTTCTGGTTCTCATCCACCCACTCTTGGGCTACTGCTTCAAAATCAAAATTCATTTCTTGGGCTTTAAGCAAGGCAGATTCCATTTCTGATAGTTCCCAGTGGAAGCGATCAAGAATCGTATAAGCCTTAGGCATGTCATCTTTTAAGCCTTTTCTAGCGATTGTTGTAATGTATTCCTCTTCACCAAAGATACCTTTAGGATCTTCTAAATACTTTAGATCCCATTTAGCAAACATATAGTGGGGCGACCATGCAGCAACAATAATCGGTTCTTCGTTGTTAATAGCATCACCTAACTGTGTTAACATTGCCCCTGATGAAGACGTTTTTTGTTCCCAACCAGCGAGACTTTCATATTCAGATATAGTCTTATTCGTTGTCTCTGTTTGCCCAGCACCAGGCTCAATACCAGTAATTGTATATTCCAATTCCTCACTAACATTTGTGGTTGCCTTATCTCCACCGTCATTCGCAGTATCTTCTTGTCCACAACCAGCAGCTACAAGAGATAAAGATAAACCAGCAATTATCCCTAATCTTTTCCATTTGAAGCTAAACATATGTAAAGCACTCCTTTTATACTTATTGCTATTATTTCCTTTTTAAAAAACAACGACTTTTAAACTATATCCCTATTCTTTGCATAACCCAAACAGTATATTCAGTTATTTTTGTACATATAGAACGTACAGTTCGAAAATGCTGCCCTTTTAAAAGAGGAGTCTTTAATTTCCTGCATTTTACTCCGTATTAGTTATTTCCTAAAGCGTGAAACAATAAAGAAGGTTACAACTATCTATAGCAAAATAATCAATAAAACTACGCAATTTAAATAGATAGTTGGATATTAAGATAATGGACACACTCTCGTAAGAAGGTTCAGCTCCCATTCCATTTTTGAACAATAGGAAAGAAGCTCTTAGCAGTCGTATGTGATAAACTTAAGAAAACATAGGAAAGGAGTCGATTTATAATGGAAAAGGTTACACCATTTTTAATGTTCCAAGATGGCAACGCAGAAGAAGCAATGAATTATTATACATCGAGCATTGAGGATTCCGAAATCAAGAGCATCACGCGTTATGGAGCGAATGAAGCTGGAGAGGAAGGAAAGGTGTTTCATGCGATCTTTTCTTTAAAAGGACAAGAATATATGTGCATTGACAGTCATGTGAAGCATGATTTTTCTTTTACACCTTCGTTCTCGATCTATGTCACTTGTGATTCTGAAGAAGAGCTCAACAATCTTTATGAGAAACTCCTGATGGATGGAGAAGCCCTCATGCCGTTAGATGACTATGGTTTTAGTAAGAAGTTTGGTTGGGTAAATGATCGGTTCGGTGTTTCATGGCAACTAAATCTTCCGAAATAAAATTATGTTTGATGAGTGCAAATCTGAAATCTGAAATTGCATCACTTTTAATTTAACCACAAAAAAAGCCGCTCCCAAACCAGGAACGGCTTTAATAATTACTCTACTAATTCCATCTCAACCTCATGATCTTTAATTTCAGCTTGAGGGAGTAGCGTGTTTGCAAAGTCAAATTTCGTTAACTCTTTTTCTTCAGCAACTTTATTAGGCAGATCTGGATTTGCGAGTGCGCTTGTGCCTAGTGAAATCAAATCTGCATGACCATCCGCTAATAATTTCTCCGCTTTTACTGGTTCTCCAAGTTTACCATTTGCAATAACAGGTAGCTTTCCAAAATCTTTAGCTGCCTGCGCAAGCGTTCGAGTTCCTTCACCAAATGCGGGTGCTGTTGCATCACCATCTGTTACGTGAATGTAGTCCAGCGAAGTCTTACCAAGTGCCGTGAAGATGGATTCTGCATCTTTTTCACCATCTGTCCATTTATGTTCTGAATCGGAAACCTTGATTTGAGAAATACGAATTCCAATCATATAATCTGGACCTACTGCTGCTCGTACTTCGTTTATCACCTCAAGCATTAGCCGGATACGGTTTTCAAGTGAACCGCCATATTGGTCTTCCCGGTGATTTAAATAATCCGTTAAGAATTGATCTAATAAATACCCATTAGCACCATGTAGTTCGATGCCATCAAATCCAGCATCTTTTGCACGGATGGCACTTTGGACGAAAGCATCTTTTGCCTGGTTAATATCATCCTTTGTCATTGCTTTAGGTGTTTGGAATGGACCAGAACCACCGTAGAAGCCGAGTTGTTCGCCTTTTGGAGCGATTGCGGAAGGTGCAATTGTTTCATCTGTATGTGCATTCCCTTGGCTTTGACCTCCTGCATGCATGAGTTGTGCGATTATCAGAGAACCGTGGTTTTGAACGGTTTCAACGATAGGTTTCCAAGCCTCAACATGATCATCATTCGCAAGGCCAGGTTGATTATAATAGCCTGGACTGTAGCTTTCGTCCGGGTAAATTCCTTCTGTGATGACAGCACTGAAACCACCCTTCGCAAAGCGCTCATAATAACGTTTCATTGTCTCATTGGCCCGTCCATCTTTTTCTGCACTAATCCGGGTCATGGGAGCAACTACATAACGGTTCTTAAGTGTTTTATTTTTTATTTCTAAAGTTGAAAATAATTTATCTTTGTTCATTTATAATCATCCTTTCGCTGACTCTGCATTAACATCCATAATAGAATTCATTTATTTCAGGTTCAAGGTATTTGCTCAGATGGACGACAAAGGGGTCAGACCCCGTGTCCGCAGTAAATAAATTTTATATTTTACTTGCACCTTACGTAAGGTAATGATTTATAGTGTAATCAATGGAGTTACATTACGTATGGGAAGGATGCTTCACATGAAAGATACAATCATAAAAACGTTGGTTTATGATAAACAAGTGCGTTTGTTTTTGTTGGACAATACAGCGATGATGAATGAGATTATCCATTTAAATCAGGGTAATCATCGGGTGCTGAATGTTGCACTCGGTAAGCTGATATCCGGTGTTAGTCTGCTGACTGCAACAATAAAAGGAGAGCAGAGAATCAGTGTTACGGTTTCGATGAGTAATCCGGCGTATAAAATTTTTGCCGATATAGATGCACATGGAAATGTACGGGGCTATGCAAATGAAAGTCTTATGCACGGTATAGATGAAAAGAGTGCTTCCGTACAGGACCTTATTGGCAAAAATGCTTCTATCCGTATGATTAAGGGTTCGAATATGAATCAATTCACGGGAATTACAGATATGCCTTACCAGACCATTGATGATGATTTATCCCATTATTTTAAGCAAAGTGAGCAAGTGGAAACATTTATTGAAACAAATCTGGCATTAAATAATGAAAACACTGTCTTGGGTAGCTATGCCATGTATGCTCAATTGCTACCAGGTGCACCAGTCCATTTACTGCATGATATTAGGGAGATACTTGATACAAACTCAAGTTTTTTTCAGAAGCAAACAAACATGGACATTCAAGAAACCCAAAATGAATTACGGAACTATTTCAGCGATATTGAAATCATAGGTCAAAGTCAGGTTCAATTCTCATGCGGTTGTTCCAAGGAAATGTTCTATGGGCTACTGCTTTCATTAGATAGGGAAGATTTAATGGAGGCCGTTGATGATGATAGGTCGATGGATACATGCTGTCATATATGTGGGAGAACGTACTTGTTTCAGCCTGATGAGATTAAATCGATACTATGAAAGGAGGGATGATATGGATAAGTACTGGAAGGTAGGAGAGCTGGCTGAACTAACAGGTTTAACGATTCGAACGTTACGGTATTATGATCAAATTAAATTATTTTCTCCATCAGATCATTCTGAATCGGGACATCGACTTTATAACAAGCCAGATCTCTCGAAGCTGCAGCAAATTCTCTCATTAAAACAACTTGGGTTATCGTTGGAGGATATACATGCTGTTCTGAACGGGAGCGCTAGTTACAGTCTTCCGGAAGTATTGGAAATTCAAATAACTCGTATGAAAGAAGACATTTCTAAGCAGCAAATTCTGTTGAAAGAGTTAGAAAGTGTATGGAGTCTATGTCAAAACAAAGGGTCCTTGTCTGGTGAAGATTTAACTAACTTATTAGGGGTGATGAAGATGAATCAGGAAAATTATTTTACGAAAGAGCAGTTAGATAAAATGAAAAACGAGTATGGAAAAATAGATGCTGAAACTTTAAAAAAACGGGAACAGGATTTTAATGCAATTTTGGAAAAGCTACGTATCCACATGCAAAAAGGAACTCCTACAACGGATAGTAACGTTCAGGATTTGGCCCGACAATGGAGTGAACTAGCAAACGCCTTCACAGCGAATGAACCAAACCTCCAGAAAGCAGCAGAGAAATTCCATATGGAGAATCCAGGGAATGATTTACAATATGGAATGGATGCAGAAATTTATCAGTATATTGGTAGAGCGTTGAAGGTTAAGGAAAGTTAGATGATTATAAAAAACCCACGTATCCAGTATGATACGTGGGTTTGTGGTGTTATATATAAAAATATTCTTAAAAGTCCAAATCTGTTATAATACACTATATGCGCATACAGATAAACGATAATAGACGGATGGGGGAATAATAATGTACACGACAGAAGATCTAATTAACGACTTTGAAAAGTTTAATCTCTTTGTGAATTCGATAGAAAAAGTGGAAGTAACTCTATTCTTTGAGCCGATTGCTGAAGGGAAATGGTCTATTGCTGAGATTGTCAGTCATATATCATTTTGGGACAACTACATACGTGAAGAAATGTTACCGCAAATGAAAGCAAATGCTGCCATCGAAAGTATTGATATCGAGACGCTTAATAACCAAGCAGCAAGTTATGCATTGTCAGGTGTCTCACATCAACACCTGCTTCGTAAACAACTGGAAGAAAGAACGCAGCTTGTATCAGATTTAAAGAAAAAGAATGAAGAAGAACTTTTTGCTGCATTTTCACTGAATGGTGAAGAAGTGGATGAGTATTCAGGCTACCCGCATTCTGTTTTTAGCTATATAGCTGCGTTTATCTGGCATGACAATCATCATAGGCAACAAATTGATAGTTTTTTGAAAGAAAAGGGCGTGGAACTGAAAGTGAGTGAATACAAAGCTTAAAAGGCGAGCGTCATTCCTTATTTCGTGGTTATATTCCATAAAAAACCTGATTATGGCTTTGAAATAAAATCAAGGCAACTCAATAATGTAAGACGTGAGTAACTTGTTTGATTTTCATCTTTCCAGATAATCTTTATAACCAAATCAATTTCCTTTCCATAAGTTAAATATGTAACCCTTTCATGTAAATTAAGTAGGATGATTAATAAATGGGTCACAGTTTTTTATGAGGAGATGAGTTTTGGATTATTTTTATGAATTCATTCCAGACGTAACTGACCTGCATCCCATGAAGACTACCGTAAATGTGAATAAACCTGGAACAGCTCCCGGTCTCATATTCGTTGCGCCATATGAGTTGTACGAGACACCTATGATTGGGCAGGCAGGCTCACTGATTATGGATCAGGCGGGTAACCCAGTCTGGTTCAGGCCGTCTGATTCATGCACACAAAATAGAGATTTTAAAGTACAATCCTACTATGGGCGCCCAGTCCTTACGGTGTGGCAGGGAACGATATCAGGGGCGTACTATGCACATCCTCCTCTTCCTAAAGGCCACCTTCTGCCCGGTGCTTATTTTCAAATCATCAATCAAGATTGGGATAAAAATAAAGGTCTATAGAACTATGGATGTTCTGCTTTGTTGGTCTGGTGGAAAAACCTCTACAAGGAGGAGAGAAACAGCACCGATTGCGGTTACATAGTCACCCAATTTTGATAGTAAAATTTCCGTTTGTTTTGCAGATTGCTCTAATACACGTTCGTGAATGGTTTGTTTCACACTGTCCATTATAAAATCTTCTGCCTTGGAAACACCTCCCCCGATGATTATTCTACTTGGGTTTAAAGTATGGATTAAATTGGTTAATCCGATTCCTAAATACCTTCCTGCTTGCGATAAAATCTCAATACTTAGTGAATCTCCTTTTTTAGCGGCCTCATGAATCATTTTTCCGTCTATAAGTTCAAGATCATTATCCACCCACTGGCTAAGGATACTAACCCTCCCTGTTGCGATTTCATGCTTAGCCCTAGTAGCAATAGCTGGCCCTGTTGCAAAGCTCTGTAAGCATCCGTAATTACCGCAACTACACCTTGGCCCATCAATATCTATCGTCATATGTCCAATTTCACCACCAATAAAATGTTCACCATGATACAATTCTCCATTAATAATGATTCCAGCATTTACGCCACGACCTACGTTAATAGCAATAATCGAATTTACTCCACTTCCATACCCAAACCAAGCTTCCCCGAGAGCCATCGCACGGGCATCGTTTTCAACCTTTACAATCAGTTCAAATTCTTTTTCAAGGAATTTTTTGATTGGAATATTTCTTAGTTGCAGTATAGGAGCAAATAGCGAGACACCTTTTTCGACATCTACCACTCCATGCATTCCGACACCAATCCCAATTAGCTTTTTTTTATCAATATGCCTCTTGGAAATAACATGATTAATGCTTTCCTTCATTAGTGTGAGCAATCCATCATTAGTAATTTTTTGAGGGATTATTGTTTGGTACTTTTCAACGAGGTTCGCATCCAAATCTGCTAGCACTACATGAAGCTTTTTTGGACCAATGTCAAGGCCAATTATGTGGAAGTTGCTAGCATTAATTACCAACATAGTTGGTTTTCGCCCCCGGAGAGATTCCCCTTGGTTTTTTTCAATAATTATTTCAGATTGTAATAATTCCTTGACAATTTTGCTCACAGTAGGAGGAGTGAGTTTCGTTTGTTTGGCGATTTTTGCTCTTGAAATCGGTCCATCTTCCCGAACTTTATTCAAGATTGCGGAACGATTTAGTGATTTCATTAATTGAAAACTTCCAGTAACAACATGTTTTAACAATTTTATCCACCTCTAAGTAACAAATTAATTAATTTAACTAAATATAGCATATCTTATTTAAAGGTAAATTGTAAATTTTAAGAAAACATTTTTTGCAAGCTGGTGAGTTGGAACGGTTTCTAATCTTAATTAAATAAGGATATTACAATAAATTAAAATTAAAATTAAAACAATTTCAAATTTTGTGTTGACATTGTTTTCAGATTACATTAAAGTATTAGCTAATACATTAATTAAGTTAATTAACTAATTGCGTAACACTGATAGTAAACATAGGAAGGGAGATAAAAAATGACAAATAATCAAGAGGTTTTCGATTTAAAAGATAAAGTATCCGTTATTACAGGGGCGTCATCAGGTATTGGTTTGGCTACTGCAGAACGGTTGGCCGAATTTGGATCACACGTTTTGATGTTGGATATCAATGAATTAGGGAAAAAAATGGCCGCCAATATCGTTGAGAAAGGTGGGAAGGCAAGCTTTAAAAAATGTAATGTTACTTCCTCAGAAGACTGTAAAAGGGTAACATCCGAAATTGAATCGGAATTTGGCCGAATTGATGTTCTCTTTAATAATGCCGGAGTTATTCGTAGACGGAATGTGGTCGAGCTTGAGGAAGAGGATTGGGATCAAGTAGTTAACGTATCCTTAAAAGGGGTTTACCTGTTATCAAAATATGTCATACCCGTTATGGAAAAAGGCGGTGGCGGAAGTATCATTAACACAGGTTCAGGATGGGGCTTGAAGGGCGGAGATAATGCAGCTGCTTATTGCGCGGCTAAAGCTGGAGTTGTCAACTTGACTCGTGCAATGGCAATCGACCATGGGGTACAAAATATTAGGGTTAACTGTGTTTGTCCAGGAGATACCGAAACGGCACTATTAAAAGATGAAGCACGACAACTGAATCTGGACGAAAAGTCGTTTTTAACTTCATCAGCTAAAGGTCGGCCATTGGAGAGGTTAGGAACCCCTAATGATATTGCAAATGCCGTTTTATTTTTATCGAGTGGTCTATCTTCCTGGATTACGGGAACTGTTTTACCCGTTGATGGTGGAGGCCTAGCATAATAATTAAAGGAGGAGTATTGTCATGGCAAGAGAAGAAAATGTGTCGCATCCTTATATCCCAAATACAGTTCCAGAGGTACAAAAGGAAATGCTTGAAGAGATAGGATTAGAAAATATTGATGAACTTTATGAAGGGATTCCCGAAAGTTTAATTCTTAAAGATAAAATGAATATCCCTTCATCATTAACAGAATTTAAACTGCGAAAGGAAATTGAATCATCACTTAATTTAAATAAGAACTGCGATGAAAACACCAATTTTATGGGGGCTGGATGTTGGCAACATTTCGTACCCGCTGTATGCGATGAAGTCAATCAAAGATCCGAATTTTTAACCGCATATGCAGGAGAACCGTATGAGGATCATGGAAGGATTCAGGCGCTTTTTGAATACCAAAGTTTAGTTGCAGAATTGGTTGATATGGAAGTGGTAAATGTACCAACATTTGATTGGGCCCAAGCAGCTTCAACCTCATTACGAATGGCTTGTCGTATTACCGGGCGTAATGAAGTTCTATTACCTAGAACAATTGATCCTGATAAATTACGAATTATAAAAAATTATTGTTCCCCAGATATAGTATGTGAAGTAGTGGATTATGAATCATCATCAGGACAACTAGATATGAAGGATTTAAAGGGAAAAGTCTCCACAAATACAGCGGCAGTCTACTTTGAAAATCCTTCATTTCTTGGTTTTATTGAAGAAAAAGGTGATGAGATTTCAAAACTTTGCCACGAATTAGGTGCTCTAAGTATTGTCGGTGTTGATCCGAGTTCATTAGGGGTAATAGAGACGCCAAGTCAATACGGGGCAGATATTGTTTGCGGTGATTTACAGCCCCTGGGTATGCATATGAACTACGGAGGAGGACAGGCAGGATTTATAGCAACACGGGATGAAGAAAAGTACGTTCAAGAATATCCTTCACGGTTGTTCGGGATTGTTCCAACAGAAGTAGAGGGAGAATATGGTTTTGGTGATATTACTTTTGAAAGAACATCACTTTATGACAGGTTAAACGGCAAAGAATCGGTAGGTACTCAGACGGCTTTATGGGGAATTACTGCTGGGGTATATTTGTCTCTCTTGGGTCCAAATGGGATGTATGAATTGGGTCAGACAATCTTGCAAAACTCTCAATATGCGCAAGAGCAATTGTCAAAATTGAAAGGGGTTACATCTTCACGTTTTAACTCGTTAAACTTCAAGGAATTTGTGATTGATTTTAACGGAACTGGAAAATCAGTAGAAGAAATTCATCAACATCTTCTTAAAGAGGGGATTTTCGCAGGAATGGATTTATCTGAATCATTTCCTGAGCTCGGCCAAAGTGCATTGTATTGTGTTACGGAAGTTCATTCAAAAAATGATATTGACAAATTAGTGAAAGCAATACAGGATGTCGTTGAATAATTGACAAATAACATAATAAGGGGTGGGGAGTATATGAAACCGATTAATAGGGACTACAAAGTACGAAATTTTCATCAAGCAAAATGGGATGAACCGATTATATTCGAACTACATCAATCAGGGGAAAGAGGTGTGATGATTCCAGAGGCAGAGGAGGGGATTGTATCGAAAGTTGGGGATGGAGTATCAAAGATTCCTTCAAAAATGGCAAGGAAGAAATCGCCAAACCTACCGGAAGTTTCGCAAGCAAGAGTGTTGCGACATTATCTACGTCTATCACAACAAACACTGGGTTCGGATATAAATATAGAAATTGGACAAGGAACGTGTACGATGAAGTACATTCCAAAAATCAATGAATTTCTAATTCGCAACCCTAAATTGACTGAACTGCATCCACTTCAGGATGAAAGTACAGTTCAGGGAGTATTGGGTCTAATTTATCAATTAGATTTGGCAATGAGGGAAATTTCAGGGATGGATTATTTCTCTTTTCAACCAAGTGGTGGAACGCAAGCATTATTTACAATGGCTTCCATTGTTCGGGCAATACATGATTCAAATGGTGAGGCGGAACAAAGGGATGAAATTATAACAACAATGTTCTCACATCCCGGTCAGACAGCAACTGCGATTGTTAAAGGTTACAAAATTATAACACTTCAACCTGATGAGGATGGTTTTCCTAAATTAGAAGACCTGAAAAATGTGGTATCCGAGCGGACGGCAGGTTTTGTTGTTGCCAACCCGGAAGATACGGGGATTTTTAACCCACAGATAAAAGAATTTACAGATGTTGTTCATGAGGCCGGTGGAATCTGTTACTACGACCAGGCGAACGCAAACGGCTTATTGGGTATAACAAGAGCAAAAGAAGCCGGTTTTGATATGTGTTTCTTTAATCTGCATAAGACCTTTGCTGCCCCGCATATGTGTGGAGGACCAGCAACTGGAGCTTTGGGCGTTGTGGAAGAGCTAAAGGAATTTTTGCCAGCACCGATCGTTGCTTACAACGGGGATACATACTTCTTAGAAGATGACATGAAAAATAGTGTCGGTAAAGTTAGGTCATTCCATGGTGTACCGCAGACAATGATAAGAGCCTATTCATGGATACGTAGTTTAGGACCAGAAGGGTTGAAACAAGTAGCTCAAACCGCTGTTTTAAATAGTAATTATCTCTATCATAAAATCCTAAAAATCAAGGGGGCCTCAGCTCCTTATGTGATTGGTAATAGATTTGAACAGGTTCGCTACAGCTGGGAGAAAATGACTGAGGATACTGGTGTTACGACAGAAGATGTACAACGAAGGATGCCAGACTTTGGTCTCCATTATTGGACCAGCCATCATCCTTACATTGTACCGCAACCATTTACGCTTGAACCAACAGAATCCTATTCAAAAGAAGATCTTGATGAATATGTTGCAGCATTAACACAAATATCGAAAGAAGCCTACGAAGAACCAGAAAAAGTTAAAAACGCTCCGTACAACAGTGTTATTCATAAGATGGATGAAAGGGATTACTTGGACAATCCGGAAAAGTGGGCGATATCCTGGAGAGTCTATTTGAAAAAGACAGGTAAAACAAAGGTAACAAGCTTTTAAAATACAATATAAAAGGGGCAATAGTGATGAAAAAGTTCATTTTAATTGTTTGTTTTTCCCTAATGATTTTCTTCACCCTTATGGGTTGTCAAAGTGAAGCTTCTAATAGTGCAGATGACTCAGGCAAAACAGTATTGGAGTTGTGGAATAACGTTGCTGCTGGAAGAAGCTATTTTCCAAAGCTGATAGAAGCATTTGAAAAGGAACATCCTGACATAAAAATAGAACTTAACAATTTGAATGTGGAATCGAGTGAAGCAGAATATCAGGCAGCAATTTCAGATAAAAGTTTACCAGACATTTTTAGCACAGATGCATTCACTATCAACGAATTGGTTGACCTTGATTTGGTCCATGAGCTAGATGATTTATTCCCTAAAGATGTTCGTGCTGAATATACAGAAGGGGTATTTGATGAAGGAAATGCTTCATTGAATGGTCATACTTACTTGTTCCCGGTTTATAAAGGTGGAACATACTATATGTTCTATAATAAGAAGGTTTTAGAGGACTTGGGAATCGATAAAGTTCCACGCACATGGGGCGAGCTAAATAAAGTTGGTCAAAAGATCTATAAAAAGTCCGACGGTGCTTCATATGGATTGATATATGGTGGACAGTCTGATTGGTTGGTAAATGCTATAACAAAATTGTTTGCAAGTGAGCTGTCTCCTGAGAGTGGTTATGATTACAAAAATGGAGATTATAAGTATGCGACTGAAGGTTATATCGAAACAATGAAATACATGAAAGACCTGCTGGACAATAAAGCATTATCCCCATCTACATTGGAAACAGACTCTACAGTAGCGAGAGAATTATTCGTTGCTGGTCAAGCAGCTTTCCTGATTGATGGTAACTGGACAGGACAATTACTGCATGAAGATGGTTTTAATGATTGGGGAGTTGTTCCGTTACCGACTAAAAACTCGGATGGGAAGCAGTACGCAAAATTCGGCTTAGTAAGTAATGATGGGTTGTATGTAGCAAAGAATACGGAACACTGGGAAGAAGTAAAAACTTTTATGGAATTCCTTCGCGAGAATATCTATCAAGAGATTTTAAAGGATGGAGAGCCGTTGATCGCCAAAGATGTAGCAGATTTTGATGTAGACTTACCATTTAAAGAGATGAATAAAATATCAGACATCTTTTTAGACATGTCAATTAGGGTTCCAAATCCAATTGTTGTTAACCCTAAGACACAGGAAGTTAAATTGGAATTGCAAAAGAATGCTCCCGATGCTGCTCCAGGTTCGATTTTGATGGGATATTTAACAGGACAAGTGAATGATTTACAAGATGAACTACAAAAATACGAAGATGGCTATAATAAAGCATTCACAGACGCTATTAAAGGTCATGAAGAAGTAACAAGAGAAGATTTCAAGTTTCCCAACTGGGTACCGTATGAGCCATATACAGAAGAAGATTACAAAGAATTAAAATAGGATTTAATTGGATAAGCTATCATCTAATTAATTTGTAAATAGAAAAAATTGTACACAGATCTTAGAGATAGCTTATCTTTTATTTCATAAGAAATGTATAGGTGGTGGGTTTTACGATGAGCAAAACCAAACTTAAAGTTAATAAGCAGACAAAAAAGCGTTACATATGGGCATATGCATTTATTTTGCCACAACTCATTGTGTTTTTAGGTCTATCCCTTTATCCAATTATAATGAGTTATGTTTACTCGCTTTATGATTGGTCAGGCATCGGACCAATGACTGATTTTGTTGGGTTTGATAACTATTTGAAGGTATTTTCAGAGGAAAAGTTTTGGAATGCTTTTAAAAATACATTTATTTATACCGCAGGATTTGTGACCATATCAGTATCAATTGCTTTATTATTCGCCCTAATACTTAATAATCCTAAATTAAAGGGAAGGGTAGTATATCGAACAGTATATTTTCTTCCGGTAGTAACAACAACGGCCATCGTTGGTATCATTATGAAAAATATTTTCGGAAATACAGGCCTAATTAACGATGTTCTTCAAATGATTGGTGTTATTGATCAGGCAGTACCTTGGTTGACCAACCCAGTAACAGCGATGATTGTTCTTATTATCGTTGGGTCGTGGAAAGAGATTGGGATCATTATGATTTATTGGTTAACTGGCCTACAAATGATTCCTAAGGAGTTATATGAAGCTGCGAAAATAGATGGTGCAAGTAGTTGGCAGGTTTTAAGACATATAACTTTACCGTTACTTGCTCCCATTGGTGCTACCATCCTACTGCTTACAACTGTCAGTAGTATGCGTGTATTCGACTTAGTAAAGACATTAACAGATGGTGGTCCTTTCTTTTCAACTGAAACGCTTGAATTATATATTTATAGATTTGCTTTTGCTTCAGAAGGACCGTCACAAGTTGGCTACGCCTCAACAGTAGGTGTTATTTTGGGTGTGGCAGTATTTATTATCAGTTTAATGCTTGGATGGATTGTTATGAAAGTGAACAAACATAAAAATAAAGATGCGATAAGTACAGGGGGAAAGAAGTTATGAATTCAAAATTAACAATGGGATTGACACATGTATTTCTAATCATATTTGGCTTAATATGGATATACCCGTTTATTTGGATGGTATCTTCTTCATTTAAAACTAATGCCTCCTTTTTAACATCTGGTTCAAACCCAATTCCTGAAGAATTGCATTGGGAAAATTATGCTAGGGCTTGGAATGTCGCAAACTTTTCGAGTTACTTTCTGAATTCCGTCATCATTACATTAGGAACTGTCATAATTGTTGTTTTATTAAGTTGCCTAACAGGTTATGCGCTGGGTAGAGTAGATTTCCCAGGTAGAAAAACGATTATCGTAATTACAGGGGCTTTGATGTTTATACCTACTGGATATACAATTATTCCACTCTACGAGTTGATGAAATTTTTAGGGTTATCAAACACAATATTTGGGGTAGTGCTCGCTGAATCTAGTGGTGCGCATGTTTTATTTATTTTATTATTTGCAGCTTTCTTTAGCCGAGTTCCCAAGGAAATCGAGGAGGCTGCCACTATTGATGGAAGTGGCTTTTTAGGAACGTTTTTCAGAGTCATTTTACCATCGGCAAAACCAGTGGTTGCAACAGCAGTTATCATGCAGTTTATTTGGACGTGGAGCTCATTCTTAATTCCCCTTGTATTAACCCTTAATAATCCCGAATTAAGGACATTAGCAGTTGGAATGCTATCATTCGTTGGTAAGTACCAAACGGACTGGACTGGTATGGCAGCAGGCGCGTCTATTTCATTATTACCAGTTATACTTATCTTTATAATTATGCAAAGGTACTTCATTGAAGGGATTTCCGGTTCCGTGAAATAGGGTAATCAGAAGTGTTTAAAGGAGAGATGTTCATTGAGTTTCAATATCAAACAAATTCCGTTTAGCTGTTATGGTTCTTACCTTAGTATTTCATATCTGCCTGGTAACAGGGAAATGGAAGAAGGAATTTATCTGCGTAATATTAGAGGGGGGGATGATCACAATGGCGCAGTATTCAAATTGGACGTGATCGAAAACGGTGAAATAATATCCTTTACCTCAAAGCTTGACCCTTCCTGTCTCACACTTGAGACAGAGAGAGGCTTTGTCAAATTGATCTTTCCTGAGAATGATTGTTTGAGAATTTTCGGAAAAAATGTTGGACTAAGGTTATCATTGGTGACAAAAGCCTATGATAATGGATTTTGGTATCGAGAAAAAAGCTGGCAAATCAATGCTTTTTCCAAAAAGATTCGGTTTATGTTGACTCCATTGAAAGGGGGCCTAGAAGTGGACGCTCCTTGGGTAGTCAACGGTTGCACACACGTAGTTGCTGATTTTATGCCAGATCCCAATAGCAATTCGATAGAGGGTACCATTGAGGAATTTTTGACGGTCTACCCACCACACGATACCTCACTATCTTTTGAAGAAGAGCACAAACGTGTGCATACTAGATTTTCAAAATGGCATAAGAACACTTTGCAGGTTCCAGAAGAGTATAATAATGGAAGAAAGCTTGCCGCCTATATCACGTGGTCTTCTGTAGTAAAACAAGAAGGAATGTTGACGAGACCAGCTATGTATATGTCAAAAAATTGGATGACAAATATATGGAGCTGGGATCATTGTTTTAATGCGATGGCTCTAACAAAAAATAATCCGGATTTGGCATGGGATCAGTTGATGATCTTTTTCGACGTCCAAGATGAAAACGGCATGCTCCCAGATTATATGAATGATCAGTTCGCTTATTGGAATTGCAGTAAACCCCCGATTCATGGCTGGGCATTATCCTGGATGCTAAAGCACACTGATCAATTTTCAAGGGAAAAGCTAAATGAAATATATGTACCACTGTCAAAGTGGACAAGGTGGTATATCAATCATCGAAAGAGTTATCATGGATTTCCAGAATATCAACATGGTAATGACAGTGGTTGGGATAATAGTACCGTCTTTCATAAGGGGATTCCTGTTGAGAGTCCGGATTTGTGTGCGTTTTTAATTCTACAAATGCAAACTTTGGGTTACATTGCCCAAGAATTGGACTTACAAGAGGAAAAACAGAATTGGAAGGAAGCGGCTGAAGACTGGTTGGAAAAAATGATCGCATATTTTTGGAATGGTGAACGTTTTGTGGCAAAGTATTCAGGAGAAGAAATCGATACTGGTGATAGTTTACTATTATTCATGCCAATCGTGCTTGGAGACAGGTTGCCTGAAGATGTTAGAAAAAAACTTATAGATGGGCTTAAGGAAAAAGGGAGATTTTTAACAGAACACGGATTAGCAACGGAAAGTACAAGAAGTCCATACTATTTGGATGACGGCTACTGGCGAGGTCCGATATGGGCACCTACGACGATGTTGTTGGTGGACGGATTGGTTGCTGCTGGTGAAAAGGCATTTGCGCGAGAATTGGCCTTGAAATATTGTGATATGGCTGAAAAAAATGGCATGGCAGAGAACTTCAATGCAGTCACAGGTGAAGGATTAAGGGATCGCGCGTTTACATGGACGTCAAGTGTGTTTCTGATTTTGGGCAGTGAGTACAGCGGTGAGAAAATTTAATACGAGGGGCGTATAAATGTCTATTGAAAATTAAATTGGAAAACCAAATATTATATTTATAATTGGTGATAACCATGCCCTCACGCAATGGGTTGCTATGGTAGTAAAATTAATAAAATACCTAATTTGGAGCGTATTGCAGAAAATGGAATGATGTTTGATAACTGCTTTTGTACAAATGCAATCTGTACCCCAAGTAGGGCTAACATATTAACCGGTAACTATAGTCATAAGAACGGAGTGAAAATACTACGGGATATCAGACAAACCAGCATTCCATTTTATCTTATTTAATCCATTTACAATTGTTAATGAGTTAAAATAATGAAAATTGTATAGTACTAAAAACCAATTGCTAGAGAAGGGAGTAAATATTATGCGAGATTATAAAGTATGGGAAGACATCCGAATCACGGATATAAATAGAAGGAATCCGAGAGCCTTTTTTCACTCATTCCCGACACGGCAGGCGGCAATTACTGGTGACCCAGCGTATACACACCATTTTAAAAGCTTGAATGGCATGTGGAACTTTTTGTTTCTACCGGCACCGGAGTATTCGCCCAGCGGATTTGAAAAAACTGATTTTGATGATAGTGAGTGGGACCTAACCCCAGTCCCGTGCAACTGGCAAATGCAGGGTTATGGGAACATGCATTATTCCGATTTGTGGTACAATTTTCCGATACGTCCACCTTATGTACCTTCAGACAACCCGACTGGAATTTATAAGCGCACATTCCAAGTCGAAGAAGATTGGCTAAAAGAAGACGTGATACTTCGCTTCCACGGCGTAGATTCTGCCTTCCATATCTGGCTGAACGGAAAGGAAGTCGGCTATAGCAAAGCAGCGAGGGTGACAAGTGAATTTGATGTGTCTTCGTATGTGAAGCCGGGGAAAAATGACATCACCGTTAGAGTGTACCAGTGGTCTGATGGGACTTATCTTGAAGATCAGGACATGTGGTGGCTGAGTGGCATTTTCAGAGATGTTGAATTGTTTACCCAGCCCAAAAATGGATTGGAAGATTTCAAGATAGACACTGTTCTACTAGACCATTATACAAAAGCTGAGATGAAGATAACGGGAAAAATGCGTGGGACAAGCGATGGCTTAACCGTAGCGTATGAATTGCTGGATAACTATCAAAAAACTATTACAAGTGGGGAGAAGCAGCTCAATGAAAGCTTTGAAATAATAGAAACTATTAACCAACCAAAACTTTGGAGTGCCGAAGCGCCAGAAATTTATACATTGTTATTGTACATACATTCGAGTGAAGATCTAATAGAGGTTATTCGGCAACAAGTAGGTTTTCGTCAAGTAGAGATAAAAGGTCGTACGTTTACAGTTAATGGTGTTGCGATCAAATTAAAAGGTGTGAATCGCCATGACTTTAATCCGGCAACAGGAAGAGTCGTATCCAAAGAAGATATGTTAAACGATATCCGTTTAATGAAACAGCATAATATCAACGCGATCCGTACATCGCATTACCCAAATGCACCGTATTTATATGAACTTTGCGACCAATATGGCATGTATGTCATTGATGAAGCAGACATTGAATGTCATGGATTTGAATTGACGAATAATTACAGCTGGATTGCTGATGATCCAAAATGGGAAAAAGTGCACATAGACCGTTTGGTTCGCATGGTACAAAGGGATAAAAACCATCCATCTATCATTATGTGGTCGCTAGGTAATGAGTCTAGTTTCGGCCATAATTTTCGTAAAATGGCTAATGTTTGCAAAGATATGGATCCAAGTAGGCTTGTGCATTATGAAGGTGACACCAAGGCAGAAGTGGCCGATGTATATTCAACAATGTATACTTGGTTAGAGCATCCGGATAAAAACCGAAAAACACTGCAAACCATTGCTGAAACAACAAGCAAACCACATGTTCATTGCGAGTATGGCCATGCTATGGGAAATGGTCCAGGTGGTTTAAAAGAATATCAAGAATTGGTGTACCAATTTGAACATTTACAAGGCGGGTTCATTTGGGAATGGTTCGACCATGGCATACAAACAACAGATGAAAATGGTAATGTATATTATCGTTACGGTGGAGATTTTGGGGACGATCCAACAAATGGAAATTTCTGTATAGATGGGCTTCTTATGCCGGATCGCACGCCTTCTCCTGCCTTAAAAGAATACAAAAAAGTTATCGAGCCAGTACACACGAAAGTAGTGGATTTGGAAAGTGGCAAATTGCTGATTGAAAATAAATATGATTTTATCAATCTGAATCACCTTACCTTGCATTATGCAATAGTAAAAGATGGAGAGTCGTTGCAAACGGGGAGCGTAGAACTAACTGACGTTCCGGCAAGAACTTACAAGGAAATTGTGCTTGATTATGATTTGGGATTTCTGAAAGAAGCAGGAACAGATTATTATTTGACAATTTTCTATGTAACAAATGTTGACTTGTTATGGGTGAAATGTGGTCATGAACTTGCGACTGCACAGTTTAAACTGCCTATTCAAACCCCGATACTTCCTTTTTTACCAACAGGAGAATTACATGTTCAGGAATCCACTCATCGCCTGTTGATTACTGGGAATGACGTTGAGGTCCGTTTTGATAAAATTAACGGGCAAATGACATCATGGAAGAAAAGCGGTGTACAAATTGTGGAGCACGGGCCTAAACTACAGTTTTGGCGAGCGCCAATTGATAATGACATGTATCTACTCAAAGACTATAAAGAAAAATATTTCATGCACATTTGGCATGAAATGGTAGAAAATGTATCCTATAAAATAGAAGAAAATAACGTTACTGTAACAGTTGAAACCGTTAACGGTACTACTAATGCGGAGTGGTATTATGAATGTCAATATGAGTATGTTATTTATGCGAATGGAGATATCTTATTCAGTGTGGCGGGTACACCGGGTGGCGTGTTGGAAAATACACCGGAAATGATTCCGCGTATCGGGATGGAAATGCAAGTGAATAAGGAATGTAATCATGTCCGTTGGTACGGAAGGGGTCCTGGGGAATCATACATTGATTCAAAACAAGCGAATTTATTCGGTATATACCAGAATACAGTTGATGGATTGTTTACTAATTATGTGCATCCACAAGAAAATGGAAATCGTACAGACATACACTGGGTAAGACTATTGAACCACCATGGGTTAGGACTAATTGCTACAGCGACAGAAAGTACATTTAATTTTAGCGCAAGTTATTTTGAAGTACAAGATTTAGAAAAAGCAAAACATACGATTGACTTAAAGAAAAGGAACTATATCGTTCTGCACTTGGATCATAAACAAAATGGATTAGGATCCAATTCATGCGGTCAAAATCAGCTTGAAAAATACCGCTGCAAAATCGAACCATTTCAATTGAAATTAAAACTGTCAGTGTATTCTACAAAAGAAATTAGAGATGTGTCAAAGGCAAAAGAAGAAATTACGGAAAAATGACATTTGGAGGGAGAGAGTTACCACTATATGAACCTATTCACCGGCTTGTCCATTTAAAAGATAAACTTAAAATTAAAGCTACACTTCAAGCATTACACCTGAACCATAAACAAAAAGGAATGATTAACGAACTTCGTAGACAATGTAACCTTCAATCAATCAAGGATTGGAACAAAAGAGACTTCATTTAAATATATAGAATAGAATGAATTGGATTAGTTAGCGCGTCGTACGCAATGAAAATTGTACATGCGGTGCAGACAAGGGGGGAAGGGGAGATAACGTCAAACCTTTATCTATCTGTATGAGCAACATAGATAGAGAATTATCAAAACCTGAACTTAAATCTGCAAGATAAGAATCCATTTTGATTACTGGTATGCTCCCCATTAGGTAGACAGATAAAAAATAAAAATCTGTTTATCTAAGGGGAGTATTTTTTATGGCTCGAATGAAATATTCTAAAGCTGAAAAAATGGCTATTTTAGCTCTTTATAAAGATGGTCATCATTCAATAGCTGACATTAGTGCTAAATTTTTTGTTAATCCTGGGACGATTAGAGATTGGAAGAGAAGGTATGAAGTGAATGGTGAAGACGGCCTAGAAGAAGCCATTTCTTGGAAGAGTTATTCAAAAGAGTTAAAGTTAGCAGCCGTAAATGATTATCTATTAGGACACAATTCGTTAAGCGAGGTTATCCAAAAATACAATATATCAAGTACTGCAGTTTTGAGAAAATGGATTAAAAAGTATAATAGTCATAGAGAATTAAATGATACCGGTAAAGGAATGACAAACTCTATGACAAATAGGAGAAAAACAACATTAGAAGAACGAATTCAAATTGTGAATTACTGTCTACAACACCAGAAAAACTATCAACTCGCAGCTGAAAGCTATGAAGTTTCTTACCAACAGGTATATCAATGGGTCAAGAAGTTTGAAGCAAATGGTGAAGAAGCACTACAAGATAAACGGGGTCGAAAGAAAAAGGAATATGAATTAACAGCTGAAGAAAAGTTTAAGCTGGAAATGAAACGTTTAGAGAGAGAAAATGAACGATTGCGTGCAGAAAATATTTTTTTAAAAAAGTTAGAGGAACTCGAAAGGAGGGGTCGTTAACTAGCGTTCGTCTACAAAATAAATATAAAGCGATTCAAGATTTACATGCGAATGAAAATCTGCCAGTAATCCTATTATGTGAATTTGCCAGTGTATCTCGTGCTGCTTATTATAAATGGCTACAGCGTACGCCAACAAATAGAGAATTAGAGAATGAAGCAATTCTTCAGGATATCCAGGCTATTTATGCACGAGTAGGAGGCATTTATGGATACCGAAGAATGAAATTAAATATCGATAGGATATATCATAAAAGGTTTAATCACAAACGCATTTATCGCTTAATGAACATCGCTGGATTAAAGTCCGTGATTCGTCGGAAAAGAAAGCGCTATGTTCCCTCATCTGCGCAATATGTCGCTGAAAATCGACTCAATCGTGAATTTACTGCAAGCAAGCCAAATGAAAAATGGGTAACAGATGTCACGGAGTTCAAATTAGGAAACGGAAGGAAAACGTATTTAAGCGCCATTTTAGATCTTTACGATGGCTCCATTATTAGTTATGAATTGGGACATTCAAACAATAATAAATTAGTATTTCAAACATTGGATCAAGCTATCACTCTATTAAAAGAGAATGAACATCCATTGATTCATAGTGATCGAGGTTATCAATATACGTCCCATGGGTTTAAGAGAAGAATAGAAAAAGTAAAAATGATTCATAGCATGTCACGTGTAGGAAAATGTATAGATAATGGACCAATGGAATCGTTTTGGGGAACATTGAAGTGTGAAAAATATTACCTACATAAGTATGAAACATTTGAAGCGTTACAACAAGCAATAGATGATTATATCCAGTTTTACAACAAGCAATAGATGATTATATCCAGTTTTACAATAACGACCGTTACCAAGAAAGATTAAACGGCTTAAGCCCATTGGAATACAGGGTTCAAGCCGCTTAAAGTATTTTTATTATTTCCACTGTCTACTTGACTGGGATCTGTTCAAACTTCTTCAAAATGGATTCTTTTTATTTTGCATGACTTTACCAGGATTGTATAGCTATCTTCAATATAATGTTGCGGTATTTTGACTATTTCTTGCCGAAAACATGACATTTTGCATATTTAAAGGAAACGCGCACCTTTTGGATTGCTCTTTCCGATTAATTTTCTTATGCTAACAGAAGGGCATTCAATCTAGGAGTGAAAAAACGTATGAGTAAAGACATCCACAACCCCAAACAGCGCAATTACAATCCGCTGATCTGGGTTCTATCCATATTTATCGTAGGGGTTATTTTGGGTACATATATGCTACCAAAAAGTTCGGATGGCACGGTATGGGGCATTGAATTAACGGTATTGCCAATGCTGAATGCTATCTTTAACAGCTTCACTTTTCTCTTTTTGTTAACCGCATTAATCATGATCAAAAAGAAAAACATTAAACTGCACCGCAGATTTATCGTTGCAGCATTCGTAACAACCTTTTTGTTTTTCATCTCCTATTTGACGTATCATTCTATGGCTGAGTCAACAAGCTACGGCGGAGATGGCACCCTGATGTACTTTTATTATTTTATACTCATCACCCACATTGTTCTGGCTGCATTGATTGTGCCGCTTGCGCTGATTACACTTGGACGAGGCTTGAATATGAAAGTCGAAAAACATCGGAAAATCGCACGTTGGACAATGCCAATCTGGCTGTATGTTAGCCTTACGGGTGTATTGGTTTACTTAATGATTTCGCCATATTATTAAGGTGTCTTATAACTTACTGCCTATGTTATAATAGAAAGGCTTTTAATCGAACGGGATGCCAAGAAAAGCCTCCGCCTAGCAACAAAATATGGAGGTGTATGAGAATGAATAAACGATGGACAATTGGTAAAATTAACGAATTTGTTGAGAATAATTCGGAGAGTAAGCTGCTAACGACGGAGTATCAAGGTTTTTCTCAAAAGTTATTATTTGAATGTGAATGTGGTAATAAATTTGAAAAAACGTTTAAGAAATTTAAAAATAATAACCAGCGTAAATGTGACGCGTGCCAATCGCCAAAGGCATCACGATAACCGTATAGCGCTTAACGTAGCACCAACTTCTATTAAATAGTAGTTGGTGCTATTTTTATTTTATAGGGTGCAATAGACGGCACATTATTACATGTACATGGTCCTAGAGATAGGGATATCCCATATCAAATAAATGAATATGCCGATATTGAAGAATTCGTGAAACTACTCAAATATATCGAACAGCAGTACTGAACTTTCTAAATAAAACAAGTGACAATCAAAGAGAAGTCATAGAATAATAGTTTTTCCTTGCTTTTAAAAGAAGTGATTAACATGTATGAAAGAAAGGGGTAGGGGAAATAGTTGCTCTGTATGCAAGAAGAAATTCATTGCAAGCTTACAATTTTCATAAAAAAAAAGAAAGGGAGAGGGTCTAAAACCAGGATCAGCCGGAGTTCACGCCCTGGACTCAAATAGTGATGGTTCACTTGTCGATGATTTTCATATTCTCCTAGGTGAAAATAGCTAGCTCACACGTATATAATGCCTCCTCCCCAGTTGCCCCAGCACGTTGGAAATAGCGAAGGAAGTTGTGAGAAAGATAGGAGAGTTCGTTATCTAAAAGGAAATCCAAATTTATGATGTGATTTGCTTCTCGTATACCTCCAATGTTGATTGAACTATAACATTGGAGGTATATTTTTATAATAGTTCATGAACAAGTGACTAAGGATACTTAGAAAATGTTATTCTTTTATCATTTCCTCATTATTCCTAATCATCCGCTGAACTGCTGTTGTAGGGTGAAAATCATCTCCCGCATTCAACAACTCTAAATAAGCTTTGTGTGATTGCAAGGTGCGTTCGATACTGTTCGTTTTTCTAAAGTGGACCATCTTTGGCTTAATAATTTCATAGATGGTTTTGCCAATCTCAACCACATATGGATTATTCGTCTCGTCCAATACAGCATAATGAAACTCCAAATCGATATTTGTCAATTCTTCTGGGCTTAAATGGGGTTTCATCCTTTCAACTTGGGACTGATACACCTCTTCAATTTTACGAATGTCCTTATCTTTCTTCGTTATAATCATATTGATTAATAGAACTTCAAAATGCTGACGAAATTCGATCAGTTTTTCTATATTATTACTATGCATGATTAAGCTGAAGATAAGCGGGTTTAGTGAAAAATGAGATTGGTTGTTTGTAATAAACATCCCTTCCCCACGTTTGATTTGTATAACACCAATCGATTCTAAAATTTTTATTGCCTCTCTGACTGGTGTTCTACTTACCCCTAGTTGTGCCATTAATTCCTTTTCAGTTGGTAATTTATCCCCTGGTTTTAATGCACCTTTAAGAAGATTATCCTTTATCAGTAATACAATCTCAGAGGAAATGGTTCGGCTCATATTATTAATTTTAGTAAAAGATAACGACATCATTAGCCACCTCTCATATAGTAAATAACCTTTATTTAATTCAAATATTTTAAAGAAAAATATTTTTCTGTTAATTCCTATTTACAAACAGTTTTAAATTATGTAGTATAAGTAATAATTACTACATCATACGTACGATGTAAAATGTTGATTTGCTTCAATATACTATACTTTCCTATTTATGTACAGATATGAAATGTTAATACTGTTAATACAAGAAAAGGAAAAGTATATCATTTGTTTTTAGAAAAAATAAAATATATTTTAAAGTGTTAACTTGGATTGGGGGTAGTAAGAGGAAGTTCATTAGAAATGCACTTTATAGTTTTTACGAATGATGTATGACATCAGCAATTAAAAGATAATTTACGGGGAGGAATTAATATGAGAAAAAGAGTTGGAATGTCAGTTATGGCATTTATTGTATTACTATTTGTAGCTGCTTGTGGAAGTGAATCATCATCAGGGTCAAATGATAAAGAAGTGTATACATTACAAGCTGGACACTCATTGCCAGATGATCATCCATATCATTTAGGGTTTGTAGAAATGGCGAAAAATGTGAAAGAAAGAACGGATGGACGGGTTATCATTGAAATTTTTCCATTCAGTGAACTTGGTGCTGAACGAGAGTTAACGGAAGGCATGACATTAGGTACGGTTGACCTTGTTGTATCATCTACTGCACCGGTTACAAACTTTGTACCAGAATTGGAGGTTTTAGATGTTCCTTTTCTTTTTAATAATCGTGAATCGGCAGTTGAAGTATTGGAAGGAGAGATTGGTGATGAACTTTTCGCGGCAATGGAAGAACAAGGCATTATTGGCCTGTCCTGGGCGGAAAATGGGTACCGCCATATAACAAATTCTACACATCCTATTGAAAAACCAGAGGATTTAGAAGGCGTAAAAATTAGAACACAAGAAAACGATATTCACTTAGCTGCTTTTGAAGCACTTGGAGCACAGCCAACACCGATGGCATGGACAGAAGCGTTAACAGCCCTGCAACAAGGTGTTGTTGATGCACAGGAAAATCCGGCTATTGTGGCTGATCAATATAGCTTATATGAATCCAATCAAAAATACATGACATTAACCGGGCATGTATACTCTGTAGCGATATATATGATGAGTAAGCAAACGTATGATGAATTACCGGAAGATTTACGTGATATTGTTGTCGAAGAAGGACAGAAAATCGGGGCAGTAGAACGTGACATGATTGTTGAAATGGAAAAGGAATCAATTAAAACGTTAAAAGAACAAGGCATGGAAATTATCGAAGAGGTTGATATAAAGCCTTTCCAAGAGGCGGTTCGTCCTGTCTATGATCAAATTGAACATCAGGATTTATTGAATCGGGTTTTAGAAGCACAGCAATAATGCTATATAAACAAGAAACAGGAGAAACTAGTTTTCTCCTGTTTCCATTAATAAGGGAGGAAATACTTTGCAACGGATTATAGCTTACATAAATATTGGCATGAAGCATTTCCTTAATATTCTTTTAGCAGTTTTAGTTACCTCTGTATTTTTACAAGTTATTTTTAGATTTGTACTAAATAGCCCGCTTGCATGGACAGAGGAACTAGCGCGCTATTGTTTAGTTTGGCTGACTTTTTTAGGTGCTGCATATGCCATGGCCTTAAAACAGCACATTGGCGTAGAGTTTTTTACAAATTTATTTCCTGAAGTCGGGAAGAAGATTTTGTATGTATGTGCAACTTTAGTGAGTTTGATGTTTTTTATCATCATAATTTATCAAGGATTCAATTTGGCTACAAGTGCAATGTCACAAATGTCACCAGCACTTCAAATCCCAATGGGGTTAATCTACATGGTACTTCCGATAAGTGGACTTTTCCTTGCCATTAATCTTATTTCTGTATTTATTTCTGATTTAAAAGAGGGGGGACAACCAACATGACAATCCTGTTGTTTAGTTTGTTAGCTGTTCTCTTTCTAATCAATGTTCCGATCGCGATTGCCCTAGCGATGGCTGCTTCTATCATTTTCTTAATTCAAGGAGATGTGTCTCTTATTGTTATCATGCAACGCATGTTTAATTCTGTAGATTCCTTTCCACTTTTAGCGGTTCCTTTTTTTATACTGGCAGGGAAATTAATGGAGACCGGTGGGATTTCCAAGCGGCTCATTCATTTTGCGAATGTGATTTTTGGGCGAATCAATGGGGGGCTGGCAATTGTATCCATTGCGGCCTGTGCTTTTTTTGCCGCAATTTCCGGTTCTGCGGCTGCGACAACGGCTGCAGTTGGTTCAATACTCATTCCTGCAATGGTGAAAAAAGGGTATGATAAAAGTTTTTCGACAGCGGTTCAAGCAACTGGTGGAACGATTGGGATTATGATTCCTCCAAGTGTCCCACTTGTATTATATGGTGTTACAGCAGGTGTATCCATTGGTGATTTATTTATCGCTGGAATTATCCCGGGTCTTTTAGTGACTGTGTCATTAATGATTTTGGTTTATATTATTTCTTTAAAGAATGGTTATGGTGGTGGAGAGACCTTCACATTTAGTGAGTTTCTAAAGGCCTTTGTGGATGCAATTTTAGCTATATTAATGCCGGTTATCATTTTAGGTGGTATTTATAGTGGGGTTTTTACACCAACAGAAGCTGCGGTAGTTGCAGTGGTTTACGGATTAATTGTCGGTATGTTTATTTATAGGGAAATAAAGCCATACGATTTACCAGAGATATTTTCTTCCTCCGTTGTCATTAGTGCGGTTATTATGTTCATCATTGCTGGCGCATCTGCTTTTGGTTATTACCTTACAAGAGAAAGAATTCCGAGGGAAATGGCAGAGTTTATGCTCGGGATTACGGACAACTGGATTATCGCTCTATTAATCATCAATTTATTATTACTATTTGTTGGAACTTTTTTAGAAACATCGGCAGCGATAATTATTTTGACACCAATTCTTGCCCCAATTGCTAGTGCTTTGGGAATCGATTTAATTCATTTTGGAATTATTATGATTGTTAACCTTGCTATTGGATTTATTACACCTCCAGTAGGTGTGAACTTGTTTGTTGCTTCCAATATCGCGGGTACAAAGATTGAAAGTTTAATAAGGGCAATCATTCCATTTATATTGGTGATGATCATTTGTGTCATCATTATTTCATTCTTACCAAGCCTTAGTTTGTTTTTCTTAAGTAAATAAATAGGAAGGTGTGTTGATTTGGAAACTTTTAAAATTGCAGTTCTGCCAGGAGATGGCATTGGACCAGAAGTGACAAGGGAGGCAGGAAAAGTTTTACAAGCTTTGTCGGAACTGGATTCTACATTTAAATATGAAAGTACGGAATTCAATTGGAATAGTGAATATTATTTGGAGAACGGTCGAATGATGCCTGAGGATGGATTAGAACAATTGAAAACATTTGATAGCATTTTGTTTGGAGCGATTGGAGATAATCGTGTTCCTGATCAGATTTCGATTTGGGAGCTGATCATGCCAATTCGGAAAAATTTTCAGCAATATGTGAACTTTAGGCCCGTAAAGTTGTTAAAAGGATTAGAAAGCCCATTGAAAAATGATAAGCCAATTGATTTTGTGATTATTCGAGAAAATGGCGAAGGAGAGTATTCCAATGTTGGCGGTACGATGTTTCAAGGAGAAGCACGGGAAATGGCTGTGCAAAATACGATCATGACGAGGCAGGGTGTTAGCCAAATTACAGAATTTGCCTACAAATATGCCTGTGATCACGGCTTAAACAAAGTGACAAATGCAACAAAATCGAATGCAATTATCCATGTGATGAAATTTTGGGATCAGGTAGTTGAAGAGGTAGCAGCTAAAAATTCGGATATAGCTTATGAACGGTATTATATTGATGCTTTAGCAGCTTATTTTGTCCAACGCCCGGAGAGTTTTCAAGTTGTTTTGGCATCGAATTTATTTGGGGATATTTTATCAGATTTAGGCTCAGCAATTGTTGGGGGATTAGGTATTGCCCCTTCTGGTAATATCAATCCGTCGGGTGAATTCCCGTCCATGTTTGAAGCAATACATGGTTCTGCACCTGATATTGCTGGGAAAGAAATAGCCAATCCGATTGCACAAATTTGGTCGTTAGCGCTTATGTTGGAGCATTTAGGAAGAAAGGATTTGCATGATAAAATTCTTACTGCAATTGAAGCATTATTAGTGGAGAAGAAAGTTTTAACACCGGATATTGGAGGCACGGCAACAACGGAACAAGTCGGGGATGTTATCGTAGAAAAACTTACTAAATAACGGAGTGATTTGATGACATTTAAAGACAAAACAATTATTGTAACTGGTGCTGGTGGCGGAATGGGTAAGGCAACTGTGGATTTGTTGCTAAAGGCGGGTGCAAACGTTGTTGGTTGTGACCTAAATACGGATGCACTTTTGGAATTTGAAGGTAAAGATAATTTGATGACTTGTCAGGGTAATTTATTGGAGGAGAGTACGGTTCAGCAAATTTTCAAGGATGCTGCTGAACGTTTTGGCGGGATCGATGGTCTTGCAAATATTGCTGGGATTGCACAAAGTGCCACACCGATTGATGAAGTCTCTTTAAGTGAATTTCATAAAATTATGGATATTAATTTGACGATGACGTTTTTGACCTGTCGCGAAGCTTCTAAATATATGAAGGAACGGATACAGGGGAAAATTGTAAATATTGGATCCGTTTCTACGACAAGACCAAGACCAGGATTACAATCTTATGTTGCATCAAAAGGAGCAGTTGAATCTTTTACTAAGGCCTTGGCATTGGAGCTTGCACCAGATCATATTAATGTTAATGTGTTGCACCCAGGTCCAGCTAATACGAATATGCTTGGAGAATTTGTAAAAAAAGGTTCCGATGTAGAGGACGGGAAGAAGGAGATCTTTGAAAGAAGTGTACCATTAGGAAAGTTGCTGCAGCCAACGGATATTGCTAGTTCTATAAAGTTTTTATTGTCAGATGAGGCTAATATGATTACTGGGATTGTTTTGCATGTGGATGGTGGGCGGAGTATTTAGTGCACTGCTACTTACCGATTTTTGTCGGGATTTGAAGGAGGGATTTTGTGGAGACATTAAAGATGTATATTAATGGGAAATGGCTTGAGAGCTCGAATGGAGAATCGATTAATGTGAAAAATCCATCCAGTGGAGAAATCATTGCAAGTATTCCTCGGGGTACTACTGAGGATGTGGATGCAGCGGTTCAAGTAGCAAAAACTACTTTTCGTAGTGAGGCATGGCGCAGTGTCAAGCCACATGAACGTGGGGAAATTTTATTTTCCATTGCTGAAAAACTAAAGGCAGACAGGGATGAGTTGGCTAGGTTGGAAACTATTGATGTAGGAAAGCCATTGTCTCAAGGCTATGCTGATATTGATGCGGCAATTCGTTACTTCCGTTTTTATGGGGGAGCTGCGGATAAAGTAATGGGTGATACGATTCCGATTGAGGATGGTTTGATTGATTATGTGGTACGAGAACCTGTCGGCGTAACCGCACATATTGTTCCGTGGAATTACCCAATCCAGATTATATCAAGAAGTGTCGCAGCAGCAATCGCAACAGGTAATACGGTCGTTGTGAAAAGTGCGGAGGATACTCCGATGTCAGCGATGAGGCTGACTCAATTCTTTGATGAATTGGATATACCAGTTGGGGTTTTTAACCATGTGACAGGATATGGGTATGAAGTTGGAGCAGCTCTATCTGGTCATCCTTCTGTAAATCATGTGACATTTACAGGGTCGGTTCAAACAGGAATTGCTGTGGGACAAGCAGCAACAGCGAATGTTGTTCCTGTAACATTGGAGCTTGGTGGGAAATCACCAAATATCGTGTTTGCTGATTGTGACGTGGATAATACCGTTGATGGTGTTGTCAATGCGATTATTCAAAATGCAGGTCAAACCTGTTCGGCAGGATCGCGATTGCTAGTCGAGGAATCATTTAAGGATGAATTTTTAGGGAAAGTTGTTGAGCGATTCAAGGGGTTGACGGTTGGAGCAGGAATTCAGGATAAAGATGTGGGACCTATTCTGAATGAAAAACAATTCAACCGTGTGATGGAATTTGTTGAACTGGCAAAAGAAGAAGGGAAAATTCTGGCTGGTGGAAACCAGGTTACGGTTGAAGGATTTGAAGGTGGATTTTATCTCGAACCGACCATTATCGATGCTGTCATCCCAGATAGTAAACTGGCTCAGGAAGAAATATTTGGACCTGTATTAACGGTGTTTACATTTAAAGATACGGCAGAATCACTAGAATTGGCGAACAGCACAGACTATGGATTAGTTACTGGGATTTGGACGAGTGATATCAGTCGTGCACATTACCTCGCAAGCCGAATTGATTCAGGGCAGGTATTTATTAATAATTATGGAGCTGGTGGCGGGATTCAGATGCCGTTCGGCGGGTATAAGAAAAGCGGATTTGGTCGGGAAAAGGGCTGGATAGCTTTGTATAATTATACGGTGGTTAAGAATGTGGCGGTTAGGTATAATTAAGATAGGATTAGTATCTGTGGGATTGATGTGTAGGTAGTTGGTGATTGGGTTGGGGAATGGACTGGTCCCTGGCCCTTTTAGGTTAATAGATTGATTTACCTTAGGCTGTTAGTTTTAATGTGCGATTGTATCGACTTTGGAATAGGCAGTTTTTAGTTGTATATTTGGCTTAGGGCAATTATGATGAATTTGAATGCAGTATAGACTAAATGGATGAAGTATGAAAAAATAAGAAACAAAATATATCTACTGTTAGGGGCTTATTCATATGAATGCATTTGCCAAATCGGGATTAAGTCTTTCCATTTTATTACCTATTTCTATGAAATTAATATTTTACTCAACTTCTTAGGCATCGTAAATGTGATGCTTGCCAATCACCGAAGGCATCACGCTAACCGTATAGCGAATAAACGAAGCACCGACTTCTATTTAATAGAAGTCGGTGCTTCGTTTATTTTATAGGAGTATATTTAATTGTCCCTAGGCTTAATCAATCGATATTATTACACCATTATTTAACCGTATATTTATGTTAGAATAAATTTAAAAGATTATGAAGCGTGTACTTTAAGGAAATTCATGAAGGGGAATATCGATGAACACACAAAATATATTTGTATCTACAATACTAACTACATCATTAGCTTTAGGAACTTTCACATTTGTTAAGCGGACTGGCTTTAGAGGTTATTTGTGTGTTGTTATACCGTAAAAAAATGCAAGGAAAGTAACATTTTAAAAGGGATTGTTAGTAGTATGATTGGAACAGTTTACAAAGACACATTACATATACTTCAAGGAAATTGGCTGAAAATCATTGGAATGGTTATTCTATGTTACTTAATTAAGTTTTCCATAGAAACGTTGCCTATTCAGGGATCAATAAGTATAAGAATGGATTCATTAGCTGTGGTAAGTTCAGAGATCCTCCAGACTTTGCTGCTTGGTGCTTTGATAAACAGCATTCTATTTTTTATGCTTATCGATTACATTACACGCACTCAGGTAACGATGCGAAAGAGATTTCTAACGGCTATCACGCACCCTTTTCGACAGTCGCGTCTATTGTACAAAGGCTTTTTCGTTTTAATCATCACCAACCTGCTACTATACATAATTGGGATGATGAGTATCTATGCAGGCTTAAGTGTAAAATCTGCACTCCTTTTCTTTGCCTATCTATTATTATACGCGTTTTTTATTTGGCTGTTTTTAGGAATCTCTCAAGCTATGTATATTTTGTATGATGATCCTAAGGTTGGTATCTTTCGTTGCATTAGAAATAGCTTTTCGATGATGAAAGGTAAAAGGTGGCAGTTGCTTGGACTATTTTTATTGGCGGGCGTAGGATTGATACTTGGAGCATTGTTATTAATGATTGGAGTCCTTGTGGTATTGGTTATGTATGAAGTTGGTAGACTGGCATTTTACCGGGAACTCATGCGTAAGAATCGACAAGAAGAGTGGTATGAAAAAGTAAGTGGAATATAAGTAAAAGTGCTAGTGCAGTTCTACTTTGAACTGTAAGTAAAGAAAGAGCGCTCCTCCTCGGAGGAGCGCTTAATGTCCATTGTGATATTATTGATCATTACTAAAAGAAGATGTGACAGATCCATTCTAGATTTATCAGTGCATTCCTTGCTACATATCCCGAAGAAATTACTATCAATCAGATAACCTTAGATAAAGCTTCCTCATTATTCATTAATCTTACTATTTCATCGACAGCCTCTGTTCCCATCCGAATAAGTGCGTCCTTTGTATTTGCTCCATTATGTGGAGTTCCAATAAAGTTATTACAGGTCAACAATGGATGATCCTTTGAAACAGGTTCTTCGGCAAATGCGTCAATGGCTGCACCAAATAATTTGTTATGCTGTAAAGCATTATAAAGATCATTTTCATTAATCAATTTTCCTCTAGATGTATTAATTAGGATTGCACTTTTTTTCATAAAGGATAGCTCACGTGCGGAAATCATATTCTCTGTATCCTTTGTCAAAGGTACGGAGACACTGACTATATCACTTTTTTTTAGTACTTGATGTAAATGTTCATACTTTATAAATCCCTTTTTTTCACAGACTGATTCGGTTGTGTATGGATCATATACAAGCACTTTCGTATTAAATGCCGCTTTTAGTTTCATACCTACTAGTGTACCTATACGCCCAAGTCCGATTAATCCTACAGTTTTATTTTGCAACTCAAAACCAACTAATTCAAATGGAGAGTTTTTTTCAATTCCTTCTTCAACCATATTTTGTGCAAGGTTAACTTTTCTCGAACAGTTTAATGCCAAAGCAATAACTAATTCAGCAACTGAATTCATATTTGCCTGAGGAGTATTCGTCACTCTAATCCCTCTGCTCTTTGCATAATCTAAATCTATATTGTCTACTCCAACTCCATGCTTTGCGATTATTTTTAGCTTAGGCATTTTATCCATTACTTCTTTTGTCATTTTAAATGTCCGCACAATAACCGCTTCGGCAATAGAGTAGTTTTTAATTTCTTTATTTGTCCACTCCACTACATCTATTCTCTCTCGGGCACATTCCAAAGCCTCTGAGTCAATAGGGTCAAAAATAAATGTTTTCATAGGAATCACCTCATAAGAGATTTATAAATAGAGTTATAATAATTGGATTAAAGATACTTAAAAAGACGGCTGCAATGACAGGTAAAATGATCATAGAATTTGGTGATGGCCCATTCCCTTCTATAACAGCCTCCATGTTTGCCACTGCATTGGGAGTGGAACCTATTCCTACACCGCTCATACCAGATGACATTACTACAGCGTCATAGTTTTTCCCCATGACTCTATATATTATAAAGATCGCAAACAATATCATAACAATCGTTTCGGTCAATAAAACAATAATCATTGGTAGAGCAAGTTCAAACAGATTCCATATCTCTAAGCCCATGATTGTGAGGGCCAGAAATAAGCTCAATGCAATATTCCCAATAATATTTATGGACTTTAGATTTAGTGTTATATTCATAGAGTCAAAAACATTTCTTAAAATAGCAGCTACAAATAGACCACCAACATAATCTGGCCAAATAAATCCAGTAAGGTTTAACAACATTACCATTAATGTTCCAAGCCCCATTGAAATGAGGATAATAAATGAGCTATTCATGAATGTCTTCTCACTTAACCCGTCAGATTTGTTAGTAAAGTCAAGATCAATTGTTTCACTAACGTCTTTTGAAGTAAGTTTATGCCTTTTTATTAAATATTTTGCAACTGGACCGCCAATAATACTACCCATTACTAAGCCAAAAGTAGCGGCAGAAAGTGCAACCAAAGTAGCGTTTTCAATTCCCATATTCACTATAGTGGGTCCAAATGCAGCCGCTGTTCCAGGTCCACCTGCCATCGACATGGATGCCATCGTTAACCCCAATAAGGGATCTATGCCGGCAAGAGGCGAAATTAAAGGAACAATTGCATTTTGTACTATCACTAAGATTACCGTTAAAACTGCTAATTTTAAACCTATTATCCCAGTTTGTTTTAAATCTTTAACACTGAATGCGAAGCCAGTGGCAGTAAAGAATGCAACCAGTAGTAAATCTGTTAGCGATTGATCAAGCTCAACACTCCAAGACCCAGTTTGATTACCGACAAGCATTAATGCGGCAAAAACTAATCCACCTATAACAGGAGTCGGAATGAAATACTTTCTTAAAAATCCAACTCTCTTCTTTAGCATACTTCCAATTAGTAAAACAATCACTGCTAATGCCAGAGACTGAATAAGGTTTAAAGAGATAGACATTTCTATCACCTCTATTCGTAGATTTTAATGCTAAGTTTATCTAGCGTTTCCTGCATGCTCATGATATCAAAAGTATCTTTCCCTTGTTTTAGCTGTTCACATGTCTCTTTTTCAGAATCTATTTTTTTTAAACAATCCTCGTAAACGGTTTCGATATCTTGTTTCGAAATAACCGCAACGCCATTTTCATCACCAACAATTAAATCTCCCGGGCCTACAGCAACTCCTCCACAAGACACAGCCGTGTTCACCGTTCCTGGATTGCTTTTATAGCCGCCCCTAGCATTTATGCCTGATGCAAAAGTTGGAAACTGCATGTCTTCAATTTCTTTTACATCTCTTACAGCACCGTCTAATACAACCCCTTTTACTTTACGTTGTATTGCATTAATCGTTAAAATCTCTCCCCATAAGCCAGCGTTTTGGTAGTTCCCTGCATCGACAACTAGGATATCACCTTCTTGAGCTAGGGTGACCCCAACATGAATCATAAAATTATCTGATGGGTAAGTCATAATGGGTAATGCTGGTCCTACAAATCGAGCTCCAGTCCATGTTGGTCTGATTCTAGCATCCATAATATTTTGCCTTCCCATTACATCCCCAATCACAGGTGTTGGAATACTTGTGAATTTATTAATCCAACTGTTGTCTGGTCTCTCAAAACTGCTCTTAAATCTTTTCATTTTTTTCCCCTCTTATTATCTTTATTGATTTCCGGAAATCTATTGTAAGCTTAGCAAACGCTTTCAGATTTTAAAAACGAACGTTTTTCATATTAATTATCAATTTTTTTGATTATAGCATCTGTTATAATTAAATAACTAAATAACTTTTACCTTAAGAGGATTGATTTTCATGAATTATAACTTAGTCGAAACATTTGCTATTTTGGCAAAGACATTGAATGTAACGAAAACAGCAGAAAAGCTTTATTTGTCTCAGTCTGCCGTTAGCTATCGGCTGAAGGCACTCGAAGACGAACTCGGGGTAATGCTAGTGGAAAGGGACAGGGGATTCAAAAAAATTAAATTAACCGCACATGGAAAAACTTTTATGTCCATTGCTCTCGACTGGGAAAACATAAATGGCAAAATTAAACACTTTAGCTCCTCTTCTTCAAAAAAAGCCATATCCGTTGGAGTGGTAGACAGTGTAAACAATTACCTATTTACAAATATATATAAGGAAATTTTTAAAAATCCCGATGTTCAATTAACTATAAAAACCCAGCATACAGATGAAATTTATGAGCAAGTAGCTGGAAGAATTATTGATGTGGGTTTTGTTTTACATAATATTCCTATGAATAAAATTGAATATAAACAAATTTTGGATGAGAAGATGGTATTAGCAACGAAATCCAAAGATATGAGTAATTTAAAATCGGTCAATCCCAAGAATTTAAATCCAGAAAAACAGATTTTCTTTAATTGGGGTGACCAATACTTAAAATGGCACCACAAATATTTCCCACAAGGGGGAAATCCTAAATTAGTTACTGATTCTGCTTTATTGTCATTTGATATACTTGATCAGGATTCGTGGCTAATTGTCCCGATAAGCGCCGCACATACACTTGCCGAAAAGTTTAGTGATGTTTATATTATTCCGTTTATTGAGAATCCCCCTCATAGAGCTATTTATATGATTTCTAATATAACTCCGCTATACAGTAATACGGAGGTAATGGATAATTTTAAAACACTTGTTGAACAGCATATGGATGCTCATAAAACCTGGCAAAATAATTATTAAACAGGCTTTATGACAAAAGATGAAAACATACCTAATCTTCAAAAAATGCGTTGATCATTAAAAAATCAACGCATCCATTATTTATGGGAAACATTAATTTATTTATTCTAGCAGTATATTAATCACTCTAAAATTCTTATTAAACAAACTGCCGTCAAGTTTAAGTCCATTTTTTCACAAACTTCCATATATCATTTCAATTATTTCTATAAATTCAGTTTACACTGATCTACTTATTTTAGTAAATCCTTTCAAAGATTTACTTAATGTTCATTTTTGCTATTAAAAAAATTCTCCATTGAACAGGATTTTATCAAACTTTATTCCAAAGCTACATCAAAATAGAAGAAACTTTAATTCATCTTATGAAATGAATTTCCTCCCTTTTTTATGAGACATAGTTAAGCCGTAATCCGTAGAGTAGAAGCGAAGATGATTTCGATGGGAGAGTCTATTTATTTTACGGATAACTTTTTTTCATCAGGAATTACGGAAATTTTTAACGAGAATCAGGAAAAATAGGTTCCCTTGATTTAAAAAGTGCCTTTTCATCAAGTGTTAATATTCTGGATCGGGAAGGTACTATCATTGTAATGGGTTCTTTCCCCTTTTTATCAACAGGATGGATCGTAAAGAATCAAGATGAGCAGGAGCTCGGTAAACTGAAGCAACGCATGGCCATTTTTTCTAAAAAATTTGTCTATCATTCCTATTATCATGGAAATTATGAACTTAAATCAGAGGCATTTTCCAAGGAATATGACATTCTTGATCAAGATGGAAATATGGTTGCTACATTTAAAAAGTTAGTGGTTTATTTCAATCACCAGCATTTGAACTGACTAATCATTCATCTAAGTTATCTACAGAAGAGTTAGTAGCGGTTGTGATGGGAATCAATATGATAATCAAACGTAATAATAATTCTGCTGCAGCGAGTGGTGGAGGAGATTCGTGATGACCTTTTGGCCAGATAAGGGATTCAGACATTTGTCTATATGAAGGGTTTGAATCCCTATTGCATAGGGAGTAGACAGCGCTACCTCAATGAATGTAGCTCACGGATTCATCTTTGTTTTTTCCTGCTTTTTTATATAATACTGGAAGGGTATTTCATTTGAACATTTGGTTCAAGCGTGTAAAGGAGAATCAAAATGACAGTAGGTAGGAATGATCCATGCCCCTGCGGAAGTGAAAAAAAGTATAAAAAATGTTGTATGAAAAAGGGTACAGGCCCTTGCTTGCTATGGTCTTTCTCTTGTTTCCCCCGATTTACAAACAGATACCTTTTCTTTCCTGATGGAATTTGCAATAATACCTATTGCATGAAGGGAAGAGGAGGACAAAAAATGAGTAAAACAAATATATCTACAGATCCATTATTTCATACATTTACAAGTGATAATTTAATAGTAGAGAATCGTACGGTGATGGCGCCAATGACACGTGGTTATTCACCAAATGGAGTGCCAGGAGAAGATGTGGTAGCCTATTACCGCCGCCGTGCTGAAAATGGAGTAGGTCTGATTGTAACAGAAGGAACAGGGATTAATCACCCAGCTTCTGTTTCAGGTGCTAGTATTCCTCTATTTCATGGTGAAGCATCATTGAACGGCTGGGCTAAAGTGGTAAAGGAAGTGCATGAAGCCGGTGGGAAAATTGTACCGCAGCTTTGGCACGTGGGGATGACCCGTAAAAAAGGGGAGCTTCCAAATGAAGAAGCACAACCTGTTGGTCCGTCTGGCCTAAGCCTATCAGGCAAAAAAATAACGGAGCCAATGACTGAAAAAGAAGTTGTTAATATGGTAGAAGCATACGCTCAAGCAGCAGCTGATGCAAAACGCCTTGGCTTCGATGGCATCGAGCTTCACGGTGCTCACGGTTATTTAATCGATCAATTCTTCTGGGAAAATACAAATAAGCGTACGGATCGTTATGGCGGAGATCTCTTCGGACGTACACAATTTGCAGTTGAGGTAATTGAAGCATGCCGGCGTGAAGTTGGGCCAGATTTTCCAATTATCTTCCGTTTTTCTCAATGGAAAATGAATGACTTCAAGGCCAAGCTTGCAACAAATCCAGATGAATTAGATCGTTTTCTGAAACCTCTCGTAGAAGCGGGAGTTGATATTTTTCACTGTTCTACCCGTCGTTTCTGGGAGCCGGAATTTGAAGGTTCTGATTTAAACTTGGCAGGCTGGACAAAGAAACTAACGGGCAAGCCTGTCATTTCTGTTGGATCAGTTGGACTCGATGGAGAATTCACAAGTTTTTCGGGTGCAAACACAACCAGTCTCGATGGCCTTATTGAAAAGCTTGATAATGATGAATTCGACCTGGTAGCAATCGGACGTTCATTATTGATGGACCCTGAGTGGGTTAGAAAAGTTAAGGACGGCAGGGCAAATGATTTATTGCCTTTTGATAAAGAAGCACTTCAAACGTTATATTAGATATGAAAAGAGCAGGTATTCCACTGGTGAAGTTTATTGGTGGATTACCTGCTTTTTTCGCTTTCAAAATTAGACTTCGTGGTATGATCAGTAATAGGTATAGGTATAGGTATAGGTATAGGTATAGGTATAGGTATAGGTATAGGTATAGGTATAGGTATAGGTAAACATTGAACAGTGCCAGTCGCTATACGGAGGTGATGGTTTTGTCTTTAAATAAAAGGAAACGGCCCATTGTTAAAGGTGAGGATGCAGAAAAAATTATGAAAAAAGCAATCAAGAATCAAAAAAAGATCATAAAAGTAAAAAAGTAAGTAAGAACTAAATGTGAATTTCAACTGACTTTTACTGAAAAAATAAAAAGGGTACCTAAACATAACACATGTTTAGGAACCCTTTTTATTATAACTAGTTTTTAATTTCAATGAAATAACATTCCATGAACCCATAGACAACCACCCGGATTACCACGTATTAGATGTTCATTCCCCCCACTACTAAAAGAATAAATCATCTCGTTTCAGCAGTATTTTTCCAAAACATTGACATAATTTAATTTGTCTTACAATAAAATAGATTTAAGTTCAAATTAAAAACAAAGGTGAAGATAAAATGAAAAATGATGTAGGGATTAAGTCCGTTAAAAGGAAAACTCTGTCAAAGCAAGTAGTGGAACAGATTGTTCAGTTATTAATGACTGGTCAGTTCAAATTGGGAGATAGGTTGCCCTCCGAACATGTTTTAATGGAACAACTACATGTTAGTAGGCCAGTTTTACGTGAGGCTTTAAGTTCGTTAGAAACGCTAGGAATAATTAATCGTAAAACGCGTGAAGGAACATTTATTTCTGAAAAAATTGGAAGTGAACCATTTTCGCTCATGCTTGCATTATCCGCTGGTGATTTGCCTGCGATTATGGAAGCGAGAATGTCTATTGAGTTAGGTCTAATCTCATTGGCAGCTAGGAAAATAAATGATGAACAACTAGCACAGTTGAAAGAAACCTTAGATGAAATTGAATTCGGAGACGGTGATTACTCCGAATATGATAAGGGATTTCATCGAATAATTGCTTATAGTGCTAATAATTCCATTTTAGAAGGCTTGGTTGATCCACTGTTGAATATGGTTGAGCAGATGATTAATCAAGTATCGCAAGGGGATAAAAATCGTGAAGTTACGCTCGAGCAACATAAATTGATTTACGAATCGTTAAAGAAACACGATGTTTTGGAAGCTTATACGAACATGTATCGACATCTTGAGTATGGGCGTAATAAGGTTAGTAGAATCATTAACCATTCTACCAATCTATAAACAGGGAGGATAAGTTCATGACAATAACTAGAAAAGCACCAACAGGTATTTTAGGGTTTCCAGTAGCTCCTTTTGACCAACAGGAAAATATTAATATGAAAGCATTGGAACAAAACATTGCATTTCTTATAGATGGTGGTGTGTCCTCTATATTTGTTGCCTGTGGGGCAGGTGAATTTCAGTCTTTAAACAAGTCGGAATATCGGACAATGGTAGAAGCAGCCGTTTCTGCTGTAGGTGGAAAGGTTCCTGTTTACACTGGTGTAGGTGGAAATATTTCAGACGCTGTAGAGTTAGCTCAAACATCCGCACAGCTTGGTGCTGATGGGTACTTAATCTTACCTCCATACCTAATCCATGGTGAACAAGAGGGACTTTTCAATTATTCAAAAACGATCATTGAAAGCACAAATCTTAATGCGATCGTTTATCATCGTGCCAATGCTCTCTTTACCTTAGATACCGTAAAACAATTAGTAGAATTCCCTCAAGTTGTTGGTTTTAAAGATGGTCATGGTGATATGGATTTTAACATTGAACTAACGCAAACAATCGGTGATCGGCTTGAATGGACTAATGGTATGCCACTTGCTGAGGTTACAATGCCAGCTTATCTTCCATTAGGTTTTAAAACTTATTCATCCGCAATATCAAACTATATACCACATGTTTCAAGAAGGTTTTTCCATGCACTGCTAGAGAATGATCAAAAAACTGTAAAGGAACTCTATCGGGACGTTATCTTGCCGATTAATACGATTAGGAAACAGAGAAAAGGATACGCTGTTTCATTAATTAAAGCCGGTATGGATGTTGTTGGATTGCCAGTAGGAAATACGGTAAGACCACCAATTATTCCTGTTGAAAAGGAACACTATAAACAACTGGAAGTCATTATCGAGAACACGCTAACGAAATACCCGAAACAAGGGTGAAAGTAATTTGTAAAACCATAGCTAATTGGAGGGAAAGTAAATGAGTGTGACAGTGAATAACAAAACAAGTCTGAATTTTCTTAATGGAAGGTGGATTCCATCGGTAACGGGTGAGATTCAGGAAAGTCGTAATCCTGCCAATTCTAATGAAATTGTAGGAACTGTTCAACGATCATCAGAAGTGGATCTGGACAATTCAGTTAAGGCGGCAAAAGAGGCATTAACTGCCTGGAAGAAACTTTCTGGACCTGAACGTGGACAGTATCTCTTTAAAGTAGCAAACATTTTAGAACAACGATTGGATGAAATCGGTGAATGTATGACAAAAGAGATGGGAAAAACCTTCCCAGAAGCCAAGGGTGAAACCAAACGGGCTGTGGATATCTTGCGGTATTTTGCTGGAGAGGGGATGCGTAAAAAGGGTGATGTTATCCCGTCTACTGATAATCAAGCTTTGATGTATACCACTCGTGTACCCTTAGGTGTTGTTGGTGTCATAACTCCTTGGAATTTTCCAGCAGCAATCCCTATTTGGAAAATAGCCCCGGCGCTGATTTATGGAAACACTGTGGTAATTAAGCCTGCTACCGAAGCAGCAGTTACGATGTCAAAAATTATCGCATGTTTTGATGAGGCTGGATTACCACCGGGTGTTATTAACATGGTTACGGGACCTGGATCTAAGGTAGGTCAAGCAATGATTGACCACCCTGATGTTAATGCGCTTACTTTTACTGGGTCTAATCAAACTGGAAAAAAAGTTGCACAGGGAGCTTTGGACCGCGGAGCTAAATACCAGTTGGAAATGGGAGGTAAAAACCCCGTTATTGTTTTAGATGATGCAGATCTTGATTTAGCAGTGGAGCAAACGATAAACGGGGGCCTCCGCTCAACCGGACAAAAGTGCACCGCAACAAGTAGGATAATCGTTCAGAGTGGAATATATGAACAGTTTAAGAACAAGCTTTTAGAAAAAATAAAGCGTATTAAAATTGGTGACGGAATGACAAATGAAGTTTGGATGGGACCATGTGCTAGTGAAAATCAATTAAACACGGTCATGTCATATATTCACAAAGGGTCTGAAGAGGGAGCCACACTTATTGCAGGGGGAAAAAGACTCCAGGATAACGAGTTTGCAGATGGTTATTATGTTGAACCAACAGTTTTTGAGAATGTTACATCCGATATGACGATCGCACAAGAGGAAATTTTTGGCCCTGTACTTGCTTTAATGAAAGCTGAAACAATTAAGGAAGCTTTGGACCTTGCTAACGATGTTAAATTTGGACTAAGTGCATCCATTTTCACTAGAAACATCGCAAATATGCTAACGTTTATCGACGATATGGAAGCAGGTCTAGTTCGAGTTAATGCTGAAAGTGCTGGTGTGGAATTACAGGCTCCCTTTGGCGGGATGAAACAATCAAGTTCCCATTCCAGAGAACAAGGGCAGGCAGCAATTGAATTTTTCACCTCGATAAAAACAGTCTTTGTAAAATAATAAAGGTACGTAATTAAAGTGTAGTAGATATAAGCGCAATACTAGAATCATAGGCGGGGGAGAATGGGATGATGAAAGTTTCGTTAACAGTAAACAACTTCGATTTGTCGGATATTGATTTAAAGCAGCTTAGCCAACTTGGCGTTGATTATCTTGACTTTGGGAATGGTGCTTCATTTCCTGGAGTGAAAGAACAGGGATACCCCGATCTCGATGCATTTTTAAAGCAAAAACGTAGAATTCGTTCCTGGGGGCTCGATATTAACCGTGTGACACTACCAGATATTACGGAACAATTTATGGATGGTTTACCAGGAAGTGAGGTGGAGGTGAAAAACAGCGTAAATGCGGTTAAAGTTTTTGGTGAAGCGGGGATCTCAATTGTTAGACAACGTTTTGCTTATGATACTTTTTCACATTTAACAACAGATTATCAGGCTATTCAAAGGGGAGGAGCAATATCACGTGGCGAAAGCCTTGTGTTCAATAAAGCCAAAAACCAGTCACCTACACTTGAAGAGTCGGAAAACTGGAGAGAGAAATTTCGCAAAGTATACGCAGAAATTGTACCTGTAGCTGAAGATTATCATGTAAAAATCGCAATGCACCCTTCTGATACACCTAATCATGGCACCCCACTTGGCGGTCTTGGCTTTCACCGTATAATAGATGAATTCCCAAATCGAAATGTCGGCTTTATTTATTGTGTTGGTACAAGAGCTGAAGAGGGTGGGAGTTCACTCGTACTAGATGAAATCAATCATTATGGAAGAAAAGATAAACTATTTCTTGTTCATTTCCGAAATGTTCGTGGCAGTTTGCCAACAGCTGGGGCATTTGAGGAAGCATTGCTCGATGATGGTGACATGAATATGTTCAAAATATTACTTGAACTTCGAAAAGTGGGGTATGACGGATGCTTAAATCCTGATCATGTACCTCTTATGGAAGGGGATGCACCAGATATGAATAAAAACTGGGCCAATTCCAATATTGGCTGGAAACCTTCCAGCATCGGATATTCCTATTCTATTGGTTATATAAAAGCACTCCTTGCTGCACTAACTGAATTTGAGGGCTAAAGTTTAATGATTCGTTTCATCTATATCTCCACATAATGCACAAATTGTTTTTAATGAGAGGATGGTTTAAATGAGAAAAATTTTTTCCTTTATTTTTATTGTTGTAATGGCAACGTTGGTGCTTGCGGGATGTTCAAGTAACAGTCAGAGTACATCTGGTGAGGCTGCGGATGAGCAAAATTCGTCGTCTGACTTCCCAAATAAGCCTATTAATATGATTGTAGCCTATTCAGCTGGCGGAGGAACAGATACGTCAGCACGTACATTGCAGCCTTTTCTTGAAGATGAACTGGGTGTCACAGTAAATGTCATCAATAAACCGGGTGGCGCTGGCTGGGTTGGATGGATGGAATTAGCCAATGCTAAGCCGGATGGATACACCATTGGTTATCTAAACTCACCAAATATTGCAAGTGGGTTAGTTAATCCGACTATGGAGCGTAGTATAGGATTGGGTGACTTTGTAACATTAGGAAATCAGGTTGCTGATCCGGGAGCAATTGCAATTCGGAAGGATGAAGACCGTTTTAAAAATTTCAAAGAATTGATAGCGTATGCAAAAAAGCATGAAGTAACGACTACGGCTACTGGTGTTGCGGGTGATAGTCATTTGATTACCCTAAAGTTAAACAAAATGCTTGGTACAAAATTTAGACCAGTTCAATTTGATAGTACAGCTAATTCAAGATCAGCATTTTTGGGTGGGCATGTGGATGTTCTTGTAACGAGTGTTGGTGAGGCCTATACATTACATGAGAACAAACAACTAAAAATGGTTGCCGTAACAGCTGAAGAAAGATCACCATTTGTACCAGATGTTCCCACTACAGAAGAGGCAGGATTTGAACCCGTCATTTCTATGTCAACTAGAGGGTTAGCAGCACCTAAAGGCCTTGACCCTGAAAAGGTAGAAATTCTTCGTGATGCTTTAGAAAAAGCAATTAAGAATGAAAAGCATGTAAAGAAAATGAAGGAGTTGGGAACGGCAGTTTTATATAAGTCGGGAGAAGAATATATGGAATTGTTACAAAAGGATTTAGAGTCAATCAAGGGATTAAAAGACTTGCTTGGATGGTAGGTTAAGTGATTCCCAGGTCACTAGAAAATGTGACCTGGGAACCAGTTAAATTATTATTGAAGTAATTAGTCATTATTTCATTTTTTCTCCTGATAGGTATGTCAAAAAGTGAATAATCAGTAAGACTAGGGAGGGGTAGAATTGTTAAAAAATTATGGGGTTTGGACAGGGGTATTTATTCTTTTATTTGCTTGTTTTACATTATGGATCTCCTTACCATTAAGCTACTATGGCCAGTATGGACCAGGGCCAGGGTTACTTCCGACTTGGTTGAGTGGTGCTCTTATTGTCCTTTCCATTTTATATATTATTTCATGCTTTAAGAAAGAAAATATAATTTTAATTAAAGATGCCATTCCTAGAGGGAAGGTTTTGGTAGGACTTGTAAAGATTATCGCGTCAATCGTGATATTCATTCTTCTATCACCATATACCGGTTTTTTTATAGCGAATATGGTTGTCATGCTTATGTTACTCATACCTGATGTCAAATGGTTTAGGTCATTATGGATGTCAATCTTAGTTACTTCAGTTTTATTTTTTACTTTTAATAATATGTTAAATATACCATTGCCAACATGGGGATGGTAGAGGAGGGGTGTAATGGATTCTTTTGGTTTGTTAATGTCGGGATTTGAAACAGCCCTTACTTGGGAAAATCTTTTATTTTGCTTAGTTGGAGTTTCGATTGGGATGTTAGTTGGAATCCTTCCTGGCCTCGGCCCAAGTGCGGGAACTGCACTTTTAATTCCTTTAACGTTTGGAATGGACCCAATAACAGCGATTGTTATGTTGGCCGGTATTTATTATGGTTCCATGTACGGTGGGACTATCACAACCGTGTTGGTAAACGTGCCTGGTGAAGCAGCTTCTGTAATTACCAGCCTTGATGGATATCCAATGGCAAAACAAGGACGAGCAGGTGTGGCACTTGGATTATCAGCTATAGGATCATTTATAGGTGGCGTTATCTCTATCGTTGGTGTAACGATTGTGGCTCCTCAATTGGTCAAATTTGCGCTAGCTTTTGGGCCACCGGAATTTTTTGCGCTTATTGTCTTTGGTATGACGATGGTCATGGGGCTAGCGGGTAAGTCGATTATTCGTGGAGCAATTGCCGTTGTTATAGGCTTGATTTTAGCGATGGTAGGAGTAGCCCCAAGTTCGGGGGTCGTTAGGTTTTCCTTTGAGTTTCCGGAACTGATTGACGGATTTAATTTTGTAACCATTGCCATGGGCCTATTCGGACTATCAGAAATACTTATAGGTATGGAACAACAGATGAAAAAACCGGTAAAGCCTCCGGTTGTAAAAGGATTATTTCCTACAAAAGAGGAATGGAAACCTTCACTTATGTCTATGGGAAGAGGAACTGGTTTAGGCTTTTTCATGGGACTGATTCCAGGAACTAGTTCAGTCGTGCCTGCACTTTTATCGTATTCTATGGAAAAGAAGATTGCAAAAGATCCATCCCGCTTTGGTAAAGGAGCAGTCGAAGGTGTTGCTGGCCCTGAAACGGCAAACAATTCCTTCACTGGTGGAGCCCTTATTCCGTTATTTTTATTAGGAATTCCAAGTTCTGCGACAATGGCAGTATTGTTGGGCGCTTTTATACTTCACGGTTTCCAACCAGGGCCAACTTTATTTGTCCGTCATCCTGACTTTGTATGGGCAGTAATTGCGAGCATGTTTATAGGAAATCTATTGTTGATATTTATGAACCTACCAATGGCAAAAACGTGGGCTAAAGTAGCACAAGTTCCATTCAAGTTATTATTCCCAATTATCATTGCTATCTCATTAGTAGGAACCTATTCAATCAGCAACAGTCTCTGGAATGTAGGTTGGTTAGTTGTATTTGGTTTGCTAGGTTACTTCTTTAAGAAAGCAGATATTCCGATTGCTCCCATTGCATTGATGTTTATTTTGGGTAATCTTATGGAACAATCACTATTACAATCGTTAACCTTATTTAATGGAAACTTTTTCGGAATCTTTACACGTCCAATTGCAGGAACCTTCTTAGTACTATCCATTTTAGTTATCACACTTAGTATATTCGCTGGATTAAAAAATAAGAAAAATAATTTAGTTGATGCTGAGTCTTAATGGGACAAAGGGACAGGTTTCTTGTCCCTCTCTTAATCCAATGTACCATTAATTGTTATCGTAATAGTACCCGTATTCAACATATTAACTAAGGAGCAATGATAATAGTAAGAAATAGATACCTGGTTATGGTGGTTTATATTTTCATATACGATTATCCGATTTGAAGTCGTCCTATCAGATCTAGTGTACCCTTGTTTAAGCCCAATCCAATGGTCGAAAGAAGGTCTTACAATTTTATCGAGCATATAAGCATCTACTTCATTTGATCTACCCAAGGTGTTAAGCTGTTCGATCATTTCCTTCTCATTAAGAATACCTATTCCGTGACCATAATAAAGGTTATCACCTAGGTAAACGGCATTTTCCCCCTGCCATTGAGGTTCAAGATTGTCAGGGTTATCAAAATAAACGACATCCCCTGGAATAGGATCCGTTGTTGTAACGATTTTCAAGCCTAGATCGGAGTCTGCCTCCCAGCTATACAAATATAATCTTGTAAAATAATTATTGAATGATTCAGCTCCAAGGTATTGAAGCGCTGCATAGTAGTATACAATGATCATAGCTGTCGCGCATTCAAACGCGTATTCGGACCCATTCTTATAAATATCACTGATTGCAACAGAAGGTTTTACCCCTTCCTTTAGACGAATACCACCTTGTTCCGTAACTGCCCAGTACCTATCATCAGCCCTTGTTTCCTCAAAAACAGCAAAGGTTACGTTGCTTTTGTTAAGCTTTTTTGCGGCTTCCATAATATGCTCTCTTATAAGGATCGTGTTCTCTAATTCTTTAAACGATAGAAAACGGTAAACTTTTGAACTTTTGTTTAGCTCCTCTAAGATTTTTATTCCTTTACTAGAAACCGAGACTTCATCAATCAACTCATCCCATTGTAAAGTCCTGCCTGAAACGTTTATCATTCTGTTCATCCCTCCTTAAAAGCCCTTACAACAGTGTATACAATTAGAATGAATCTGGTGATAGTTGACTAGGTACAGATTTAGATTTTTACTGGAGGAGGGGGGGATTGTAGAAAAAGAACAACTACCTAGAAATGTTATATTACATTCCAAGTAGTTGTCCTAAGTTGGTTCATTCACATTTTGAAAAAATCACATGTACATAGTCCCTGATACAGATGATCATAACGCTAACTATTATTTTATTACATCTGGCTCAGGATAGTCATGTCCTTTGGTGTCTACTTTTACAGTCTTCATACGTTGTTCTTCTAATGGTTTATCAGCAGCATCTCGTTCTACAGAAACGATTGCATCAACAACGTCCATTCCTTCTACTACTTTACCAAATGCGGCGTAGTCACCGTTAAGATTAGGGGACTCGTTTACCATGATAAAAAACTGTGATCCAGCTGAATCGGGATCTGAAGAGCGAGCCATCGAAATAACGCCGCGCTCATGTTTTAAGTCATTTTCAAAACCATTTGAACTAAACTCACCTTTAATCGAATACCCAGGTCCACCAGTACCACTACCTTCAGGATCGCCGCCTTGAATCATAAATTCAGGAATAACACGATGAAAAGTTAATCCGTCATAAAATCCCTTTTCAACTAACGAAATAAAGTTATTGACGGTGTTTGGAGCAATATCAGGATACAATTCAATTATAATCTCATCATTGTTTTCCATTGTAATTGTAACTATTGGATTTTCTTGCGCAGGCTTATCCTGATCACTAGTTTCTTTCGTTTGGCCCTCAGGTTTCTTCTTCTCTGTCTCATTATCTGATTGCGCCCCGCACCCTGCAAAAATAATAACAAATAACAGGCTACTAACTAGTAACAAAACTACTTTATATTTTGCTAACATCTTCATCCTAAACCTCCCTGAATTTTATAAATTCGATGTATATAGCATCTCATGTATCTAGGAACTATTGGAATAGGTATTATTAATCAAACTTGATCAAATAATAGCAATGTCTGAGACAAGATTGATTTTCTCTCCAATAGGATTTCGCTTTATTGCAAAAAAATAGTTTAAATGTGGTCCTTGTATTATAATAGGAATGAATGAAATAGTAGAGGAGACAACTGAAAATGTCTAACGAAAAGAAACTAAGTATGCAGGAAAAGGTTCAGCAACATTTAGAAAAGAAAAAACAAGCTCAGGCTACAAACAAAAATAAAACCAACATGAACAGCCCTATACAGCGCATGAATAGTCAACAAACAAAGAAGCCTAGTAATACGCGTCGTAAAATGGGTAGCTAATTGGAAGTGTAAGACAGATTGTCGATAAAAGTTACATTAATGTAATTTCATATGTATGCGGAGAATCTATTGTTGGCTTCTCTGCATTTTTTGTTTTCCGATTAAGTTGAAACTAATCAATTATCTAACGCTCCACTTCCTAACAAGTGCGTTTATAATACTATAGAGAATTCATAAGAATTTATTTCTCCTTTCATTTATAGTACACTTAAGATTACTCAATTTACAGTCGCTTTTAGATTGTTAGAAGCAAAGGAGAACAAATCGTGAAAATAGGAATTGATAAAATAGGTTTTTACATACCTCATTTATATGTGGATATGAACAAATTAGCGGTCAGCAGAAATGTGGAACCTGAAAAGTTTACGATCGGTATTGGACAAGAGAAGATGGCAGTACCACCGATCACGCAGGATCCGGTTACGTTAGCAGCAAATGCGGCACTTGAAATTTTAGATGAAAAAGATAAAAAAGAAATTGATTTTGTTATATTTGGAACAGAGTCTGGCATTGACAGCTCCAAATCGGCGGCGGTTTACGTTCATGATTTATTGGATATAAACCCATATGCCCGGGCCATTGAAGTGAAACAAGCCTGTTATGGAACGACTGCTGGTATTCAAATGGCAAAGGGTCATATTGCATTAAACCCTGAAAGCAAAGTATTGGTGCTCGGTTCCGACATTGCGAGATATGGTTTGAATACATCAGGAGAAGCAACACAGGGAGCAGGGGCAGTTGCATTAGTGATTAGTGCCAATCCTAGCATTTTGGAGTTAGAAGACCAAAGCGTATATTTCACCACGGATATTATGGATTTTTGGCGTCCAATCTATTCTGACAAAGCGTTTGTGGACGGGAAATTGTCGAATGAACAATACATTGCGTTCTTTTCCAAGGTATGGGAGCAATACAAAACGAAAACAGGTTTAGAGTTAAAAGATTTTGAAGCAATTTGTTATCACCTACCATATACAAAGATGGGGCTTAAAGCGTTACGAACTGTTTTGGATGAAGGTACCGAAGATGTGAAAGACCGGTTAATGGAAAACTACAAAATAAGTGCAAGGTATAACAGAAATGTTGGAAATATATATACGGGGTCACTGTATTTAAGTTTCCTTTCTCTACTTGCGCGAAAAGAGGATTTGGATGCCGATTCACGAATTGGACTATTCAGCTATGGTTCTGGAGCAGTAGGGGAGTTCTTTACTGGCTTACTACAAGCCGATTACCGGGAACATTTACACGTTGAAAATCATATCAAATTATTCTCCGCAAGAAAGGAAATTACTGTTGCTGAATATGAGGAGATTTTCCAGGAAACACTTCCAACTGATGGCTCAACCATCGAACTGGATATCGATAACGACCCGGCAACCATTTGTTTAGCAGGTATGGCTGATAATAAGCGTCAATATGTAAATAAGACGAAATAGAATTATTGTGGAAACTCTGGAGGAGATGTATCCTTCCAGAGTTTTTTTTTGTTGGGAATGAATTCGGGTGGGTAAGGCAATCAGGATAACATCTTTTTCACTGAGAATATTACGTGTGATGGAGGTGACATATATGGCAGATGAAAAGAAGAAAACTAAGAAAAATGTAACTGTTGAACTTGGTGGTATGGGTTTGTATGGAACAACAGGAAATGTAGAAGTTGAAGGTTATACCATGTCGGGTGATATTGAAAATGCTGGGCAGCTTGACAAAGGATTTGATAAAAAGAAAAAGAATATGGGGGCCAAAGCTTCTTTGGAGGATTCTCCGTAAATTAGTGCGGGGGACACCGACTTCTGTTTAGACAAGGAGTCAAAAGCTCCTTGTCTATTATCTGATTATAAACAAATGTTGAAGAAGCAAAATCTCGCATAAATCTTTTTAATATAAGTATGTTTCCTGATATGGAAAATAAGTCAATTACATTCTAATAAGCTACAATTATTTATTGGAAATATAACAGTAACATTGCACTAGCTATTTTTTGAGTATTAATAACTATTTCAGTTTTTGGAATATTTAAGTATAATTATAATAATTAAATCTATTACTAAATATATCATTAAATAGAATTCTTTTTTAATTCATCTTTACCAGATAATACCTTGATTAAAACCGATTTCAACAGAATTATACAAAATATTACAAAACATTTATATTCACTTCATATTCCTATGGTAGAGTGTTTAGTGAACAAATAGGAGGGAGGATTTGCGTTTCTACAGGTGATTATGGGGAGAATTTTAATCAAACTATCTAAACGGAAGGGGAATTGTAATGAATCAAAAATGGTGGATACGAAGTTTACTGGTTTTTATCATAACTTTGGCATCAATCGTTCCTGCTGTACATGCAGATACGGTGTCCAATCCTGTATCTGATGTCCGATCATCATCTGATCATACAGAGCCTGAGATAACTGTCGGTTCGGATGGGAAAACAATTGTTTCTAAGGAAGAGACCACAACGATAGGTCCGGGGATCGAACTGACAACGTTCGAACGTTTTGATGCCCGCGGCTGGATAAACGGAGAAATCTTAACAGTGGATCTAGCAAATGATCAAAGTTCAACGGATCTGCTTTTTCCAGGTAAAATCTCTGATGCGATGCCAGTGTCTGAAATGGTCGAGTCAGCTGGTGCTATCGGCGGTGTTAACGGAGACTTTTTTGATATTAATCGTACAGATGCACCGCTCGGAACAGCCATTAAAGGCGGTACGCTATTAAAAGGCCCACAAGGTTCGCACACGTTGACAGCTGGAGTGGATGAGCAGGGTGTCGGAAAAATTACGAATATTTTCTTGGAAGGAAACGTAACACTACCAACCGGTAAATATCCGCTAGCAGCCCTTAACCAATATGCCATTCCAGTAAACGGAATTGGTCTATACACCTCTGTATGGGGAGAAGCACAGCGTTCAACAAGCGGGAATGATGTGTATGAAGTGACTGTCCATAATGGCAAGGTGTCGTCTGTCGCTGATGGTGCTGGGAAAGGTGAAATTGAGAAAAATACAATGGTGCTTGTAGGCCGTGAACAGGGGGCTGATAGATTAAGAGATCTTTCAGTTGGCGATGATGTCACGGTTGATTACGCACCGGCAGTCGATGGGGATTCGTTGATGGATTTTGCGGTCGGCGGGAATGTCATTTTGGCTAAAGATGGACAAGTTCCTGGTGGGTTGGATGACAGTACGACTGCACCGCGGACGTCTGTCGGATTTTCTGAGGATGGAAAAACGATGATCCTCGTTGCAATTGATGGCCGTCAATTGGACAGCCGGGGAATGACCTATAAAGAACTGGCAGAATTTATGAAGGAACACGGCGCCTATTCAGCTTTGAATATTGATGGCGGAGGTTCTACCACAATGGTGGCTCGTAAAGCAGGCAAGGAAGATGCCGAAGTGGTCAATGCCCCCTCTGACGGAGAAGAGCGGAAAGTACCAAATGGGATCGGTATTTTTGCAGAGGCCGGGAGTGGTGATTTGACAGGGTTTTCAGTTGAAACGCCAATTGACGCTGAAAACAGTGACCATGTTTTTCCCGGATTAAGCAGAACGTTTGTCGGGCTAGGGCATGACGAAAACTATTCACCGGTGGACGTTGACGGCATTTCCTGGCAGGCCATACCATCTAAGGTCGGGTCTTTTGATAAGGATGGTATTTTTCACGCGGAAAAATCCGGATCCGCTGTAGCACAGGCAAAAATTAAGTCTAAAAAAGGAACAATGCCACTGACCGTCCTTGGCGAGTTGAACCAGATTGAGGCGACAACATCACATCTCGTGCTTGAAATGGGCAGGAAAAGCACTTTTTCCGTGACCGGTTACGATAAATACGGGTATTCTGCTCCAATTGAGCCACGGGATATCGAATTAGGCTATGATGAATCGGTTATTTCAATTGAAAAAAACCAGGATGGAAGTTTTACCGTACAGCCAAAACGGGACGGGTCGGCAACGGTTATTACCATCCAGGTGCTGGATCATGACATACAGGTTCCTGCGACAGTCGGCCTGTCAACTGAAGAAGTGTCCAATTTTGAGGACATATCTGGATGGAATTCTACCAGCTATCCATCCAGTGTCGGAGCATCACTAGAACTTGTTGAAGGAAAAAATGGAAACGGTCTTCAACTGAACTATGACTTTACGACAACGACGGCAACGCGTGCCGCTTACCTGCAGGCCTCACCGCTGCTCGAGCTTCCTGGTGAGGTCCAAAAAATTGGTTTATGGGTCAAGGGTGATGGTAATGGTGCCTGGCTGCGCGCTGTTATTGAAGATGATTCCGGTACCAGATATACACTGAGTTTAGCGGATGAAGTGGACTGGACAGGTTGGAAACACATCGAAACAACGTTGCCGGAGGGGATTCAATATCCGGTCAAATTATGGCGTATCTATCCGGTAGAAACGAATGGCGATGAACAATATACCGGACAGCTGATAGTTGATGATCTGACAGTAGAGGTTCCACCATCTGTCGAGATACCTGAACAGGAAGCGGCTAAGCCGGATTCATTAGTGATCCAAAATGATACAATCAGCGAGGACCGCTGGAAATTTGCTGTTCTAGCAGACAGTCAGTTTACAGCAGACTCACCTAACAGCCGTGCGGCGGAAATGGCTCGTGAATCACTACGTCAAATTGTCCAGGAGAATCCTGATTTTCTAGTCATAAATGGTGATCTTGTTGATTCAGGATGGGAAGAGGATTTTGAGTATGCCAAACAAGTCTTGGAAGAAGAAGTTGGAGATGAAATACCTATCTATTACATTCCGGGGAATCATGAAATTGCTGGGCCAGGAACACTGGATAATTTCATGGAAGCGTTTGGGGAAAACCGTTATAGCTTTGATCATGAAGGAACACGGTTTATTTTGCTAGATTCGTCAACAGGCAGTTTCAGGACAAGTGATTTTGATCAATTGATTGAACTGAAAGAAGCGCTGCATGAAGCGAAGTCAGATCCCGGCATCAATAATGTTGTTGTTTTCGGCCATCATCCGACGAGGGATCCGCTGCCAACTGACAATAGTCAGCTCCAGGATCGTAAAGAAGCTGACTTGATCGAGAACTGGCTCACCGAATTCCGCGAAGATTCGAAAGGAAAAGGAGCCATCTATGTCAGTGGTCATGCTCATACAGTGAATATAGATCGCGTGGAGGGAGTGCCATATATGGTTGTCGGTTCTTCCGGAAAAGCTCCATATGGATCACCTGATGAAGGTGGATTCTATGCCTGGACGCTTTTCGGAGTAGATCCGACACCAGTACCTGACAAAGCACATGGTCCGGAGCGTGCTTCAAAGAACAGCGGTGTCTACGGTCGGGAATGGATCGAAGCAGAGGTCCGACCGATATTAGAGTCGATTACACTTAACGCACCAGAAACAATCAATGCCGGTGAAACGATAAAGATTAACGCAACAGGTCATCAGGCCGGCAATTTAGACTTCCCGCTTCGCTATCCGGCATCTGTCACATGGGAAGGAAGCGATAATGTCTTTATCGGTACGGGAACTGAACTCGAACGCGCTAAAAAGTCAGGGCAGTATGCAGCAATTTTCAATACATCAACCAAAGAAATGACAGCTCTTATTGCTGATGATATCAAGCTAATCGTTTCAGCCAATAATGTGGAGGCAGACCAGACAATCACTATTCAATAACGATTAAAAAAAGGAGCCAGTAACCCGGCTACAGGCTGTCGAGAAATAATTTGATGGGCTATTCAAATCCTAAATATGATAAATTAGTTAATGAAACTGATCAACATTAGCTCAAGAAAATATAGCACGCTATCAAAATTTCTTAGAAGCTGAGAAAATTCTATTTGAAGAGGCTATAGCACCTATTTATCAAAGTTCCAGAGCGCAACTGGTTTCTCCAAAAATAGAAGGTGTCCATGTGAACCCATTTGGAGCAACGTATGAATATAAATGGGCAAATGTTGGTTCGAAATAATCAATTACGAGTATGATAGAAACTAATATCGCAAAAAAAGCATATTTTAGATGAAGGCTCTTAGTTACAAGGGCCTTCTTTTTTAATACTGTACTTTCGATAAAATGCACTATTTCATCCTTGATTTTGGAACTATTTACTAGCCATATCGTATGTAAACTTGTTGATTATAATTTTGAAAGGATGTTAAGTATGTATGAATATCGATTTTTTAACACATTGTCTACAAAGCCTGCAACGATTTATGATGAAAATGAAACTGTTATAGGAACGGTTACCAAAACATATATCAAACCGGTACATAAACTATTCGATTTGTTGTTAAAAGGTCGTGTCTTTGTCAATTACGAGGTGAAAGATAGTAAGGCACAAATAATTTTTAAATCCAAAAAGGACCCTAATCTATTCAAAAGAAAGCAGTATCACCTAAATTATTATGGAGGAAAAAACGAGTCTTACATTCATTTGATCGATAAGAAATCATTCGATATAGGTGAACAAACCTCATTTGAGTATAAAGGGGGAACATATGAATTGAAAAAATCGGTAGGGGGCTGGGCACAATTAAAAAAAGATGATTACTTGATTGCCGAATGGAAGAGTTCGTTAAAGGTACCATTTAAAGCATATTTTAGATTAATAGATAAGACCTTTAAAGAAGATGAATTACTTTTTCTTGGTCTGTTTCATACATATTTACATGCATCATAAGGTTGTTACTGAAGTCTGTAATAAAGGGTAGAATATATTTACATAATATTTAATTTTGTTATCTTGAATTATATCAGATACGTGAGCCCTCGTTTGGATAGAAAACATACTACAATCTTTGTTTTCTTTTATAAGGTTTTCACACATGGGCATGGGATTGGTCACAATAGGATAAAAATAAAAGAGAGAGCAAAGATAGTGAAAAGGTTAAATAATAGAACTCAGTATGTATGGTCTTTTTCAAACAACTAACTAGAATTTCTTGTTGTAAAATTCAATTTTTCCCGATATAATATAGATGTAAAGCTATTATAGTTTTTTAAAAATTTGATTGAAGTGAAGAGTGATATTGTGTACTTGGCAGATTCTAGTGACAATAAGAAGCAGCTGTACCGTATTTATAATGAGGTCTCGAAGGAATTAGTAGGTGTGGGTACTATTTCGCTAAACGTTGATATTGCAAACGATCTAATTACCTTTCGATCCAAACATAGGTCTGCACATCGCTCAACATTATTGGAAAAAGAGGTTCCTAATCTTAAGCAGGAGGTAGACATTCAGTTGTCAAACATGTTTAAGGTCATGATAAAGAAAAAGTTAGAAAAAGATTTGGATTTAGAAGTTGAAGCGATATTAAGAGATTATGATTCACGAACTCAATTGGCCTTCACCAATGTAGTTTTAGCTAATAAAAAATAAATGATCTCTTCTTTTGATCCATCTTAAGAGGTGATATACATATATAAGCAGGTGACACGGCTTTTTGTTTACAAAGAAAAGTGCTCTTGTTAGGCGATTATCGTCTACCAAGAGCGCTTTTCTTTTTTATATAATTTAACTTACATAAGGAGGATGTTATGTGAAAAACTTACTTGTAGGACGTAAGGTGTCGATTTTTATCCAGGTTGAAGAGAAACATGATCTTACTGCTTTTTTTCATTATTATTAGAAAATAAAACGATAAGGAGGTGCACTTTTTGAAAACAAATTTCTTTGAACGTTTATTCGGACTTTCCTCTAATAACACAAACGTACGCACAGAAATAGTGGCCGGGATGACCACGTTTGTGACCATGGTCTATCTGTTGGTAGTAGTGCCCGGGATACTTGAAGAAGCGGGAATCCCAGTAGGTCCGGTGACCGTTAGCGTTATCCTTTTGACAGGTTTAACGACTATCATCATGGGCCTTTACAGTAATCGGCCGTTCGCGTTGGCACCGGGGCTCGGATCTGTGGCCTTTCTTGCCGTGACACTAGTTGCAACAGAAGGTATTGCCTGGCAAACGGCAATGGGGATGGTATTCATCTCTGGAATCCTCTTTCTTTTGTTCACGATTTTTGGTTTGAGGGAGCTTATAGTACGACTTGTCCCGTCTGCGATAAAGTTGTCGATCGGAGCTGGGGTTGGACTTTTTATTGCACTGATCGGATTCAGAAATGCAGGGTTGGTAGTTGCAAGCGAAGAGGCTAACTCTCTCACCCTAGGAGACATCGGATCATCGGGGGCAGTCTTGGCACTCATAGGTTTCCTGATTATGAGCGTATTGCTGGCGAGAAATATTAAGGGCCACCTTCTAATAGGTATCGCCGTCACTACTTTAATTGGTATACCAATGGGGATCACGGAAATTCCAAACTCGATTTTTTCTCTGCCACAAAGTATCGGCCCTGTATTTATGGAGTTAGATATTATGGGTGCATTGCAATTTGCTTATTTCCCGTTTATTCTGGCGTTTTTTGTACCTGATTTTTTCTCGACATTAGGGACTATACTTGGGGTTGCGGGGAAGGGAGGCATGCTTGATAAAGATGGCAATTTGCCTCAAATCAATAAGCCTTTTCTAGTTGACGCTGGGGGCACGACGTGGGGATCTTTGTTTTCCGTACCGGTTATGACTACTTACGTGGAGTCGGCTGCCGGTGTGGAGGCAGGTGGCCGCACAGGACTGACCGCCGTAACGACTGGGGTGATGTTCCTTCTAACTCTTTTTGTCACACCTGTGATCATGATCATTCCAGCAGAAGCGACAGCTCCGGCTCTCATTCTTGTTGGTCTTACGATGCTTTCGTCTATCCAGAAGGTGAACTTCAGCGATACGACTGAATCACTACCGGCGTTCATCACTATTGCTTTCACCATTTTCACCTTTAACTTCGGTAATGGAATCGCAGCGGGAATTATTACGTATGTACTAGTCAAGAGCCTCTCTGGTCGCCACAAAGAGGTACATCCAGGGCTCTACATCTTGATTCTTCCACTTCTCTATTATTTTGTGACATTAGCTGAGTAGTGAAAACGAGAGTAAAAAAATAAAGGATTTACACGAAAATGCTGAAAGGGGTTCATATATATGCATAGCAAACGCGGGCAAATCGTTGCCGCTTCAAGAGGAGATATACCTATGGATCTAGTGGTCCGTGGGGCACAGCTTGTTAACGTTTTTACAGCAGAGATATACCCAGCAGACATTGGAATTAAAGAAGGTCGCTTTGCCGCTATTGTCCGTTACAAGAATGGTAAACCAGAGTATAAAATCGAGGGTGACAAGGAGGTGCAAGCTGAAGGATTATATGCTACGCCAGGCTACATCGATGCACATGTCCACATCGAAAGCACCATGGTTCCGCCCGATATGTTTGCACGGGCTTTACTCCGTAACGGGACCACAACCGCGGTGATCGACCCGCACGAGATAGCCAACGTGATGGGGGCAGAAGGGGTGAAGTACATGGTGGAAGCCAGTCGAGGACTCCCCGTTCAATTCCTGACTACCATTCCTTCCTGTGTGCCTGCCGTGCCAGGGCTTGAGACTGCAGGAGCCGAATTTCATGCCGAAGATATTGCCAAGTTGATCGGCCTTCCAGGCGTAGTAGGCGTGGCAGAATTGATGGACTATCCTGGGGTGATTAACCAGCATTCAAGGATGGCCGGCATCGTACAGACCGGTTTGGATCATCAAGTGCTTAACGAAGGCCACGCACCTAGAGTTACAGGTCGTCAGTTGCAAGCGTATCTCGCAGCTGGGGTAAACTCAGATCACGAAAGTCGCGATCATGAGGAATTTCTAGAAAAGTTGAGAGCTGGAATGATGGTCTACATTCGGGAATCAAGTGTTAGTAAGTTTGCTGATGTGGCCGCGAAAGCTTGGGAAATAGTTCCGCATGCCATGAATATCGCGATGTGCACGGATGATATTGAGCCACATGATATGCTTAAGAACGGTCAGATGAATAGGGTGATTCGTCGTACAATCGAAGAAGGTGTCCCAGCACCGCTCGCTATTCGCTATGCAACACTTGGCGGTGCCTTACGTTATGGGCTACGAGATCAAGGGGCTATCGCTGCAGGCTACTCCGCAGACTTGGTCCTCGTCGAATCACTTGAAACCATGCGAGTACGTGACGTGTACGTGAAAGGGGAGCAGATGATCTCAAACGGGGAGCCGACTATAGAGACTAAAAGTTCCACGCCCCCACTGCTCAAAAACACAGTTCATTTACCAGAGTTATGCGAGGACGACTTTGTGATACATGTCCCAGTAGAAAGCGGCAAGGCGAATCTTACAACCATCGAGGTTACGAATGCCGGTACAACGATTCAAAGCACGGTAGAGGTTGAAGTGGAAAATGGAGAAGTTAAGGCGTTACCTCCAGATCATATTTTCGTCTCCGTGACAGGTCGACATGGCCAAGGTAGAAAGCCATTCGTAGGTGTTCTGAAGGGAGCTGGTTTATCAAGGGGGGCTTACGGTACTACCGTCGCCCATGACAGTCACAATCTAGTCGTGGCCGGAACCAATGCGGCCGATATGCTGCTCGCAGCCCGCAATTTGGCCGATTGGGGAGGAGGTCTATGCCTTACGCGGAACAGAGAGGTTCTTGCCAAGGTAGAGCTCCCCATTGCCGGACTTATGGCCCCAGAACCTATAGAGGAACTAGGTCCAAAAGTCGAAGCTTTTAATAAAATAGCTACCGATATGGGGATATCTGTCGGTAGAAGATCACCAGCGATGGCTCTTTCTTCACTGACTCTCACAGTAATACCGAGTATCAGAATTAGCGATCTGGGTCTCGTTGATGTTGAAAAGCAGCAAATGATACCACTATATAATGAAATGAAAGGCTAAATCCTGTATTTGAATACTAGAATCCAGTTAATAAGCTCGCTTTGTCAAGTGGGCTTACTAACTTTATGAAATCAAGCATTACTAGGCATACATTCGAAAAGCATCTCTAATTTGGATGGGTCTTTTTTGAGTCTCGCTAACTCGAGTTCTTGCTGCAGTTGTATCAATGTTTTCATCATCAGAGACTAAATAAATCTATTTTGAAATAACAAAACTCCGCACAGAGCTCTAGCAGAGTTTTAGAAATCTCAAAAGGGTGCTTCGTAAGGTCGATTCAACTTTTACGTTAATTTATTCCTCATTCTTTTCTTCATTTACATATTCAATTAAATCACCGGGTTGGCAATTTAATGCTTTGCATAAGGCATCAAGTGTAGAAAAGCGTATTGCTTTTTCTTTTTCATTTTTTAATATCGATAGATTAGAAGGGGTAATGTCTATTAATTCAGAAAGGTTATTTAAAGACATTTTACGTTTTGCCATCATTACATCTAAGTTTATTCTTATCACCTATTATTCTCCTAGTTTATATTGATAACTATTCAAATACGATTTACTTAAATCGTATTTTTGTTTTCCTCTACTGCATGAACGGCTCTTTTTAAAGCTAAGGAAAAAATGATTAGTACAAAACCAGCACTTAGAACATCAATGAATCGGAAATTATAATATGACATTTGTGCATTAACAAGCTGTAACCGAGCAAGAGCCTTGGATAATAAAAGACCGTCTAAATAAGAGGATAGCGTTCCTGCAATCAAGATAGTAAATCCCATTTTTAATAAGATTGAAATATTTTCATGCATGAGCAAACTATCCTTATGAATTTTACTAAAAGTTTCCGCATGAACCATAGAAACAAAGTAATTACTAAAAATGTAGATGCATTTGCTGCTAGTGACAATAATATGAATGATTTGTTGCTATAAAGATCAGGTTGTTGGTGGAAGTTTAAATTAACAAAGGTATATATTGGTTCAAATCCTCCAAGATATTTGGTGAAATTGCTTTCCGGTTTCCAGATCATCATTGAATCTATGAAGACAAGAAAAATGCCGCCTATAGCAAAAAAAAAAAATAGAACTAAGCTTAGTTTGGATAAAATTTTAAATGACATTTTATTAAGGTGTTTTATAATAAAAAATGTAAAAAGGTTTTTACATTTTAAAAGATGTGATTGTTTTGAAAAACAACATCAGATTAATTAGAAAAGAAATGAAAATATCTCAAGAAGAACTTGCCGCAAGGTGTAGTGTTTCCAGACAAACCATCAACGCTATTGAGAATGATAAATATGATCCTACCTTGGCGTGGCATTTAAATTATCAAAAAAACTTAACACGACAGTAGATAAACTATTTATTACTGGGGAGAAAAAGCCAAAATGAAAAACTAGAGGATGAAGAGCAATCGTAATCTGAAGGGGGTGAACAGAATGGATAGAACAAAAATAATTATGTTAATTTTATCTATTACTAATTAGTGAAACTGTAAAAAATCCTAACCGTAAGTTATAAATGAAGGTATAATTCTAAAGAAGATTATCCTAAATTAAATAAATGAATTCTTGTTCAAGCATGGGATGCTGTTCAATTACATTCAAAGGAACGTGAGCACAGAGATGATGTCCTATTATTATGCGACAAGTATAAACGGGAGTACAACTGACCCCCTAGATATATACGAAGGAATAGAAAAGGTTGGATCTATAAGGGGTTATTATAAAAATACTTTAATAAAATATGTCGAAGAATTTCTCAATGATGGCAGGCCTTATTTTTTAAAATATGAACTTACAGATTCTACTGGAAATATTCGGTTACACGCAAAAATGTTAAGTTTCTGGAAGAACGAGATTATCGTGTCTTATGTGGAGAATAACGGAAATAATGTTGAAGTACTTATGAAAAATATGAAAGATGTACGATATGGTCCGAAAAAGATAGATTTCAGATATAAAGGTGAAGACTTTATTATCCTCAAAAAAGAATCGATTAAAGAAACGTTAACCCTGAATCCTTACCCAGCTGAAATGTTTTAGAAGAAAAGTTAATTGCTGATTGGAAGATAAATGTATTTGACAGAAGGGTAGTTGTTCATATATTTGATAATGATTTTATAGAAGACGAGTATTTAATACTTGGATTATTTCACGTATTTTTATATGCTACGAAGGGATGAAGTTATATTTTGAACCGGGTAACTAGATAGAGTGAATAATAGGGACAAGGTTCCTGTCCCCTGTCCCACTTTTCCTTATTTAAGAAACACTTTCCTCTATCGATTCCTGAGTTATAGAATCATGCTTTTTCTCGCTTTTATCAACAACAGCTGCTCCAACGAGATCACCTGTAACATTACAGGTTGTAAAGATCATATCTGTTATAACATTTACTCCCGCTGTAAGTCCCACTATTTCAATAGGAAGTCCTGCCTGGGTGAACACAATGGACATTCCTATTAGCCCAGCCCCTGGTACCCCAGCAGTTCCTACCGCGGCTAATGTTCCTGTCAGTATGATTCCGACAATTGCACCAATCGATAAGTCATACCCAATAATATCTGCAGCGAAGACAACTCCGACCCCAAAGTGTATCCCAGAACCGTTCATATTTACCGTGGCACCAACAGGTAAGGTGAAATTAGCAACTCTATCACTAATACCGGCCTTTTGTGCGCTTTTAATGGTAATCGGTAGTGTTCCTAGACTACTTGATGTAACGAAGGCCGTCATTATAGCCTCACGCGTTTTAATAAAAAATTTTATTACTGGTATTTTAAAGAGCAAGAGTAGTAAGGTAAAAATAATAAACATTTGAATACCAACGCCAATATAAGAAGCAACAACATACTTGGCTAGTGCTTGTAATGTATCAAATCCTTGACCGCCAATCGTTGAAGCAGTGATCCCTAAAACACCAATCGGTGCATATTGCAAAATGCCATTAAGAATTCGAAACGTAACTTCACTTCCGGCATCCATAAATTTTAATAATAGATTACCCGACGCTTTTACATGTGATTCATTAGAAGTTCTCATAAAAGAGATAGAAAATCCAGTAATAACGGCTATAAAAACGATACTTAATATATCTCCATTCGTAAGAGATTCGAAAATATTAGTAGGAATTATGTTTACTAACACATCCAACAGCGAGGGTGCTTCTGGTACTTCAATAGCTGTGCCTTTTGGTAGTTCCAATCCCAGTCCAGGACTGATTAACTTCGCAATTGCAATACCTAAAAATACGGATATTGCGGTTGTGATAATATAATATGGAAAAATTTTACCGCCAATACGTCCTAATTCTTTAGGATTTGCATTATTAACAGATACGATTATCGTAAATAGAATTAATGGGATAACAATCATTTTCAGGAGATTAAGAAATACATCTCCAAAAGGAGCTAACATTTTAGCTGATGGACCAAAAATCAAACCAACCAGTATTCCCAGTAAGAATCCAACTGAGATTTTTAAAATAAACGACTTTTCAAGATACCATTTCCATACTCTATACAATTTTAATCATCCCCCCAAACTTCATATAGTTTAGTCTATGATAGCGCTTTTTTAATTATAATGATTAAATTGGAGGGGATATACGTAAAAAAGTTTATTAAAGTGATTCAGGTTATAAAGAATGATACAGTTCAATAACTGACAGCGTTATAAATAGGGCGACAATTGCGCCTAAAATAACATTATTAATTAGTCCGTTTTTATATTTTGTTGCTACCTTTTTTGAATTTAGCAGTAGCATCAACGTAATCGCAAGAAAAGGCAAAATGGTTGCGCTAAATGCTAGACCGATAAAAATAAGAAGTATAGGATTATCAACAAATAAAAATAACATGGAAGGAAATGTAATCCATAAAAGATAAGCTCGATATGCAGGATCCTTTTCTGTGATAACTTTAGTTGAACTTTCACCTTTATCTTTTAATATCTGAACAAAGTCTGCAAATATATAAGGAAGTCCATTCCAAGCAGATAATAATGATGTGAACGCAGCTGCCCAAAAACCAATGAGGAGTAGCCAAGTAGCCACTGATCCAAACCTTTCACCATAAATGTTAGCCATTGCGATAAGTCCTTCACTGCCCTCTATTTTCAACCCAGCACCATATAAAAATTCATAGGCAACTAGTATAAGTGAAAAACAAAAAATAGCAGTAATAATATAGGCGATAGCGGAATCTAAACGCATAACTGAAATCCACGAACCACCACGCCATCCTTTTTCCCGAATCCAATAACAATAATAAGGTATTGAAGCAGCTCCACCTACACCGCTAATCAGGCCAAGTGTCTGTAAAAAAGACCCTTCCGGCATCCTTGGAACGAATCCGTTGACTAAATCTCCTATACTTGGAAATACGAATAAGGCTGACCCTACTACGGTAACAAACATGACCACAACTAATGCCTGCATGATGCGTTCAAATTTCCCATAACGACCGAACCAACCTACAGTCAACCCGACAATGGCATGAATGATTGCCCACCCCCATATTGGAAGAACCGGAAACATCGCTGACATAAATAATGCACAAGCTGACGTTACTGCCGCACCGTAAATTAATCCGAATAAAACGACGTAAAGTACGTAATAACCAGATACCCAGCGCCCTAATAAGTGCCATCCTTGTAAAATGGTTTGACCCGTGGCCAAATACCAACGTCCTACCCCTTCATTTAAAACATATTTTATAATTGCTCCTAGTAAAACGGCCCATATCAACACCAAGCCAAAATCGGCACCCGCAACAAGTGCCGCAACTAAATCTCCTGCGCCTACACCAGCAGCTGCAACAACGAGTCCAGGTCCAACTAACAATAGTTTATTTTTACCTTTAGCTGATGAAATTTCGAGGTCACTCTCAGCTTTTAAACCCATATGTATTCCTCCTTTTTTTAAGTTTATAGTAATTTTTATATCTTATCATAATATTAAATTTTCTCAAATACCTGTCACTCAAGATAATTTAGAATAGTTTCAAGTGACGATATAGATAAACAGATTAATCGCCATATCAGACGGAATATTAAACTGTTAGACATTTCATCAAAGCAATGAAGATCGAAATGAGATTGAGAAGAAAGGGAGAAGCGTTTCATCAAGGCAATGAAGGTCGAAATGGGGCTGAGAAGTAGGATAAAAGCACATAATCAAAGCGATGAAGATTAAATTGAGCTTGATAAGAGAGTGAAAAAACCTTCATTCAGGTAATGAAAATTGAAATAAGATTGATAAGAAAGAGAAAAGCGCTTCATTCAGACAATGAAGAACGAAATGAGATTGAAAGGCGAAGACAAGCTACCTGTCCCTCCTGTACCGTCGCCCAGTTCGTTTCGAGGTTCTGGGTTTAATTGTTTGCTTTCAATTCTTTGATCCGTACAAATCTTTTCAGTTTATCTAGTTCGAAAAAGAGCTCTATAATACTGTTGGCAATCGGGAAGACAAAGTTCCATTTTATATAGTCCCGCACTCTGTAATTCCTCGATGAGCGTACTGCGCAACCGTATGGCCGTACTCGACTCGACCTTTTGGATAACGTGATTACGTCAATTTCAGAGTCTGCTTTCGTAGATATCCGATCTTTTAAAAAGTCATCGAAATACAAATATCTTAAGGAGCTCTTTGAGGCATCGTTTTTGGGAAATCAGTTGTTTGAAGGGGATAATGCTGCTTAGTTTACTGATAAGGGAAACCAGCATATTTTATAGCTAAAATCCGCTAGATTTTGGGGTGCGAAACTTATGTAACATGATCAAAAAAGCCAGCTACAAAATGAACTTCCTATTACGCATGTTACCGAACTAGACGATGAGCATTCCACAGATGAAACAGGAGGACAGAGAAGTAGAGAAGTTGATCAACGAAGCACAGGATTATTATGAAGTCATATCTGATGAAAGGGGCCGTATCTTTATTAAAAACCGAAGAACCTTTTACAGAAACATAATCATTTATAGGCATATGATCCGGGTGCTAAATAAAAAACAAACATTGATTCGTTAGTTAGAGAAAAACATCAAGGAAATGGATGTAATTCCAGACGATAAATCTCACTTAATAAAAAAATTGGTAAAAGAAATCAACAGCTACAGTGAAAATTTATTACTTGTATATAAGAACAAATCATTCTTAATATGGATCTTCAGAAGGAAACATAGGCATCTATGCAAGTCACCATCGATATGGGATTATGTGAATCAATTTGGAACGGTAAATGTGAAAGCTTTAACGATTGTGGATCAATCACCTTCAGTCTACATATTGCCTGGTGGGAATTCGATTAAAGGTGTTTTGCAGGCTATCCAAAAAGATCAAAATGGGTTCAACAATGAGTTTATCCATGGCATGTTTAAAGAAAATCCAGATCTAAAGAACATGAATGGATATTAGCGGAAATAAATAAGGCGACAGCATCAATAGAAAGCACGATTGTTTTTAATCAGACGGCAGTTGACTATCGACATTCCGTGTCAAATGTTATTATGCCAACGTTAAATTGCTTTGGAACTGTTGGTTTTTTTCAATTGAGGCAGGAGAATATATTCAAAAGCGATTTACAGCTTAAAAATTGGTAGACTTTGAAAATAGTAGTCATTTGTTGTTTTTAGAGGAGACAGAAAATTTTAATCGGTGTTGGATGAGTTCTTTTAGAGGCTGTGAAAACTATAGCTCATGCTAATGCGTGAGCTATAGTTTTATTTCACTTGATTTCACAGATTTTCGTTCTATCAGTTCCGTTGATAACTTATAATGATGGTCAACGTTATCTCCAGCCAGCAATTGAAAAATTAAATGAACAGATAAAGCGCCTGCTTCGTATTTAGGTTGTTTGATTGTTGTCAACGGTGGCGATACATACTCGGCTAATTGAATATCATCAAAGCCGATAATAGAAATGTCGTTTGGAATATTAATTCCGTGATTCTTAAAGGCTTGCAACCCTCCGATAGCCATTTCGTCATTTGCATAAAATATACCCTGAGGCAAATCGCGTTGGGCGATCAATAATTTCGTTGCCCGGTAACCACCTTCCCGCGTAAAGTCACCCGAGAGTTTCCATCTGGGTTGATACGTAATTCCATGATGGTTGAGAGCATTCATATATCCTTGAAATCTTAGTTCATTATCGTACGTATTAGAGGGTCCGCTGACATAGGCGATTTTGTCATGACCATTTTTGATCAAATATTCTGTTGCAAGGTATCCACCGTGAACATTATCGACATCTACATGGTAAACAAATTCATTTTCAAGATCTCGGTCTAGCACTACAAGTGGGAACCCTTTTCTCGCCGATTCCAATGTGATCTCGTCACTAATGTTATGTGCTAAGATAATAGCGCCATCCACACGTTTTTCTCTTAAGAATTTAACGGCAGTTGATTGCGGTCCACCAATTGAACTGCATGCAATTAAATCGTATCCGTTCGATGTTGTTACATCTTGAACTCCTTGAATTAATTCAGAGTAGAAAGGTCCTGATAGGTCACTCAAAATTAATGCAATCGTATTTGTTTTCGTCCTTTTTAAATCAGATGCAAAACCATTTTTCATATAATTTAATGTCTTTGCAGCCGCTTCAACTTTTTTCTTTGTGGCTAAACTAATTTTGTTACTGTTATTTAATGCGTATGATGCTGTGGATACTGCAACCCCAGCAAGCTTTGCTACATCTTTGATTGTTGCCATATTTAATTGCCTCCATGGTTCCCGTACTTTCATTTACTTGTGTACCTCTATAGTACCACAAGAAAAACTTTTAAAAATAAGGTTACAGTTAACTTTTGCTTATAGGTAGCCACTCAAGAACATCTTGTATCCTCTGATCCCAGTATTTCCACGTATGATCTCCTGGACCAAAATTAGTCGTCAAGTTGAAGCCAGTCTGTTCACATTTATGAAAAAAACGCATGTTGTGTTCATACAAAAAATCTTCCGTTCCACATGCTTGATACAGCAGTGGTTTGATTTGAGATGTGTTGTCTAATTGTTCTAATTTCCATAACAAATCATTTGAAGTTTGTGTTATACCATCATTTCCAAAAATAAGGGATAATGATTTATTTTTATCATTTTCCTCTGATTCCTGTCGACTCTTTTCCAAGTGAAAAACCATATCAGTAACACCTGATAAACTGGCGATTGCGGCAAATTGGTCAGGAATATTTAAGCCCCACTTTAGTGCCCCAAAGCCACCCATCGAGTTTCCTGCAACAAAGTTATCCTCTCGCTTATCTGACAGGGGAAATAAACATCTAGAAACAAACGGCAATTCTTCCGTAAGAAACGTCCAATATTTATTTCCGTCTTTCATGTCTGTATAGTAACTATTGTCGAGAGCTGGCATGACTACTGCAATGCCAAAATCCTCAGAATAGCGTTCTAGAGATGTATTTCTGGTCCATTTTGTATGGTTATCACTAAACCCATGTAAAAGAAATAATGTGGGATATTTCTTGCTTTTGCTTTTTTGATCCACGTTTGAAAATGATTTTTGTGGCAAAATCACATTCATGGATACACTTTTTGATAAAACTTCAGAAGAAAAATCACATTGAATAAGCGCCATTGACATACCTCCTATTGTGATTAGAAAGAAATAGGGTCAGCCTTAAAGCTTGCCCTATTTAATACCTGATACATTAAATCCTTCAACAATATATTTCTGGAAAATAAGAAAAATAATCACAATTGGAATAACCATAAATGCTGATCCAGCCATCTGTAGCCCATAGTTGGTCACGTTCTCGTCTTGCAGAAGCGCCAAACCGACGGATAATGTATAAAGTGATTGGTCGTTTGCGATAATCAGTGGCCATAAGAAGCTGTTCCAGGCAGCGATAAAAGTTAAAATAGCCTGCACTGCTAAAATGGGCTTGGAAAGTGGCAAAATCAGTTTAAAAAAAATATAGAACTGCCCAGCACCATCGAGCTTAGCCGCTTCAATCAGGTCATCCGGAATTGTTACCATGAATTGCCTGATTAGAAAAATATTGAATGCAGCAATTAGACCTGGCAGTATAATCCCAGCCATTGTATTTGTTAATTCCATTTCATTTAAGATTAAATAAGTCGGAATCATGGTTACTTGACCTGGGATCATCATGGTTATTAGCACGATGATAAACCATGTTTCTTTAAAACGAAACTGAAATTTACCAAATCCGTAGCCTGCCATTGTATTGAACAATAAGCCAAACATCGAGAAAAAGACAATGATCAATGTATTGACTAAATAAACATCAAAGTTCAGGTTTTGAAAAAGTTCAATGTAATGTTGAAATGTTGGGTCTTGCGGAAACAAAGTTGGCGGAATACTTAATACCTCTTTATCGGTTTTTAACGAACTGAGAATCATCCAAATAAACGGCAACGAGACGAGTATACCACCAACGAACAGCAAAGCAATGACAATTGTTTTCTCGAAATTATTTTTTAACTGCATAGCGGTCACCTCACAAAACTTAGTCTGTTTTTCTAAATTTGAATTGCACGAGCGTTGCGACAATTATAAGAGCAAAAAGTACGAACGATGCTGCTGCACCATATCCGAACTCGCTATATTGGAACCCTTCTTGATAGATAAACAACGCTATGGAATTTGTCCCATTTAATGGGCCACCATCTGTTATTACAAATGGTTCTTCAAAAAATTGTAACCAACCAATTAATGTCGTAACTGTGACAAAAAAGGTTGCAAAACTCATTGAAGGGAGCGTGATTTTTGTTAGCTTTTGAAAGCGGTTTGCTCCGTCGATATCTGCAGCTTCATAGTACATTCTTGGGATCGTTTGTAGTGCCGCCAGGAAGATAAGCATACTAATTCCATTACTTTTCCAGACCGCTATTAAAATCAATGATAGTTTAGCGACTAGTGGATCCTCAAGCCATGGAACGGCATCCACATCAATCAACGACAGCAAATAATTAAATAATCCATATTCCTGGTTATACAAAAACATCCAGACGACTGCAATCGCAACAATATTCGTAATGGATGGTACATAGAAAATAACGCGAAAGGTAGAAGATACCCAATTGCTGAAAAAGTTTAACAACAGCGCTATCACAAATGAGCTTATCACCGCAGATGGAACGCCAATTACGACATAAATGAGTGTATTGAGCATCGCTTGCCTAAAGGTTTCGTCATGGAATAGTTTTATAAAGTTTTCTAGTCCAATAAAATGGATTTGAGACCAATTGGCGAGCCCACTTAAGTTCATATCTGTAAAACTAATAGCGAGCGCCACAAGAATTGGCGCAAAAGAAAAGATAAGCAGTAATATTAAAGCGGGTCCAATAAATAAATACGGCGTTATCGTGGATTTAAATTTGTTCATTTTGATCCTCCCCTCAAGGCTCTGCGAATTAAAGCAAGGTGCAAGCTTAAGAAATGCGTGCACCCTGACCTTGTTATAGCTAAATTGTTATTCTTCTAAAATGCTTGATACTTCTTTACGATAATCTGCTAGCGCCTTATCAATATCAACACCACCACGATTAATTTGTTCTAATGTAGTTAGTAATTCCTGTCCCATTCTTTCAAATTCAGGAATTAACGGAAGTGGTTGAGTCGATTTTAATTGTTCACCGAATGTGCTAACCATTGGATCCTCCGTTAACGCTGGATCTTCCCAAGCACTCATATTTGCGGGAAGTTCACTGTTATGTTTATACCACGCTACTTGTGTTTCTGGGTCAGCCATCCAGTTGATAAATTCAAGTGATTGATCAACTTTCTCCGAATTGTGGAAAACAGAGAAATGAGCTCCCCCAATCATCGATTTGTTGTTTTCAGCTTTAGGCATTAGGTGAACATCCCATTTACCATCAATCTCAGGTGCTCTATCCTTAATCGTTTGAATATCCCAAGGACCGCTGAAAAACATTGGCTTCGATCCATCACTAAATGCTTGGAAAAACTCTTTACCCTCTTCTAACTGTGAAAAATTCTCTTCAAAAAAGAGATGGTGTAATTCAATTGCATCTTTAAATGCGGGATCTTCGAAATTAGCTGCACCTTCACCAATCTTATAATTCCAGCCTTGTTCCCATGCAAGCATAAATGGGAATTGTGGGTCGGTTGTTGGCATATCTAATGCGTATTGATCATCTCCGCGTGCAGTTAGCTTCCTTGAAGCATCTATCATATCTTCCCAAGTTTCTGGACCTTCTGGATAACCAACGTCGGCTAGTATATCAGTTCTATAGAAAAGTAAGCGGGTATCTACGTACCAGGGAATTCCAATAGTTTCGCCGTCATATTGAGTTGTCTCTATAGCACCTTTAAAGAAATTATCAGGGCTAAAGTTTTCGTAGTCGTCGATGTAATCTGTTAAGTCAAGAAAAGTTCCAGCTTCGGCAAACTCAGCTACCCAAGTTGTACCAATTTGCAATACATCTGGACCCTCTCCAGATGCGACAGCTGTTAACAGCTTATCATGGGCATTTTCCCATGGAATAGTCTGTACTTTTACAGTCATGCCACTCTCATTTTCATACTCTTTTACAAATTCCTCTAAAGCTGGTGACATTGTCCATACTTTTATCGTGTCCTTCGATTCGGCTTGTTCGTCATCAGAAGAACAAGCTCCTAAAATAAACAAGATACCAACCATCATTGCAACAAACAATCCTGTTTTTTTCTTCATCTTGCGCTCCACCCCTTATTTTATTTGTTTGTAAAAAATTAAACAGTCCACCCTCTGAATGGTTTTCAGTAAGTGAAAAGGAGAAAAAATGAAACGTTTCACCTATTATTATATGGAATGTTGTATCCGTTTTCAATAGATTTTTTAATTTTTTTATAATTAATAGCTGTTTTGCACATAGAAAAGTCGCATTGACCCCGACATTAAGCGTTTGTATGCCATTAATTAATTTTCTTAATCCCCTAAATACCACCAAATTTGAGTCCGTAAATTATGTATTTTTAATTAAACTCAAGAAAGCAATACATTTATTTTTTTATCTTTTTTATTGAAACGTTTCTATAAATAGATTATATTAGTGAATGAAGCAAATGCAACATTTTCCTTATAAACAAACAGAAATAATTTGATTAAACTTACTACTAAATAATCCTTATTTATTGGAGGGATCAAGATGGACAAAGAACTTCTTAAAAACCTTATAAAGCAGATGACGATCGACGAAAAAATTGCACAACTGATGCAGTTAGCCACCCCTTTTTTCAAAGGCTCCTCACATGAAGGACAGATTACAGGACCAATGGAAAAGTTGGGAATTACTAATTATATGGTTCAAAACACTGGTTCTGTATTAGGAGCTTCAGGAGCAAAAGAAATCAGAAAAATTCAGGAAGAACACTTGAAAGAAAACAGATTAGGTATACCGCTATTATTTATGTCAGATGTCGTACATGGGTATAAAACCATATTTCCGGTCCCATTAGCGATTGGAAGTTCTTGGGACGTGAATTTGGCTAAAAAAAGTGCTGAAATCGCTGCGAGGGAAGCAGCGGTATCTGGTATTCACGTTACCTTTGCTCCAATGGTAGATCTCGTTCGGGATCCACGATGGGGAAGAGTAATGGAATCAACTGGTGAAGATTCCTATTTAAATAGTGAGTTTGCTAGGGCGCAGGTTCAAGGTTTTCAGGGAACTGATTTAACGAATGATCTCGACCGCGTTGCTGCTTGTGTCAAGCATTTCGCAGCATATGGTGCTCCTGAAGGTGGACGTGACTATAACACGGTGAATATGTCTGAACGGCAAATGAGAGAATCCTATTTACCCGCGTATAAAGCTGCACTTGATGCTGGTAGTGAACTGGTGATGACAGCTTTTAATACGGTGGATGGTATCCCTGCTACTGGTAATAAAAAATTAATGCGTGATTTGTTACGTGATGAATGGAACTTTGATGGGGTGGTTATCTCAGATTGGGGCGCTGTAAAAGAACTGATACCACATGGTGTTGCGAAAGATGCGACGGAAGCAGCACGTAAAGCTATCGAAGCTGGTGTAGATATTGAGATGATGACAACTTGCTATGCAAACGGATTAAGAAGTTTAGTTGAAAACAGTGAAATTGAAGAATCTATTCTCGATGAAGCTGTTTTGCGTATTTTACAGCTCAAACAAAAACTTGGCTTGTTTGAAAATCCATATCGTGGAGCAGATGTTAAGCGTGAACAAGAAATCGTGATGTGTGGCCAACATCGGCAAATAGCGCGTGAACTTGCAGCGAAATCTTCTGTGCTGTTGAAAAATGAAGGTATCTTACCACTAAAGAAAAATCAAACTGTCGGGTTAATCGGTCCATTTGCTGAAAGTAACGACATTCTTGGGCAATGGTCATGGCTTGGTGCGAAGGATGATGCGGTAACTGTTCGTCAAGGCTTGCATAAGAAGGTAACTAACACAAAACTAAAAGTCGCAAAAGGTTGTGGCGTTGAAGCGGGCACAGAGGCCGAACTTGAAGAAGCACTTGAAGCTGCAAAGCAATCCGATGTCATTGTGTTAGCACTAGGTGAAGATTCCGAAATGAGTGGGGAAGCAGGGTCACGATCGGTCATTCAGTTACCAGAAGTGCAACTTAAATTAATAGAAAAAATACACGAACTAGACAAACCAATTATTGTTGTTTTGTTTAATGGTCGTCCACTTGATTTACATGGTGTTTTTGATAAATCGAACGCTGTACTTGAAGCTTGGTTTCCTGGGACAGAGGGCGGAAATGCAATTGCCGATTTGTTATATGGGGATGTGAATCCATCCGGAAAACTTGCGATGTCCATTCCATATTCGGTAGGACAAGTGCCAGTTTACTATAATTACTTTAATACTGGTCGCCCAAAAGATGCTCATGATGCACAAATTCGCTACGTTTCGCAATATTTAGATATCCCAAATGAACCTTTGTACCCTTTCGGATTTGGTTTGAGCTATACAACCTTTTCATTGCGCGATATACGGCCATCGTCTAATACGTTAACAGCGGAACAAGGCTTAACGATTTCGATGATTTTAGAAAATACCGGTGATGTTGCCGGAGAGGAAGTTGTTCAGCTTTACGTGCAAGATTTAGTGGGAGAAGTAGTGCGTCCAGTTAAAGAATTAAAGGGGTTCAAAAAAGTGTTTTTACAACCTGGAGAAGCCAAGGAAGTAGTATTTGAACTAGCTGAGGATGCTCTTAGGTATCATCATACAGATCTGCAGTTCAAAAGTGATAAGGGCGAGTTCATTGCTTACATCGGAAATAGTTGTAACAATGTGACCTCATTTCCATTTGAATTAAATTAAATGAAGGAGAATAACGCAATGAACAAATTTTTCAAGCAAGCGGGAAATGTAAATTTCACTTTCCTGAATAGTGGTGATATTTATGAAATCACCCATAAAAACAGCCTCATAAATCAATGGATGTCCAACCCGCTGGATGGGTCGCTAAATAATATTTATTTACGTCTACATCAAGCAAGTGGAATAAAGGTGGTTCCGTTACTTGGTGTTCATTCTACAAGCACCTTGTCTGTTACTGATTCTTACGTGAAATGGCAAGGATCCACAGAAGGAATAGCCTATCAGGTTACGTTCCACCCTACTGAGAAAGGCATATGGTTCTGGGATATTATACTGAATGGAAATGATGTAGAGGTTGACGTTATTTATGGTCAGGACTTGGGGCTTGCTGATAAAGGTGCTGTCAGATCAAACGAAGCATATATGTCCCAATACATGGATCACACTGTTTTTGAAGATGAAAAAAGAGGCTTTGTTGTCTGCACCCGTCAAAACCAGCCACAACAGGAGGGATTTCCTTACATCCAGCAAGGGTCGCTAGGAAAAGCTATTGGTTACTCGACAGATGGTTTTCAATTTTTTGGATTGTCTTATAAAACAACAAACACACCAGAAGTATTAAAAAAGCCAACGCTAGCAAATGAGACTTATCAATATGAGTTTGCTTATACTGCGTTGCAATCAGAGCGAGTGAAGCTAGCAGGCCAGCAACAATTTGTCTTTTATGGACTGTTTAAGGAAAATCATCCTAATGCAACAACTGCTTTGGATTATGAAAATGAGATATATGATGCTTGGCAACAATTAGAAAAGAATGAGGCAATCGAGCATTCTGTAGAAAGGGTTTATCTATCATCAGCGATTGGGAATCCGCTCCAAACTGTGGAAATGACAGAAGAAGAGATTGATGGCTATTTTCCTGATCGGCAGCTGGGGGAACGTGATCAAGCATCATTACTTTCATTCTTTACAAGGACATATGAACACGTCATATTGAAGAAAAAAGAAGAGCTTGTCGAGCGTCCTCATGGTCATATATTAATGAGTGGTCAAAATGAAAACGTACAGGAAGACACATTGTCGACCACTTCCTACATGTATGGGCTTTTTAATTCCCAACTAGTAGTAGGAAACGTTAACATGAATAAGATGATTACAAATGCGCGGAACCCATTAAACATCATGAAGACATCTGGGCAAAGAATTTATGTAGAAATAGATGGCATCTATCATTTGTTGACCATGCCGTCCATGTTTGAATTAGGATTTAATTACGCGCGCTGGTATTACAAAACGGAAAGTGAACTATTTATAATTACAAATTTTACAACTGTTGATTCACCAGAAGTTCAACTGGACGTGCGATCTACAAGTGGAAAGGCTTATGCATATCTTATTTCTAATCAAGTTACTATGAACAACAATGAATATGAAGTTCCCTTTCGCATGAAGAATGAAGGAAATATAGTTTCCATTTCTGCAGATTCAGCGTCCAATAGTGGAAATACTTATCCTGATTTAACCTATCGACTCCAGGTTACCGGTACAGAAATGACTGTAGAGGACGAACGAAGGTTTGCTTCCAATATCGAATCAGGTGCAGCCTCACTTATTGTATTAAGTTTAGATTCTACGTCAGAATGGACAATGATAATCCAGGGACTACTATATAATGAGGTCAAGCCTCTTGTGAAGCGAGACGTGGAGCATGAGGTAGAGCGTTATCGTGACTACTATCGTAATGTTACCGGGGGGTTCCGTCTTACCCAGCAGGAAGGTACCTCGGAAGACCTGGAAAAAGTAAACGCAATCACATGGTGGTATACGCATAATATGCTTGTTCATTTCTCTTCTCCACATGGTCTTGAACAATATGGTGGAGCAGCTTGGGGGACGCGTGATGTAAGTCAAGGACCGACCGAATACTTTATGGCAACACAAAATTATCGATCTGTCCGCGAGATTATTAAGACGATTTTTTCACATCAATATAAAGAGACTGGAAGCTGGCCGCAATGGTTTATGTTTGATAAATTTACGCACGTTCAGCAAACTGAAAGTCACGGGGATATTATTGTATGGCCCTTAAAGGTCATCGCTGAGTATATCGAAGCCACTAACGACTACGCTATTTTACAAGAAAGGGTTCCATATACGGATCAGAACAATTTTGCCTTTACAGCGGAAACAGTAACAATTCTAGAACATGCGAAAAAAGAAGTCGCTTATATAAAAGAACATTTTTTACATGACACATTTTTATCGTCTTATGATGATGGTGACTGGGATGATACACTACAACCGGCAAATGAACAGTTAAAAAAATACATGGTGAGTAGCTGGACGGTAGCATTAACGTATCAAGTGCTTCGTAAGTTGGCCACTGTTTTAACGGATGTGGACGAAAAGGAAGCGGCTGCACTTCACGATCTGGCCTCGGGCATTAAACAAGATTTTAATACTTATATTTTGCAGTCGGACGTTATCCCTGGATTTATTTATATGAAAGATCTGAATGATGTGGAGCTAATGTTACACCCGAGTGATACAAAGACAGGTATCGATTATCGATTATTACCTATGCAGGAAAGTATGATTAGCGAGCTTTTTACTCCAGAACAAGCTGAACATCATTATCGACTAATAAAAAAACACTTAACTTTTCCAGATGGTGTCCGATTAATGAATAGACCAGCAAATTATGCCGGTGGGGTAAGTACGCATTTTAAACGAGCGGAACAGGCAACAAACTTTGGCCGTGAAATAGGCTTGCAATATGTTCATGCCCACATTCGATACGTGGAAGCAATGGCCAAGCTGGGAAAAACGGATGAAGTGTGGAATGGTTTGTCTGTCATTAACCCAATTAGTATTCAAAACGTCGTGCCAAATGCAGAAATACGGCAGAGTAATACGTATTTCAGCAGTTCAGATGGTAAATTCAACACTCGATATGAAGCAGAAGAGCATTTTGATAAACTGCGTACCGGGGCTGTCCCTGTAAAAGGTGGTTGGCGCATCTATTCTAGTGGTCCGGGAATTTACATGAACCAGTTGATTTCAAATGCGTTAGGAATTCGCACCCATGCAGGAAATCTCGTGATCGATCCAGTTCTTCCAGAAAAAATGGATGGATTAAGATTTGATTTTACATTTATGGAGCACCCAGTAACCTTTATTTACCACTTAAATCAAGCGACTAAACAAGTGGTTGTGAATGGTAATGTGGTCGAAACTGAATCGGTAGCAAACCCTTACCGCAATGGAGGATTTATAGTAGAGCGTGATGAATTGAAAAAACAATTAACGACTGTGAAAAATACGGTTGAAGTGTATTTATAAAGGCTATAAATTAGAGTCTGTGAAGGAGCACAACCTATGCGGCTTAGTAGCTGATCAGGCTCGGAAATACACACAGAGAATAAGGGATTCCTGCTATAGTTTTAGCGGAAATCCCTTATTTTTTCAAGCATCCTTTACACAACGGAACCCAATATTTCCGGTTGAACTGTCAGGTGTATTAGCTGACCGTGCTGCTACACGATAACGATTGCAATAACTATGATGGCATAAATAAGAACCGCCGCGCATTACTTTGCTTGTCCCATTATCTGCTCCTTTGGGATTTTCTTTCCCGCCTCGTTTATGAATATTCGAGGCAAACCAATCTGAGCACCATTCCCATACGTTGCCAGAAACATTATATAAACCAAACGTATTGGGGGGGAATGAGATAGCGGGTGCGGTCCCTAAATAACCATCTTCCATCGTGTTCTTTTTTGGAAAGCTTCCTTGCCAAATATTGCATTGATGCTCGCCTACTGGTGTCAGTTCATCTCCCCATGGATATGTTTTTTGCACCAACCCACCTCGTGCAGCAAATTCCCATTCCGCTTCAGTTGGGAGTCGTTTTCCCGCCCATTTACAATAAGCATTTGCGTCGTTCCATGAAACATGAATAACAGGATGGTCCATTCTACCTCCAAGGTCTGAATCAGGGCCTTCTGGATTTCGCCAACTAGCGCCTTCCACCACCCACCACCAATGTGTTTGGGAAACGCTTTGTTTTACCTTTTTAGCAGTCTCGGGACTGACTTGTTGAAAAAAAACGAATGACCATCCGTACTGCTCGGCCTCTGTCAGATAGCCTGTATCATCGATAAACTGTTTAAATGCTTCATTCGTCACTGCATGGGTGTCAAAATAAAAAGGATTTACTTTAATATTTCTTATTGGTCCTTCGCCATCCTCAGGAAAGCTTTCTTTCTCTGTAGTCCCCATTAAAAACTTTCCACCTGAAATATAAACCATTTTTCCCAGTTCATTCTGCTGTAGGGAAGATATTATTTTTTGATTACTATTCGATTTTAATTTCTCTGTAACAGTCGTGTGACTTCTTGATGCAGCACAACAACTATTAGTAGTTTGGTTTTTCATATGGTTATCCCCATTGTTTTTGTTAAACGGTTTCATTATATTGCTCTCTTAACTGTACCAGCCTGTCCTTTAGTTCATTGACAACTTCCGTGTAAGCGGCATTGTTGTATTCATTTTTTAATTCCAACGGGTCTTTTTCCAAATCAAACAGCTCCCATTCCGGTTCCATCGGTTTTGGTACTGCTCCTATTACATCTAGTGGTTCTCCATAATAATAGATTAACTTGTATCTATCGGTACGCACGCCATAATGTGCAGTAACATTATGAATGGTTAAGTGCTCCCAGTATCGGTAATAAACTGCATCACGCCAATTATCAGGGGTCTCTCCTTTAGCAATAGCTCGGAAACTTTCTCCTTGCATTTTTTCTTTAGCCTGTACATGACAATAATCCAAAAATGTTGGAGCGAAATCATTATTAATAATCATATCTGTGGATACACTTCCTGGCTTGATCTCATGTGGATAGCGCATAACAAATGGCATTTGCAAGGACTCTTCATACATAAACCGTTTATCATACCAACCATGCTCCCCAAGAAAAAAACCCTGGTCTGATGTATAAATAACAATCGTATCCTGCGCCAACTGGTTGTCATCCAAATAATCGAGTAGCAGTCCGACGTTATCATCAATCGAAACAACACATCGTAAATAGTCTTTAATATAGCGCTGGAATTTCCATTCTTTAATCTCCTGCTTGGAAAGTCCTGTTGGAGGAACTCCTTTAACATCTTCTTCTTTTAAATCTTCTATTCGCATATTGGCAACTTTTGCAGCATTTGCCCGGTCCCCATAATTATCATTAAAGGTAGTAGGAACCTTGAATTCTCTATCATTAAATAATGTCTTGTATTTTTCAGGTGGCTCCCAAGGACGGTGTGGAGCTTTGTGGTGAACCATCATCATGAAAGGCTTTTCATTATTTCGGTTGTTTAGCCAATCAATGGATAAATCTGTGATTCTATCAGTCGCGTATCCTTCAACCTGTTTTTCTTCTCCCATTTCCATCATTACTGGATTATGATAGTCGCCCTGATCAGGAAAGACATTCCAATAATCGAAGCCTGTTGGGTCACTATTTCCACCATGACCAAGATGCCATTTACCTACGAGAGCGGTTTCATATCCGTTCTCCTGTAATAACTTTGGAAACGTCTGCTGTCTTCCGTCGAAATGTTCTGATAGACCACGTACTCCGTTCTCATGACTGTAGTTTCCTGTAAGGATGGAGGCTCTACTTGGAGCACACAATGAATTGGTGCAATAAACATTATCAAAACGCATTCCTTCGTCCGCGATTCGATCAATATTTGGTGTATCGACAAGCTCTTTGTTATAGGAGCTTATTGCCTGTGCTGCGTGATCATCGCTCATGATAAATAGAATGTTTGGTTGTTTTGTAGACATGTTTTTCCTCCTAGATTTGTTGTTGAAAATCGATGTAGATACCTTAATTATACCAAAAAACAGTGTTCATGCGGATTTTGTATGTCTTTTTTCTGTTTTGAAAAGGTTTTTTTATTAATCTTTCAAGGTGCGAAACTTAATAAATAAGTGCTCTCCACCTGAATTCAGCTGGAGAACACTTCATCAAGGCACTGAAGATCGAAATAAAATGAGAAGAAGGAGAATAGCACTTCATTAAGACTTCAATCCCCACCACCACTTGAAACAACTCACAACAATTCGGGTGGTGGGCATTACCTTTTAAAAATTTCAGAAAATTAACTTGACATTTAAAAAATGAATAATTAGAATAATAATTAAGTTAAACATAGGCTACACAGAGAAAGAAGTGAGCAGTAGTGTCCTTACGTGAAAGGAAAACAGCTAAGAAAAAAGAAGATATCTTGAGGACAGCCGTTCTTGTTTTATCGGAAAAAGGATATCATGGCACGACGATAGAAGAAATTGCATCAAGAATTTTGATGACGAAAGGATCCGTTTACTATTATTTTAAGGATAAACAGGATTTGTTGTATCAAAGTCAACTCATGCTCTTGGGACGAAGTATTGAAAATGTAGAAGCTATCCTTTTCCAGGATTTGCTTGTGATTGAAAAGTTGCGAATGGCTATGATTGGTCATATCGAATATCTACTTTGGGAACGAAGTGGTTTTGAAATGATGGTAAAGCTGGAACAGTTTTTTTCCGCGCAGCAAAAGGAGAAGATTTTACAGCTGAGAGATGATTATGGGAAAGCTTTTGATCAATTGATTCAGGCGGGAATAGAGGAGAATGTATTTGGTTCAGTGGATGTGAAGATAGTGAGAAATATTATATTAGGTGCCATGAACTGGGTTACCCAATGGTATTCGGAAAGTGGAAAAAAAGATAAAACAGAGATTGCCGAATCAATTTCGGACTATTTGTTGCACATTCTTATAAAGAAATAAAACGCATGTTTGGAGGAAATCGTGATGAAGATTGAAAACAGTGTTGCAGTCGTTACAGGGGGAGCATCCGGTTTAGGTGAAGCCACGGTAAGGAACATCATTTCAAAGGGCGGTAAGGCTATTATTTTGGATCTGGCGGAAGAAAAAGGAATTAATTTAGCAGAAGAAGTAGGAGAAAACGGACATTTTATCAAAACAAATGTAACAGATGAATCAAGCGTTCAAGCAGCATTAGACCAAGCTGTTGAAAGGTTTGGTAACATTCACGTACTGATCAATTGTGCTGGTATTGCCGTTGCTGAAAAGACTTTTGGTAAGAAGGGGAAGCATGAGCTATCTTCCTTTTCAAAGGTTATTCAGGTTAATTTAATCGGTACATTTAATGTGATACGTCTTACTGCAGAAAAGATGGCTGAAAATGAGCCTAATGAAAATGGCGAGCGCGGTGTCATTATTAATACAGCTTCTGTTGCTGCCTTTGATGGACAAATTGGTCAGGTTGCTTATAGTGCATCAAAAGGAGGAATCGTTGGTATGACATTGCCGATTGCAAGGGATCTTTCCTCACTTGGAATTAGAGTGATGACGATTGCCCCAGGATTATTTGAAACACCTTTATTTGCGGGATTACCTGATAAGGCAAAACAAGCGCTTGGAGAAATGACACCGTTTCCAAAACGGTTAGGTAATCCGTCTGAATATGCACGTTTAACCGAAAGCATTATTGAAAATCCAATGTTAAACGGTGAAACAATTCGACTTGATGGTGCGATTAGAATGCAGCCACGGTAGACATCTTACAGAAAGAGGGACAAGGGGACAGGTTGAGGCCACTGAAAAAGTTAAACTAAGTACAAAATATGTGGATCTGCCATCGCACCCTCGAATATACTTCGCTTTCCGCGGGCGAGTGTCGAGCCTCCTCGGACTGCCGTCCTGCGGGGTCTCGCCGATCTCTTACTTCCCGCAGGAGTCTCCGTATATTCGAGGGTGCTAAGTTAAAATGAAAAGTGAAATTTTTAAAATCCACACTTTTTCAGTGGCCTCGGACAGGTTTCTTGTCCCACTAATGAATACAATATTTATTCAATACTGATAGTAACGAAAGGTTCCTTCTATAATGATAATAGTATAAAAACCACAAAAAATAATAGGGACAAGGTTCCTGTCCCCTTGTCCCGAGAAATAGGAGAGGGGATTATTGTATGGAAAGATCGTATTTACGTGAAGAACATGCTATTTTCCGGCGATCACTGCGCAAGTTTCTGGAAAAGGAAGCATATCCTTATTTTGAACAATGGGAGAAGGAGCAACAGGTGCCAAGATCTTTTTGGAAAAAGGCTGGGGAGCAGGGATTTCTTTGTCCGTGGGTTGAAGAGGAGTATGGTGCATTTCAGGCCGACTTTGGTTATTCTGTTGTGATCAATGAAGAATTTGAGCGGGTAGGAACAGCGATGGTTGGACTTGGCCTTCATAATGATATTGTGATGCCATATATTGCATCGCTCGGTACTGAATCTCAGAAAAGAGCTTGGCTGCCGGGGGCAATTAGTGGAGATTTGATTTCTGCAATTGCAATGACAGAGCCAGGTGCTGGGTCGGATTTGGCTGCCATCCGAACAACTGCGGTCAGGGATGGCGATGATTATATTTTAAATGGAGAAAAGACATTTATTACAAATGGCTATTCTGCGGATTTAGTTGTGGTTGTATGTAAAACAGATACGCAGGTAAAACCGGCACATAAGGGGATTAGTCTTATCGTTGTCGAAGCTGGTACACCAGGATTTACAAAGGGGAAAAAGCTTCAGAAGGTTGGTCAGCATGCAAGTGATACATGTGAATTAATATTCGAGGATGTCCGTGTTCCTGCAGAAAATTTATTGGGAGCAGAGGGGAAAGGTTTTTATTACCTGATGGAGAACCTGCAGCAGGAACGATTACTGGTGGCGATTCAAAGCATAGCAGGAACGGAAAGAATGTTGGATCTGACAATTGATTATGTGAAACAACGAAAAGCGTTTGGCAAGCCAATCAGTCAGTTTCAAAATACGCAGTTTAAACTTGCGGAACTGAAGACTGAATTTCAAATTGGTAGGGCGTTTGTCGATCGGTTAATTGATGATCATGTGTCAGGTAAAGATGTCGTGACAGAGGTCTCGATGGCAAAATGGTGGACGACTGATCTAGCAAAAAAGGTTGCGGCTGAATGCATGCAACTGCATGGGGGCTATGGATATATGGAAGAGTATGAGATTGCGAGAAGGTTTCGTGATGCAGCGGTCTCATCGATTTATGCAGGTTCAAATGAAATCATGAAAGTGATCATTGCGAAAAATATGGGATTATAGGATATGAAAAGGCTTAAAACTAGATTGATAGAAAGGGAGATAGATATGCGTGAAGCTGTAATTGTCGAGGCGGTAAGAACGCCGATTGGGAGACGAAACGGAATATTAAGTGGAATTCGTGCTGAGGAGCTTGGCGCGATGCCTTTGGAAGAAGTGTTAAAAAGAGCTGGCGTCTCGGCCGAATTGGTAGAAGACGTAATTTTCGGGTGTGTGTCTCAGGTCGGGGAACAAGCCTTTGATATTGCGAGACAGGCAGCGCTGATAGCGGGTTATCCAGTGGAAGTTCCGGGAATAACGATTGACCGTCAATGTGGATCCAGTCAACAAGCTGTGCATTTTGCTTCACAGGCAATCATAAGTGGGGATATGGATGTAGTAGTGGCGGGCGGAATTGAGAATATGTCTCGTGTACCAATGGGATCGAATATGCAGGGCGTTAAATTGAGTGAGGCACTGACGTCTAAATATGAAATCATTAATCAGGGTTTATCTGCAGATCGAATTGCAGAAAAGTGGGGATTTACTCGAGAACAAATGGATCAATTTTCACTGGATAGTCATGCGAAAGCGGTAGCGGCTCAAAAGGCTGGTCATTTCGAAAAGGAAATTATGCCTGTAGAGGTGACGCTTCTAGATGGAACAAAAACAACCGTTAACCAGGATGAGGGGCCAAGAGAAAATACCAGTCTTGAGAAACTCGGCGGTCTTAAAGCTGCATTCAGAGAAAATGGAAGTGTGACAGCAGGGAATGCGAGTCAAATCAGTGATGGTGCTGTAGCAATTCTGTTGATGTCACGCGAAAAGGCTGAAGAACTTGGATTAAAGCCAAGGTTCCGTGTTATTGCTCGCTCTGTTGTTGGATCCGATCCTACATTGATGCTAACAGGGCCCATTCCTGCAACTGAAAAAGTATTGAAAAAAGCAGGGCTCAAACTAGACGATATTGATATTTTTGAAGTGAATGAGGCATTTGCATCTGTTCCAATGGCTTGGCTACATGAAACCGGGGCTGATCCGAAAAAATTAAATCCAAATGGTGGTGCGATTGCACTTGGCCATCCGCTTGGAGCAAGTGGTGGGCGCCTAATGGTAACCCTAATGCATGAGCTTGAACGAACGGGCGGACGCTACGGACTCCAGACGATGTGCGAGGGACATGGTATGGCGAATGCAACCATCATTGAAAGACTGGATTAAATTTCTATGAATTTAATGGGTAGTAATAGAAAGGAGGATCTGTATTGCCGCTAAAAAACACACGTGTACTGGATTTAACACGATTATTACCAGGTCCATATTGCACGATGTTACTTGCAGATTTTGGGGCTGAGGTTATTAAAGTGGAAGAGCCAAAAATGGGGGATTATGCCAGACATTATGAACCAAAGCTCGGTGATAACAGTGTATTATTCCATTCGCTCAACCGAAATAAAAAAAGCGTCTGTTTAAATTTGAAGTCAGAAGAAGGGAAAGCAGATTTTCTAGAAATGGTTGAAAAAGCCGATGTTGTTGTGGAATCATTTCGCCCGGGTGTGATGGAACGGCTAGGACTAGATTACGAGAAATTAAAACAAGTAAATCCTGCACTTGTTTATTGTGCGATAACGGGCTATGGACAAACTGGTCCATATGCAAACAAACCTGGTCACGACATTAACTATTTGAGTTATGCAGGGTTGCTCCATTTGATGGGGGAAAAAGGAGGGAAACCAGTTATTCCTGCTACCCAAATAGCAGATATAGGAGGAGGGGCACTTCCAGCTACAGTGGGTATTTTGTTAGCACTTCTGGAAAGAAAAAATTCGGGGGAAGGGCAATTCGTCGATATTTCAATGCTCGATGGGGTTATTTCCTGGTTGCAAACACTTCTTCCTAACTATTTATCTCATCATACGGAGTCAAATCGTGGTGAGCAAATGTTAGCCGGAGGGCTAGCTGCTTATGCGGTTTATGAAACAAAAGATGCCCGCTTTCTTTCTGTCGGCGCCCTAGAGCCAAAGTTCTGGGGAGCATTTTGTCTTGCAATAGAAAGAAGTGACTTTATCCCGCTTTTACAGGCGCCATTACAGGAACAATATCGGTTAAAGTATGAAATACAAACGATTATATCGAAAAAAACGTTAGCAGACTGGCTCACTATTTTTTCAAGTTTGGAAGCCTGCGTGTCTCCAGTATTGTCATTTGATGAAATGATTGAAGACCCGCAAGTTATCGCACGCGGAATGATCCAGACAATGAAACACAATACAGTAGGGGAAACAAAACAAGTTGGCACACCAATCAAATTGTCGAGAACACCTGGTGGTATTCGTACCCTAGCTCCGAAATTGGGTGAACATACAGCGGAGTTTATGGAGGAGATGGAGATTTTAAGGAAGTAGATTTTTTTACACAATGTTCGGAGGGGACATAGGGACAGGTTTCTTGTCCCAACGATACAACCAAACACTGTCCAAATAAAAACCTCGATCTTTAAAACTAACTTAATAATGGGGACAAGGTACCTGTCCCATGTCCCTCCCTTTATAAGGTATGTTTTCAATTAATTATACAATGCAATTTCTCTACAGTATCAGGTATCTGTTCTCGTTTAATAGTTGCAAATCCTATAATTAAATCAATTACGCCTTCCTCTTTATATTTATTCGTTAACATAAAACGCCTCATCGAATATATTTCAAGCTTTTCTTTTTTAGCTCTTTCCTCAATAGTTTCATAGTCTTTATACGTTTTAAACTGGGCAAGAAAATGTAAACCAGCTGGGACATCTTCAATTTTTACATTATCTTCAAAGCGAAGTTCAAGCTGTTTAATTAGTTCTTTTCTTTTCATTTCATAATGATGATTCATCCTTCTTATATGCTTTGCATACTCTCCTGACTCTATAAAGTAATATAATGTAAATAAAGCTAGTGAATTACTATTCTGCATTAAATCAGCATGATGTTGCCGATATTTTCTTAACATATCGGGCGGTAATACCATGTAACTAACACGCAATCCAGGTAACATCGTTTTTGAAAAAGTTCCAGTATATATTACACGTTGATTTCTATCTAAGCTTTGTAGAGATGGGATATTGTCTGTTTCATATTTGAATTCACTATCATAATCATCTTCTACGATATACCTATTACTTGTTTGTGTAGACCAATTAAGCAACTGGATGCGTCTAGAAATCGGCATAATTTTACCTGTTGGAAATTGATGTGATGGTGTAACAAACAGGAAATTGGCCTTCGATGATTCAACTTCTTTCATATTAATTCCTTTTCCATCCAGTTTAAGGGACCGAACGTCAAAGTCCATGTTTTTTAATAATGTATAAAAACGAGAATACCCCGGGTCCTCCATGGCAATTATTGGTTTATTCTTTTGTACTTCCATTAATTGTTTTATTAATAACTGTGTACCTGCACCGATTACAATTTGTTCCGGTTCACACATAACCCCACGGGACAATGCAATTATACGGGAAATTGTATTTCTTAAAAGTAATGGACCTTGTGGATGAATAATTTCTGAGAGCTCTTCTTTGTGATTCGTTATCGCTTTTTGCTGACATTTTAGCCATTCTTTGAAAGGGAACATCGATATATCCGAAGTCATATGGGATAAGGAAATCCATCCATCCTTGCGCATCGTTTTTTCTTTTAAATCATGTGGTAATTTAGTTGTAACGGATTCCTCTTGGTGCTGAAACTGTGTAATATTTTCTACATAGTACCCGCTTCTCTCAACAGTATAAATATATCCTTCGGCGAGTAACTGCTCATAAGCAATTGTAACTGTATTAATACTTACCTTTAATTGATTTGCTAACTTCCTTTTAGAAGGTAATTTTTCATCGGGTTGTATTTTTCTATTTAATATTTTCACCTTAATTTCCTTATAAATTTGTTGGTATTTATAAGTTGTTTTCTTAGTTATATCCGAAAATAAAATGTCCATCATTATCCCATCCAATCTGGCACCTAAAATAATTGCTATCTGGTACTTTTTATTATACCAGATTTTTGTCATACTTATCGTTATATTCAGGTAAGGGAGAGGGATAATGATGACAACATCATATGTAACAAGTGATGAATTACAAAACAAAAGAAAAAAGTTTATTCCTAGAGGTGTAAGTAATGGTAATTTAAATATAGCTCAGAAAGCGACAGGCGCAACCATTACAGATATTGATCAAAATGAATGGATAGACTTCGCCGGCGCTATCGGTACGTTAAATGTAGGACACAGCCATCCAAAAGTAACCGAAGCTGTAAATAAACAGATAGAAAAATTTTTACATCCTGGCTTTAACGTAATGATGTATGAAGGATATATTAATCTCGCGGAAAAATTATGTGAAATTACACCTGGAAATTTTGCTAAACAAGCGATTTTATTTAACTCAGGAGCAGAAGCTGTGGAAAATGCCGTTAAGGTTTCCCGTCGTTATACAGGAAGACAAGCTGTCGTTTCATTTACTCGTGGATTCCATGGAAGAACGAATATGACGATGGGTATGACAAGTAAAGTAAAGCCATATAAATTTGGATTTGGCCCATTTTCACCAGAGATATACCAGGCACCATTTCCTTATTTATACCACAAACCAGATCATATGTCGGATGGAGATTATGTTGACAAGGTAATTGAAGAGTTTAAGGACTTTTTCCTCTCTACCGTTGCACCAGAAACAGTGGCCTGTGTGGTTATGGAACCTGTTCAAGGAGAGGGCGGTTTTATTATTCCCCCGAAAAAATTTGTTCAATTTGTAAGCGATTTCTGCAATGAACATGGAATTGTCTTTGTTGCTGATGAAATCCAGACAGGGGTTGGCCGCACAGGAAAGTTATTTGCTATGGAGCACTTTGACGTTGTTCCTGATTTAGTGACTGTATCAAAATCGTTAGCTGCTGGATTTCCATTAAGTGCAGTTGTCGGTAAAAAGGAAATTTTAAATACTGCAGGACCAGGAGAATTAGGTGGTACATTTGCAGGGAATCCAGTAGCTTGTGCTGCAGCTTTAACCGTATTAGAAATCATTGAGGAAGAGAATTTACTACAAAAGTCAGAAATACTTGGTCAAAAATTAGAGATGAAATTAAGGGAGCTTTCCGAAAAACATGAATACATGGGTGATATCCGCCGCTTAGGATCCATGGTCGCAGTTGAATTGGTCATTAATCGTACTGACAAATCACCAAACAAGGATAAAACGGGGGAAATAATTAAATTTGCAAATGAAAGTGGTCTGCTGTTACTCTCTGCAGGTTTAAAAGGAAATGTCATTCGTTTCTTAGCACCATTAGTTATTACTGATGAAGAATTATCAAAAGGACTGGCAATTTTAGAAAGAGCTTTTGATTAAAACTAATACCCAGAAGGAGTGTCAAACAAATGTCGAATAAGTTCAAAGTAACTAACCCTGCTACAGGTGACGTAATTGAGGAAATAAAAGCAAATACAGAAGAAGAAATCAAACAAGCAATAAAAAATGGACATGAAAGTTTTAAAAAATGGTCAAAAGTCAACGCACATGAACGGTCAAAGTTATTACGAATATGGTCACAAAAAATACAAGAAAATAAAGAATCAATAGCAGAAATAATGACATTGGAAAACGGTAAGCCATTACACGAGTCACTGGGTGAAGTTGACTATGCAACAAGCTATATTGATTGGTATGCAGAAGAAGCAAAAAGAATGTACGGGCGTACTATTCCTGCATCCAGTGAGTCGAAAAGGATTATCGTCAGCAAACAACCAATCGGACTTGTGGCCGCCATTACACCTTGGAATTTTCCAGCTGCAATGATGACTAGAAAAGCTGCACCTGCTTTAGCAGCTGGTTGTACATTTATTGTTAAACCGGCAGTTGAAACACCTTTGACCACCATACGATTAATCGAACTTGCACATGAAGCAGGGATCCCGAAAGACGCTGTCCAGTATGTGAACGGGAGAGGTAGTGTCGTTGGTGATTTATTTACAAGTAGCGAGTATGTACGGAAAATCACCTTTACCGGTTCTACTCCTGTTGGCAAGCAATTAATTAAAAACAGTGCTGATACTGTAAAACATGTAACCATGGAATTAGGAGGACACGCTCCACTGATTGTAGCTGAAGATGCCGATCTCGATTTTGCTGTAACACAGACAATAGGAACAAAATTCAGGAATGCTGGACAGACGTGTGTCTGCGCTAACCGCATTATTGTACATGAGAGTATTCTGGATACTTTCGCAGAAAAATTGGCGAAAGAAGTTCAAAAACTAAATTTAGGAAATGGCCTCGATAAAGGAACAGATATTGGACCAATCATCAATAAAAAAGGGTATGAAAAAATTGTCTCGCAAGTAAATGATGCAATCGAAAAAGGGGCCGAAGTATTGGCTGGAAACGACTACGATAAGGATGAGGAAAAGGGGTATTTCTTTGTGCATCCCACAGTCTTAAAAAATGTAGATTCGACCATGGACATTATGCATGAAGAAACATTTGGTCCAGTGGCTCCAATTACTAGCTTTAAAGAAATTGAAGAGGCTGTTGAAATTGCAAATAGTACACCTTACGGACTTGCGGCCTATTTCTTTACGAATAATTATAAAACGGGTATGTACCTACACGATCATCTAGACTTTGGTATTGTTGGGTGGAACGATGGCGGCCCTTCTGCAGCACATGCTCCATTTGGCGGAATGAAGGAAAGTGGACTTGGACGTGAAGGTGGTATAGAAGGTATTGAACCGTATCTAGAAACAAAATATTTGTCTATCGGTAATTTATAAAATAAAAGGCGCTATTTTCTAGTTTGAAAATAGTGCCTTTTCATATAGATATATGTCATGCTTGCGGTTGTTGTTGCGTTATGCAGTGAATGTTTCCTCCACCAACGGAGATTTCACGTGTATAAACAGGAACTATTTTACGGTCTGGAAACATATTTTCAAACGTTTTTATAGCTATTTCGTCTTGGCGATCGTTAAATACAGGTAAAATGACTCCACCATTGCATAAATAACAATTAATGTAAGTTGCTATAAAGTTTACTCCGGCTGATCGATCGTAACTTGTTGAAGTAATATCAATTTCAAGACTTTCAGCTTCACTCAATGTAATTTGCTTAGGAAGTTGGATTTTATTAATCGTAAACTTTCTTCCTTTAGCGTCTGTTTCTTCCTTCATCTGATTATAAGCATCTTGTAGGACTGCGTATTGCGGATGATTGGTATCATCTGTCCATCCAATTGCTACTTCACCAGGCCTAACGTAGAACAAAACTTCATCTACATGGCCGTTTGTCTCATCACCAGCCAAACCATTTTTTAACCAGATTACTTTCTGGATGTTTAAATAGTTACTCAGTTTTTCCTCTACTTCTTCTTTTGTTAGATTCGGGTTCCGATTAGGATTTAAAAGGCATTCCTCTGTCGTAATGAGTGTCCCTTCTCCGTCAACAGTAATTGCACCACCTTCTAAAACAAGATCAGATGCATCATATCTGTTTACGTGCTCAATCTCCAAAACTTTCTGTTTGACCAGAACATCCTTATCCCAAGGGAAATACAGTCCATCATCCAACCCTCCCCATGCATTAAACGCCCAATCTACACCGCGAACTTCGCCGGTATCATTTTTAATAAAGGTGGGTCCGATATCACGCATCCATGCGTCATTTGACGAAATTTCAACTACCCGAACATCTGCAGGTAAAAGTGCACGAGCGTTTTCAAATCGTTCAGTTTCCACGCAAACGGTCACTGGTTCGAACTGTGAAATGGCTTCAGCTACTTCTGCATATGCTTTTTGAGCTGGCTTAGCTCCAGATCTCCAAGTATCTGTCCTTGTTGGCCATAGCATCCAGGTCCCTTTATGTAGTTCAAACTCTCCAGGCATTCTATATCCATCTTTTTTTGGTGTACTATTTATAGTTAATACCATACTTTATTCCTCCCTTTATGAGGATACTATGCAAGTTTCATGCCGAATTTTAAATTAATAGTGAATGATATATCTAACACTGCTCTTTATAAAAGCGTTAAAGAGGTTGTTCAAAAAGTCCCCAAATGATAAACGGCGAATTTCTTCGTTGCGCAGTTTTTCCGGTCTCACGTATTAAAAGCATACGTTCCGGTCCTCAAAATCTTCGCGCCTTGAACTTCTTGTTTCTAATTTGCCGACTTTTTGAACACTCATTTAAAGGGGAACAAACTGAATATATACAGTCTATTATTTATATCCTGAGTCAAAATCGAATCGTCACTAAAGATTATACTTTTTTACTCTTCTTACAAAAGAAGATTGCGTAATACCAAGCGACTTAGCTGCCTTTCTCGTAGATTTATAATCTGTTTTTGCTCTTTTTATAAGTTCCATTTCAATTTTTTCTAAATAATCTGGGAGACTTTGCGAATTCAACTTATCATGAATAGTTTTAGTGTGTTGATTACTTTCTAATACTTTATCTGGAAGTGCAGTTGTTTCAATGATTTCGGACTTCGCAGTAACAACTAAATACTCTACCATATTCTCTAGTTCTCGAATATTACCTGGCCAACTATAATTTTGGAGATAGTCAAGCAATTCTTTGCTTAAAGTAGACTTTTTTCGATATTTTTCCCTAAATAAATCAAAATAGTGATAAATCAAGGGAAGTATATCATCTTTTCTTTCTTTTAAGGCTGGTATATGAATGGATACAACGTTTAAACGGTAATAAAGATCCTCCCGAAATTGCTTTTCTTTTACCATTTGTGGTAGGTTTTGATTTGTCGCTGTAATTATTCGAATATCGACTTTTTTTAGGTCGGTTGAACCAATTGGAATAAATGACTTATTTTGTACTAACTGAAGTATTTTTGGTTGAAGAGATAATGGCAGTTCCGCGATTTCATCCAAAAAAAGGGTGCCTCCATCTGCCTTTTCTGCTAGACCTACTTTCCCACTATTGTTTGCCCCAGTAAAAGCACCTTTTTTATAGCCAAATAACTCTGACTCCAATAATGATTCTGGAATTGCACCACAATTGATCTGGATAAAAGGTTTGTTAGGCCTGTTACTTATTTTGTGAATTTCTTCGGCAATTACGCTTTTTCCTACACCAGTCTCTCCATTTAATAGTATAGTTGCATCTACTGTAGCAACGCGTCTCATTAAATCCAGCATTTCTTCATGTATTTTACTTTTCCCAATTATTAATTGCCTTTGACTTTCATTTTTTTGCTTTAAACTCATTTGGTGAAGTTCATTCCAGTATTCTTGAATGAGTATTTCGGCCTTTTCCAGTTTAAATGAAGCTCTTACCGTTTCCGTAATATCCTTTACTTGTACCAGTACATATTCCGTGTCTTCACCCTTAACTTTTACTAAATGTCCTGTGGCAAGATATTGACGATCTTTTGATGTTTGAACTTTTGAAACGATTTCTCTTTTTTCTAACACAATTTTCGTAACGGATGGGGTAAACAAACCATTATTTTCTAGCTCACCCACATTTCTTCCTATTATTTTAGATCGAGGTACACCAAGTTGTTTTGTACTAGTATCGTTTGCCCAGATAGCAACGCCATCCTTGTCAGCTATAAAAATTCCATCTTTTAAATGGTTGAAAATACTATGAAAATGTTTATCAGAGAAAAAATTACCGCTCATTGAGATTACCTCCATGAATTTTTAAGTATTTTCGAGTCACTTTCGAATCATTTTTTCGAAATTGACTCAAAACTGATTATATACTATAAACATTCAGAATAAAACCACTAGGAGTAGAGGATTAGAAATAATTTTTTTAAGTCCCTTGCTTATGCGTGTCACCCCTGTCCAAGGCGTTTGCATTTTTCTTTTTGGCATGGAACTTGCATTTACTATTGTTGAAGGAGAGAGACATGCAACAAGGAGGAAAATCATGGAATCATTATTATATCGAATTAACAGAAGACGTTTGCTTGAAACGATTAACGTAAGTTCTTCTATAGGCGCTTCTGAAAATGGAGGACTAAGCCGTTTAGCTTTGTCAGAAGAAGATAAAACGATGAGAGATATTTTTGTTGAGTGGTTACATCAAGAAAAGCTGGATGTTCGTATTGACGACTTCGGAAATATCTATGGAAGAAGAAAAGGAAAAAGAAATGATGGGCCAACAATCGCGGTGGGGTCGCACCTGGATACACAACCGTGCGGTGGGCGATATGATGGTGTTCTAGGTGTTTTAGCAGCCTTAGAAGTCATTCGGGTTTTAAATGAAAATAATATTGAAACGGAATTTCCTATTGAGATTATCAATTTTACGAATGAAGAGGGGGCGCGATTTGGACCTCCGATGCTTGGATCAGGTGGTGTTACAGAAAATTTTACAAAAAATTTCATTTACAACATAAAAGACAGTAATGATATAACTTTTAAACAGGCACTAAAGTCGATTGGTTATATGGGAGAAATAGAAAACCGATTAAGCAATGTAAAGAACTTTATAGAACTTCATATTGAGCAAGGTTCCATCCTAGAAAAAAATAATACGTCAATTGGGATTGTTGAGGGAATACAAGGGATGAGTTGGTTAATTGTTAAAGTAACTGGGGAAACCAACCATGCTGGTCCTACACCTATGGAGAATAGAAAAGATGCCTTACTTGCCACCTCCAAAATGATTGGAAGGGTTAACGATTTAACGAAGGAATTTGATGGCTTGAAAACAACAGTTGGTACATTGAATGTGAAACCCAATATCACAAACGTTATTCCTGGGGAAGTAGAATTCATTATTGATATTCGTCACCCCTCTAACGAGACTAGAGCGAACGCTATTGAATCACTTAAAGAACAATTAAGTACCATTGCCTTAATGAATGATGTAGAGATAACTATTACGACAGACTGGACCTCAGATGCTGTTGAATTTTCTCAAGTTGTTACAGAGAGTATCCGCGAAGCTAGTGAAAAATGGGGGTATTCATCGTTGAATATGTATAGTGGTCCCGGCCACGATGCGAAATATATCTCGCAAGTAGCGGAAAGTGGCATGATTTTTGTCCCAAGTTGTAAAGGCATTAGTCATAATGAACAGGAATTGACAGTGGATGATGACATTGAAAAAGGTGCAAACGTTCTGCTTACTGTCATTAATAACCTAGCTAATGGTACGAATTAACATTATAAAATTAAGGAGTGTTTAGAATGAGTCAAACTAAACAATTTGTTAAAGGTCAAAGTCAATCACTAAGAAATGAATTATCGAATTTGGATCGGAAACATGTTCTTCATCCATCTACTAATCCTAAAAACCAGGTTGATCATGGTCCAAAGATTATATTTACAGGTGGAGATGGTATTTACCTGAATGATATCGATGGGAACACCTATATTGATGGTGTGTCTATGCTGTGGAATGTGAATTTAGGGCACGGAAACAAAGAATTAGCTGAAGCATCATACAAGCAAATGGTTGAGGCTGCTTATACGACTACTTTCTATGGCTATGTCAATGAGGCTACTGTTCGATTAGCAGAAAAAATAACATCGTTAACACCTGGGGATTTGAATACAGTGTTCTTTACTTCAGGCGGGTCCGAATCAAATGATACTGCTTTTAAACTGTCAAGATTTTATTGGCAATTACGGGGTTATAAAGAGAAGAAAAAAATAATTTCCTTAAGACGCGGGTATCATGGTGTAACAGTTGCAGCACAACGGGCAACAGGTATCGATGCATACCGGAATTTTTCTGGGTCAACAGACCCTGATATTGTAAACGCTAAACCGCATCTAACTGAATGTGAGTTGGGTGATAAAAATCATCCAGAATATGAGGGTTGTATTAGAGATATCATCGAAAAAGAAGGAGCAGACAAGATTGCTGCTGTCATTGTAGAACCTATTCAAGGTGCAGGTGGCGTTCATGTTCCACCTGAAGAATATTTACAAGCTGTCAGAAAGCTTTGTGATGAAAATAATATACACCTCATTGCAGATGAAGTTATTTGCGGTTTTGGTCGAACTGGAAAAATGTTTGGTGTTGATCACTGGGAAATTGTTCCAGACTTCATGTCAGTCGCAAAAGGTATAACAAGTGGATATGCCCAACTCGGTGGGGTCGTAATGACAGAAAAAATCAGAGATGAATTTGCCCAGTATGATGCAATGTTAGCTCATGGTTTCACATATAGTGGACATCCAACTGCATGTGCAGTCGGGTTAAAAAATATTGAGATTATAGAAAGAGATGGTCTTGTTGAACGTGCTAATACAATGGGACGCGAACTGGACAAGGGCTTGAAATACTTGGAGGATAAATATACCTTTTTTACAAATAGAAGATCGAGAGGTTTACTAGCTGGTTTTGATTTAATGAAGGATCCAGAAGCAAATATTCCATTTGATCATTCAGCTAGAGCTGCTGGTAATCTGGTGGATGAGTGTTATAACAGAAAACTGCTCATTAGACCATTTGATTTTGAACCGGGAATGAATATTGTGGCAATCGCGCCACCTCTTACGATTAGTAAAAATGAAGTAGAAAAAATCATTCATATCGTGGATGATTCATTAACAGCTTTTTCAAAGAAGATTTAAGCGGACAATCATACGAAAAAAACGTTGAAACAGAGGAGGATTCTTTATGATTAAGACAGTTAACTTAAACCCGAAAGTCGTTGAATTTTTAAAAGAACCGAAAAAATTATATATCAATGGGGAATGGCGAGAATCTATTGAAGGCAATACATTCGAAACAATAAATCCGGCAACAGGCGAAGTGTTGGCTACGGTCCACGAAGCTAGGGAGAAGGATGTAGATGTAGCTGCTGAGGCTGCTTTCAACGCTTTTGAAGGTGGAGAATGGCCAAAAATAAGTGCATATGACAGATCTCGTTTAATGCATAAATTAGCTGACTTAATGGAAAGAGATTTTGAGATTCTAGCACAATTAGATACATTGGATAATGGTAAATCAATTAAGGAAATGAATAGCAGTGACTTACCTGGCGCAATTGAAAATTTGCGGTACTTTGCTGGATGGACTACTAAAATGACTGGTCAGACTATCCCAGTCTCTGAATCTTATTTCAACTATACGAGACATGAACCTGTTGGTGTAGTAGGGCAAATTATTCCATGGAATTTTCCGATCATGATGGCATTATGGAAAATTGCACCTGCAATTGCTACAGGCTGTACTGTGATTCTTAAGCCGGCTGAGCAAACACCTTTATCTGCGTTATATCTTGCTAAACTGGTAGAAGAAGCCGGATTTCCTAAAGGAGTCATTAATATAATCAACGGCTTTGGGAAGACAGCTGGTGATGCGCTCGTGAAACATCCAAAAGTGAATAAAATCGCTTTTACTGGTTCGACACTTACTGGACAATCAATCATGAAAGAAGCAGCAAACACAATGAAGAGAGTGACCCTAGAACTTGGCGGAAAGTCACCAAACATCATATTGCCTGATGCCGATTTAGATAAAGCAATCCCAGGTGTGTTCAATGGAATCATGGTAAATCAAGGTGAAGTTTGCTGTGCTGGATCTAGGGTGTTTATCCCAGACGATCTTTTCGAGGAAGTAGTCGGTAAGATGAAAGCTTATGCTGAGGAAGTTAAACTTGGCAATGGCTTAGATCAGGATACGGACATGGGCCCGCTTGTTTCAGAGAGACAATTTGAAGTTGTTACCTCTTATATCGAAAAGGGCGTTGAAGAAGGTGCAACCCTCTTAGTTGGTGGAGGACAGTCAGGAGAAGGATACTTTGTTTCTCCAACCGTGTTTACAGATGTTGATGATAATATGACAATCGCCAAAGAGGAAATTTTTGGGCCTGTCGTTGTAGCAATGCCATACAGTAGTATAGATGAAGTTGTCGAACGAGCAAACGCCTCTCCATATGGTTTAGCAGCAGGACTTTGGACGGAAAACTTAAAAAATGCACATAAAATATCGAATAAATTAAAGGCAGGCAGTATATGGGTGAATTGTTATAACCTTACAAATGCTGCCGTACCATTTGGAGGATTTAAAGAATCCGGTTTTGGACGTGAAATGGGATCTTACGCATTAAATAATTATACAGAAGTGAAAAGTGTATGGATTAATTTGGATTAAAGTAATCTGCCTAGGGACGTGGGGACAGGTTGAGGCCACTGAAAAAGTGGTGGATTTTAAAAATTTAACTTTTCACCTTAACTAGCATCTCGAATATACGGAGACTCCTGCGGGAAGCAAGAGATCGGCGAGACCCCGTAGGACGGCAGTCCGAGGAGGCTCGACACTCGCCCGCGGAAAGCGCAGTATATTCGAAGATGCAATGATAGATCCACATATTTTGTACTATATTGAACTTTTTCAGCAATCTCGGACAGGTTTCTTGTCCCCTATAAAAATAAGACTCCCATGGGAAGTGCTTTATTCTTAGAGTTTAGGTATTTCTCTAAACAGAATGAATAGGGAATCATTTATTCCATTTAAGTCGGCGAATGCCGAGAGTCTATTAAAATGAAAGAGGCGAATCAAAATGGCAAGAGTAATTAAAAACTCCACACCCCAAAAAAATGGGTTTAGACTTCCAGGAGAATTTGAACCGCATAAGGGGTCAATTATCATTTGGCCAGAAAAAGGCTTTGCTTTTAGAAATGGAGGTAAACCTGCACAAGAAGTATGCGTTATTGTTGCAAATGCTATTGCTGAGTATGAGGAAATGACAGTCATCTGTTCGGTAACGCAGTATGAAAATGCAAAAGCAAGATTATCAGAAAAAGTTCGTGTTATTGAAATGTCGACAAACGAGGCATGGGTTCAAGACAAAGGAGCTTTTTACGTTATCAACGATAAAGGTGAAATGAGAGGAGTTCAGTTTGGTTTTAATGCGTATGGAGGATTTGAAGAAGGACTCTATTACCCTTGGGACTTAGATAAGCAATTTGCTCAAAAACTATTTGAACTTGAAAATATAGATTCTTATGATGCAAGACATTTTATTCTTGAGGGCGGTGCGACGCAAGTAGATGGAGAAGGGACTATTATTTTGACAGAACAATGTAATCTGAATCCAAACCGAAATGGTGATATGCCAAAAGAAGAAGTAGAAAGAAATTGTAAAGAATACCTTGGTTTGGATAAAGTGATTTGGATTAAAAGGGGTATGCTGTATGACGAAACTGATGGTCATATTGACGATATTTGTTTTTTTGTTAGACCTGGAGTTATTGCTCTTTCATGGGTTGATGATGTAAATCATCCACAGTATCCAGTATTCAAAGAAGCTTATGATACCTTAAGCAAAGAAACAGATGCAAAAGGAAGAAAATTTGAGATTCATAAAATACATGTACCGGAAATTATTTATATAACAGAAGAAGAAAATAAAGGCTTTGATATTATTGCGGATGCAGCACCTCGTGAACCAAATCAGCCATTAGCAGTAACTTATATTAATGGATGTTTCGTTAATGGTGCATATTTAGTTCCATTATATAATGATCCACGTGATCAAGAAGCTATTAAAAAATATCAAGAAATAATGCCAGACAGAAAAGTAATTGGTCTCCCTACAAAAGAGTGGTCTCTAAGCGGTGGCAATATTCACTGCATGACATTAGCTCAGCCAAGACCTTAAATTTTGGTAGGAAATTAGAAAAATTGTTGTAAACAAAAACAAATGTACTCATAGATTTCGAACCGTCTCATTGAAAGTAAATTAGAATCCAGTACGGAAGGTACAGGAAGAAGGATATGATGAGAAAATCCAATAGTTTAATAGAAGGGAAATGAGTATGAACACGACTGTAAAGGAAGTAAGTATAGATACGACTGTAAACGAAGGACAATTAAAACGTACATTAAAATTAAGACACGTTATTTTTATCGGACTTGCATACATGGCACCTTTAGCTGTTTTTGATACATTTGGTATCGTGTCTGAAATAACAAACGGACATGTTCCCGCGGCGTATGTATTAATTACAATCGCACTTCTGTTTACTGCCTATAGTTACGGTAAGATGGTAAAAGTATACCCTTCGGCAGGTTCAGCTTATACCTATACAAGAAAGACTATGAATTCTCACATTGGTTTTCTGGTGGGATGGGTTGCTTTACTTGACTATCTTTTTCTACCTATGATTAACGCATTACTTTCTAGTATTTATATGTCAGCTGTATTTCCAGATGTTCCACCATGGATATGGATTTTTGCTACGATTATTTTTACTACGGTGCTTAATATTGCAGGCATAAAACTGGCCGTTGTCGCAAACTACTTTATGGTTATCGTTGAATTTCTAGTTGCGGTTATTTTTGTCATTCTTACTATTAGAGGGATTGTTAACGCTGAAGCTGGAAGTTTATTTACAATGACTCCATTTTTTACTGAAGGGATGTCCTTTTCGGCAGTTTTTGCAGGAGCATCCATTTTGGCACTATCATTTCTCGGTTTTGATGCAGTAACAACATTATCTGAGGAAACAATCGATCCGAAAAAAACAATTCCAAAAGCGATTTACATTATTGCTCTTGCAGCAGGATTTTTCTTTATTGTAGTGACCTATTTTATGCAATCTTTGTTTCCAGATGTTTCAGTCATACAAAATATAGCCAGTGCTTCTCCCGAAATTGCCAAGTATATCGGTGGAACCCTATTTCAGGCGATCTTTATCGCTGGCTATCTCGTCGCAGTTCTTGCCTGTGGACTAACTCAGCAAATGAGTGCTTCACGCCTATTATACGCCATGGGACGTGATGGTGTTTTGCCGAGAAGATTTTTTGGATATATTCACCCAAGTTCAGGTGTTCCAGTTTTAAATATCCTGTTAATTGGGGTTTTAGCATGCTCAGCTATTTTTTTAGATTTAGCAAAGGCAGCTTCTCTTATTAATTTTGGAGCCTTTGTTGCCTTTACGTTTGTTAATCTGTCTGTTATTATATTTTTCCTCAGGCACAAGAAACAGAAAAAATTTACAGTAAAATCAATTGTAGGTTCAATTATCATACCGTTAATAGGATTCGGATTTAATCTGTACCTATGGTTTAAGCTAGACATTGACGCTAAAATAGTAGGGTTTATATGGACTACTATCGGTTTGGGATATCTGTTATATTTGACAAAGTTTTTTAAGGTTCGGCCTCCCCAATTCGATGATAGTAAACAATAAGAGGGACGAGGACAGGTTCCTTGTCCCGCAAATGGATGGAATCTTTCTTTTAAGAGTACTGATATATAACCAAAAAACTATCTAATTAAAATAGTTAAGAATCACAAATAAAAACTTCGATATTTAAAACTTGCTGATACTGCTATTTTCAAATTGATCTCATGGTGGGACAAGGTTCCTGCCCCCTATGCCCCGCACAATGACGATTATTAGTTAGAGTTTATAAATAAGGTTAATTGATTTGTAAACGGATACAAAAGGGGCTGTTTGTTTTTTAAAATAAAACTCCTAAATCAATAGTTATTAGAATATTCAAATATATAAAGAGTTATTTACTGCTAACATCAAAAGTTTTGGAAGGAATGATTTTGTGAATGACACGAATCAGATTCAAAGGAAATTAAAACTAATTCATGTAGTAGCAATTGGCTTAGCGTATATGTCACCCTTTGCTGTATTTGATACATTTGGAATTGCTTCAGATGTATCTTCAGGGTATGTTCCTTTAGCCTATATTGTAGTATTTACCGCAATTCTTTTCACCGCTATGAGTTACGGGAAATTAGTGAAGCAATATCCAAGTGCGGGTTCCGTTTACACGTACACCAAAAATATTTTGAATCCCTATTTAGGTGTGATGGTTGGATGGGTATCCTTTATAGCATATCTAGCACTTCCTATGATTAATGCTTTACTGGCAAAAATTTACCTTTCATCAGGTTTTCCAGAGGTTCCTGGCTGGCTTTGGATTGTAGGACTGATAGCGATTGTCACTTTTTTAAATATATTCGGTGTCAAGATCGCAGCATCTGTAAATATTCTGCTGGTAGTATTTCAGACTATAGTGGGTGTTGTGTTTATTTACCTTACAATTCGCTCTATCAATACTGGACCTGAGCATTTTATTACATTAAATGAGCTAATTCCGGCTGGTGAAAATTTTTCAGGTCTCTTTGGAGCAGCAGCTTTACTAGCCTTATCTTTTATTGGATTTGATGCGATAACAACACTGTCTGAGGATACAATTAAACCTAAAAAGACTATTCCAAGGGCTATCATACTAGTTGCATCATTAGGTGGTATCTTTTTCTTTACAGTTACCTACTTTATGCAGTCCCTCTTTCCTGATGTATCCGTGTTCAATGATATCGAGGGTGCTTCACCAGAAATAGCTACGATAATCGGTGGAAACATATTTCTTTCCTTTTTTCTAGGAGGAGCCCTATTCTCCGTATTTGCTTCCGGTTTAGCGGCTCAAATTAGTGCTTCTCGATTGCTATATGCTATGGGTAGAGATGGAGTGATTCCTAAACGATTCTTTGGGTATTTGCATCCTAAATTTAATTCGCCGGTACCAAACATTTTATTAGTCGGGTTGTTATCATTATCAGCATTGCTGTTGGATTTAAGATCGGCAACATCTCTTATTAATGTAGGGGCGTTTACCGCTTTTTCATTTGTAAATATATGTGTTATTAAAAATTACCTTATGAATAAAGGGCCACGATCCTTTGGCTTTGTTTTAGGCAACCTCGTTTGTCCTGTTATTGGTTTACTGTTTGTGATGTATCTTTGGGCTAATCTAGATTTGTTCTCGCTTATTATTGGAGGAATTTGGACCTTGCTTGGCATTGTTTATTTAGCTCTATCTACCAATTTATTTAGAAAGGAACCACCACAAATTGATTTTGATAAGCTTGAGGCGTAATGAAAAACTTAGAAGGGTAATAGTGTAATAAAGTAGAGGTTTATTGATGTTGTAAAGGAGGGCTTCAATGAGTAAGGCAACCGGATTTATTTGGGATGAAAGCTATTTCTGGCATCAAACAGGGAATGGAGCGTTGATGTTAAACGCAGGTGGGTGGATACAGGAAGATACACATGCGGAAAGCCCGGAATCAAAACGACGTATTAAAAATTTACTTGAACGTTCTAGATTTATAAAAGAGTTAGAACAACTAGAACCTAGACCTGCTACTCGTAAGGAAATCGAGTTGAATCACTCAGTTGAATATATTGACCGGATTAAAACATTGGGTAGCACGGTCGGAGGTGATGCTGGAGAACATGCAATCGTTGGTCCTGACTCATATGAAATTGCATTATTATCTGCTGGTGGCGTATTAACAGCTGTTGATGCAGTAATGAATGATATGGTTGAAAATGTATATGCACTTACTCGGCCACCAGGTCATCATGCCGAGCAAGAAGGCGGAATGGGGTTTTGCTTATTCAACAATGTTGCTATTGCGGCAAAATATGCCCGCGCGAAATATGGACTGAAACGCATATTAATACTTGATTGGGATGTGCATCACGGAAATGGAACGGAAAGTGCTTTTTGTTCAGACCCTGACGTTTTATTTGTTTCCGTGCACCAAGAGAATATTTTTCCAAAGAATCGTGGGGACAATACGTATACTGGTGAAGGAGATGGAAAAGGTTTCAACGTTAACATTGAATTACCTGCCGGTGTTGGAAATGAAGGGTATAATTATACATTTGAACAGGTGATAGAGCCTATTGTTCATCAATATAAGCCGGAACTGATTTTTATTTCAGCAGGTCAGGATGCAAGCCGTTTTGATCCTTTAGGACGTATGTTAGTAACAGCTGAAGGTTATTATCAAATGGCTTCAAAAGTAAAATCTTTAGCTGAAAAGCATTGTGAAGGACGATTAATTGCTTGCCATGAGGGTGGTTATAGTACAGCATATGTACCGTTTTGTACCTTAAAGATTCTGGAGGCATTTAGGGGCAAGCGCAGTGTGGTTGAAGACCCGTTCGATCTGGGTTTTCTTGAAGGGCCTATTTACCAGAACCAAATTGAGGCTATTAATAAGGTGAAGAAAGTCCAATCAGAGTTCTGGGATTTAGAATGATATAGTTGGGCTATTCATATAACGATAGCTTCTGGTCGTCAATCGAGGTAAATTGAAATTATTAGTAGATTGATACAAAAAAGGAATAGCGTTTTATTGAAAGCAACTTATTTGTTCAACTAACAATAAGTTGTTTTTATTTATGCGTTTTATAATAGTTTTATGCATTTATTCATAGATGAATTAAGCTAAGGTGAAATTATCATAGGTAATCAATTGAATTGGGGGAACTAATGAAACCTATGACCCCCAATTCCGCCATGTTTTATCTTGATAGAATAATAAAATTGCATTCTTGGCATGCAAATTGCAATATATGACGGGAGTACTTAAAAAAGGGAGGTTTATTATAATGGTAGATTAAGTGAATGTTACAACCTAGGAAGGCTAAAAAGCTAAAGAAAAGATAAGAATCCTTTATCGCTCGACAGGGGCATCCTGCCTAAATTGAATATAGTATAAGTAATATAATGCAAGTTCTATACTCTGAATATTTCATTTATATTATATCCTTCTATGTATCGGATTAATGGCCAAATGATGATAATTATACTTTAAAAACGTTTCAAAAAATGAAAACGCTTTCCTATGACTCTGTAAGAATTAGACTCATGTAAAAACGGTTAGTTGAAACATAAATAAAAATTTAAATAAGGAGAGTGGGTTATATGAAAGAAGGAACATCTCTTAAACGCTCCCTAGGCGTATGGTCAATCGTAGCATTGGGGTTAGGATATATGACACCAACTGTTGTCTTTGATACATTTGGCATTGTTTCCAAACAAACAAACGGGGTAGTGCCGCTTGCCTATTTGGTCGCACTGGTTGTTATGATATTTACAGCTTTCAGCTACGGAAAAATGGTGCGCGTATTCCCTAGCGCGGGTTCCGCCTACACCTATACCCGAGAGACGATGGGAGCATCCCTCGGTTTTCTAGTAGGCTGGGCATCACTGCTCGATTATTTGCTGCTTCCTTTAGTCAATGCTTTGATTATCCGTCTTTATATGGAATCCCTTTTCCCTGGAACACCTGCATGGATTTGGGTAATCCTTTATGTTGCAGCTGTAACTGCCATTAATGTCTGGAGTATGAATTCCACATCTGGATTGAATTCGATACTCGTTATTTTTGAAGTAGTATTGCTTGCAGCATTTATAGTTCTTGCTTCTGTTCAATTGTATCAAGGTATGGGAACAGGTACATTATTCACTCTCGATCCGCTCATGCATGAAGATGTCGAGGCAATAGCAGTCTTGATGGGGGCAACGATTGTATGTTTTTCTTTTATCGGGTTTGATGCCATTACGATGTATACAGAGGAAGCTATTGACGCCAATACGGTACCTAGGGCGATATTTTTGACCCTGCTTATAGGTGGCGGAATCTTTTTCACTTGCTCCTATTTTGCACAATCATTATTTCCTAATGTAGGTGTATTCACACTGGTGGATGATACATTGCCTGAAATCGCCCTTTTTGTAGGAGGAAAAGTATTCCAATTAATCTTTCTTGCTGGTGCATTTGCCGCAACTATTGCGTCAGGCCTCGCGTCCCATGCCAGTGTATCACGTCTACTATTTGTAATGGGGCGAAATGGCGTGCTTCCACGTAAAGCATTCGGCTATGTGCACCCGAAATTCCGAACACCTGCATTTAATGTTATTTTTGTTGGCGGTGTTTCATTACTTGCCATCGGACCTAGCCTGAAGTTGATATCTTCTGTAATTAATTTCGGAGCTTTGATAGCATTTACCTTTGTTAACCTTTCCGTTATTGCCTATTTTGTATTTAAGAAAAAAAGATACAAAACAATGCGAGATATTTTTTCTTATATTATTATGCCGACGATAGGTGCAGGCCTTACGGGAGTTTTATGGTATTTCCTTCATTTAGATGCATTTATTGCTGGATTTGTGTGGGTCGTAGTTGGAATTATATATATGTTGTATCTGACAAAATTCTTCAGTAGGAAAATGAAGGACTTTGATTTTGAAGAGGTAGATAAACCAGTTGAAAAAGAGGCATAAATGAATATTGTTTTAGAGTGTGGTTGCCTATATATAATTAGTTGAACTTTATGTGGCGTTGAACTAACAAGTGAAGATGCATTCCCATAATCTATGATTTATGGGAATGCATCTTTGTTTCTTTTCTATCAAAAGAAGCTAAATTGCTAGTACTTATTTTGTAATTTTTATATGCTTTTGTGCTGACTACTCCTAATAGTTTGATATAATTAATTATATGAAAAGAGATATGTGGAAGGGAATGTTTTATCGTGAACCCACTGATTCAAAATAAGCTAAAACCCATTTTTACAGTCTCAAGAGAACTAGAACAAGAAGAGTTCTTAAAAAGAATAACTGATCATCATGGTCATTACTTGTTTCTGGAAAAGCATAATGAAATCTATGCATATGTAGATATAAATAATTTGGCAATAAAAAAATGGGATAGCAAAGAAATACGTATGAAGGATATTCTTTCTAAGGCAGTTTTAATTGAAAATACAGGTGTTTTTGAGTCGAATCAGTTGGTTTCTATCCCATTCATCTTTCAAGTGTTGGGAGAACCAATTGTTTTAGTGAAGGATGATAATGGTAACTTTACGGGATATATTAGTAGAGAAGATATGCTGGTTAGTATGTTTCGTGAGGAGAATACAAATACAAATTTACTAAAAGTTTTGCTAGCGTCGATACCAATGGGGATTTTTGTTGTTGATCATAAACACAAAATTGTGAATTGCAACGAATCAGGATTAAAAATGATTCGCTCTGAGTCTGAAAAGATTATAGGGACAAGGGCTGAAACTATTTTTAATCAAGATCATTTGAAACAAGTGTTTTCCACTGGTAAAACAATATTGAACCAGATCCATATTACAAATGATATGGGGGTAATAGTTGATTATAGCCCTATCGAAAATTCTGATGGTGACGTTGATGGCGTTATTATAATTATACAGGATTTACCTATGGTTGAAAGTATGGCTATGGAGATTGAAACTGTTAAAAATTTAAACCAAGATTTGAACGCAATACTTTCTTCAATTTATGACGAACTGTTGGTTGTTGATAGTGAAGGGGTTCTTATTCGACATAGCGAAAATTATATAAAGGATTTTTGGAAGGTTAATCTTAAAGAATTGGTAGGGGAAAGTTTATTGGATTTAGAGGAAAGAGGATTTTTTTCACCATCTGTAGCTAGGTTGGTACTTGAGAAAAAAGAAAAAATATCAATTGTTCAAGAGACTGAGAATGGCAAAAAGATACTAGCAATAGGTAACCCTATCTTTAATGATCGTGGAATTCTGCAAAGAGTTGTAATTGCTTCAAGGGATATCACGGAAAATACAAAATTAAAATCCGAACTAAAACAAACAAAAGAAATTACTAAAAGATATAAACAAGAATTGGCTAATTTGAAAAATAAAACTGGAACCTCACAAGATATTATTTATTGTAGTTCAAAAATGCAAAAAATCGTTAATCAGATAAAAAAAATATCCAGTTTTTCCTCAACTGTACTAATTCAGGGTGATTCAGGTGTAGGGAAGGAACTAATTGCACGAGCTATTCATACGGAAAGTACCCGTTCGGAAAAACCATTTTTAACTATAAATTGTGGGTCTATTCCAGAAAACTTACTAGAAAGTGAACTGTTTGGTTATGTGAAAGGTTCATTTACTGGAGCGGATGAAAAAGGAAAGAAAGGTTATTTTGAACAGGCGAATGGGGGAGTGTTGTTCCTAGATGAAATCGGCGAAATGCCAATGTCCCTTCAAGTAAAATTGTTAAGAGTGCTACAAGAAAATGAAGTAGTTCCAATTGGTAGTGTTAAACCGATTTCGATTAATGTACAAATTGTAGCGGCAACAAACCAAAGTTTAGAAAAGATGATTGATAGGGGAGTCTTCAGAGAAGATCTATATTATAGAATTAATGTGATACCAATTCATGTCCCACCATTAAGAGATAGACCTGAAGACATTCCTTTGTTGGCATATCACACTATTCAGAAATTAAATCAGCGATACGACAAAAATTATCACTTTTCACCGGATTCATTAAACTTACTCGAGGGTTATTCCTGGCCAGGTAACATTCGAGAACTTCAGAATTTAATTGAGCGGTTATTTGTATCTGCTGATGATCAAGTTATAACTGCAGATTTAGTTGTTCAATTTATGAATTCCGGAACTGTCAAAAGATCTAAACCAATGATTACCGGGATAATTCCTCTTCATGAAGCAAAATGGGAAGTGGAAAAGCAATTAATCATGCTAGCTATGAGAAAGCACAGGACGACAACAAAGGCTGCTGAAGTTCTGGGAATTAGTCAATCCGCGGTAAGTCGTAAGTATAAAAGGATTTTACAGCAAAATGGTGAATAGCATTTTTATGGAGGCAACTTATTTGTTCAACAATAAGTTGTTTTTATCTATGCGTTTTATAATAGTTTTATGCAATTATTCATAGATAAATCTGGTTAAGGTGAAATTAACATAGGTAATAAATTAATTTTAGGAGGTAATGAAACTGTATGATCCCCAATCTCTAGCCATTAATAATATATTTTACAAATGTTTTAGCTTAATAGAGTAATGAAAATGGATTCTTGGCACGCAAATTGCAACAAATAAAGTGAATAAGTAATAAATAGGAGGCTTTATAATGACAAAAGAAGTTACTGTTACAAATTCTAAAACGAAAGAATTGATAGAGTTAGATAAAATGCACTATATACATCCTACATCAGCACCTAAAGACGTAGCTGAAAATGGACCTGGTATTATTTTTTCTGATGGAAATGGTATTTATGTTAATAATTTGGAAGGCGAACCGTATATTGACGGGATGTCGATGCTTTGGAATGTGAACTTAGGGCACGGGCAAGAAGAACTTGCTGAAGTGGCTAAGGAACAGATGTTAAAAATAGCCTATTCATCATCATTTAAAGGCTTCTCGAATGAACCGGCTATTAAACTGGCTGAAAAGTTAGCAACAATGGCACCTGGTGATTTAAACGCCGTTTTTTTCACTTCGGGTGGTTCGGAATCAAATGACACCGCTTTCAAATTATCTCGATTTTACTGGGAGCAGAAAGGGAAATCTGAGAAAAGGAAAATTATCAGTACAAAGAATGGATACCATGGTGTAACTTTTGCAGCGCAAAGTGCTACAGGTATTCCTGCCACTCATGAGTTTGCAGGCTCAAGCGTTGAAGGTTTTTATCATGCGACACCACACCTCATTAATTGTGAATTAGGTGATAAAGGTGACCCGAATTATGAGCAATCTATCAGAAGTCTTATTGAAAAAGAAGGTGCGGATACAATTGCAGCAGTTATTATTGAGCCTGTTCAAGGTGCGGGTGGAGTAAATATTCCGCCAGAAGGATATTTACAAGCGGTTAGAAAGCTTTGTGATGAATTCGATATTTTATTTATAGCGGATGAGGTCATTTGCGGATTTGGTCGCACTGGAAAAATGTTTGGTGTAGATAACTGGGATGTAGTCCCTGACTTGATGTGTATCGCTAAAGGAATTACAAGTGGTTATGCACAACTTGGCGGAGTGATGATTAATACAAACGTAAGAGAAGAGATCGTTAATTTTGAAGGAGTTTTGGCCCATGGATTCACATATAGCGGGCATCCAACTGCATGTGCAGTAGCACTGAAAAACATTGAAATTATGGAACGTGACGGTATTTTAGAAAATGTACAAAATATGGAGAAAGAGTTAGAAAAGGGTCTTGCTTATTTACAGGATAAGCATGATATTGTAAGGAATTGCCGAACAATTGGTCTGTTGTCTGCCTTTGAACTTTATAATCCTGAACGTGGTGAGCATTTTGATCCATCGGTGAATGCGGCATCAGCAGTGGTTGATGAATGCTTCGACCGCAAGCTCATTCTCAGACATATTGGAAGTTTTCGTGTTGCTATCGCACCGCCGTTAATCATAAACAAGCAGGAAATAGAAAGAATGATTCAAGTTATAGACGAATCAATTACTGCATTTAAAAAGAAACTTGGTTAATGAAATGCGCAAGATGAACGGAGGACACTTATGATGATTAAAAAGTTGAAATTACGAGGATCCGCAAGGGAAATTGGATATGAGCACGGTAGTCAGGGAAAACATGAAGTGATTCAAAGCCTAGAAACGTATGAAAAATTATTCTATGGATACAAGAATATTTCCTGGTCAGAAGCCAAAGAGCACGCACTCTCCCATATGAAGGCCATTGAAAAGTATAACTTGGATATGATTGAGGAAATGGAAGGGATTGCTGATGGAGCAGGAGTGGAATTTGAGGATATTCTAGCTTTAAATGCCCGTAGTGAAATTGCTTTAGCTGGAAGTAAGGGAACTGCATTTTCAGATGGATGTACAGCGATGGCAGTTACAAATCCACTTATACCTGAAACAATCATAGGTCAAAATTGGGATTGGAAATCAACTCAAAAAGGAAGTTTGCTTTTACTTGATATCCAGAATAAATCAAACCCAGACATAACAATGGTAACTGAGGGTGGAATTATTGGGAAAATTGGATTCAATTCTTCAGGAATAGGTATTTGTTTTAATGCATTAATCACAGATAAGAAATCAAATGAAGTTCCCATTCATCTAGGGTTAAGGTCCGTGTTAAATTCCTATTCACTAACAGAAGCTATTTCAAAAATAAAAGGAGGTCAACTGGCTTCCGCCGCCAGTTTCTTAATTGGATACGATGAAGGAAATGGGAAAGGAATGGCTGTTAATGTGGAAGTGTCCCCTTTTGGAATTGATTATGTTGGAGGAAATGACGGGAAATTAGTGCATACCAATCACATATGTTCTGACCTTATTAAGCAAAATTTAGAAGATATGAACGAATTCAGACATGACGATTCGATGCTTCGAAAAAAAAGGGCAGAACAGCTTATCAATACGAGTATCGCTAATCATGAAGCAATTAATGAGCAATCATTTGAAGAGTGGCTTTCCGATGAATTTAATGCACCAAACTCTATTAATCATTTTAAAAATGAACGTGCACCAGAACATCGTAGGATGGAAACGGTATTCTCCATCATTATAAATCTATCAAAAAAGAAGGCATTTTTACGGGTAGGGAAATCGGTTGAAGATAAGTATGAAGAAATATAACGAGGAGGTTCTTACATGCTCTACATTAACGGTGAATGGATAGAAACAGAAAATAAGATGGATGTAATTAATCCGGCAACGGCTGAAATCATAAAAACAATTTCAATTGGTGGGCAACTAGAAACAAAAGAAGCAATTACTAAAGCAAAAGAAGCATTCAAAACGTGGAAAAAAACAACTGGAAATGATCGTAGTACGTATTTAAAAGAGGTTGTTAGATTAATGAAAGAAAAAGCAACAAAAATGGCAGAAATAATAACAAAGGAGAATGGTAAGCCATTAGCGGATGCTAAAAGCGAAGTAGCTGGAGCAATTGGCTATCTGGAATGGTATGCAGAAGAGGCAAAACGAATTTATGGTGATACTTTACCAGCTTCACAACCAGATAAACACCTTATGGTGATCAAAGAGCCAGTTGGTGTTTGTGCCGCCATCACACCATGGAACTTCCCGTTATCAATGGTTACCCGAAAAATTGCGCCCGCTCTTGCAGCGGGATGCACTGTAGTATTAAAGCCAGCTCCCGCGACACCTTTATCGGCAATAATGGTATTTGACTGTTTTCATGAAGCAGGGCTACCAAAAGGTGTTGTTAATCTCGTGATTGGCCCAGCGGAGGAAATCGGGAATGAAATGACAAGTAACCCGAACGTGCGAAAGGTTACATTTACTGGATCAACTAAGGTTGGAAAAATGCTTCTCCGTGATTCTGTAGCTACTGTTAAAAAGATCTCGATGGAACTTGGTGGCCATGCACCATTAATCGTGTTTGACGATGCTGATATTGATCAGGCTGTTGAGGGAGTAATGATGTCAAAATTTAAAAACTCTGGTCAAACATGTATCAGTACAAACCGAATCTATGTAGCTGAGAACATTGCAGATGAATTTGGGGAAAAGTTAGCTGAAAAAACATCAAGACTTAGAGTTGGTAATGGAACAGAGAATGGGATAGACGTAGGACCACTTATTAATAAGGATGCATTAAAAAAGGTAGAAGAACAAGTGCAGGATGCGAAGACACATAACGGAAAAATCCTATGCGGTGGAAAGACCTTTGAAATTGATAATGTAAATGGATGTTTTTATGAACCAACTGTTATTCAGAATGCGAATGAGAATATGCGAATTGCAACTGAGGAGACGTTCGGGCCAATTGCGCCAATCTTCACCTTTAAAGGAGAAGAGGAAGTTATCGAAAGAGCAAACCATGGAACTTATGGACTTGCTGCTTATTGTTATACAAAAGATATAGGACGTGGGTTCCGCGTGATGCGAGAATTGGAATATGGCATTGTCGGAATCAATGATCCAGCCCCAATTGTAATCCAGGCACCATTTGGTGGTGTGAAAGAAAGCGGCATGGGCAAGGAAGGTGGAAAATACGGGCTTGACGAGTATTTGGAAGAAAAGTACGTTTCTATTCATGCAACCTAAGGTATCCACTTTCTTAATTGGAATACAATTAAAGTTTTAAATGAGGAGAGGATAAAGTATGACAAATAAGAATGTTACTGATTTGGAAAAGCAACTAATCATCCGCAACATAACACCAGATGATCTCGATGAAATTGCCGCTCTTTCTAATAAGTGCTTTGGTCCGGATATATCATTTAAACGAAAACATTTCGTCAGTCAGCTGAAGACTTTTCCAGAAGGGCAGATTTGCATTGAATACGAAGGCAAAATTGTAGGGAATGCATCTAGCTTAATCATCAACTACTGTGGTGATAATCACTCCTATAAAGAAGTTTCCGATGGTGGGTTTATCCGTAATCACAATCCTGATGGGATAAATCTCTACGGCATTGAGGTGGGTGTAGATCCCGCTTACCGGGGAATGAAAATTGGCCAGCGTCTGTATGAAGCCCGAAGAAATATTTGCAGAATGTTTAATTTAAAAAGCATCATTATTGGCGGAAGAATTCCTTTTTATCATAAACACGCAGATCAACTATCAGCTGAAGAATATGTACGGAAGGTTATTAATGGGGACATATATGATCCGGTCCTGACATTTCAGTCAAAGAATGGGTTTGTATTGCACAGCATAATTCCAGATTATTTGCCTGATGATCATGAATCCATGAAATATGCAACATCGATGGAGTGGCAGAACCCTGATTTTGCTACAAAATAAGACCGACTCGGATGTATGCTTGTAACGGCTGAAGTTTTCATCAACGGCATCAAGTTTACTAGGTAGGTAAATGACTGAGCAAGAAAAGGAGAGTACCTGTTAACTTCGTATAATAGGTACTCTCCTTTTCCTGTTACCCAGTGCCACCCATTCCATCCTTATGTCTAGTCAGGACATTCTAAATGAAAAGGAGAAAACCAACTAACATAATTAACCATTATCCGAAACATACCTTGGTGATATCAGTTCTTATTTTTCCGATGGGCCAATCATATAAATGAAAGTGGACAAGATACCACTTGTGATAAAACTAATCCAAATAGCCAATAATGATTCTCCTGATAGCATTACGATGGTTCCAACACCAATCCCAACCAAAATACTATATGCAAAAAAAACACTTAGTCTTTTCTTTCCGAAAATCACCCATAGCATCGGAACAATTAACGCGCCATAAAATTGGCCAAAGAAGAAAATTAATTCTAATAAATTTGGTGTAAAAACAGAACTAATTATAAACAAAATCAAAGAAATTAAGCCTGCAATTAAATACGATAATTTATATTTTTTACGTTCTGAGTAGTTTTTGTTGATGTTTATGATGTTTTTTACAATCAAAACAGTGGTGGCATGTAGCTCTGCACCAACTGTTGTAGATAATGTACTGAAACAAAATAAAAAGAATAAGATTACCAAAATGAGCGGGTCAATTTTATATATAAATTCGAATAACAAGGTAAAGGTATTGTCAAAACTTTTATCAAAAATTGATATAAGAAGCATAGAGAAAAGGGCTAGTGGAATTGTTCCCCATATTAACCCAGTTAACCAAAAAGAAGCTCGAACTTTCGTAGGTTGAATGATATGAATGCGCTGCCAAGTTGCACGGTCGGTTATAACTTGTCCAAAACCAATTAAAATTGCTGTTAAAATGAACAGAAAGCCGTCATAGTTTTTCCAATACAAAAGATAGGGGTGGTAGAGTCGTACGCCATCATAAACTGGATAAATCCCTTCTTGAATAAAAAAATATACTGGTATAAAAATAATGGCTGCAAAAATAAGAGAAATTTTGATTGGTTCTATTTTATGTAGGGAGTCCATACCTCCAATTCCTGCGTAAATAAAGCAATAAAGAAAAAATATAAATAAACCAATAAAAGCAGGTATATCTAATATTAGATGAAATAAAAGACCAGCACCCATAGCCTGGATAAATAGAGAATCAAAACTTGTAAGTAACAATAGACCCATCATAATTACATAAGATTGACCTGGAAGTCGGTCATGTAATACATCTCCAATTGTCTCATGTTTGGAGAAACGTTGTTTTATTTTTACAGCGACAAAACTAAATAAAATAAAAGCGAAGATACCCATTAGGGAGTACCCTAAACCTCCAATTATTCCATATTTGAATAATGTTTCCGGTGTGGATAGAATAGTATTGGCAGTTATCCAGCGTGCTAGTAAAGTTAAAACCCCAAATGAGGCACCTAGTGATAACCCTCCAGTAACATACCATTTATATGATTTTTTCATCAAATTTGTACATCCTTTAAGCGAAATTCACGAGGAGTCAATCCAGTTTGTTTTTTAAATAATGAACTAAAATAGTGTTGACTATTAAATCCGCATGTTTCCGATACTTGTGAAATATTCATCCTAGGGGATTCTTTAAGCATTCGTTTGGCCATCTCAATCCGATAATTATTCAAATAACTAGCGAAATTTGTGTTTAACTCTTCATTAAATTTTCTACTTAAATAAGCATTGTTAACATGGATGTCATCAGCAATTTCCCCAAGAGTGAGGCGTTCATCGAAACGATTGTGAATCGTTTCTAGTGTTTGGTTAACCATATCTGATAAGTTTGCCTGCTGGAGATAAGGTTGGATAACCTCAATAAGTTCACTCTCAATCAAAGGCTTTGTAATGTAATCCTCGACCCCCATTCGTAATGCTTGATGGGCATATTCGAATGATTGAAATGCAGTAACCATGATAACCTTTATTTGGTAGTCATTTTTAAATTGCTTGGCAAGCTCTAAACCTGATTTTCCTGGTAATTGAATATCAACAAAAGCAAGTTGAATTGCTACTTTATCTACAATATCGAGTGCTCTGGATGCATCTTTTGCTTTATAAACAGATTTAAAGTTAAAAAAAGGTTTTAGAAGATATTCAAGTTGTTCAAGTTCTAATTGCTCATCATCAACTAAAAGAATATTCACGAGTATATCCCTCCTTGTATATCTACTGTTCTTGTAATGGCCATTCCATTCGAACTAATGTAAAAGTGGCTCTTTCAATGAGAATCAAGTCTGCTTTTTTATCAGGGAAGAGTAAGAATAGTCTTTCTCTTACATTTTCTAAACCTATGCCTTCCTGCTTTGGTTGAGAGTTCGCTTCACTTCGACCAACTTCACCTTTGTTATTCCATACTTCTAGAATCACTTCTTCATCACAGGAATGAATGCTAATAACTAATTCAGCGTTTCCTTGATATCTTTCAAATCCATGCTTAAAACAATTCTCAACGAAAGTTTGAATAACATATGTTGGGATCATTTTATTACGTATTTTAGGCTCTACATGCTGTTTTACGTGCAAGCGATCCCCGAATCGTAGCTTTTGTATATCTAAATAATAGTTGGTATATTGGAGCTCTTGTTCAATTGTTGATAGTGATTGGTCACTGGTGAATTTGTGTTTAAAGAACTTTGATAAAATTTCAATTGAGCTAATTAAATCTTTTTTACGGTCGAGTCTAGCTAGGCTCATGATAACATTTAATGTATTAAAGAAGAAGTGGGGTTGAATTTGCTGGCTCAGCACGTCAAACCTCGTACGTTGTAGCTCCTGCTCAAGTGCAAGGCGATTGGCCTTACTTTTTAATGAGTCTATTTGTTTTTCAAATATGAATAAAAATAAAAGTGTAAAAGCCCCGATTAAAGGAGCTAATACACAAATCATAATATATATAGAAAGAGTTTCTAGGTTGATCATACCATCAGACTCCATCCTTTAAGATCGTTAGTTACATTATACATGAATATATATTGGATTAAGATAAGAATTTCTCAGCATAATGACAAGCGACTATATGATCATTATCAAATGTTTTTAACTTTGGTTCGACCTCGCTACAATATTCCGTCGCAAATGGACAACGCGTATGAAAACGACATCCGGATGGAGGATTAATTGGTGAGGGTACGTCTCCTTTAATTTCAATAACATTCCTCTTCACATCTAAGTCAGGAACAGGAATTGATGATAACAGTGCTTTTGTATAAGGATGGAGGGGTTTACCAAATAATGAATGTTTATCGGCAATCTCCACCACCTTGCCAAGATACATAACCATGATGCGGTCTGAAATATGACGAACAACACTTAAGTCATGCGAGACAAAGACATATGTCATGTTAAATTGTTTCTGAAGTTTTTTGAGTAAGTTTAATACCTGCGCTTGAATTGACACATCAAGAGCGGAAACAGCTTCATCACAAATAATCATTTTAGGGTTAACGGATAAGGCTCTAGCAATACCGATACGTTGACGTTGGCCACCGCTAAATTCGTGGGGTAAACGCTCCAAGGAATCAGGGGTGAGTCCAACAAGTGACATAAGTTTAAGCATCCGATCCTCGCGTTCAGACTTTCGTAGTACGTTTTGTATTTCCATTGCTTCGTTCAGCATTTGGCGGATAGTTCTTCTTGGATTAAGTGATGCAAAAGGATCCTGAAAAATCACTTGGATATCACCACGAACCTCCTTTAATTCTTTACGTGATAACTTAGCTAGATCACGTCCTTCAAAATGAATTTCTCCATCTGTTGGGTTTTCCAGTCTAAGAATAGCACGCCCGGTTGTAGACTTTCCGCAACCAGATTCTCCAACTATACTTAATGTTGTACCCTCTTCAACGTCAAAAGAAATATCATCCACGGCTTTAACATATTGTTTTGCTTTAAAGGGGGATTCTCTTTTAACCGAAAAATATTGTTTTAGGTGTTTTACTTCAAGTAAAGGTTTTGTTGTGACCATCATGAGATACTCACTCCTTCCTTAATCTCTTTATCATCTTGATGAAGTAAGCAGCGAACTTGATATGATTCGTCTGAACTGATTTTGAGATTAGGATGTATATGGTGACAGGACTCTTCGACAATTGGACAGCGATCAGCAAACTTACATCCTTGGTGTTCTTTGAAGGGACTAGGGATGCTACCCTCCATTGCCATCAGTTCTTCCTGATCTTCATAAAGTTTCGGTAGTGACCGGAGAAGTCCTTTTGTGTAAGGATGCTTAGGATGACGAAATAGTTTTTCGGTTGTGGAGTATTCCACAATTTCCCCAGCATACATGACGGCTACTTTGTCACATGTTTCTGCTACAACACCGAGGTCATGGGTAATGAAGACAACTCCCATATTGAGCTTTTTTTGTAGGTCTTTCATTAACTTTATAATTTGTGATTGAATTGTCACATCGAGTGCTGTGGTTGGCTCATCAGCGATTAATACTTCAGGGTTGCAAGCTAGGGCCATTGCAATCATAACGCGTTGACGCATACCACCGCTTAATTGAAATGGCTCTTGTTTCGCACGTTGTTCTGGTGAAGGTATTCCAACTAGTTCAAGCATTTCAATACTTTTTTTAAAGGCCTGTTTTCGGCTCAATCCCTGATGTTCCCGAATGGTTTCGGCGATTTGTTCTCCTACTGAAATGACAGGGTTTAAAGATGTCATCGGTTCCTGGAAAATCATTGATATTTGATTTCCACGTATAGTCCGCATTTGCTTTTCAGACTTACCAATCAACTCCTCGTTATTTAAGCGAATCGACCCCGCTACAATTTTCCCAGGGTCTGGAATAAGTTGTAAAATTGACAAGGATGTCATACTTTTTCCGCAACCAGACTCCCCAACAATACCAAGCGTTTCTCCTTTATGAAGAACTAGATCAATGCCGTCAACAACTTTACCAACGCCTTTCTTTGTTTGGAAATAAGTTTTTAGTTGATCAATTTCAAGTACTTTTTCTTGTTTCATTGTGAAATCACTCCCTTTAATTTAAGTCAATTCGACGGTTGAAAAATCGGTATAAAATATCAACAAACAAGTTAACAATTACGAATACTAGAGAGGCGACTAGTATTGCACCCTGTACCATTGGTATATCACGCATTCGGATGGATTCTACTATTAGACGTCCAAGTCCATTTATAGCAAATACCGATTCAATCAAAACAGTACCACCAAGCAAAGCACCGAATTGGAGTCCAACAACTGTAATGACAGGAATTAAAGCATTTCTTAACGCGTGTTTGTAAATTACTAGATAGCTTTTAATCCCTTTTGCACGTGCGGTACGAATATAATCCTGCCTTACAACTTCAAGCATGCTTGAACGAGTCATTCTAGCAACAATCGCGGCACCACCTGCTCCAAGCGTAAAGGCCGGTAAAACCATGTGACTAATACTCTCCCATCCAGCAACTGGAAACCACTGTAACTCCACTGAAAAAATGTACATTAGAATCAAACCCAACCAAAAACTAGGGAAAGAGATTCCGAGCAGCGCAACAACCGTAACGCTCATATCTGACAATGAGTATGGGCGAACCGCTGAAATTATTCCTGCAGTCATACCGAGAATGATGGTAATTAAAGTACTATAAAACGCAAGCTCAATTGTTATTGGAAGTCGTGCCAAGATTTCATCAATAACAGGCTGATGGCTTTTAGCTGAAACCCCAAGGTCTCCTTGAAATAGTCCACGAATATAATCGAAGTACTGAACATGGAGTGGTCGATCTAAACCAAGACTGTGCCTAAGATTTTCAATAGTTTCTTGTGAAGCACCCTCACCTGCAAGAACTTGAGCTGAATCTCCCGGAACCATTTGCATGATTAAAAAGATAACTAAAGTAATGCCGAGAATGACTGGAATTGTTTGAAGTAATCGTTTGATAATAAAAGTGAGCATAAAATTTTCCTCCTTTTTATGATTTCATTCTTGGATCGAGTGCATCACGCAAGCCGTCACCAAACAGGTTACAACCCATTACTAACAACGCAATTGTTAAACCCGGGAAAATGGCCATATATGGTGCACTGAATATAAAGTCACGTCCATTTGAAAGCATTGCACCCCATTCAGGTGAAGGTGGCTGTGCTCCCAGTCCGAGAAACGATAGTCCCGCAGCTGATAGAATTGCCGTCGCTAGGCGTAAAGTTCCTTGTACAATTAAGGGTGACAAAATATTAGGTAATATATGCCTGAAGATGATTGTTCCATCATGGGCCCCGAGGGAGCGAATGGCGTCAACATATTCTAGTTTACGTACTTCCATCGTTGAGCCACGTGCAATTCGTGCAAATAATGGTACGGAAAACACACCAACAGCTACTGTTACATTGAATAGGCTCGGACCTAGAGCACTGATAATTGCCAATGCTAACAAGATCCCAGGAAATGCAAGCATAACATCAAGCACTCGGCTGAGAATCGAGTCAATTAATCCGCCATAATAGCCTGCCGCCATCCCCATAATAATTCCGAAAAAAGCTCCGAACGCCACAGCCGCAACTCCAACCGACATGGATAGACGCGCACCATAAAGGATACGACTTAGAATGTCTCTACCTTTGTCATCAGTACCCATCCAATGTTCAAATGATGGTGCCTGAAGTTTATTTGGTAAATCAATCGCAAACGGGCTATAAGGTGCAAGAAGTGGGGCGAATAGTGCGATCATCAAATAAAATAGAACAATTAATCCTCCTACTAATGCAGCCTTATTTCGAACTAGTTTTTCGATAAATGTTTTCATTCTTTCTATTCGTTGTTGTCTTCGAATCTCATTGAAGGATATCGAATCTTGTTGCGGTTTTAATTGTGCTTCCATAATGGACCTCCTTTTTAAATTCACTGTTACTTTGTACCTTAAGAATAGAGGATTCTAGATGAAAGTAAATCCTATTATTCCAAATTGTCAAAATATCTTAAAAAATTGTAAGAATACTGCAAAAAAAATAAACTATTATCTCTTATAATGCTAATAAGTGGTGCAGTAGCAATCACAAAATCGAAAGGGATGATCAATGTATGACTATGTTAAAACGTTTCGTTCGCAGGAAGTCTTGTTTAACTCTTATAATCCTTTTACTTACGATTATGATTCTTCAAGCATGTTCGACAAGTGGCGGGGCTGAAGAGACAGATAAAAAAGATACAAAAGAAGGGAATACGGGAGGAGGAACATTGAAAATTGCCATTCAAGCCGATGCGACAAACCTTGATCCACATTTTATTACAAATATTCCTTCTGCAAATATTATTTATCAAAAGGTGTATGAGACGCTTGTTGCCTTTAATAAAGATATGGAAATTGTTCCGAAGTTAGCAAAAGAGTGGAAACAGATAGATGAAAATACTTGGGAATTTAAATTAAATGAAGGAATTACTTTTCATGATGGAGCTCCCTTTAACGCAGAGGCTGTGAAAGCCACATTTGATCGTTTGCTTGATCCAGCTACGGAATCGCCTCAGCGTGATAAGCTAAGTATGATTGAAGAAGTAAAAGTAATTGATGAGACGACGGTTCAGTTGCTTCTTAATGCACCATATGCTCCACTTCTCTCTATTCTGGCAAGCAATGAAGGAAGTATTATCAGTCCCAAGGTAATTTCCGAGAATCCGGAATCATTGGCTGCTCATCCGGTAGGAACTGGCCCATTCACTTTTGAATCTTGGAATTCTGGACAGGATATTACGCTTGTTAAAAACGAAGATTACTGGGGTGAGAAACCGAATATTGATAAGGTCGTTTTCCAGGTAGTTCCTGAATCTGCAACAAGACTTGCAATGATTGAAACTGGAGAAGCGCATATTACCGATCAGGTCCCGGTTTCAGAAATTGAGCGTATCAACAATTCAGATACATTGAATCTTTACCGGACTGATGGCTTAGCGGTTGAGTATGTTGGTTTTAACACTCAGAATGCTCCATTAGATAATGTGAAGCTACGTCAAGCCATTAGTCATGCAATTGAACGAAGTGCGATTATTGACGGTATATATAATAATATTGGCACACTAGCTAACTCTGCTATGAGTCCTAAAGTTTTTGGATATAGTGAAAATATTGAGCCGTATGAGTATAACATTAACAAGGCCAAAGAATTAATGAAAGAAGCGGGATTTGAGGACGGAGTTAGTCTAACATTGATCACAAGCGATCGTAAAGAAAGAGTAAGTATGGCTGAGGTTATAAAATCCCAACTCAAAGGCATAGGAGTAGATATTGAAATCCAAGTGCTTGAGTATGGTGCCTATATTTCTGCTGTGGATAGTGGGGATCACGATATGTTCATCGGTGGATGGGGAAATGCAACAGGCGATGGTGATTATAACCAGTATAATTTGTTCCATTCCGATTCCCATGGACCACCCGGGAACCATTTCTATTACACAAATGAAAAAGTCGACCAATTAATTGAAGCTGCACGTCGAGAAACAAGCCCAGATAAGCGTAAAGAATTGTACGAAAAAGCAATGCAAATTGAAATGGAAGAGGCAGTATACATTCCTATTCGGAATTACGAACATCTTGCGGTATACAACAACAATGTAGAAAACTTTTGGTTAAGTGCTGCTAGTTATCTCATGATAAACGATGCCACTGTGAAATAAGAAAAACACCACTGGAGGGGGATTATCTTCCCCCTCTTATTTTAAGGAGGAATATTTTCGTGCAAAACTTACTAATTAAAAATGCCCGGTTAGAAACAGGGTTTGAAGAGCAAGACGGAGTAACCATTAAAACGAAGACGGAAAAGAAAGATATCCTAGTGAGACAGGGCGTTATTGTAGAAAGTAATGATTCAATTGAGGTTCCAGAAGATGTGGCTATCCTTGAGGCTAATGGTCAGTTGTTGATGCCATCTCTTCGCGAAATGCATATCCATATCGATAAAACTTACTTTAGTGGTCCATGGAAAGCATGTAAGCCTATTACGAAAGGCATTTTTACTAGAATAGAAGAAGAACAAAAGCTGTTACCGAAACAGTTGGCGGTGGCAGAGAAAAGAGCTGAAAGAGTAGTACAGCATCTACTAGATCAGGGGCATACCCATATTCGTACCCATTGTAATATTGATCCATCAATTGGGTTGAAAAATCTTGAGGTAACAGTCAACGTACTTGAACGTTATAAAAATCAACTGACATATGAAATTGTTGCATTTCCACAGCATGGATTACTCCGTAGCAATGTAGAGGGCTTAATGCGTGAAGCGATGCAATCGGGAGCAACCTTGGTTGGGGGTGTTGATCCAGCCACAGTTGACCGTGATATTGACCGGTCATTAGAAACGATGGTCGATATTGCTGTTCAGGCTGGGGCCGGGATGGACATTCACCTGCATGACCCGGATTCACTTGGTGCATTCACATTTGATAAACTAGCTACTTTAACAAAGCAAGCTAGCCTAGAAGGTAAAGTGACTATTAGCCACGCGCTGGCACTTGGAGATCTATCAGGTAATGATTTAAAGGAAACAATTGAAATGCTTCAATCTGCACAAATTGATATTACTTCTACCATACCAATTAACCGTCCAACAGTTCCAATTTTTACATTAGATAAGGCCGGTATACCTGTATCTGTGGGGCATGATAGCTTAACAGATCATTGGAGTCCTTTTGGAACTGGAAATACAATTGAAAAACTGAGTATATTAGCGGAACGTTTTAAATTAATAGATGAAAAATCGTTGAGCCAAGCTTGGAAATTTGCAAGTGGAGGTATAGCCCCATTAAATGAGTCAGGTAAACAAGTATGGCCAAAGGTTGGCGATCAAGCTAATATGTTGCTTGTCGATGCAAGTTGTTCTGCGGAAGCTGTGGCACGTAGAAAATCGATTTCTCATACTATTCATCAAGGAAAAAAGATCGAAATCAATAAGGATGCGGTTCAAGTAGAGACAGGAGGTTTTTAAATCAATGGAGACAATGTGGATTCAAAATATAAAGTTGGAAACGGGAAGTTATACAGATGAGGAAGGATACGTCTTTACAAAAACGGGTATTTTTCATTTAAAAGTCGAAGGAGGAAAGATTGTCGATCAAATTGAAGAAAACATTTCTATTCCTGATGGGGAAAGTGAAAAGCTAGATGCTAAAGGACTTTTAGCTGTGCCTACCTTTAAAGAAATGCATAATCATCTAGATAAAACGTATATGAGTTTAGGGTGGAAATCGTGTAAACCGGTTCGAAATTTAAAGGAGAGACTACATCATGAGGCTGAAGAACTTGTAGAACTAGCTCCTACTACGAAGCAACGTGCGAAAACAATGATTGAAACGCTTTTATCTCAAGGGTCGACACATATTCGAACACATGTAAACATTGATCCCTACATAGGATTGAAAAATCTTGAAGGAGTTTTAGCAGCGTTAGAAGATTATAAAGGGATTGTTACTGCAGATATAATTGCATTCCCGCAACACGGACTGCTTAGGGATGAAGTTCCACATTTAATGAAGGAAGCTATGCGATCTGGAGCAACCATGGTCGGTGGATTAGATCCAGCTGGAATTGATCGGTCGATTGAAAAGTCATTGTATACAACGATGGATATTGCTACAGAGTTCGATGCAGATGTAGATATTCACCTTCATGATGGGGGGCATATGGGGTGGTATACCATTGATAAATGGTTGGATATGACAGCAGATTCAGGTTGGCGAGGACGGAGCGCAATTAGTCATGCGTTTTGTATCGGAGAGGTTCCAGAAATTCGAGCACAACAGCTTGCTGAACGATTAGCAGAACAAAAGGTGGCAGTTATGTCGACGATACCCCTTACCAAATCATTACCTCCTGTTCAGTTGCTAGATAAGCATGGTGTTGACGTTCATTTTGGATGCGATGGATTTTTTGACTCTTGGAGCCCACATGGGACAGGTGATGTATTGGAGAAGGTAACTAAATTTTGTGAACTGGCAGGTCTTAAAGATGAAAATCAGTTACGAAAGGCCTTGAAGTGGGCGACAAAAGGGATAACACCTTTGAATGATCAAGGAGAAAAACAGTGGCCAAAGAAAGAAGACCCGGCTGATTTCGTATTTGTAGATGCTGCTTCATCTGCTGAATTAGTAGCACGAAAACCTATTCGAAATGCAGTAATGGTTAAAGGTAAAGTTGTGTACGGAAGCTTATAGAGGATGTTCAAAAAGTCACCAAATGATAAACGGCGAACTTCTTCGTTGGCTTGTTTTTCCGGTTCTCATGTAGGAATAGCCTACATTCCGATCCTCAAAACTACACCGCCTCGAACTTCTTGTTTCTAATTTGCCGACTTTTTGAACACGCACCTATAGGGAAATACAATTAATCTATTTTAAATTAGAAGGCTACTCTTGAAAAAGTAGCCTTTCCACAACAAATCACTAAAAGAAACCCATGTAACACCACTAATTCTCAATGCTCCCATTAAAAAATATCCGCTCGATATCGTTACCATCCAAAATTAATCCCACCCAAAACGAACCATCCATAAAAATAAATTAATATATTTTCAAACGCCACCAAACCGACCTCTTGTAACGATTATAGAAGTAGAAGTGTTTTATTCCGTTTGAATACGTTATTTTTCACTTTCATCTTCATTAAAAGGGGGGGCCATTGGAACGACAAACGTTAACGGTTAAAGAAGTTGCGAATTATCTTGGGGTTCATACGGATACTATTTATCTTATGGCTAACTTGAAGCAGATTCCACATTTAAAGTTTCGAAATCGCATCTTGTTTCCGAAAGAATCCATCGATCTATGGATTCAAGATCAAGAGTTTCTGAACATTTTAAAAAGGGCATCATTTGATGGTTTGTTTGTTATGCCCTGTTATCTTGAGGGCTACATCTACTATCAATTTCAGACTTCTACTAATAAAGTGTTCGGAATTAATGCCACCACGATTCCAATACTCCTTCCATTAACAACTTACTGAAAAAATCTTTCATTATAAAACCCCCAATCTCTGATGGATTGGGGGTTTATAAAACAAAGCTCGATTCTTTAGCGCTTTAAAGCGATGGGGGACTGTCCCCTAAAATTTATTGAAACGATTTTGCTCCAATATAGCGGCTTTGCCAGTAGTTGTAATCAAGGGATGTTACTTCTACACCTGTTTCTTCTGTACCAGCATGAATCATTTGGTTATTTCCGATGTATATGCCGCTATGAGATACGCCTTCCTGATACGTATTTTCAAAAAACACAACGTCGCCAGGACTTGGGGTGTCTACATGTGTGCCATTATTTTCCCACATTCCAGCATGGGTTCTATCTAAAGGAATACCAGCTTGCTCAAATACATAGTTGATGAAACCACTGCTGTCAAAACCGGCGGGCGTTGTTCCTCCAAATTGATAAGGGCTGCCAACTACGCTTTCGGCAATTTCAACAATATCAGATGATGTGCTCACGGTTGTTGATTTTGTTTGCTGTTCAGGTGCTTCAGAAATTATTAGTTGTTCCTCTTCCGTACCTGAGGTTATAGATAATGCCTTTTTTGTCTCCGGTCCGACAATTCCATCGATTAATAGGGAATTAGCCTGTTGAAAATCTCGCACTGCATTATCAGTTTTCGGGCCAAAAATTCCGTCACTCTCAAGATCGTAACCATGGTCATTTAAGGCTGATTGAACATTAGTGACAGCTTCTCCTCTGTTGCCAGCTAAAATAAGATTTGAATGATCGGTAACAATTGGACTAGATACTTCTTTAGTAGTTTCACTTGCAGTTGCATCCTCATCCGGTGCTCCTTGGGCAAAAACACTTCCAGCAACTACTGGTGAAAATGTGAGTGATGTGACAAAAACGGTTGTTCCAATATACTTTCCTATAGAATATTTTTTAGTTAACATTATGTATTCTCTCCTTCACGTGAATTTTGATGCCAATGTCTATTCTAGCAGAATTATATAGAGTATGAGATTAAGAGAAGAATACAGTTCAGTCACAAATTATTACAAAATATGACAATATATTTAATTGGATGAGGGATAGGAACCTGCCCCCTGTCCCCCGAATTTCAATCCTTGCCTACCTCACTGTTTCCTCTTCCATTTCGAGTTCCTACCTAGATCACTCGGTTCAATAATATCTTGAAATCTCAATTCATTAAGTACCCAATTGATTGTCGATTCACTTACATCTGGACAAGCTTTACGAATTACCTCTTTAGTAAAAAATCTAAGCTTATTCACAATAAATTTATTAATTCTAGCTGCTTTATTACCTTTTCCCGATTGTACGAATCTTGATTAAAATTCCTTGTACGCTGATACAAAGATACCTAAAATGAAATTTACCCAGGGAAAAATATCATTTTCGTGCAATCCTTGAGAAGATTGACGTAAAGTTTCATAATAGCTTTCCTTTGAGTCTTCGATGATCTTTTCCAAACTGATATATCTACCTAATTCAAAACCGAATTTATATAAAAGAAGTAAGGTTAAAATGGGAGCCATTCTACCGTTCCCATCATTAAATGGATGTATGGATAAAAAGTCTAATATAAACAAACTAATTAATATGAGTGGTTTAACATCTTATTTTCCCAATTTGCTCATTAAGTTGATAATAGAGTGAATCCATAGCATCTGGGTTTCGAATGAGGATAAGCGAACAAAACAAAAAAATTGTCGGCTTTTCTACAACCTTGAAAACTGTTTTGCTTTACCCATCTATAATCAGTTATAATAAGACAAAGTTAGATTAATTTTTTAATTGTTGTTTTTCTGAATGTTCGTTGTTTGCTTTAATTTAACATCAGTGATAATGACAATGAAAGGGTGTGATAAAAGTGGATCAAAAAGATAAATTGAAAGCCTTTGAAGAACTGTTTGACTTATTAGTGTTTTTTTCGGAGAACCGTGATATGCCTGTAGATAAAGATTTCAACTTCTTTGGAAAGGTAGAATATTACTGCAAACAACTAGACTTAGATTATAACGAGTTCATTGAAGTATATCAGCTTAAGACAATATTTTAAGCTTTAAACTTTTGGCTGTAATTTAAAAAATACGCTTAATTTAGTTATTACACCTCCAAAGTTTTAGGAACTTTACTGTCTTTTACCTCTCCTAGAATCTAAGATTAATTTGCAATATGAAAGGGTGCTTTATCAGTTTATTTGTTTTTTTTACCCCGCCCTTATTATGGGACTCTTCTATACCTAGTTATTTAATGCTTTAGATTGTGATTTAAAAGAATAAAGTTGATGAATTCATATCAAACCAATCACAGTTAAATTGTATAAAGTTCCACAAAACGATTTTTGTGGAACTTTATAAGTTTTTCTATTGTAAAATCAGAAAATTAACAATTATTTCATTTGTTTCTTTCAGAGGTAAAAGATTGTAATTGTTAAATGCGATTGTTGTTATTAATAAAAATTTCTTAAGTATTTAGTCCGAATAGACAAAGATGTATTGTGAAAATTCAGGTAAGATTTATTTGAATAGGATTTTAAATATAAAAAGAGGGGTGCAAAAAATATGTCAAAAACAAAATCGATACTAATGGGCTTTTTTTCCATCTTAATTATTTTGATTTTAGTCGCATGTAGCGAGGAATCGGGGAGCCAAGCTGGGGCGGATGAAGAAGGGTATGATCCAATAGAGATAACCTTCAGTCACAACCAACCATTGGATAGTCCTGAACACAAGGGGGCTGTAAAATTCAAAGAGCTTGTAGAAAGCAAAACAGATGGACAAGTTACTGTTAAAATATATCCTTCTCTACAACTCGGAAGTCTTAGGGAACAAGTAGAGGCAACTCAGTTTGGGGAAATCAATATTACAATGCAACCAAGCGCGGTAGTGTCTCCGTTTGTTGATGATATTAAGGTTCTTGATCTTCCATACCTGCTACCAACAAAAACTAAGCAAATGTATGAGTTGCTAGATAGTGAGGTTGGCGATGAATTATTGGCTACATTAGAAACGGGTGGGTTTAAAGGACTTGGTTTTTGGCCTGGTGGATATAAGTTATTTACTACAAATGGTATAGAAATTCATAAACCTGAAGATTTTGAAGGCGTTACCATGAGAACAATGGAGGCCCCAATTTTATTAGCTCAATATGAAGAGTGGGGAGGAAGTCCAATTCCGGTTCCATACGCGGAATTATATAACGCTCTTCAACAAGGAGTTGTGGATGGACAGGAAAATCCAATACAAACAATCTTTTTAAACAATTACCATGAAGTGCAAGACACTATTATTGAAAGTCATCACGGTGGAATGACTTATATCCTTATGGCAAATCTGTCATGGTTTGAGGGTCTACCTAATTCTGTTCAGAACGCGATTATTGAAGCTGAAAAGGAAGCTAGAAATGTAGCAAGAGAAGAGTTAGTTGCATCTGAGGACGAATACCGTCAAAAAATTATAGACTCAGGAGTGAACTATTATGAGTTAACCCCTGAGGAAATAGAAGTTTTCCGGGAAGCCTCCATTCCCATGCATGAAAAATATTACAATACTGAAAAACAATTGGAATTACTACAAAAAATAAATGATAAAATTGATGAAATCACAAAATAATTAGAGGTTGGGACTTCCTGTATAGGTGGTCCCTTAAATTCTAAGGGAAGATAATTTTTAACAATGGTTTTGTAAAGGAGAGAAATCATGAAAAGGCTAATTAAAATTGAGGAAGCAGTAATAGCCCTAGGGCTATTATTTGTAACCGTATTGCTTTTTGTCAATATTGTCCTACGCTACGGTTTTGCTGCTAACACTACTTGGGCACAAGAATTTATTCGCTATGTAATGATATGGATTACCTTTATTGGTGCAGGTGTATGTTTTCGAAAAGGGTTGCACCTAGGTGTAGACTTTTTAATGGATTTACTTAAAGGAAAAGCAAAGAAGGGTTTACAGATTTTTGTAAACTTAATTTCCATAGCCTTTATGTTACTTCTGATTAAGTATGGTATTGATATGGTTATATTTACTAAAGGTACAGGGCAAATAACTCCATCCCTTCAGGTCCCAATCTTTTATATATACTTAGCAATCCCGATAGGATCGGCATTATCGGTTTTACATCTTATCTTTAATTTGATTGAAATTTTTCAAAACAAACAAACGTTTCCAGAAAAACTGGAGGAATAGGGGGATACTATGGTTACTTTTTTATTAGTGTTATTGTTAATCTTACTTTTTGCAACTACCCCTATATTTGTCGCTTTGGGACTCTCATCTTTCTTAGCCGTTCTGCTAATGAGTGATATTCAACCGATGATTTTAATTCAGGGGTTATTTGGGGGAATAGACCAATTTGCTCTAATGGCTTTACCATTTTTTATTTTGGCAGCTAATATTATGGACGTGGGAGGCCTTTCGAAGAGAATCCTTCGTTGGTCTAGTTCCATAGTAGGGCACATTACAGGTGGTGTAGCTATGACAACACAAGTCTCTAGTATGTTTTTTGGAGCTTTATCGGGATCTAGTCCAGCGACTGTAATTGCAATCGGAAAAATAATGTATCCTGAGCTAGTAAGAAAAAAATACGATAAAGCTTTTTCATCGGGTTTACTAGCTTCAGCTGGTGCAGTATCGCTTATTATTCCACCAAGTATTACCCTGATCATCTTTGGCTCTGTAACAGGTGTGTCCGTGGGGAGCCTATTTATTGCTGGAATTGGAGCTGGAGCAATATATGGGCTTTCATCGATTGTTTATATCTATTTTTATGCAAAAAAGAACAAACTCCCCAAAGACAAAAGGGCTTCTTTTAAAGAGGTGGTAACCTCTACTAGAAGTGCACTCTGGGCGCTATTGATACCTGTTATTATTCTTGGCGGCATCTATGGAGGTATTTTTACTCCTACAGAGGCTGCAGGGGTTTCAGCTATATATGCGTTATTTGTCAGTGTAGTTATCTACAAAGAAATGAATTGGAAAAGCTTTTATCAAACATTGTTGGATTCTGCTATTACTACTGCGCAAGTTTTAGTGCTTGTTGCGGCAGCCCAAGTCCTAGGATGGATTCTTACTAGGGGAGGAGTACCGCAGCAAATTGCAACTTTTATTACTGCAAACATTGATTCTGCAGTTACGTTTCTATTGCTCATAAATATTGTTTTACTAGTATTAGGTATGTTTATGGAAGGAGTTGCAGCTATAACGATTTTGGCTCCGCTAATTTATCCAACTGCAATATCAATGGGGATAGACCCTGTACACTTAGGAGTAATTGTTATTGCTAACTTGGCAATTGGTATGTATACTCCTCCATTTGGTATCAATATATTTGTTACACAAACGATTACAAAAATAAATATGGTAGAAATGCTGCCAGGATTAATGAAATTCTTTGCAGTGAATATTGTTGGATTATTGATTATAACCTACATTCCCGAGGTATCATTATTTTTAGTGCACTTACTTGAGTAAATTGGTGGGATTTATATGGCTATTACGTTACGAAAAGCATTAAATATAGGCGGATTACAAAAGTGTAAGGTAATTGCTGGTGAACAGGGATTAGACAAATTGATTAATTATGTAACAATCATGGAAGTGCCGGATATCGTGTATTGGTTAAAGGGAGAAGAATTATTATTAACCAGTCTATATCCAATAAAAGATGATGAACATGCAATGAACAATTTGGTTAAGGAACTGTATGATAAGGGCACTACTGCACTAGCAATTAAAACACATCGATTCATTGAACAAATTCCAGGAGTTATCTTAAAGGAAGCAGAAAAATATCAATTTCCTATAATAGAGATTCCAGAAGATGTAAGTTATTTAGATATTCTTTCGCCAGTTACGAATGTGATTTTTGATGACAAGGTAGTATTACAAGAAGACCTTGAACAAGCGTATCAGCTCTTAGATGAGTTCAAATTAAATAAGTGGGATGTCATTCAGTTTACAGACACGCTCTCACATTTGTTGAAAAACGATATTCTTATTGAGAGTTTTGTGTCCTATCTTAATACGCTTACATCAGAAAACCCATTAGAACCACTTACTCCTGCTCAAAGGAGTGAACTGGAGATAATTCAGCGCCCAGTAAGGATAACTAGATACAGGGTTTACGATAGTAGCCCTCTAGAATGTATTATAGCTCCTATAATTATGGAAGGGCAATTGTATGGAACGGTTACTAGTATTGGTGTCAAGAAGGAATATTTAGAGGTGGATTTAGCTGTTATGGAGAGATCTTCCACAATATTATCCCTTGAATTTATGAGAAAGAAGGCAACTTATGAATTAGAGCAGCAATACAAAAGTGATTTTTTTAGGGACTTACTTTTTTCGCAAATTCAGAATGAAGAGTCTATGGCGGAAAAAGGGAGACTTTATGGATTTGACCAAGAACAAGCCTATGTATTCCTTTCTATCCAATTTAATTTAGGAAAGAAAGGAATAACATCAATCGTTAATTACGTAAACCAATTAGAGGTTATTTGTGCTCAACTCGATAACAAAGCAATCATTGGAGCGGTTCAAAATGGTCTTTATCTACTTTACCCAACTAAGGATAAAAATAAAAAACGGACAAAAAGGGATATTCAAACCATATACAACGAGTTGATAAAAAGTATCCCTAAAGATTTATATATTGGGGTAGGAAGGCCAGCTAACGATATAACTGAAATTAGAGAAGGATTTAAACAGGCAAAACAAGCGGTAACAATAGGGCGCTCTATTTTTAATGAAAAATATGTTATTTACTATGAAGATTTAGGCTTTTACCGTCTTCTTTCCGAAATCAATAATACAGTAGAAATAAAGAAATTTTATGAGGAGTCAATCGGTGAATTAATTAAATATGATCAAAATCATGATCTTGAACTAATTCAAACTTTAACTACCTATTTCAATAATAATGAATCTTTATCTCAATCTGCTAAAGCCCTTTTTATTCATGTAAATACAATGAAATACCGGTTAGAACGCATTAAATTATTGACGGGGCTTGACTTGCATAAATCGGAAGAAAAGCTAGTTTTACAGATAGGATTGAAAATTCTTAAATTTACCGAAAGTGATTATCGATTTAGATGAAAATCATTTAATATTAATGTCTTTTCGGATAAAGATTTGTGCTGTGCTCTTTGGGAGAATAGAAGATAACAAAACAGAATTAGATAGAGGTGGAAGTAAGATGGATACATCTAAAGAAAGGATTCAAAATACACTTGATCAATTCAATGTTATCGGCCCCACTGAACAAGGCATTCAAAGACTTGCTTATACAAAAGAAGAAAAACGCGCTCATGAACTTTTAATTGAATTGTGTTCGCAGGAAAAAATGAACGTTCGAATCGATGAGGCTGGGAATGTCATTGCCAGGAGAGCTGGAAGGTTACCAAACGCACCTGCGGTAGCAGTAGGATCTCATTTGGATACGGTTTACACAGGAGGAAAGTTTGATGGAACAGCGGGGGTAGTTGCAGGACTCGAACTCATTCGCCGATTGAATGAAAAGGATGCAATTTCTGAAAACCCTATTGAACTTATTTGTTTTGCGGCTGAAGAGTCTTCACGATTCGGAATGTCTACAATAGGAAGCAAAGCAATGGTTGGTAAAATGACTAAGGAAGAGATGGAAAAGCTTAAAGATAAAATGGGAATTAAATTCACAGATGCAATAAAGAGTGCGGGACTTGATAAACAAAGTTTCCTTAATGCTAAAAAAGAAAAAAATGAATATAGGGCATTTATTGAGCTCCATATTGAACAAGGACTTGAATTAGAACAAAGTAACAAAAAAATTGCTATTGTCACTGGAATCGCTTCCCCAACCAGATTAAATGTAGTTGTGCTAGGTAGGGCTGCTCATTCAGGTACAACTTCAATGGAAATGCGAAAAGATGCATTAGTTGCCGCTGCACAGCTGGTTCTAGAAATTGAAAAGGCCGCTAAAAAGGAAAAGAAATATAAAACAGTAGCAACAGTTGGCGTTTTCGATGTGTCACCAGGGGCCATGAACGTCGTACCTGGAATGGTCCAGTTAAAAGTAGATATTAGAGGACTAGATAACAATTCAAAACAGCGGGTTATCACAGAAATTGAGTATCAGTGCAAATCTATACAAAGGTGTAAAGATATAGAAATAAAAATGGAAACAATCAGCAAAGAGGAGCCTGTTCATTTGGATAAAGAGATTCAAGAACAATTAAAGTGGGCTTGTGAAGATATAAAAGTAGAGGCGTTATTAATTCCAAGTGGAGCTGGTCACGATGCAATGAATATGGCTAATCTTTGTCCAACCGGTTTATTGTTCATTCCATCATATAAAGGAATTAGCCATAATCCTGAGGAATACTCGGATATAGATGACTTGGTTACAGGAGTGGACGTTTTAGAAAGAGTGGTAACTAGACTAGCGGTTACTAAAGAAAGGGGGGTCAAACAATGAAAAGTTATCAGGCTGTAGTGCTTTTAAACCGTCAGGTGAGTAAAAGATATTGGCATATGATTATAGATACCACAAAATTGAATTCTCCTGTCGATCCGGGTCAGTTTTTTCATATTCGATGTTCTGATAATCAATCTCCTTTTCTTCGTCGCCCATTGAGCGTATATAAGGTTAATGACAATACGATAGAGTTTCTATATTTAGTAAAAGGGTTAGGAACAAAGGAAATGAGCTTTATAGAAGAAAATGAAACGATTGATATAATGGGGCCGTTAGGAGAAGGTTTTCATTTAGAATCAACAGCAAGAACTATTTTGCTCGTTGCACGTGGAGTAGGCGTGGCAACATTAGCTGCGCTTGCGCAAGCAGCCTATTTTCAAGGAACACACTGTGTCGTGATTTTATCCGCCCGTACAAATGAGGATCTTCTTGCAGCTGATTTTTTAAAAGGATTCGGTGCTGACGTTTATAGTGTTACAGAAGAAGAAGGAACAAGTGCGGTGGAAAATGTTAAAGGTTTAATTGTAAATGAAATTTTTGAAAAATTTAAAATTGATAATATCTATACATGCGGGTCAAAAAGGCTTTCAAGACTGGCCCAAGAAGTAGCAGAAACTTATGATATTCCTGGTGAGATCGCATTGGAAGAGCATATGGGATGCGCTATGGGAGCATGCTTTGCTTGTGTAAGTGATATTAAAGAAGAAGGTATAGTGAAATCTGTACGGGTATGTATAGAAGGCCCAGTCTTTCCATTAAGAAAGGTGCTCTTGTAATGAAAACACAACTAAAAACGGAAGTGAATATTGGAAGCTTGTCGCTTAAAAATCCGATTATGCCGGCCTCTGGTGCATTTGGTTTAGAAATGGAGAAAGCGATCGACTTTAATCAATTGGGAGCGTTAGTCCCTAAAAGTATTACGAAATTATCTCAACCTGGAAACGTAAAGCCACGCGTGTGTGAAACAATAGCTGGGATGATTAATTCTATTGGTATTCAGAGTAAAGGTCTTGATCACTACCTTGAAGTTTCCGTTCCTGCTTTTGCTCGTTATAACGTTCCATTAATTGCTAGCGTATCAGCCGAATCTGTCGAGGAATTTGTTGAAATGTCCTCCATATTAGGAAACCACCCGAATATAGATGCTCTTGAATTAAATATCTCCTGTCCTAATTTAAAAGGAGATGGAAAAGCGTTTGGCATGGATCCCTACATTACTGAGGACTTAATTTCCAAGTCAAAGCGAGTCGCGAATGTTCCAGTAATAGCAAAGCTTACCCCCAATGTCACTAGTATCCAAGAGATAGCTATTGCTGCAGAGCGCGGTGGTGCAGATGGATTAACTGTCGCTAATACATTACTCGCCATGGCGATTGATGTGGAGACAAGGAAACCATTAATCGGTAATGTTATGGGCGGTCTTTCTGGTCCTGCAATTAAACCAATTATTGTTCGTATGATTTACCAGGTGGCAAAAGTTTGTTCTATCCCAATAATAGGCTGTGGGGGAGTTATGTCCGGTAAGGACGCGTTAGAAATGATAATCGCAGGCGCAAAAGCAGTTCAAATAGGAACGGCTAGTTTTATTAATCCAACTGCCATTACCGACATAATAACAGAAATTCACACTTATATGGATGCCCATCAAATAAATAATATAAATGATTTAGTAGGAAGTGTAGAAATATAGTAATAGGAGGAGTTTACCATGAATTGGGACTTGAAGATAGTTAATGGAACACTCGTTAGCAGTAACGGGCTATACAAAGGTAATATTTACGTTAAAGGAGGAAAAATTGCTGCTATATCTGAAAATGATTTAGCTGGTAGCACAACCGAAGTAATCAATGCACAGGGTAAGTATATTTTGCCGGGATTGATAGATACGCATATACACTCTAGAGATCCAGGCCCAACCTACAAAGAGGATTTTGCGCATTCTACACGAGCAGCCGCAGCTGGTGGTGTATCTACTGTATTCGAGATGCCTAACACAACCCCTCCTGTAAATAACTCTGGAAACTTCGACCTTCAGAAAGAGAATTTGGAGAAAAAAGCTTATGTGGATTTTGGATTATGGGGGATTTGTTTAGGCCCGTTAAACATTGCTGATATTAAGGACCTTAACCAAAAAGGTGTTATTGGCTTCAAGTTTTTTTGGGGATATGCGGTCCATCAAGAGACATTTCAATTAATGTACAACTATAAGCCGGGTATGGAAAACGTTATTGCTCCGTTTGATGATGGTGATGTGTATGAAATGATGGATGAAGTAGCGAAAACAGGAAAAATCTTTGCAGTGCATGCAGAAAGCAATGACCTCATTCAAAAGCTTACTGGTAGTGTAGAAAAGCGCGGGGGACATACGTACGAAGACTTGCTAGAAGGACGTCCTAATTTAGCAGAAGTTCTCACTGTAAGAAAAGGAATCGAAATGATGAAAGAAACCGGCGTTCGATTTCATATATTACATGTGAGTACTGGAGAGGCAGTAAATATTGTTCGAGAAACACAAGCAAGCGGATATCCGGTAACGGTCGAAACTTGTCCACATTATTTATTTTTATCCAATGAAGATTACGAAATTATAGGGCCAAAAATGAAAGTTTATCCCCCTGTTAAGTATAAACAGGATCAAGATCGTATTTGGAAGGGTATATCGGATGGTACCATTTCTCATATCTGTTCCGACCATGCTCCACATACAGAAAACGAAAAAGATGGTGATTTATGGTCAATTCCAGCTGGTATGTGCGGCGTAGAGTCAATGGCTCCGTTAATGCTTAATGCTGTAAATGACGGGAAGCTATCTATAAATGACGTGGTAAGACTCCTTTCAGAGAAACCCGCTAAGTTGTTCGGTGTTTTTCCAGAAAAAGGTTCATTGCAAGTAGGAACAGATGCAGATATAACGATAGTTGATTTAGAAAAAGAAACAATAATAAAGCGTGAGAATCTTCAAAGTAAAAGTAAAGTGACGGCTTTTGATGGGTTTAATGTAAGAGGGATGCCAGTCCGAACGATTGTTAGGGGTAGTACTATCATGTTAGATGGTGAAATTGTTGGGGAAAAAGGGTACGGACATCTGATAACTCCAAACCAAAAAGACGTGGTTCAAACGTGAATGGAAAACCGCTTAGAGATTTAATTAAAAGTCATCGGTCGATTCGGCGTTTTCTAAACAAAGAGGTGCCACAACTAATTATTAATGATCTAATTGAACATGCCAAGTGGGCTCCTTCGTCGCATAATGTTCAATCGTACAGTATCATATGTATTCGAAACAAACATACTAAAGAAAAATTGGCGGAACTATGTGGAAACCAGGTATATGTTAAACAATGTCCAGTTTTTTTTGTTTTTATTATGGACTTTTATAGACATGCCTATTTGTGCAAAAAACATAAATTTGATTTTGAAGTCCAGGAAACAGAGAACTTATTAATTGGTGCGATTGACACAGCGTTGGTTGCTGAAAACTTTCTGTTGGCAGCGCGGTCTTATGGATTAGGCGGGGTAATGATAGGTGGTATCCGTAATGAAGCGGAAGAAGTTGCTAAGCTATTAAAACTACCGAAGTGGACATTGCCAATTGTAGGAATGTGTATTGGTTATCCCGATCAACATCCACGGCAAAAACCGAGATTAGTGACGCCTGCCGTTTACCATGAAGAGTATTATAGACTTGAAGATCTTGAATCTAATTTAGATAAGTATGAGAAAATTACAGAGAGATATTATAGAGAAAGAACAAAGGGAAAAAAAACAGATGGCTGGGGAGCACAGATGTGCTTATACTTCTCCAACAAAAGAAGAGAGAAATTAACTGGTTTTATCAAACGTCAGGGCTTTGACTTAAGGTAAGGGTTAGAAAAATAAAGCTAAAAGGTAGGTATCTGAAAATGAAGATAGTTGCGACAGGAGATAGTTTTATAACCCGTCGTCTTCCCAAGAATGATCCTAACGCAATTGAATTGAAGAAATGGATGGAGTCCGCCGATGTGAGGTTTACGAATCTAGAGACGACTGCACATAAAGGTGAAGGGTTTCCTTCTGCATTTAGTGGCGGAACTTGGGCGATGTCAAATCCAAAGGTACTAGATGACCTTAAACATTATGGATTTAACCTGTATAATTGGGCTAATAATCACACGCTGGATTACTTGTATGGAGGCCTGTTTGCCACGGAAGAAGAATTAGAAAAGCGACATTTAATTCATGCGGGCGCAGGAAGAACGTTATCATCTGCTGCTGAACCTCGCTATCTCGAGACGTTGAATGGTCGGGTTGCTTTAATTGGAGCCACTTCCACATTCCATAAATCATGGATTGCAGGTGAAACAAACCGTTATATTCAAGGAAGACCAGGGGTTAATCCCTTACGCTACGAAGAAATATATTATATTACCAAATCTCAATGGGAAACACTAAAAGAAATTTCCCACGATACACATATAGATGCTAATGAAGAACTTAATGTAAAAGAGGGTTTCTCAACAGTAGAGAATAGCGATACTTTTTTATTTGCCGGAAAAAAATTCAAAATTGCGACTGAAACATATCAAAAACGCTCACCATTACCAGAGGATATAAATCGTATCACTCGGTCAATTAGAGAAGCAAATAGGCAAGCAGACTTTGTAATAGTAAGCTTACATTCCCATGAAATGAATGGAATAGACAAAAATGAACCGGCTGATTTTTTTGAAGAAGCCGCCAAGTCCTGCATTGATTCAGGGGCAAGTTGTGTTCTTGGTCACGGACCACACGTCATTCGAGGAATTGAGATTTATAAAAATAAGCCTATTTTTTACAGCTTGGGTAATTTCATTTTTCAAAATGATACAGTGACTCATTTACCGCAAGAATTTTTTACGAAATACGATTTAGATGAGCTTGCCAATATAGCTGACGGACTAGATAAAAGAAGTGATAACGGCACAAAGGGATTGGGTGTAAATCCTTTAGTTTGGGAATCGATTGTAGCAAAGATTCATTGGAAGGATCAAAAAGTAGAAAAAATTGAGTTGAAACCCACTGATTTAGGGTTTAAACAGCCAAGGTACAACAAAGGGTGGCCGAAGATTTCTGAAAATGACGCAGTTCTACAACGACTGAAAAAACTATCATCCAGGTTTGGAACCGAGATTAAAATAGAGAATAATGTAGGGTTTATTTATATGGCGATTAAATAAAGGCTTGGAGGGCAAAATGAAAAATGCTAAAGTACGTCTAGAAAAAGACTTTTTAGGTACTAAAGAGGTGCCATGTGAAGCTTATTACGGGATACAAACCTTACGCGCGGTTGAAAATTTCCCCATAACTGGTTATAAAATTCATGGAGAATTGATAATTGCGATGGCAATGGTAAAAAAAGCATCAGCTCTTGCTAATATGGAAGTGAAACGGCTTTATAGTGGTTTAGGTGTAATTATAGTGAAAGTTGCTGATGAAATAATAGATGGAAAGTGGCATGAACAATTTTTAGTTGATCCTGTCCAAGGTGGAGCAGGGACATCTATAAATATGAATATGAATGAAGTTATTGCCAATCGTGGGCTTGAATTACTAGGTGAAAAAAAGGGGGATTACGTTCACTTTAGTCCCAATTCTATTGTAAACATGGCACAATCAACCAACGACTCATTTCCGACTGCTATTCATATCGCTACTCTATCTTTGCTAGAAAAATTACTGGAAACTATGCGGAGAATGTACAAAACATTCGTGAGAAAAGCCAAAGAATTTGAACCTGTTATTAAGATGGGTCGTACTCATCTTCAGGATGCAGTCCCAATCCGTCTGGGCCAGGAATTTGAAGCTTATAGTAGAGTATTAGAACGAGATATTCAGAGGGTTGAAAAAACAGTAGGACACCTGCATGAGGTGAATATGGGGGCAACAGCGGTTGGAACAGGTTTAAATGCAAATCCAAAATATATAAAAAATGTAGTTAGCTACTTAGCAGATATTAGTGGTTTTCCATTGGTGAATGCTCAGCATCTTGTTGATGCTACCCAAAATACTGATGCCTACACGGAGGTTTCGGCAGCTTTAAAGGTATGTATGATGAACATGTCAAAAATAGCGAATGATTTGAGATTAATGGCTTCTGGACCAGGTGTTGGATTTAATGAAATCAAGTTACCTGCTCTTCAGCCTGGATCCTCGATAATGCCTGGTAAGGTAAATCCTGTAATGCCTGAACTACTAAATCAGGTGGCTTTTCAAGTTATTGGAAATGATAATACAATATGCTTGGCTTCTGAGGCTGGACAATTTGAATTAAATGTCATGGAACCAATACTAGTTTTTAATCTGCTACAATCTATTACTATTATGAACAATTCCTTTCGTGTATTTACTGATCGGTGCCTTGATGGAATTGAAGCAAATAAAGATAAACTTGAAAAGGATGTTGAAAAAAGTGTAGGGCTGATTACAGCAGTTAATCCACATCTAGGTTATGAAGTAGTTACGCGTATAGCAAGAGAGGCCATCCTAACTGGAGAGCCAATACGTGATTTATGTCTGAAATACGATGTTTTATCAGAGGAAGAACTAGAAATTATTTTAGACCCTTATGAAATGACCCACCCCGGTATTGCTGGGGAAGAATTACTAAATCGGAATTAAGAGGCTATAAGGATGGTTGTTTTTGTTTAGACAGAATCTTAAATATCTAAATTTTATAAATATTAATAAAATAATTAACTGGAAAACTATAACATAGCATCCTATTAATGAAAAAACATAGATTGTTTAACATATTAAATATGACTAACGTGTTGAATAGCCCATTTCTTTATGATTTCATTTGAACAACCACCCGATGGTTATTTATGATTATTGCATTTAGTCTATGTTTTACAGTATGTTTTTATTTACAGCTTTTCCTTAAGTATAAATGTTTCTTATAGGATCTCCGCAAGCATTTTTACGTTTGAAACATGAACTTCTAACATAAAATAGCCGGTTTACTCTAGAGAATAAGCTAATTTTAAGTTCCATTTACTTTTATAAACAAAAAGCAGCAGAATAGCTGATTAAAATAGATGTTTTTATTATTTAAAAATATAATTAGTTAGGAAGTGAATCAGGATGGGAAAATTACGGGAAGAGGCACTACACATTCATCGTGCATATCAAGGAAAACTTGAAACAAGGTCAAAAGTGAAAGTAGATAGTATGGAGAAATTAAGCCTTCTGTATTCTCCAGGTGTAGCTGAACCATGTATGGAGATTTATAAAGATAAGGAAAAGTTATATGAATATACAATGAAAGCAAATACTATAGCAGTTGTTACAGATGGTACTGCTGTACTCGGGTTAGGGAATATTGGTACAGATGCTTCCTTACCAGTAATGGAAGGGAAGGCGATTCTATTTAAAAGTTTTGCGGGAGTAGATGCTATACCAATCTGCATTAATACGAAGGATAGTGAAAAGTTGATAGAAACTGTAAAATTACTTCAATCATCCTTTGGCGGTATTAATTTAGAGGATATCAAAGCCCCCAATTGTTTTATCATTGAACAAAGATTAAGGGATGAGCTTGAAATTCCAGTTTTTCATGATGATCAACATGGCACGGCAATTGTTATACTAGCAGGTTTAATTAATGCCCTAAAATTAACAGAAAAGAATTTATCTAATATAAAAGTAGTAATTAATGGTGCTGGGGCGGCGGGAATTGCAGTTGGAAAGTTATTAAACCGACTTAAGGTAAAGGAATTAATCATTTGCGATTCCAAAGGAGCCATTTATCATGGTCGACCAAATGGGATGAATGAAATTAAGGCAGAAATAGCATTGTACACAAACCAAAATCAAAAGCATGGAACATTGTCAGAAGTGATAGAAGGAGCTGATGTATTTATTGGTGTATCGGCCCCTGATACTCTTACCAAAGAGATGATATATAAGATGAATCGTGACCCCATTATTTTTGCAATGGCAAATCCGGTGCCAGAGATTACACCAGATGAAGCAAAATTGGCTGGGGCTAGGATTGTTGGAACAGGTCGCTCTGATTATCCAAATCAAGTAAATAACATCTTAGCATTTCCGGGTGTATTTCGAGGGGCACTGGATACACGTTCTACCGTTATTAATGAAGAAATGAAACTGGCAGCAGCTTATGCAATTGCTTCATTGATTCCAGAACATGGGCTTAATGAAGACTATATTATTCCGTCACCTTTTGATTACCGTGTTGTACAGGAAGTAGCAGTTGCAGTAGCACAAGCAGCAATGAAGACAAAGGTTGCAATGAAAGAAGTGAATATTGAGGATTTGAAAAACAAGATATATCAACTATCTACTACTGAAGTTGATATGGAAATATAGTATATTTAGTATTTTTTTGAGAGAATAGTTTTTGTGAGTTCTATGTACTTGAAAGTAGCTTCAAAAGTTTTAACGTCAATCATTGTTATATCAAAAACAAAGTATTTATATGAACGTTCATTCACCTTTTTAATAACTTGAGAAGCAAAAATTTAAAACGAGTTACAAAATATGTTAGTTGAATTACTAAAGAACAAAATTCACATGTTTAAAAAAACCGAAAAAATGAGTAATTAAATTGACTAAAATGTAAAAATATTACTAGCGTATTAATCCATCTTATACAAGGTGGATTTTAATTTTGTCGGGTTCTTACTTTTACCCGTTTGAAGTCTCTACGTAGTTACGGATGTGCTATAGGATTACGGCTTTTTTGTTTTACTATATGATTGTTTGTGGTAATAATTGGTAGAAAGAAGTTGGACGTGAAAAGTCTTCGTAACAACAGATTCTCTTATACAGATAAAGGTAAGCAACTATTGCCCTGTCTTGTAAAGAATGTAAACTAGCTGTTCTAATTATTCACGCATGTAATTGGCAGCTCCTTTTTAAGTGAGCAAATAGGCAAGGTAGAGCGAGAAAAGCATGAATTTCAAAACTAAATCGTCCGCAACAACAATTTCTTCAAAAGTGGCGCGAAATGCTCAGGTAGCTCGGCAACACTTGGAATCATTACACGTTCTTTCCCATAAATATTTTTCATCGTTAGATCTTCTCTTTCGTCGATTTCTCCATCTGCTAAAAACATCCCAATGACATCAATTCCTTTTTTGCGCGCTTCTGATACAGCGACGTTCGTATCGATAATGCCATTTTGATCATAATTCATAGCAGCTGGTTCACCGTCTGAAAATACGAGCAGGAATTTGTGCTTTTCTCTTCTGGCTGCTAACTGCTTTGTCATGATACGTATGCTGAAGCCATCTCGGTTATCTTCCTCTGGCTCGAGCTGCATGATTTTGGCCCCCGCGTTTTGATAAAGGGAATCCGTGTGGGAATGGATAACGTGAAAATAATTTGGCTGATAGTTATCCTGCGCGTCATTTGCATCCTCCCAAAAACCGACAATGGAGTGGGGGATCTTTAGCTGATTTAACACTTCATGAAACAGTACAATGCCTCGTTTGGTTTCATTTATTTTATTATGCATGGAAGCGGAACAGTCCACGAGTAGGGTGAAAACGGCATCGATATTTTTTGATTCCTGGTTTTTCTTATAAAATACCCTTGGGTTTTCGTCGATAATAACGGGCAGCAACTTTTTGGATAGCCGACCAATGATTAAATCTCTCCGCGCATCATTCTTTTTGTGTTCCAATACTTTTTCAATTGTGGATGCAAGCTTTCGTTTGTAGATTTCGATCGAACTGACAACGTTCTGGTAAGTCCGTTCATCTTCTATTGACGGTGACGTAGCTTTCTTTGTGATCGCAACTGCATCTTTATTTTCCTCTCCATAGACAGGTTCAGTTGTTTGTTTTCCTTGGGTTGTCCCTTGTTTCTCTAGTGACTCGACTTCCGAATAGTCATTTTTCTCACTTTGTCCTGAAGCTCCTTGAATGGTTCCCATGGCTTGATCAGCATCTTCGGTTTCTCTCGTTCCGCCGCCCATGATGTTTGTCTTCGTGCCAACTTCTAACTCAAATTGCAGAAAGGTTTGCTTCCTGTCACTGTTTTGATTCTCCCTGTGCCATGAGGAGAATTTTTCGTCAATGTACTCATTTTTCTCCTGATCCACTTCTTCTTCGTCATCGTTTTCGAGATCATCTGTCCGCGTTAATTCATCAAATAATGTGTTCATGGCATAACTTTCTATGTGTGAAATTGGGAATGTAAAATAATTATTTATCATGTCCTGATAATGTTTCTCTAATTGAAATACGATTTGTTCAGTAATTTTAGTAATGTCATCCGTGCCTTTTGCTTCAAAAGAGGCATAAATGAGCGGTTTTAATTTTTCCAAATGGCTTAGCTGCTGCTCATTCACTCTCGGAAAAGTTGGATCTGGCTGATCTGATTGTAGTAACAGATAGATGAGACAAAACAATTCATCGAGTGAGTAGCTTTTTGTCACGTTTGAAGATAATCGGGTCTCAAAATAGTGCTTTAGGTACTTTTTCCGGATAGCAAAGTCTTTTTTCGTACCTGGTCTATCTTTTACTATGATTTCTTCCAGGCGTAAATCTTCCAGTAACGTAATAAGTTGAGCAGCAAATTTCGGTAGGGCTGATTCTTTTGTTTCTTCTAAATAGGCTTTCATAGAGGGAAGATGTGAATAATGCAAAGTCCCAATTGTACGCAAAAACACATCTGTTTTATACCCAGACTCCTTAATCGTTTCATTCACCACATCCCAGAAATGGCTACCTGTCACCTTTTCATCGATGAGATCAATAAATGACCCATATGTGTATTCGAATTTTAAATCCTGCTTATTCGACAATATAGTGGATAAGTCTTGTAACTGCAGAAAAAGATTCGTATCTACCTTGGAATCATCCCAGCGGTTATATTTCATTGGATTTCTCCTCCTTTCTAATCTAGGTGCGGTCTTTTTGTCTAGTTTGCTGCAAGCCACCCAAACTCGGGAGACAGCCACACGCACTCGGGAGACAGCCACTCGTATTCGGGAGACAGCGGCCCAAACTCGGGAGACATCCGGCCGTACTCGGGAGGCAGCTACCCCAACTCGGGAGACAGCCGCCCAAACTCGGGAGACAGCTGCACTAACTCGGGAGACATCCGGCCGCACTCGGGAGACAGCTGCCCAAACTCGGGAGACAAGCCCCAAGCTCGATTCCCCCCCTAAAAAAGGGTATCTGCTAGATTTTTAACAAATTCGCGTTCTCGCCCTTCTTCCAGTTTATCGACGATTGACCGTAGAATTGCCCGTTTCGGCGGGATGATGACACTCAGATCACAAGCGTCGAGCAATGCGCGAATGGATGCAGCATCTTCGGATAGTTTGCCTTGTGAAACAGCGCGAATGAGGTCACTGGACAAGGTGACAAATAAATCGATTGTTGATTTGTTTGTTAACCTTGTATTCGTTTGGATCAATTCCTTCAATTGTTCCCCTTCAATATACGGAACATCAATAACAATAAAACGATTTTTCAGTGCCTCATTCAATGGGACTGTACCAACATAGCCTTCGTTGATTGCAGCAATAACATTAAAACCATCTTTTGCTGTAATAATTTCGTTTGTAAAAGGATTGGTGATCGTCCTTCGGTAGTCAAGCACGCCGTTAATGAGTGGCAATGTTTCCGGCTTGGCCATATTTATTTCATCAATATAAAGAAAGGTTCCACCGTTCATCGCACTCGTGACGGGACCTGGTACAAATTCAATCTGTTGTTTGTCTGCTTCATATGTTAACGTTTTAAAGCCCATTAAGCTTTCCGCATCCAAATCCACGGAGCAGTTGACACTGAACATTGGTTGGTGGAACAAATTGGATAGTGTTTCAGCAAACTTAGTCTTTCCAGCACCTGTAGGACCTTTCAGTAAAACATTTTTGCCCATGCTTAGTGCTGAAATTGCATCGATTAATAGATCCATATGTGGGGGGACATAGCCGCCTTGTCGAATCAATTCCTGATATGTGTCATCATTTTCTCTTTGGTTTGTATTTAAAATTTCAATTATATTTTCTGGTAGATTGTAGTTAGTGTGCATGGATAAACTCCTTTCAAGGATATTCTAAACCTTATATAGGGAGATGACAAAGTTTGTGGGTCGTGGGGTCAGGTTTCTTGTCCTAAAACCACGTAAATGAATGTATGTATCTCCCATATGAAGTAAACAATTGACATTATAAATCAAAAGGGGGGACGGCATGTTTTCTTTTCGCGGAGATGCGCATAAGTTATTTCTCACATTAAAAGGACAAAAAGAAATCCATTCCAATAAGGAACTTAAAGAGACAGCTGAAATCAAATCCTTCTATGAATCCCTTGACAGCAAAACTCTTCAATTAGTCCATTATCGAATGATTAAAGAACGAAACGGAATGGGTATTATTCCAATCTTCATCACTTCGATTCCCTGGCTTTTATTTTTAATTTCAGGAAAAATTCAAGACGTTATATTTAAAGATGGCAGTTTACTTTGGGCGATTTTTATTTCTCTATACCTCATTCTTTTAACAATCAGTGTCATTTTTCATTTTAAAGAAAAGGCATGGGCAGCGTTTCATATTGAAATGATCAAGGATATTCTAGGGGAAAGGGAAAGAAAGTAGTTAAGTAATAAAGTATAATTGATTGTAACGTGAGATAATGATACGAAAAGAAAGGTTGTTACTGGTGGAAATCCTCGTAACAGCAGACACTCATATATCGGATAAAAGTAAGCAACTGCCAACTAACTTAATTGCGGCATGTAAAACAGCTGACCTTATTATTCACGCAGGTGATTGGAAATCGGTGGAGGTTTACAAAACGCTTTCCAATTATGCCGAAGTTAAAGGTGTCTATGGAAATGTTGATTCAGATGATATAAAAGAACAATTTCCCGCACAACAAATAGTAGAAGTGAATGGATATAAAATTGGAATTGTCCATGGACATGGTGAGAAAAAAACAACAGAAAAGCGTGCATTGGAAGCTTTCGAAGGACAAGAAGTCGACGTTATCATTTTTGGCCACTCGCACATTCCAATGATACGGTACTTTAAAAATATACTATTAATGAACCCGGGATCCCCAACCGATAAGCGGAAGTTGCCTTATTATTCGTATGGGATTCTTGAGATTGGTGAGGAAGTTAGGGCGGAAATTAGTTTTTTTAGTGATAAAGGTTAAGAAGGAAAACTTATCCTCTAAATAACAGTGTTGTGTTTAGAGGATAAGTATTGAAAAGCATATAGTTCTATTCGTATCAGGATGCCAATCGATAAAAACTACTTATTAAAATACGTTTTCACTAACAATATAAATTGGTCAACTAGTGGTGGCAAATAGCGATTTGTATCAAAGGCTAAATATACTGTCCTTGATATATTTGAATCGTGAATTCGTTTAAAATGAAAATTGGTTCTCCCCATATGCTTTACGTAGTTTTCAGGTGCTACCGTGACCCCCAATCCTTCCTCCACAAGGTCGCATGCTGTTTCAAATCTTCCAATTTCAAAATGAATATTTGGTTTTATTCCTCCTTTTCTAAAGGCATTTAAAATATCCTCTCGTGTTTGAAACCCTTCCTTTGAGATAATAAGTTTTTCATTCTTTAAATCTTGAATGGTTATAAAACTCTTATATTTTAATGGGTGTGACGGTGGCAGTAGAGCAACCAATCGTTCGTCATATAGTGGAATTGTTTTAATGCTGTCATTATTAATATATTGATTTGTTATTGCTAGGTGAATGTCAAAATTTTTTAGGGCATTTTCGACATCTTTAAAACTAAGAACATCCAATAATCGGATATAGACGTCTGCATACTCTCCTGTAAATTTTGTCAGAACTTTAGGAACCCAAAATTTGGATGACTCTATGATACCTACGGATAATTCTAATGGTCCTTCTTTTTTTAATCGATTCATTTCATCTGAAACATGGTCAAAATGAATCAAAAGCTTTTTAGCCTCCTGATATAGAATTTTTCCTTCCTTGGTTAATTTTAATTCTCTTTTACTTCTATCTAATAGAGTAAAACCAAGCTCTTTTTCCAACTTTTTAATAGAAGTACTTAATGATGGTTGGGAAATATGCACTTTTTCAGCTGCAGCAGTAAATGTTGAATGATCAATTACGGTTACAAAGTAATATAAATGTTGTAAATGCTGTAATTCCAAGGCTAATCCCCTCTCCTATAGTTTCAAGCTATAGAACTATTTAAACTATGTATTGGTATTTATAGTTTATATTAATTACACTATTATTGAAAGTAGATAAATTCAGAATTTCAAACTTGAAATAATCTTTTGCGAGGTGATGATTTCGTTAAGATCCTTTTACCATTACTACATAAACATTCATCATGAATTATATGTAAGCGCTTTTTTCGCAATCTAAAAAACTTGCTTCAAAAATAAAAGAGTTTTATTTACAAGGAGGAAATATAAAATGGTTGAACAAAACACACAACAGAAGCCAGAAATTCTATACTCTGTAAAAGCGCAACGCGGAAGTGAATTGCGTTGTAAAGGTTGGAGACAAGAAACAATTCTCAGAATGCTTGAAAATAACATGGAGAATGCTGAAAAACCTGAAGAACTTGTTGTTTATGGCGGTATTGGAAAAGCTGCACGTAACTGGGAGTCTTACCACGCAATCGTAAAATCGTTAAAAGAATTGGAAGAAGATGAAACATTGGTCGTTCAGTCGGGTATGCCAGTTGCTGTTTTTAAAACACATAAATATGCACCAAAAGTAGTAATGGCAACAACCAACATTATGAAACCTACATGGGAAACATTCTATGATTTACAGGATAAAAACTTAACAATTTTTGCTCAATACACTGCTGCCCCTTGGGAATACATTGGTACACAAGGTGTTATCCAAGGAACGTTTGAAACACTTTCTGCGATTGCACGCAAACATTACAATGATTCGCTTGTTGGGAAAATAATGTTGACTGCTGGTGCAGGGGGAATGGGTGGAAACCAAACAAGAGCTATGGCAATGCATAATGGTGTTGCAATTCTTTGTGATTCAAATGTTGAAATTATCGAGCGTCGTATGAAAGTTGGTTATATCGATGTCCTTGCAGACTCGCTTGATGAGGCAATTGCATTGGCTGAGAAGAATGCGACAGAAGGTACGGCTATCGGAATTGGCGTAGTTGGGAACGCTGCTGACATTTTCGAGGAAGCATACGAAAAAGGATTTAAACCAGATATTCTTACTTCCATGACACCAGCCCATGATCCGATTTCCTACTTGCCTGCTGGTTTTACGGTGGAAGAGGCGGACGAATTGCGTAAAAGAGATCGTCAACTTTATTTGCAAAAAGCACAAGAAACAATGATCCGTGAATTGCGAGTAACGAATAAATTCTTTGATGATGGTGTACATGCTTTTGAATACGGCACAAGCTTACGTAAGGAGTGTCGCGACGGTGGGATGCCAGAAGATGAAGCAATGAAAATTCCAGGTTTTGTCGCTGAATATATCAGACCACTTTTCTGTGAAGGCCGTGGACCATTCCGTTGGATATGCATGTCTGGTGATCCTTCCGATTTAGAGAAAATTGACAATATGGTTCTTGAAAAGTTCAAAGACGATTTACTTGTCACTAGATGGATTAATTTAGCTAAGGAGCACATTCCGATTGAAGGATTACCTGCCCGTATTTGTTATTTAGGCTTCGGTCAACGGAAAGAATTTGCTCTTGAAGTTAACGAAATGGTTAAGCGAGGCGATTTAAAAGGACCTGTTGCATTCTCACGTGACAACCTTGATTCGGGGTCGATCGTAAATCCGACGTTTGAATCGGAAAACATGCCTGATGGCGGTGATTTGATTTCTGATTGGCCTGTACTGAATGGCTTGCTTAATGCTGTTGGTATGTGTGATTTGATTGCCCTGCAAGCAAACTATTCAATGGGTGAAGCAGTTCACACAGGGGTAACGATGATAGCTGATGGAACGGAAGAGGCAAATATGCGCCTAGAAGTTAGTATGACAGTAGACTCTGGTATCGGTGTAGTACGTCATGCGCAAGCAGGCTATGAAAGTGCGAAAGATGTTGCCAATGGGAAAGGGAAGCTTACAGATGAAAGTATCAAAATTCCACTTTGGTGGACGCCTACAGCTACTTTCGGACCAGACGATCAAAAGTAATAGATTATAAAAATAGGGTGAAGGGGGATGGCCACAGTTGCATATCCCTTTTCCCTAAAAATACTTGTCTAGCAATTTCGTACAGGAGGTAAAACGATTGGTTAATCAAAAAGAAAAAGCAGACTTAGTCATAACGAACGCAAATGAAGTTTTAACCTGTACAGGTGATAAAGCTGATTCAATTGGAAAAATTATAGATGGCTGGATAGCGATATCCGGTGAGAAGATAATTGCAGTTGGTTCAAAAGAAGATGTCACACAAAATGTTGATATTGAGCAGGCAGAAATAATTGATGCTACTGGTAAAGTGGTGGCACCGGGATTTGTGGATAGTCATACACATACCGTTTTTGGCGGATCCCGTGTTGAAGAATATGCTGCGAAAATGACTACCTCAGATCCAGAAGAGTTAAAACGGAGAGGCATAGAAACAGGCGTGATGGTCTCGGTCAATAAGACAAGAAACGCAAGTAACCAAGAACTCTATCAATCTACTGAAAAAAAGATAAAAGGTATGTTGGAATCCGGTACCACTACTGTTGAAGTGAAAAGTGGATATGGTTTAAGTACAAAAGATGAGATGAAAATTTTAGAAGTAGCCTCTGAATTAAACAATAACTCAGAGATGGATATTGTGAATACATTTCTTGGTGCACATGGATGGCCAGATGATATGACAAAAGAAAATTATATCGATCAGATTATCGAGGAAATGATTCCCCAAGTAAAAGAGCGTAATCTTGCTACTTTTCATGATGTTTGGATAGAAGACTCGCACTTTGACGTGGAAGATACGCGTAGAATGCTTGAAGCTGGTGAAAAAGCTGGCCTAAAGTCTAAAGTCCATACGGATGCCTACTCCTATATCGGTGGATCAGATTTAGCAGCAGAAATGAAAGTTGTTTCAGCAGATCATCTTAATTTTACTCCGCCTGAGGTTATGAAGAAGATGGCAGATGCTGGTGTGATCGGAGTTCTTATGCCTTCGTTGGATTTTGCGGTGGCACATAAACGACCATTTGATGCAAGATCGATGATTGATAATGGCTTAACAGTGGCTCTTGCAACAAATTTGAATCCAGGTAACTGGACAGAGTCAATGCAGTTTGTCATGGTGCTGGCATGCAGATTATATGGGATGTCACCTGAAGAGGCGATACGCGCGGCGACTATTAATGGTGCGAAATCACTGGAATTGGATCAAGACCGTGGCTCCATTGAAAAAGGGAAGCTAGCAGATATCCAGATTTGGGATATCCCCTCCTATGAACATGTTATTTATCGTCTTGGTAGCAACGTTGTCGACCGTGTTATAAAAAGGGGAAAAACAGTCATCACTAGAAATGGATAAGGAAAGGATGGATTAGATTGGTAAGTGAAAATAAAACAACAGTAAAAATAAATGAAGAACGCTTATTAGACAGCTTTTTAGAATTGGCAAAAATCAATGCGCCTAGTGGCAGTGAAAAGCCAATGGCGGAATTTTTAATTCCAAAACTGGAAGAACTGGGTTTTTCAATTCAGTTTGATGAAGCTCATAAGGAGTTTGGAGGGAACTGCGGTAATCTGATTGCCTGGTGGGAAGGTACTGATTCAGATGCTGAACCTTTATTTTTATCCACACATATGGACACGGTACTTCCGACTGAAGGATTGGATCCAGTTATAAAAGATGGAATTATTTATTCAGATGGCACAACGATACTCGGGGCAGACGATCGAGCTGCATTAGCTGCCTATCTGGAGGGTATTAAAGTTATTCAAGAATCCGGGACCCCATGCGGACCAATCGAATTAGTTCTTACGGTTAATGAACAACCTGGACTTGTCGGAGCAAGCCATTTGGATTATTCATTAGTAAAGAGTAAAAAAGGCTTTATTTTTGACAGTAGTGGGGATGTAGGTCAGATTATTTTGCAAGGTCCTTATAGCAGTCGTATTTATTGCGATATAAAAGGAAGGTCTTCTCATATCGGTTTGAATCCAGAAGAAGGGATCAATGCATTCCTTATCGCTTCAGACGCATTGAAAAATATGAAGCTTGGTAAGATTGATGACCAAACGTTAGCTAATATTGGTGTTATTAAAGGTGGAACAATGTCTTCCATTATTCCAGGTGAAGTTGAATTAGTCGGGGAAGTACGTAGTTTTGAAAAAGAGGGCTTAGATAATCAGTTGGAACACATGAAAGCAGCTGTTGAAAAAGCGGCAGAACAACATGACGGTAGCGCAAAAGTGAGGTTTGAGAAGAAATATTTAGGGTTTAATGTACCAAAAGAAGATGATCTGGCAAAAACAGCATTAAGCGCAGCAGATGAAATCGGCG